>NZ_AFWT01000047.1 GCF_000224065.1 Thiorhodococcus drewsii AZ1
CCACCACCGCCGCGTTCGCCGTCACCTCGATTCGCCACTGGTGGGAGCAACTGGGGCGCGCACGCTATCCGCATGCTGAGCATCTGCTGATCGAGGCCGACGCCGGCGGCTGCAATGGATATCGTCCGCGTCTGTGGAAGTGTGAACTCCAACGTCTCGCCAACGAGACCGGCCTGAGCGTCACCGTCTGCCATTACCCCAGCGGCGCCTCCAAATGGAACCCCATCGAACATCGCCTGTTCAGTCAGATCAGCCGCAATTGGGCCGGCCATCCGCTGCGTTCGCTCGACACGATGCTGGCACTCATCCGTGGCACAACCACCACGAAGGGGCTACAGATCAAAGCCGTTCTCGATACGATGGTGTACGCCAAAGGGATCAAAGTCAGCTCGCAAGACATGGCGGCACTGAACATGCGACGGCGACGCCTCTGCCCCAATCTAAACTACACCATCAGGCCAAATAAATCGGGAAATAGTTAGTGGGCGGTCCCTTAGACTACGCGCACAGCCTGTGCATCGGATAGATCAACCTGTTGAGTCAGACTGAACGTGTAGGTCGTTCTTGGAAGGCTGAATGTCGGGGGGGCTCTCCTTGGGCGATATCCAGACAAGAATCTCCCCAGACTTCATGCCGGTCGAAGCGCTGTGGCGGTGGTTGCGCGAGGGCGTCACCTACCACTGTCACGCGAGCGTCGAGGAATTGACCGCGCGCGCTTGAGCGACTTTGCAAACACCATTAACCACGATCCGTTTGCGGTCGCCGGCCGCCTGTGGACGAGATCGACACTCGATCCAGAGGAGGAGCAATTACGCATTCCGGTCTAGGCGGGGTTTGGCATGCCTCCTTTTCTTGGAAGAAAAAACTGAGTGAACCTCAGAGGGTGTAGGCAAAACCGCATGAAGAGGAAATCATATCCATGATTATCTACACAGATTTGGCTCAGCCTTTGTTGGATTACGTCAGTGCGGTTGAGGCCGAGGCATCGGGTACGTCGGACAGCTTGAACGTCGACCTGACGCTGTCGGCGGATTTTTTTGCGAAGCGGCCTCAGATCCTGACCGCCAACTTTGGCTTTGACGGATACATGGGTGTGCCCGGCTTGGTGGGCGCGGACGCGACGGCACAGTCAGCTGCGTACCAGTTCAACGTCGCCTGGGAGGCGCTCGATCCCGCGCTCGGTGCTGCCACGCGCGCGTACTACTCCGCCGTTGGCCCAGCCGCATTTTTATCGGTGTACGGCGTTCCGGCATTGCTGGCCGATACGATCCCAGTGGTTTTCAGCCATCCGGTCTTGGGCGAGACAGTCAACCCGGAAGACTTCCTGGTCACGCTGAACACTGGCGAGGTTGTCACGCCAATTACCGCGAGCTTTCTGCCAAACCTTGAGTTCAACGAACGGCAGACCGTCGTCATCTCGGGCGAATGGGGCAACCGTATCGCTCCGGGAGAACCGGGTGCGCGTTACCCGGTCACTGTCAGCATCGTGGATGACGGGTCGCCCTTGTGCTTTGTGACCGACACGGGATTGATCTCAGCAGTCGGATTGAGCGTCGAAAGCCAAAATCCTTACGTTGAGGGCAATGGTCCGCGCATCCTGGCGGCCAAGCTCAATGCGTTTTCTGATCTCGGCGAGGGCAGTCCGGCTTGGCAAGGTAGTTCGACGGCCAATAGCGGGGCCGACCTGTATGGAGATCAAGCGATGTATCGCTTGCGGATCTACACCAGCGCTGGGTTTTCCCCAGACGGCATCGCTAGCATCTCGCCGGATGACTTTTCTCGTTTCTTTCAGTTGACGGCGCTTGACCAGGGTGGTCACGAACTGCTGCTGCTGGAAACAGGGGTCGACTATGTCATCAGCGGGTTTGGCGCGGTCCGTATTCTCGGCATCGCCGATACCGGATTGGTTCAGGATTCATACAATGCGGCCTACATCGAAGACCATGACAACCAGTACGACATCATTTTGAGTGGCGATTTGGCTGCGATCGAGCGCCTTCAGTCGGTTCGGATGCCTTCAGGCGATGGCTATTCACCAGTCTACAATCCCGGCGGTCCCGGCAACGATCCAGACAACAATCCTCCCGGACCCTTCACGGTGCCCAGCTCGGACCAGACGGTCGATATCACGCATGATTTTACTGCAGCCTCCTTTGTCTCATACGTTGAAGTCGATGGCCAGGTCGTGCACCACGCAATCACTGGACAGCCCATCGGGGTCGATCAGGGGCTGGCCGTCGAGGACACGAGCACTGGGCATAAAATCAATCAGTACATCGATCCGGACGGAAAGATCTTCTACAGCTCGTTCGAGGTGAGCCCAATCTATGAAATCCACTTAACCGAAGTACAGCCATCGACGTATTCGCGAGTGACAGACGATCAGATCACGGGTTCGGCGCAGATCGACAGGGTCAGTTTTTCGGGGGCATTTGACCAGTATGTGCGATCTGGGAATCTGGCTGAATTCTCCTCCCAGGATTTAGTGCCATTGCGGGATGCGGATGACAACTTGTTTGACGTAGAACGCCTGATCTACACCGACACGACCCTGGCGCTTGACATCGAAGGGCACGCAGGATTTGCGTACAGCCTGTATGGCGTTTTTGGGCGTGCCCCTGATGCGGCTGGGCTGGGCGACTGGATCAACGCTCTGGATAATGGCTTCAGCTTGCAGTCTGTTGCCGATCGCTTTCTCGCCAGCCCTGAGTTCAAGACGCACTATGGGCCACCGCTTACCAATGGAAGCTACGTGGAACAACTCTATGAAAACTTCTTAAACCGATCTGCCGAAGCGTCAGGCTATGACGCGTGGGTGGGTGCTTTGGATGCCGGCTTACTGGACCGTTCCGATGTCCTGATTGCTTTTTCTCGGTCACCCGAATATCAAGATTTGATCGCTGGCGATATAGCCAACGGGATCCGTTTTGATTTGTGGTGGCAATAGCCGCAGGCGCATCGTAGGTTCAAGGCGTGCGGCAAGCTGTGCTTCTGTCGCTTGAGGATTGAGGACCTCGATTCGCACCTGATCACGACGAGGGTGTCCGGCGTTTCGGTATGCGCCGAGCCTTCCCTCGATACAGGTCAGGGATGTAGTGGTTCAATGAAAACGGACACCTTGCCAAGCGGCATAATGCCGACCGAAAGTGAGGTGAAGCCTGGCGAAGCAAAGCAGACGTTAGTACACAGAAGGTTTCTTGCGTCGTTCGGGCGAGTGCGTCGGTCTAGAGTCGGCAATAAAAAACCCGCACTGAGGCGGGTTCCTTGTCGTTCTTGGATGGCTCTAGTAAGGGGGCGGCGTCTACCGAACTTGGCGCTCAATATGCTGTATATAAAAGAATATTTCTGGAGTCGTTCATCGTGCTGCCCCCAAAGTTGCCCCCAAATGGCGCCGGATACCCTTGTTGTCTGGCAGGGTCTCATAACGTCCAAAGACAACATACCCGCATGGGCCGGTTCCGGGCGGACCTGGATGCAATGCTCAGAGGCTAGCTTCAACGGCCTACCTCTGGGGTTGGGCTGCCAACCTCTGAGGGGCGAACTCGCGCCGGATTCTGGACTTTTCTCTACCCTTCATGGGCTTCGCTTTCTTGGCCTCCCACCAAGCCGACCATTAAGCGCCGATCGCGCCTTGCCCTCGGCGGTTCGCGGTCCTGTCGAACCTCCACCGTGCAGCCAACAGCGCTCGTTCGAGTAGATGTCTCGCCGCTTACAAGGTGTGCCTTTGCGGGTCTTGGCGCCGCATGTCTCGTTGGCCGGGACCGGAGTCGGATTGCTTCCACGCTGGCGCGCTGTGTAGGCGGCGTGCTCATTGATGATGCTTTTGACGGTGGGAGGCAATGGCATAGCTGAATTCCGTAACAGTGACGTTTAATCGTTCCTCAGTCGGCCGAGGACGTTCCTCACGGTCCCGTCACTGATCCCCAGTTCGCGGGCAATCCCTCGCTTGGTCTGCCCGGCCTGGTGCAGCTCCAGAATTCTACAGTCCCGGTCGGACAGGTTCTCGACGTTTTCGTCAGACTGACGATTTGCCGAACGCTCGATCTGGCCCGGACGGGATTCGAGCCGACTGATCTGCTCGCGGTAGCCAGACTCGTGCGCGCGAACCGCTGCCACCTGTCCGTGTGCCAGGGCGACCTCGGCCTTGAGCCGCTGGATCTCGGCATCGCGAGCCGCAAGGTCAGCCCGCAGCCGGTCGAGGGTCGCCTCGGCACCATCGAGCTTGTTCACGCGTCCGGTGAGGATGTCGCGTTCGCGTCGTAGCCGCTCGATGACGCCAGCCTGCTCGGTGGTTTCATCTCGAAGCCGCTTGATCTCGGCGTCCTTGTCGATACCGTTATGCTGACGTTTTGATTGTGCCTCAGAGCGCAGCCGGTCAAGTTCGCTTTTCGTGATCCTGACGGTATCGCTCGCAGCCTGGTGCTTGCGTTGGCGGATCGCCCCAAGCATCCGGGTCCAGTCGGAGACGGTCAGCCTGTCCTTGAGGTGCTGGGCGAGCACATCGGGCTCTGCGTCCTGGATCGACTCCACCTTGATGTCGGTGCGCCCGAGCCATTCACGGGCGAAGCGAGCATCCTCCTCGGTCCACTGCTTCGATCTGGCCATATCGTTATCCTGACGGTTTATATATATCGTCAGCATAACGTAAAGCGGGCGGATGGGAAGCCCGCACGGCTCACCCTGACAGGTGGGCAAGGGTTCGGGTCGGGTGCTCGGGTGGCAGGCTGTACGGGGCGCCCGGACGGTTCGCGGGTCCTTTCTGGGGATAACTCTAGCCCGCAGGTTCGCGGCTCGGTGCTCCGGTATTTCTCGGCCGCCCATAGGTTGTTGTTGGTGTCTCGCCACCACCGGAATCCAGGCAAGGACCTGAACCGCCTGTTGTGTATGCGATTTTTCGAGCGCAACGAACCCGTGGGTCTCATTCCAGAAATCAATGCCGTCTCCCTCGCTGGCGCGGGTCGTTGTCGTGGTGCTCCAGGCCAACGCGCTCGATCGGTCCGAGCACAGGCGCCAGGCGGATCAGCAGCGCGGGCATATCCAGCTGGTTGGCGACCTCAAAGCAGGAATACCCAGAGTCGCCTCGAACCGCGTGGATCAGATAGACGCGGCGCTCGGTGATGACGGCAGGCTAGCGCCCGTCCCCCCGTGCGAGACGGGCGTGGAGCGTCATGGCGCAGCCGTCGCGTTCGGCGAGACGCATGATTTCCTGATCGTCGTGAATGGCACGGGTATTCATGCGGCAGCCTCTATTTACGTCAGTGACGGCATTGGCAAGGATTGCCCCCATGTGACTGGGGCTCTCTGGCAGCGGCCTTTTTTGAGGGTCACCGGCGGTCACCATGCCGGTCACTTTCGATGACTTGGGTCCGGCAGGAGCAGAAGGGGCCGCGAATGCCTGAATGATCCATGTCAAGAGCGGTAGCACTATCGATTCATCAGGATCTGGATAGACAGAGTGTGTTGGCGGACAATGGCAAATAGCGTCCGGTGTTTTGTTTGCTCAATCCAGTGTCTCTTGCGTCCCAGGTGCGGAAAGTGGAGCTTGGTCGATCGGAGTCCGCAGTTGACAGGACAGCCGACGCTGGCCCGAGTCACAAGTTGCATAGACCGCCACCGCCACCAGAGATCTCAGCCATGAACCTCTAATTGCCCCGCTCAAGGTCCGGGCTTAAGATCAAGCCGTGTCCGCCGGTCCTATCAGCACTGCACCGGAAGGCGTCGGATCGGGGATCCGGTTTCTGTCTAGTACGGCAGACCATACCGTGATTGTTGTCCCGAATAGATGGCATGAGACGGCGAGAAGCTGTGTTGGCGCGGGATTCACGGCGTGTAGCTGAGCCGAGCGGACGGGGGAGGGTAACACGGGGTGGGAGATAGACAGAATCTGTCTAGTACAGAAATTAGAGAATCGGTCTAGTACTCTATTTATGGTTTCTGTCTAATCAACTGTTAGGCACCGGAAGAGCAAGCCATATCCTGTATGCCATTTCGGAGCGTGTATCTGGCAAGGCGAATAACCGCGTTACAAGTGAGTTCTATTTATTTGCGCCAAAACCAAGAGCAATGGTGTGCTTATGGCTACTGAGCCGCGATACCCAAAGCGCCGTGCTGCCGCTCTCATTCAAGTAAGCTATCAGGAATTCGGCATCCCATTCTCATTAGAATCCCTAACCGAATCCTTGCTTGAAGATGAGCTTGGAAGAATCCCCCCGGGAGACAATGAGGGATTATTCCGATTCTTGGACGAAAGTATCTACTTAGTCAATATATTGTACTTGCAATCATGGTTTGGCATGGCGAGAAACCCTGCTAATTTTGCTATTTCCGTAGCGATATATTCAATTAAGCAAACCGCTACAGCTATTCGAATTCTTGAGGCGCAAGGTCTTGATGGTCCTGCACGTCAAAATCTTCGCGTTTTTCGTGAGCAATGTCTCGTTATGGCGAGATTGTGCGTTGACGAGGAGTTTTTGCAGGAGTTTGCGAAAACGAGTTCACACAAGGCTGCTAATGAATTTTGGCATCGGTACATTAGCAAAGGAAAGACCGAGAAGTTCTTAAGAGACTTCAAAGGCAAGGATATTATCCTTTGCCCCTTAGTCGCAGATAACTACAAGGATCATCTTGATAAAGTTGTTGGGCCGTCCATCCATCCAAGCATCATGGGATTTGAAATCCCTTTCCGCAAGGATGTCCTTTCAGCGAGCGACGATAGCGAAGACAGTATGATTCCTCGATCCCCCGGATCAGCAACCGAGTTTGTGCTGTTCTATGCTTCGCATCTTCTGCTTGGCTTAATTCTTTTTTGTTCGTCTGACGTTGCTCGGCGTGGCGGATCTGTCGAATTATTCAAAAATAATCCCCTTTTCGGGCATTTTAATGACGAAATCGAAGCAATGGAAAAGATCGGAAAAGCTGCTGGCGTCATGTGGTTGATGCTTCCAAAGCTTACTAATCGAGCAAAGCCGCACTTCGATAGTGCTATTCATTGGTAGCGTAAAAATCAAAAAGGCCGGGTTTTGTTCAATTCACAAGACCGAATCTGATCCATCAAATCGCCTAACACAGTGCTCCAGCCGAAGCCGGTTTCGCTCTCGCTCAACCGGCTCGGCTGAGCATGGCGTTAGGTTTCTCATCAAGTCGCGCAAAGAGGATATTTTGCAGATGGCTGATGATACATCGTTTCCAGAATCTCCTTTTGCCAAGTACCCAGGTGAGCTTCATCTTGGGGCTACAGTTGTCGACTGTTATGTTCTAGACACGAAAGAGCGTGTTATCAGCCTTGGCGCTACAGTCAAGGCTATCGCAGAAAAGGCTGGCGGTAACCTTGGAGAATATCTAGGCGTACAAGCCCTAAAACCCTTTATAAACAAAGACATGATCCTTGGAGAAACCATTGATTTCAACATCCCAGGAACCCAATTAAAGGGCCGCGGCATTCCTGCCGAGCGCTTTCTAGATATTTGTCAAGCATATGTGTCTGCTCTTGCGTCTGGCGCACTAATGACAGACCGCCAAAGAGATATAGCGATCCGTTGCAGTATTCTTCTTTCATCATGCGCAAAAGTCGGGTTAATTGCGCTCATTGATGAGGCGACAGGTTATCAAAAAGAAAGAGAAGAAGATGCGCTCCAAATCAAGTTGCGAGCTTTCATCGCTGATGAATTGAGAGAGTGGGAGAAAACATTTCCTGACGCTCTGTGGGAAGAATTTGGCCGCTTGTCGAAATGGAAAGGTAAGTTGCATTCACGCCCGAAGTGGTGGGGGAAGCTTGTCTTAGAGCTGATCTATGACGCATTAGACCCAGACATAGCAGCGCACCTGAAAGCAAATAAGCCACCTCCCCGCCATGGACAGAACTACCATCAGTGGCTTACTGAAGATGTTGGGCTAAACGCTCTCATCACACATATACACCAGGTAATTGGCATAGCAAAAACTTGCGAAACAATGGAAGAGCTAAGAGAAAAGGTCGCTCATTTCTACAATAAACAACCTATGCAAATAGCCATGCGTTTCCCTGAAATAAACGAATAAGAAACCTAACACTTGCCTAAAGCCGAGCACGCGCTGGCGCCGCAGATCATTCTGCCAAGACCTGCCGGCGCACCGGCTTAGGCTTGGCGTTATGTGTCACTCAAGCAGGTAGAAGAGTTTTAGTTGAGGAAAGTACTTTTTAAAATAATAGCAGGCACAGTTTCATTAGCTGCACTGTTTCTATGCTTTCTTGGCCCTATGTACATATTTCGCGTCTATCACGGAATAGACCTCAGCGCCCAAGGTCCCGATGGAGAAATTTGGTTCCTAATTGTAGGTGGGGGCATCGGTGCTGGGTTGGGAAGGCTTGTCCATCGGTGGCTATATTGTTTAGTCGGTGGGTATAGTGAACAACAAGAAAATGAAGCGTGGGGTCGTAAATATTAAACACATAACAAGCAAAGGCAGCATCGCCCTGCGGGCTGGACGCGCTAACGCGCGCCGCTGCTTTGGGCGTTATCGGGATCCTAAGTGACAGCTTCCCCGCGCTCTCACGCCACAAAGGATCCGATCTAATCTGACTGCAAGCCGCGTTCTTCAGAAAGTCCGACCTCGCTTAATACTCCGCCTACCGTAACGTCCCAGCCTGGCCTTGCGCGGTCCACGGGAGACCTCGGCAGGGGCCAGCCGCTCGGGCATGAAAAAGCCCGTCCCATTGCTGAGGCGGGCCGGTGCCCTGCGTCTGGCGGCCGGGCCAGCAGCTCCTCCTGGCTGGCCTCCGGCACCGTCTTCAGCCGCGCCCGCTGAGGAAGTCCTGCACCCCGGCCTCGAACCAGCGCGCCAGATCCGCGCGGCCCTGCTCGCCGACCAGCTCGGCAACCTGTTGCAGGCGCTGGCGCGGATTCGCTCGCTGGGTCATTGATTTGGTCTCCATGGGGTCGCTGGCACGGTCAATGCTTGTTTTCATCTGCTGTCGAGCACCCTAAGAGGGGTGAAACCTTGTCGAAACCCGCGCTGTCGCGCCCCGTGGTTCGACCGGTAGGGCCAGGGTCCCATCCACTCGGCATCGTCGGGTCGGCCTCAACCATTGGCGGAACGCTCCCGATCGCTTCCCGGCAGCGTCCGCAACAGGTGATCGAGGATCTTGGCTTGGCGCGCTCCGTCGTCGGTCGACTGGAGATCGACCAACCCATCCGCGAGCGCATCCGCCAGGTGCAGGGCCTCCACGCGGTCCAGGGGTGCCAGCTCGGTCAAAAATCCCTCGACGAAGTAGCGCCGTGCCGAGATGCGCTCATCCTCGTCGGCCCCGTATCCGTCAGGATCGGCGGTCTCGCTCATGCGCCAGCGTACGTGCCCGAGCCAACGCCAGTAGCGCAGCTCGGCGGCCACTTCGGTCAGGGTCACCGGATTGACCGAGCGGGCGAAGAGTTCGCCCAGGACGTCCTTGCCCAGGGTCCAGACGCCGCCATCCGGCAACGGGCCGATGGTGTCGAACACCATGCGCTCGGCCGGCGTCTCGCGCATCGCGGCCGCATAGCTCCCGAAGACGGCCAGCCCCTCGGCATAGACGGCGATCCGCTCCCGGGCACGTTCGACCTGATGAGCGATGTCGGCCATGTTGAAACTCGCGAAGGCGACTTGCAGTGGATGGACGCCGGGTTGCCGACGCATCCATGCCGCGTAGCGGTCCTCGATCTCCTTGGCGGGTGCCTCGATCCGCTGGGCGGCCTCCAGGGCCAACTCCAAGACGGCGGGATCCGTTGCGGTCTTGCACACCTCGCGTAACCACAGACAGGCGTCGACCTCGTGGTCTCCGGTTACCGCCTGCTGTTCGGGCAGGGTGCGGACGCTGATCGCGGTCGATTGGCTGACCTGGGGCTCGGGGATGGTGAACAACCGCTGGTGCTCGGGGTTGCTGGGTTTTTCGTCACAGGTGACGCGATCCCGGGCCTTCTTCCGCTCGCGGTACCGACGCTGGCGCTCGGCGCCGCTCAGCGCCTGGCCGGTGGCGGGACGTCCGCGTTTCTTCGGGGTGGTGGTCTGCTGGCTCAATGAAACGACCTCCCGACGTTTGGCGCCATGAAGCGGGGACGCTCGACCTCGATCCATCGCTGGCCGTCATAGAGTCTGAGCGGGTGGCCTTCCTGTACGACGAAGCCATGGGACGGGAGGATCCACGTCGCCCAGCGAAAGCCCTCGCAACGGCGACGGGCGTACCTAGACCGGGTATGTAGCCCTAGCGCGCAGGTCGGCCGGCAGGCCGTCTTAGCGCCGATCAGGTTGTGGCAGTCTTCGCAGCGAACCAGGCGGCTCATGCGGCTTGCTCCTTATTACGTCAGTGACGACAAACGCCGATAGAGATTCGGCCAACGCTCGCGGCCGAGGCGCTGGTCGGGATCGTCCGGGCCAGGTCGGTAGCCGATGCAGCGGCGCGGGGTCTCGGGATCGGGCGCGAACCATGGGGCATGCTGGGGCAGCTCGCGGCGACGGGCGGCCGCACACTGGCCGTCATACTCCAGCGCGAGGCAGTCGGAGCACTGGCGCCGGTCGGTGTCGAGAAAGCGGGCATCGCTATCGTTGGCGGCCGACTGAGGTTCCCTGGTTCCCTCAGAATCGTTGATTTGAATAGTCCGCCGTTGAGGATCCCCGTTTTCCGGGATAGGTTCGCCGATGGCTGGCGCGTTCTGTAATCCCGTTCCCCCTACCTCTTTATGTTTTCCGGGGGAACTCGGGGAACTCGGGGAACCACCTTGTTCAATAAGGGTTTTCTCGGTTCCCTGGGGCGGATTCCCTGGGGGAACCGGGGGAACCGACAGGGCGCGCCGCTGTTGCAAGAGGGTGGCTAGGCTCACTGGTCGCCCTCCTTGGGTGCAATCGCGTACAGGTTTTGAGCGCGGCCTTGCGCCTTGGTCTTCTTGGACCGCTTGCCGTCGTCGTGCTCGGCAATCCAGCCGCTCGCGTCCAGAGCGTCCAAAACGCGCCGCAAGTCGAATCCCTCGGACGCCTCCCGCAGTCCGGCAGGCGTGAATAGATAGGTGCGCCCCTTGCCGGTAGGGTCTTCTTTCCACCAGCCCGCGCGGTCCCGAACGATCGGCGCATGCTCGTCCTCAATAGGACGCAGCGGGGAGAATCGGGCGTCGCCATGCCGTGCGATGAAGTCCGCAACGGCCTGGAGAATCTGGCGGGTCTCGGTCTGGCCTTTGCCACGATGCTCGCGCCAAGCGCGATAGGCGATGCTCGCCGCGTCCAGCGCCGCGCCTTCCGACCACGGCAAGATGCCCCATTCAATCGCCAGCTCCCCGGCCAGGGCGACCAGCGCAAAGGCATTGGCCGCGCGACCTTCCAAGCCGTTCTCGACCGCGAAAGCGTCCAGGGTGATGATTTGGGCCAGGGTCTCCCCATAGTCGCGTTGGTCCGCGATCAGCCGCTCAACGAATGCGGGGCCTGCATGCCCATAGTGGCGGCTGGTGCTGGTCCGCAGCGCATCCGAGAACGCGCGACCGCTCGCCAGTCCATGCAGATCGTCGAAAACGCCATGGGCTCGCGCGCACGGGATGTCGAGCAATCGCGCCTCCTGTCCGGCCTTGGTCCGCTTCCCGCCTTCGGCCATGGTCGCGGCCAAGGTCCGTTCCCCCGAAGACAACAGCACGACACGCCAGCGCCGCACCTCGCGTGCCTTGCCGGTGCGGGCGGCTCGGCTCTTGCCGGTGCCGTTGCCGATGGCGTAAATGATCGAACCGATCTCGCGTGGGTCGGCCTCGCTGATCTCGTCGAGGATCAGGGCGGTATCGTTCAGCGCGGCGGCGATGCCTTCGAGCCCGTTTCCAGTGGCTCGCCAGGTGCGAATGAAACCGGGACCGCCCCAGCAGGAAGCGCCGACGCTCAGGGTTGTACTTTTGCCGGTCGAGGAATCGCCGACGAAGTGAAACCCGCAGCCGGTGCGGTGGACCTTGGCCAGTAGGGGACCGGCCAGCGCAGCCGAGACGGCGAGTTGAAGCATCGGGTTTCGGGCGCAGCGTGCCGCGATCTCCGAGCGCCAGCCCTCAAGCGTTCCGATCTGGGTGAATTCATCGTGGTCGGCCTGCTCGCTCTGATAGCGCACGTCCCCGGTGCCGACGATGCGGTTCGGCAGCACGAACACGGTTCCCTCGGACTGCCAGCCGGTGCAGGTCGCGGCCAGGATGCGCCGCTTGGGATAGCGACCCATTAGGTAGGCGTTGAGCAACCGATGGGATGCGGGATCGATGCGAACGCCAAGGCTCAACAGCTCCCCTCGCAGTTCCTCCCCCGATCCCTTGAGCATGTGCATGGGCATCGTCCATTCACGCTCGCGCCCACTGGCGTTACGAAAGCGCAGCAACAACCCATAGTCGGCGTCGCGTTCGCCGTGCGCCATGGCATCCGCCCATAGCGGGGAGCAGACCCACTGATCGA
The DNA here is from genome assembly GCF_000224065.1 of Thiorhodococcus drewsii AZ1. Lineage (GTDB taxonomy): Bacteria > Pseudomonadota > Gammaproteobacteria > Chromatiales > Chromatiaceae > Imhoffiella > Imhoffiella drewsii. The sequence goes on from NZ_AFWT01000047.1 coordinate 12,412, forward strand.
CGTCCTTGTCGTCCTTGAGACCGTGCCAGTAGGTGCCCGGCTTGCCGTACCCCGTCCAGCCCGCTTGGACCGAGAAACCCGGACGATCGACAGCCGGTTTCGTCTTGACGGTTCCCTCGGTTCCCTGGGCATTTTCGCCGGGGGAACCGCTGGAGCCCGCGCCATTGCTGGAGGTTCCCTCGGTTCCCCCGGTTCCCTGGGAATTTGTATAGGGTGAAGCGGATTCGCCCCATCGGGCTTGTTCGTCGACGCGTTCGGGTGTCCAGCCTTCGGCCAGCTCATCGCCCAACGGGGGCAAATTATCGAGAACGTTCGGCGGCTCATGGCACACGCCATCACGATCCCAAACGGTTCCGGTCTTCGAGTCGAGGAAGTTTCCGGCTCCGTCACGCTTGACGCGAATCAGCGAGCCGTCAGCAAACCGAAGGTGCCAGGCTCCTGGGGTCTTGGTCTCGCGAACATCAAGCCCGGAATCGCCGAGGGGTGTCCAGGGCGAGGCGGGTTTCTGAGGCGGAGACGTTGGGGCGGCCGAAGCCGCCCCTTTGTCGGGGGCGGTGTCGGTCATCAGGAGTCGTCCTCCTGGTCGTCCAGCTCGGGGCAGCCGGTGCGGGCCATGGCAAGGCTGACGGCCTCCCACAGCCGTTCGTCGATGACGCCACTGGTCCAGGTGTCGGCGAGCGTTTGAACGCGTCGAAGCACCTCGGTTTGGTCGGGCTCGCCATTGAAGAGCTCGGCTAGTCCCTCGCGAATCGCGCGCGAGATCCATCCCTCGATGTCGTCGCCGGCGGCGTGGCGCACGAGCGCCAGCTCGTCGGCGGTCAGGGGAATGGAGAGTTCGGTGGTGCCACGCTCGTCGATGAGCGGCCGGCCATGGCCGACGACGATGAAGGTCGGACCGTCGGCGGATTGCTCCACACCAACAGCTTGCGGGTGGTAGTAACGAGCGAGGCGCGGATCTCCAGGGCGGGTGAGGATGACGCGCGGATCGGTGAAGGATGATGTCGGTTTCATGGTGTCGGATACCTCTCAGATTCGAGATAACCGACCCAACGGGCAGGCAAACGCGGACAGCCAGCCATGCGGGCGCACGGGGGCCTTGATATACTTCGTCTCGCGTCGGTCTCCGGTCGGATCGGAGTTTACTCGGGGTGCGTCAACACCCCGGGACGGCGCCCTCCCGTCAAAGAGGGTTGGCCATCGCATTTACACGATAAGCCCGAATCCGAATTCTTTGCAACGCCCTGGTGGAGCACTTTCGCCGGGGCGTTTCCATGTCTGGATCCTAAATCGCCCCAGCGCCGGGACTGCTTCGCGCGCCGAGCGGCGCGCCGTTCTTCCGATCGACGGCTCATCTTCCGCTCCTCAGGCCACGCGCTGGCGCCCGACCAGCCAGTTGTCGATATCGGATTCGCGCCAGCCGACGGCCCGCTCGGAGAGCTTGATGGACCGGGGAAACCGGTCGGCCGCCATCAGGTTGTAGACGCTCGATCTCGACAGGCCGCAGCGCTCCACAACTTCAGGTAGGCGAATGATGCGTTTTGTGGGCGGGATGGTGGTCTTGGTGGCCACTGTTTGCCTCGCTATGTCGTTGAACATGGCGAGACGGTAGCGAGGATGGGCGAGGTCATGTCCTCATGAGGATTACCGCGATCCTCGCGAGGATTCGGCGGGCTATTTCGTGCGGGCCTCAATGGCGTCTGGGATTTTCTTTAGGTGTCTGGCGATGGTGCCGGAATCCACATGGGCTCCGATCTCGTCCGTCAGCTTGGCAATGGTGGTACCGGCTGCCTCGTGGTGGGTGGTGTCGATCTTGGCGTGTTGCGCCAGGGCTTCGATGATGGTCAGCAGGGTGCGCCGTTCGATCTCACGCAAGGGCTTGTCCAGTTGTCCGACAGAAGGGGTTGGTTCATCGCCGAATCCAATCACGCCAGGTCGGCCCTTCTCTGCAAACAAGGCCGCAAAGTCGGGGCCGGTGATCCACTCTCGTATCGTTTTTTGAATTCTTGTCCGGTGGCATTCGTCTCGGCGGTCGAAGGGAGACGGCTCGGGTGGCGGCAGTGTGACCGATGTTTCTTTGCATTGAACCTTTCCCGTGCTTCTGAGAATCCGCGCGATTTCACGCCATGCGGACTGATACTGCCTCTGTTCTTCAGTCGTCGGGTAGAGTGCGATGTCTCGAAACACCAAGGCCCATAATTTGACGGCTCGATCGAGCGGATACTCGGGCAGATTCTTCAGGTCATCGGGGATAGACTTGGCGTCAGCCATTGCCGAACCTCTCTCTTAGGTTGGGTGAAGGCCAGGGCCTCGCGACGGGTGGTGCCGTCTCGGGGCCTGTTCGTTTATGCGGTGCGCTGCGCCTTGAGTGGAACGACGTTGCTCTGCTCGCCCTTCTTCAGCTCATCAAGGTAATCGCTCCACGCCTGCATCATCACCTTGCGGACCTGAAGGTGGGCGGTGCGGTTGTAGGCGCGACCGTTCGGATCCTTCACAGCATGGGCCAGCTGGTGCTCGATGAAGTCGGGCCGGAAGCCGAGGACCTCGTCCAGAATGGTTCGGGCCATCGCCCGGAAGCCATGCCCGCTCATCTCGTCCTTGGGGATCCCCAGCCGACGCATGGCCGCCAGGATCGCGTTATCCGACATCGGGCGATCGGCGCCACGAGCAGACGGGAAGACATAGCGCCAGCGCCCGGTGATGGGCTCTAGCTCGCGCAGGATCGCCACGGCCTGGGTCGAGAGCGGCACGATATGTTGGGTGTCGGTCTTCGTTACCGTGTAACGCCATTCGGCTGCATCGAGGTCGATGTCCTTCCACTCGGCTTTTCGCAGCTCGCCAGGGCGCACGAATACCAGCGGCGCCAGGCGCAAAGCGGCTCGAACGGTCGGCGTGCCGGTGTAGCCGTCGAGCATGCGCAGGATCTCGGCGACGCGGGGCGGGTCGGTGACAGCGGCGAAGTTCGTTCCCCTCACTGGCGGCAGGGCGCCACGCAGATCGGCGGACGGATCGCGCTCGGCGCGTCCGGTGGCGACGGCATACCGGAATATCTGCCCGCAGTTTTGAAGCGCTCGATGGGCGGTTTCCAGAGCGCCACGGTCCTCGATGCGGCGCACGGTCGCCAGCAGCTCGGGGGCGGTGACGGCGGTGATGGGGCGTGCGCCGATCTGCGGGAAGATGTCGCGCTCCAGGCGTCGGATGATCCGCACGCCATGACTCTCCGACCATGTGCCCTCGTACTTGGCGAACCACTCTCGGGCGATGACTTCGAAACTGTTGGCGGCCTGGTCCTGCTGGGTGGCCCTTCTGTGCCTTGCGGTGCTCGCTCGGGTCGATCCCATTGGCCAGCAGGGCGCGGGCCTCCTCGCGGCGCTCGCGGGCTTCCTTCAGTCCCACCTCGGGGTAGACGCCAAGGGATAGCCGCTTCTCCTTGCCCCCAGATCGATACTTGAGCCGCCACCACTTGCCCCCGGCTGGGGAGACTTCGAGGTATAGGCCGCGCTCGTCGAAGGGCTTGGTGGCCTTCTCGGCTGGCTTGGCGTTGCGGATCTTGGCGTCGGTGAGCGGCATGTGGGGCAACTCCTTCGGGCCGAAGGGCGGCGAAATGGGGGCATCTGATCTGGCATGTCGGCGGTTGCCCCCGATGCTGCCCCCACGCGAAGGTTGATGTCAATGAATCTCGCTGGACGTTGTAAGACAAATAGACAAGAAAAAACCCGCACTTAGGCGGGTTCCTTGTCGTTCTTGGATGTTGCTGGAAGGGTATTTGGTGGAGGCGGCGGGAATCGAACCCGCGTCCGCAAGCCCTCTGCCGTTGGATACTACATGCTTAGCCCACTCAATTATTTTTAACCTTCCGCCGCCCGAAGGGCAGGGCGATCAGTCGGCGATTCCGTTAGGTTTTAGCGGATTAGGTCCGGACTCCCGTCACCGCGATCCCATGTGATTTTACCCCTGGAATCCGCCGCCCATAGGCAAGAGACGGTCAGAGGCCCGCTGGGTTAAGCAGCGAGAGCGTAGTTGTCGTCGTTGGCAACTATAAATTTGCGGATGGATTTACGAGGTAACCCGCACCTCGGCATGCACCTCGGGTTTTGCGACCCACGTCGAAAGCCATGTCGCCCCCTTTGGTAACGAGTTGGTCAATATAGGGTGAGTTTGGTTCCGGGGCAAGCGCGGTCTGTTTTTAAATTCACCGTGTCTTGAAGATGCGTTCCTTTTCACGCTGCCAGTCGCGGTCTCGCTCGGTGTCGCGCTTGTCGTGCAGCTTCTTGCCCTTGGCGAGACCGATTTCCAGCTTGGCGCGGCCTCGCTTCCAATAGAGGGCGGTTGGGACGAGGGTGTAGCCGGCGCGCTCGGTGAGGCCTATCAGCCGACTCAGCTCGTTGCGCTTCAGGAGCAGTTTGCGGCTGCGTGTGGGGTCGGGGTTGATGTGGGTCGAGGCGGTCGCGAGCGCGGAGACGTGGGCGCCGATCAGGAACGCCTCGGCGTGGAGGATCTTGACGTAGCTCTCCTTGAGCTGGACGCGCCCGGCCCGGAGGCTCTTGACCTCCCAGCCTTCGAGAGCGATTCCGGCCTCAATGCGTTGCTCGATGAAATAGTCGTGCCCCGCCTTCTTGTTCAAGGCGATGGTCGAGCTTCCGTCCAGTTTTTTCTTGGCTTTCGTCATCTGGCAAGTGTATAGGAAAGGTGAGTTTCGATTAAGTGGTTACGTTGGGGGCGGAGGGGAAAGCGGGTCCCTGGCTCCTGTATGCATTTTTTCAAATTCGTGCTTGAAATATGCATGGAATTGACTATCATACCCCGCTCGCCCAAATGGAGTTCTGACATGCGCCGGCCTCTGATTGCGGGAAACTGGAAGATGAACGGCACCAAATCCAGCGCGGAAGCGCTGTTGAGCGGGGTCGTTTCCGGTGCGACAAGCGTCTCCAAGGCGGAGATCGCGGTCTGTGTGCCCTTCCCGTTGCTCTGTCTCGGTGAGCAGTTGCTCGCGGGTAGTAACGTTCAGCTCGGTGCGCAGAATGTTTGCACGGAGTCTGGTGGTGCCTATACGGGCGAGGTTTCTGCGGCGATGCTCGTGGACTTCGGTTGTCGGTATGTGATCTGCGGCCATTCCGAGCGCAGGGAATATTACGGCGAGACCGATGAGATTATCGCCAAGAAAGTCTCTGCCTCCATTGCTGCCGGGATGACGCCGATCCTCTGTGTTGGCGAAACGCTCCAGCAGCGAGAGGATGGTCTGGCCGAGCAGGTGATTGGCTCTCAGATCAAGGGTGTTCTGAGTCGGATCGGAATCGATGCATTCGACCGGCTTGAAATCGCCTACGAGCCAGTCTGGGCCATTGGCACCGGCAAGACGGCGTCGCCGGAGCAAGCGCAGGATGCGCATGTCTTTATCCGTAGTCAGGTCGCTGACGAAAGCGCGGCCATCGCGGAGAAGATTCGAATTTTGTATGGCGGCAGCATGAAGGCTGCCAATGCGCGTGAATTGCTGTCGCAGGCTGATATCGACGGTGGCCTGATTGGTGGTGCTTCGCTAGTCGCCGACGATTTCCTGGTCATTTGCCAGGCTGGAGACTTGGCGGCGGGCTGATGTCCTCGATCCGTGAGTAATGCATGCAAACGATTTTGACGGTTTTTCAAGTCTTCCTGTCGCTGGGGCTGATCGGTCTCGTGCTGATTCAGCATGGCAAGGGAGCGGATGCTGGTGCTGCCTTCGGTAGCGGTGCATCGTCGACGGTGTTTGGAGCTCAAGGTTCGGGGTCGTTTTTAACCCGTATTACTGCTATAATCGCGGCCTTGTTTTTCCTGACTAGCATGGCTCTTGCATACTATGCTGCCCAAACCTCGGAGCCTGAGGGGCTCATGGGCAAGCTGGATGATACGTTGGTCGTGCCACAGGCGCCTCCGGCGGTGCCAAGTTCGACGGCGGATGTCCCCCTCGTCCCGGGTGGCGATGCAGCACCTCCGCAGGTGTCGGATCTGCCGGCGGTTCCGGTGTCGAGTGATGCTGTGAGCAATGATTCCGCCTCCGATGCTGCGGTTGCCGCGCCGGATGCCAAGAGCGAGTAAGACGTTAAAGATGTTTGATTTAGCCGACGTGGTGAAATTGGTAGACACGCTATCTTGAGGGGGTAGTGGCGCAAGCCGTGCCAGTTCGAGTCTGGCCGTCGGCACCAATAGCAAACGGCATGCCGCTTTAGCGGCATGCCGTTTTTTTGCGCGTCCAAAAAATTTCAAAGCCTTGAAATAACTAATAATTTGAATTGGTGGCCGGGTTGACACTACAGCGAATGCTGCACTAGACTCGAGTTCCTGCTGCGTATATTAGAAAAATGATAGAGAGGGGACAGTGCTCGATAACTATCTACCAATCCTGATCTTCATCCTTGTCGGGGCATTGGTGGGGGTTGGGCCTCTTGCGATTGGTTACCTGCTCGGTCCTCGTCGACCGGACGCGGAGAAGGACTCCCCATACGAGTGTGGCTTCGAGGCATTCGAAACCGCCCGTTTGAAGTTCGACGTCCGCTTCTATCTGGTTGCAATACTGTTTATCGTTTTCGACCTGGAGATAGCTTTTCTGTTTCCCTGGGCCGTCGCGCTCGACGAACTCGGAATCTTCGCCTTCTGGGCCATGGTTGTCTTCCTCGGTATCCTGGTTGTTGGCTTCATTTACGAGTGGAAGAAAGGGGCTCTCGAATGGGAATAGAAGGCCTGCTTGAAGAGGGCGTCGTTACCACGACGGCCGACAAGCTGATCAACTGGGCGCGAACCGGCTCTTTGTGGCCGATGACATTCGGGCTCGCCTGCTGTGCGATTGAGATGATGCACGCCGGTGCCGCGCGTTACGACCTGGACCGTTTCGGAATCCTCTTCCGGCCGAGTCCCCGTCAGTCGGACGTGATGATCGTTGCGGGCACCCTAGTGAATAAAATGGCCCCTGCGCTGCGCAAAGTGTACGACCAAATGGCCGAGCCGCGCTGGGTCATCTCCATGGGATCTTGCGCCAACGGTGGTGGCTACTACCACTATTCCTACTCTGTCGTGCGTGGATGCGATCGCATTGTGCCGGTCGACGTCTATGTTCCGGGCTGTCCGCCGACGGCAGAGGCATTGCTCTACGGTATTCTGCAGCTTCAGAGCAAGATTCGTCGCACCAATACCATCGCTCGTTGAGTCGTACCAGAACCACATGGCAACAGAATCCCTGACCCGCAACGCCAGGCTGGACGCGCTTGCTGCCGCCATCCGCGAACATTTCGCGGATCAGGGCTGCGAGTTGATCCAAGCCCCCGGTGAGTTGACCCTGATCGTTCCGGCCGAGCGCCTGTTGGCCGTCGCGCCGATCCTGCGCGATCATGCCGATTTCCGTTTCGAGCAATTGATCGACCTCTGCGGCGTCGATTACGCCGCCTACGGTCAGTCGGAATGGACGACAGAGGAGGCGTCCTTTACCGGTTTCGGTCGTGGCGTCGACCGCGATCTGGAGGTCGAGCAAGATGATCCCAAGCGGTTCGCCGTCGTTTCCCATCTGCTGTCTTTGGAGCACAACCACCGGTTGCGTCTGCGCGTCTATGCGGGCGGAATTCAGCCGATGGTGGATTCGCTGATCTCGGTCTGGGCTGCAGCCAATTGGTTCGAGCGCGAGGCCTTCGATCTTTACGGAATTCTCTTCAAGGGCCATCCGGATCTGCGCCGCATCCTGACCGACTATGGTTTCGTCGGCCATCCCTTCCGCAAGGATTTCCCGTTGATCGGCCAAGTCGAGATGCGTTACGACCCCGAGCAGGCGCGGGTGATCTATGAGCCGGTCTCCATCGAGCCGCGCGTTCTGGTGCCCCGCGTGATTCGCGAGGACAGTCGTTATCTCAAGAACGGAGTCGGTGGGGAGTCGAGCGATGCCTGAGATTCGTAACTACACGCTGAATTTCGGTCCTCAGCATCCCTCGGCCCACGGCGTTCTGCGCCTGGTGCTCGAATTGGATGGCGAGGTGATCGAGCGTGCCGATCCGCATGTCGGTCTGCTGCATCGCGCAACCGAGAAGCTGGCCGAGTACAAGCCCTACAACCAGAGCATCGGCTACATGGATCGGTTGGATTACGTATCCATGATGTGTAACGAGCATGGCTATGTGCGGGCGATCGAGAAGCTGCTGGGGGTCGAGCCTCCGGTGCGGGCGCAGTACATACGCACCTTGTTCGACGAGATCACGCGCATTCTGAACCACCTTATGTGGCTCGCCGCGCATGCGCTCGACATCGGAGCCATGAGCGTCTTCCTCTACTGTTTCCGCGAGCGCGAAGATCTGATGGACTGCTACGAAGCGGTCTCGGGTGCGCGCATGCATGCGACCTATTACCGCCCCGGTGGCGTGCATCGTGATCTTCCCGATCGCATGCCGCAGTATCAGGGTAGCTCCAAGTGGCACAGCGAGCGCACCATCGCCAAGCGCAATGGGGCGCGCCAGGGATCCTTGCTCGACTTCATCGAGGATTTCACCGAGCGCTTCCCGACCCATGTCGACGAATACGAGACCCTGCTGACCGACAACCGGATCTGGAAGCAGCGGACCGTGGATATCGGCGTGGTGTCCCCCGAGCGCGCGACCCAGCTCGGATTCACCGGTCCCATGCTGCGCGGTTCGGGCATCGCCTGGGATCTGCGCAAAAAACAGCCCTATGCCGCCTATGACAAGGTCGATTTCGATATCCCTGTGGGCGTGAACGGCGACTGCTACGATCGCTATCTGGTGCGCATGGAGGAGATGCGCCAGTCCAATCGCATCATCAAGCATTGCGTGGACTGGCTGCGGGTGAACCCGGGCCCCGTGTCGATCGATGATCACAAGATCGTTCCGCCGAAGCGCGCGGAGATGAAGGGCGACATGGAAGCCCTGATCCATCACTTCAAACTCTTCACCGAGGGCTACTGCCCGCCGGCTGGCGAGGTCTATGCCGCAGTCGAGGCGCCCAAGGGCGAGTTCGGGTGTTTTATCGTTTCGGACGGCGCCAACAAGCCGTATCGTTTGAAGGTTCGCGCGCCGGGATTCCCGCATCTGGCTGCGCTTGATGAAATGTCCAGAGGGCACATGCTGGCCGATGTCGTCGCGATCATCGGGACGCTGGATATCGTGTTCGGGGAGATCGACCGCTGATGAGCTTTCGTAACGCACCACTCGCCGTCGATCACGAACGCGACAAGTCGACCCTATTCACAGCGGAGATCCGTGCCGAGATCGATGCCCATATCGCCAAATATCCGCCGGAGTGGAAACAGTCCGCCGTGATGCCCGCGCTCACCATCGTGCAGGACGCCAATGGCGGCTGGCTTACGACCGAGCTGATGGATGATGTCGCGGCCTATCTCGACATGCCGGCGGTCTCGGTCTACGAGGTGGCGAGCTTCTACGGCATGTACGACCTGGAGCCCCAGGGCCGGCACAAGGTCTGTGTCTGCAACAGCATTTCATGTTTGCTGCAGGGGTCGGAGGAATTGATCGAGCATGTCGAGCACAAGTACGGCGTGCGCCCTGGAGAGACGACCGAGGACGGACGTTTCACCTTCAAGGAGGTGGAGTGTCTTGGGGCCTGCCGTCACGCACCGGCCGTGCTGCTCGACAAGACCTACCACGAGAATCTGTCCCCCGAGTCGCTGGATAAGCTGATCGACGAGTTGGAGTGAGATCGTGGTACCGAATCAGAACACTGTTTGCTTCCGCACCATGCATCTGGACGAGGACGTCCGTCATACGCTGGAGGCCTATCGGAGCATCGGCGGCTATACGCAGTGGGAACGCATCCTGCGCGAGCGACCGGACCCCAACGATCTGATCGAGGAGGTCAAGCTCTCCAATCTGCGCGGACGCGGTGGCGCCGGCTTCCCGACCGGGCTCAAGTGGAGCTTCATGCCGCGCACGGGACCGGGCCAGAAATATATCGTCTGCAACTCGGACGAAGGCGAGCCGGGAACCTGCAAGGATCGAGACATCCTGCGCTACAACCCGCATCAGTTGATCGAGGGCATGGCGATTGCCGGCTACTGCATCGGCGCGACCGTCGGTTACAACTACATCCGCGGCGAGTTCTACGAGCCCATCGCCCGCTTCGAGGGCGCCTTGCGCGAGGCCTACGCGGCCGGTCTGCTGGGCACGAACCTGCAGGACAGTGGGGTCGATTTCGACTGCTATTCCCACATGGGGGCCGGCGCCTATATCTGCGGTGAGGAGACCGCGCTGCTCGAATCCATTGAGGGCAAGAAGGGGCAGCCCAGATTCAAGCCGCCCTTCCCAGCGCAGTACGGACTCTATGGTTGCCCGACGACCATCAACAACACCGAATCGCTGGCCTCCGTTCCGGTCATCCTGGAGAAGGGCGGTCAGTGGTTCCTGGAGCTGGGCCGTCCCAACAACGGTGGGCTCAAACTGTTCTCGGTGTCCGGGCATGTGAATGCGCCGAACAACTTCGAGGTGCCCATGGGAATCCCGTTCCGGACGCTGTTGGAGATGTCCGGCGGAGTCAAGGACGGTAAGGCGCTCAAGGCCGTCATTCCAGGCGGCTCCTCGGTACCGGTGGTGCCGGGCGATTTGATGATGGATGTCGACATGGATTACGACTCCATCGCCAAGGCGGGCTCCATGCTGGGCTCGGGTGCCATCATCGTGATCGCGGAGGGAACCTGTATGGTCAAGGTGTTGCATAACTTGTCGCACTTCTACATGCACGAATCCTGCGGTCAGTGCACACCCTGCCGTGAAGGCACCGGCTGGTTGGCGCGGGTACTGCACCGCATGCTGGACGGAAAGGGGCGCCCCGAGGATTTGGAATTGCTGGAGAGCGTTGCCGGGCGGATCGGTGGTCGCACCATCTGTGCCTTGGGCGATGCTGCGGCCATGCCGGTGCAGAGCTTCCTGAAGCATTACCGGCACGAGTTTGCCTATCTGATCGAGCATGGTCGCCCCATGGCGGCTTAATTCGGCCCGATCGTTCTTTCCGCAGCCGGGCGCGTGAAGGCGTGGCGCCCGACTGGCTTAATTTGAAATCAGGCGGTATTCGCCGTGGCGGATGCAGCAGAACGCGTATGCGCCTGCCGATGATTCGTGACCGCCGGTCGGATTTCATGGGCGGCGTAACTGGTGCCGATCGAGAGACCTAAATGACGGACAAGATCACCATCGAGATCGATGGCCGCGAATGTGAAGCGGCGCCGGGAGAGATGATCATCGCGGTCGCGGACCGCGAGGGTATCTCGATCCCCCGGTTCTGCTATCACAAGAAGCTGTCCATTGCGGCCAACTGCCGGATGTGCCTGGTTGAGGCGGAGCAGGGCGGTCGGCCTTTCCCCAAGCCGATGCCGGCTTGCGCGACACCCGTCGGCAATGGCATGAAGGTTTGGACGCGTTCGCCCAAGGCCATCGAGGCTCAGCAGGGCACGATGGAGTTCCTGCTCATCAATCACCCTCTGGATTGCCCCATCTGCGACCAGGGCGGTGAATGCGAGCTGCAGGACGTCGCCATGGGCTATGGGGACGATGTCTCGCGCTACAGCGAGCGCAAACGCGTGGTTGTGGACGAGGACCTCGGACCGCTCATCGCCACCGAGATGACCCGCTGCATCCAGTGCACCCGCTGCGTGCGCTTCGCCGCCGAGGTCGCCGGTGCACGCGAACTCGGTGCGACCGGACGCGGCGAGGAGATGCGCATCGGCACCTTCATCGCCCATACGGTGACCCATGAACTCTCGGGCAATGTCATCGACCTCTGTCCGGTAGGGGCGCTGACCTCCAAGCCTTTTCTCTTCAGCGCGCGTGCCTGGGAATTGACTGGCGTCGACGGCATCGCCCCGCACGACGGTCTGGGCTCCAATCTCCGTCTCCATGTGCGCGGTGGCCAGGTGATGCGCGTTCATCCGCGCGACAACGAGGCCGTCAACGAGACCTGGATCTCCGATCGCGATCGCTTCAGCTATGCCGGACTCGCCTCCGACGATCGCCTGACCGCGCCTATGGTCAAGGAAGACGGTGTCTGGCGCGAGATTGGCTGGAGCGATGCCCTGGAGCTGGTGGCCAAGCGGCTCAAGGCTGCCGACCCCAAGAAAACGGGCTGGCTGGTCGCGCCGAACGCGACTCTGGAAGAGCTGTATCTCGCCCAGCGCATCGCGCGCGATCTGGGCTGCGCGAACATCGATCACCGTCTGCGTCAGCAGGATTTCCGTGGCGATGCAGCCGATCCACTGGTGCCGACTCTGGGGTTGCCGGTCGCCGAGCTGGAGACGCAGAAGGCCGTGCTGCTCATCGGCAGCGACCTGCGTCAGGAACAGCCGCTGTTGGCCCACCGTCTGCGCAAGGCCGCCTTGGCCGGTGGCCAGGTCTTCTGCGTCAATCCGCTCAAACTGGACCTGAATCATGCGGCTACGCAGATCGTCGGCACGCCGGCGGCCATGCTGGCCGATCTGGCTGCGATCGCGAAGTCGCTCGGTGCCCAAGGCGCCTCCGGTCTGAACGACCTGATCGGTGCGGCCGAGCCCACCGATGCGCATGCCGATGTGGCGGCCGCATTGAGTCAGGCCGGCGAGTCCGACGCACTGGTTTTGCTGGGCGCCTTGGCGACGACACATCCGGATTACAGCATCCTCAAGGCGCTGACCCATGCGATCGCCGAGGCCGCCACCTGTCGTGTCGGCTATCTGCCGGCGGCGGCCAATAGCGTCGGCGCCTATCTGGCCGGCGCCCACCCAGCACGCTTGGCTGGCGCCAAGTCGGCCGAGACCTCCGGTCTCGCGCTGGACGGGATGCTGGCCAATCCGCCCAAGACGCTGGTCCTCTGGGGATTCGAGCCGGGTCTCGATCTCATCGATCCGGCGGCGGCCAGCGCCGCATTCGCGTCGACGGACTTCCTGGTGGCCTGCTCTGCCTTCCGTAGCGCGTCGCTGGAGTCCGTGGCCGACGTCCTGCTGCCTATCGGCGCCTTTGCTGAGACCTCGGGCAGCTTCGTGAACGCCAACGGGACCTGGCAGCGCTTCCAGGGCGCGGTTGCGCCTCCCGGCGAGGCGCGTCCCGGCTGGAAGGTGCTGCGCGTGCTCGGCAATCTGCTCGATCTCAAGGGCTACGACTATCGCGACGGAGCCCAGGTCCGCGACGAATTGGCCGCGCTGTGCGACGAGCCGCCGTTGGACAACCGTCTCCAAGGTGCGTTCGAGGTTGGCACTCCGTCCGAGTCGAGCGCCCTGACCCGCATCGGCACGGTTCCTATCTATGCACTGGATCCCCTGGTGCGCCGAGCGCCTGCTCTGCGCCAGATGCCGATGCCGGGCGCCGAGTTCGCCGTCTATCTGCATCCCGATCAGGCGGCGGCCGAAGGGCTCGCGGCCGGAGATCGGGTCCGGGTGACACAGTCCGGTGCGGGTATCGAGGCGCATCTGGTGCTGGACGACCACATCCCCATGGGGTGCGCACGGATTCCGGCGGCCGTCGCCGGCAGCGAGGAACTGGGGGCTCAAATGGGTCCTGTCAGTCTCGAAAGCATGATCTAGGGCCACTGGCGAGGATGAGGCATTGATGATCGAACTTTGGAATGCGCTGCCGGTGGTGATCCAGATCTTGCTGAAGATCACCGCCATCCTGCTGCCCCTGCTGGCGTTGGTGGCCTATTACACCTATGCCGAACGCAAGGTGATCGGCTATATGCAGATTCGCGTCGGGCCGAACCGCGTTGGTTGGCGCGGGCTCCTGCAGCCTATCGCCGATGCGGTGAAGCTGATGATGAAGGAGATCGTCATCCCCACCAAGGCGGATAAGACGCTCTTTCTCATGGCGCCCATGATCGCCATCGCGCCGGCTATGGCCGCTTGGGCCGTTTTCCCCTTCGATGAGGGGCTGGTCCTGTCCGACATCAACGCCGGGCTGCTGTATGTCTTGGCGCTGAGCTCGCTCGGAGTCTACGGGATCATCATCGCCGGCTGGGCTTCGAATTCACGCTACGCCCTCCTGGGCTCCATGCGTTCTGCGGCTCAGATCGTCTCCTACGAGATCGCCATGGGTTTCGCCCTGGTCGGGGTGCTGGTGGCCGCCGGCAGTCTCAATCTGGGTGACATCGTCGATGCCCAGCGCGGTAGCGCGCTCACCTGGTTCTGGCTGCCGCTGCTCCCGCTGTTCGGGGTCTATCTGATCTCGGGCGTGGCCGAGACCAATCGCGCACCCTTCGACGTTGCCGAGGGCGAGTCCGAAATCGTGGCCGGCTTCCATGTCGAATATTCGGGGATGGGCTTCGCGGTCTTCTTCCTGGCGGAATACGCCAACATGATCCTCATCTCGGCCCTGACGGCCCTGCTGTTCATGGGGGGCTGGCTCTCGCCGCTGCCGCACGCCTGGGTCGAGGGCACCTGGTTGCTCGACGACGGTTTCCATTGGCTGCTGCTCAAGACCTTCTTTTTCATGTTTCTCTTTCTCTGGCTGCGGGCGACCTTTCCCCGCTACCGCTATGACCAGATCATGCGCCTGGGTTGGAAGGTCTTCATCCCGATCACGATCGTCTGGATCCTGGTCGTGGCGCTCGCGGTGGTCTATCGACTGCCGCCCTGGTGGTCGGCTTGATCGGGAGACATTAGGATGCTGAAAACCGCACGCGATTATCTCCAAAGCCTGCTGCTGCTGGAGCTGTTCAAGGGGCTGCGCCTGACCGGAGGCTATTTCTTCAGTCGCAAGTTCACCGTTCAATATCCGGAAGAAAAGGCGCCCATCTCGCCGCGCTTCCGCGGTCTGCACGCCTTGCGCCGCTATCCGAACGGAGAGGAGCGCTGCATTGCCTGCAAGCTCTGCGAGGCCGTCTGTCCGGCGTTGGCGATTACCATCGAGGCCGAGCCGCGCGAGGACGGATCGCGCCGCACGACGCGCTATGACATCGACCTCTTCAAGTGCATCTACTGCGGATTCTGCGAGGAATCCTGCCCGGTCGATTCGATCGTCGAGACGGGGGTCTACGAATATCACTTCGAGAATCGCGGCGAGAACATCATGACCAAGGACAAGCTCCTGGCGATCGGCGACAAGTACGAGGCCGATATCGCCGCAGCCCGCGCGGCCGACGCGCCCTATCGCTAATCGGGACGAATCATGGGCTTTGAATCATTTCTCTTCTACGTCTTCGCGCTCGTCACACTCTGGGCTGCGGGGATGGTCATCACCCGGCGCAATCCGGTGCATGCCGTGCTGTTCCTGGTCCTGGCGTTCTTCAGCAGCGCGGCGCTCTGGCTGTTGCTGGAGGCCGAGTTCCTCGGCATCGTGCTGGTGCTGGTCTATGTCGGCGCCGTGATGGTGCTCTTCCTGTTCGTCGTCATGATGCTGGACATCGACATCGCCGCACTACGCGCCGGATTCATCCGTGCACTGCCACTGGGGTTGATCGTCGCTGGCGTGATGGCGGTCGAGATCTTCCTGGTCGTGGGGCCGGCGAACTTTGGCCTTTCGGTCTTTCCGGCGCCCGAGGCGGCTGCGGCCGATGCCTCCAACGCGCGGGATCTGGGACTGCTGCTCTACACCGTCTACGTCTATCCGGTCGAGATCGCCGCCGTGATCCTGCTGGTCGCGATCATCGCCGCCATTCATCTGGCATTGCGTCGTCGGCCCGACAACAAGTCGGTCGATCCGGCGCGCCAGGTGCGGGTGAAGAGGGGATCGGACCGGGTGCGTTTGGTCAAGATGGCCCCGGAGGCTCGCGAATCCTTCGTCCGGGTCGCCACCACCGAAAAGAGGGAGAACCCATGATCGCGCTGTCCGACTATCTCATTCTCGGTGGTCTGCTGTTCTCGATCTCGGTCGCGGGAATCTTTCTGAACCGCAAGAACGTCATCCTGCTGCTCATGTGTATCGAGTTGATGCTGCTTGCGGTCAACATGAACTTCGTCGCCTTCTCCCATTACCTCGGAGACATGACTGGGCAGGTATTCGTCTTCTTCATTCTGACGGTTGCCGCCGCCGAGGCCGCGATCGGCCTGGCCATCCTGGTGGTTTTGTTCCGCAACCGTCGGACCATCAACGTCGAGGATCTCGATGCCCTCAAGGGCTAGGGTCACGAACGTCGTAACATGAGCGAATAGAGCGAACGAATGGAAAACGTCTACCTGACCATTGTGCTCGCGCCGCTTCTCGGCGCCATTGTCGCCGGGTTCTTCGGCGGCAGGATCGGCCGTCGTGGCGCGCATACGGTGACCATCGCCGGTGTGGCGGTCTCAGCTGCACTCTCGCTGTGGGTGCTGGCGGGCTTCATCTGGGGAGACCAGGCGGTCTTCAATGGTCCCGTCTATACCTGGATGGTCTCGGACGGGATGCATTTCGAGGTCGGTTTCCTGATCGACAAGCTGACCGCGCTGATGATGGCGACGGTCACCTTCGTCTCGCTCATGGTGCATATCTACACCATCGGCTACATGGCCGACGACGAGCACAACTGGCCGCATGGCGCCCTCTCGGGTAGGAACAGCTATCAGCGCTTCTTCAGCTATATCTCGCTGTTCACCTTCTCCATGCTGATGCTGGTGATGTCGAACAACTTCATGCAGCTGTTCTTCGGCTGGGAGGCGGTCGGTCTGGTCTCCTATCTGCTGATCGGCTTCTGGTCGACCCGCGAGAGCGCCATCTTCGCCAACCTCAAGGCGTTCCTGGTCAATCGTGTCGGCGACTTCGGCTTCATCCTCGGCATTGCCGCCGTCGGCATGTATTTCGGCTCCATGGACTATGCCGAGGTGTTCTCCAAGGCGCCCGAGCACGCCGAGACCCAGATCGACGTCTTCGGCGGCGTCTCGCTCATGACGCTCATCTGTATCCTGCTGTTCATCGGTGCCATGGGTAAGTCGGCGCAGGTTCCGCTGCACGTCTGGCTGCCGGACTCGATGGAGGGTCCGACGCCCATCTCGGCCCTGATCCATGCAGCGACCATGGTCACCGCCGGTGTCTTCATGGTGGCGCGCATGTCGCCGCTCTACGAACTGTCCGAGGCCGCGCTGAGCTTCGTGCTCATCATCGGCGCCACGACCGCCTTCTTCATGGGCCTGATCGGTCTGGTGCAGAACGACATCAAGCGCGTGGTCGCCTATTCGACTCTGTCCCAGCTCGGCTACATGGTCACCGCGCTCGGTGCCTCGGCCTATGCGGCCGGCATCTTCCATCTGATGACCCACGCCTTCTTCAAGGCGCTGCTGTTCCTTGCAGCTGGCTCGGTGATTATCGCCATGCATCACAAGCAGGACATTGGCCAGATGGGCGGGCTGCGCAAATACATGCCCATCACCTGGGTCACGGCCTTGCTGGGTTCGCTGGCGCTGATCGGCTTTCCAGGCTTCTCGGGCTTCTTCTCCAAGGACGCCATCATCGAGGCGGTCGGTGCCTCGCATCTGTTCGGCTCCGGATATGCCTGGGTGCTGTTGACGCTCGGCGTCTTCGTCACCGCGCTCTACAGCTTCCGCATGTATTTCCTCGTCTTCCACGGCAAGGAGCGGATGGACGAGCACACCAAGCACCATCTGCACGAGACGCCCTGGGTCGTCACCTTGCCGCTGATGCTGCTGGCCATTCCTTCGGTCTTCATCGGCTGGTTCACCATTGAGCCGCTGCTGGTGAGCGACTGGTTCGCCTCGGGCGACTGGAATCCGATCCAGGTCGCGCATGCCCACGATACCCTGCACCACCTGCGCGAGCACTGGCATGGCCAGGCGGCCTTCGTGCAGCACGGTCTGACGGGCCTGCCCTTCTATCTGTCCATGGCCGGGCTGGCGCTGGCGGCCTTCGTGTGGTGGCTGCTGTTCGCCCGCAATCCGAAGCTCGACGAGCAGATTCAGGCGGCTGGCGGTCCAGTCACTCGCGTCCTGCAAGACAAATACGGCTTCGATGACTTCAATCAGCGGGTCTTCGCCGGCGGCGGACGCAGTCTGGGTCGTGCGCTCTGGCAAAAGGGCGATCGGGCTCTGATCGACGGTGCCATCGTCAATGGCTCGGCGCGTACGGTTGGTCGGCTCGCACTGCGGGCGCGGCACCTGCAGACCGGCTATCTCTATCACTATGCGATTGCGATGATCGTCGGGCTGGTCGGCCTGATGACGATCTTCGTAACCTTCTGACGTCGAAGGGAGAAGACTCCGCATGAACGAATTCCCCCTGCTGACGCTGACCATCTGGCTGCCCATCATCGGCGGTCTGGTGGTCCTGGCGAATGGCGAGAAATCCAGAGACATTGCCCGCTGGACGGCCTTAGCCTTTGCCTGTGTCACCTTTCTGGTGAGTCTCGGTCTCTGGATCGGATTCGACGCCTCGACGGCACAGATGCAGTTCGTCGAGCGCACGCCCTGGATTCCGACCTTCAACGTCGAGTATTTTCTGGGCGTCGACGGTATCTCCATGCCCCTGATCGTGCTGACCACCTTCATCACCATCTTCGTGGTGATCGCGGGCTGGGAGGTCATCGCCTACAAGCAGAACCAGTATCTGGCCGCCTTCCTCATCATGGAGGGCGTCATGGTGGGTGTCTTCTCGGCCCTGGACGCGGTGCTCTTCTACGTCTTCTGGGAGGCGATGCTGATCCCGATGTTCATCATCATCGGGGTCTGGGGCGGGCCGAACCGGGTTTACGCGACCATCAAGTTCTTCCTCTACACCTTCTTCGGCTCGGTCTTCATGCTGATCGCGCTGATCTATATGTATTTCCAGTCGGGCAGCTTCAGCATCCTGGACTTCCAGTCGCTGCAGCTCGGCATGACGGCGCAGATCCTCATCTTCATCGCGTTCCTGATGGCCTTCGCGGTCAAGGTGCCCATGTTCCCGGTGCACACCTGGCTGCCGGACGCGCACGTCGAGGCGCCCACCGGCGGCTCGGTGATCCTGGCGGCCATCATGCTGAAGATCGGCGGCTATGGCTTCCTGCGCTTCTCGCTGCCGATCACCCCGGATGCCAGCGCGTCGTTGGACTGGCTGATCATCGCCCTGTCCCTGATCGCTATCGTCTACATCGGTTTCGTGGCGCTGGTCCAGCAGGACATGAAGAAGCTGATCGCCTATTCCTCGATCGCCCACATGGGCTTCGTGACCCTCGGCTTCTTCGTCGTTTTCACGATCCTGGCCAACCCCGCTGTCTCAAGCGGCTCGGTCATGGGGATCGAGGGCGGCATGGTGCAGATGATCTCGCACGGCTTCATCTCGGGCGCGCTCTTCCTCTGTGTCGGCGTGCTCTACGATCGTGTCCATTCGCGCGAGATCGCCGACTACGGTGGCGTCATCAACACCATGCCCTGGTTCGGCGCCTTCATGGTCTACTTCGCCATGGCCAATGCCGGACTGCCCGGAACCTCGGGCTTCGTCGGCGAGTTCATGGTCATCCTGGCGACCTTCCGGGCGGATTTCTGGTGGTCCTTCCTGGCTGCCACGCCCCTGATTCTGGCCGCCGCCTTCACGCTCTGGATGGTCAAGCGCGTGGTCTTCGGCGAGGTCAAGAACGAAAAGGTCGCCGCACTGGCGGATCTGGATATCCGCGAACGCATCAATCTGGGCGTGCTGGCCGCTGCCGTGCTGGCATTGGGTCTGTGGCCCGCGCCGCTGATGAACGTCATGCATGCCACGGTCGAGAACCTGGTGGCCCAGGTCAGTGTTTGTAAACTGCCCGAGGCCGAGCGCGGCGAGTGTCTGCTGGCGCGGCCCGAGTCGGTCGCCGTAGCCGCTCCCTGAGGGGCGGAATAGACAAGATGAACTGGATGTCTCGGGATCGATGGAAAGGTGCGCGAGGCGATGTCTAGGTTGATGTCGCTCGCCAGGTCGCTAGCGGGGAATTCGGGTGCTGCGTGTCTCCCGAGCGCGCATCCTTCGGGTTCTGTCGCATCCTGTTAATCCCGTTTATTTACAACAAGTCAAGGATTCGGCTGGAGCTGCCGAAGCCGCATCTAGAGCTTGGAATCGACTATGCCATTCGACGCCGCCAATCTACTGCCCGTCCTGCCCGAGATCGCCGTCCTCGTGACCGCGTGTCTGGTGTTGGTTCTGGACCTCTTTCTCAAGGAGCGGGACAAGGGGCTGAATCACAGCCTGTCGCTCTTGGGGCTTGTGGTCGCCTTGCTCCTGACCGGCGCCGTCGGTGGCGGTGAGCCCGAGCGTCTGTTCGACGGCAATCTGGTCCGCGATGCCATGAGCGATCTGCTCAAGGGCGCGATCCTTATCGTCAGCATGCTGGCCTTCGTCTATGCGCGTCCCTGGCTCAAGGATCGCGGCATGCTGTCCAGCGAGTTCTATGCGCTCGGGCTGCTCGCCATTCTCGGCATGCTGGTCATGGTGTCCGCCAACAGCTTCCTCACACTCTATCTGGGTCTTGAGCTTCAGGCCCTGGCGCTCTATGCCCTGGTCGCCTTCGAGCGCGACTCGCTGCGCGGGGCCGAGGCGGCGATGAAGTATTTCGTGCTCGGCGCTCTGGGCTCGGGCATGCTGCTCTACGGCGTCTCCATGATCTACGGGGCGACCGGCACGATCGAACTGGGTCCGGTCGCTCAGGCCATCGCCGAGCAGGGCATGTCGAACAAGGTGCTCGTGTTCGGTGTTGTCTTCCTGGTCATCGGTATCGGTTTCAAGTTCGGCGCCGTGCCCTTCCATATGTGGGTGCCGGACATCTATGAGGGCGCGCCGACACCGGCCGTGCTGATCCTGGGCAGCGCGCCCAAGATTGCGGCCTTCGCGCTGGCGGTGCGCATGCTGGTCGAC
Source organism: Thiorhodococcus drewsii AZ1 (assembly GCF_000224065.1). Lineage (GTDB taxonomy): Bacteria > Pseudomonadota > Gammaproteobacteria > Chromatiales > Chromatiaceae > Imhoffiella > Imhoffiella drewsii. The sequence continues at coordinate 33,132 of NZ_AFWT01000047.1, forward strand.
GCCATGCAGGGGCTGCACTCGGATTGGCAGGACATGCTGGTCATCCTCTCGGTGCTGTCGCTCGGACTCGGCAATCTGGTCGCCATCGCCCAGTCGAACATCAAACGCATGCTCGCCTACTCGACCATCTCGCATGTGGGCTTCATCTTTCTGGGTCTGCTGGCGGGCTCGGATCAGGGCAACGCTGCCGCGATGTTTTACTCCATCGTCTACGCGGTCATGTCGGCTGGTGCCTTCGGCATTCTGATCATCCTGAGCCGGAACGGCTTCGACGCCGAGCGTCTGGAGGATCTCAAGGGTCTGAATGATCGCGATTCCTGGTACGCGGCGATGATGGCACTCGTCATGTTCTCCATGGCCGGTGTTCCGCCGACGGTCGGATTCATGGCCAAGCTGCTGGTGCTGGAGGCCGTGGTGCGGATCGATATGGTCTGGCTGGCCCTGGTCGCGGTCTTCTTCTCCATCATCGGCGCCTTCTACTATCTGCGGGTCGTGAAGTTCATCTACTTCGATAAGCCCGCCGAGAACGCGCCGGCGCTCGTGACAACCAGTGGCGTGCGTGTGGCCATGAGCCTCAACGGTCTCGCGTTGCTGGCGCTGGGGCTCTTCCCGGCGGCACTGTTGACGTTGTGTCAGTCCGCCTTCGTCTGATTCGGTCGATGGAATCGGGGTGGGTCGGATGAGCGCATCGGCGCCGATTCGTCACATCCCAACGCGCTTCCCCTCGGGACCCTCGTGGGTCCCGATCGCCCCCTTGGTTGTGTCCCGATGGTCGCGCAAGCTACCATGGGAGCTTGCCCCTTTTTGTCTTCGTTAGTGGAGTTCGAGCATGTTTCGCGGCAGCATCGTTGCGCTTATAACGCCTATGCACCCGGATGGAGGTGTCGATGACGCGTGCCTGAAACGTCTCGTCGATTTCCACATTGCGGAAGGGACCGCCGCGATCGTCGCCGTTGGTACGACCGGCGAGTCGGCGACCCTGGATGAAGAGGAGCATTGCTCCGTCATCGCCCGCACGGTTGAGTTCGCCGCCGGTCGCGTTCCGGTCATTGCCGGAACCGGGGCCAATTCGACCACCGAGGCCATCACCCTGACGCGTTGCGCCAAGGAGGCCGGGGCCGATGCCGCGCTCTTGGTTACCCCCTATTACAACAAGCCCACGCAGGAAGGACTCTATCTGCATCACAAGGCTGTGGCCGAGGCCGTGGACATTCCGCAGATTCTCTACAATGTCCCGGGTCGTACCGCCTGCGATATGCAGCCCGAAACGGTCATTCTGCTGTCTCGGGTCGACAATATCATCGGGGTCAAGGAGGCCTCGGGCGATCTGGCTCGGGTGGCGCGTCTGCGCGAGGGGTGCGGCGATGGTTTCGCCCTCTACAGCGGCGACGATGCGACCGGCTGCGAGTTCATCTTGCAGGGCGGCGACGGGGTTATCTCGGTGACCGCGAATGTCGCGCCACGCAAGATGCAGGCGATGTGCGAGGCGGCACTTGCTGGCGATCGCGCTGGAGCCGAGCAGGTCAATCGGGATCTGGATCCACTGCATCATGAACTCTTCGTACAATCCAATCCCATTCCCGTCAAATGGGCCGCCGCCGAGATGGGGCTCTGTCCGAGCGGCATCCGTCTGCCCTTGACCTGGCTTTCCGAGGAATACCATGCCCGTGTCCGCCATGCGATGGAGCGGGCGGGCCTCTGTTGAGGCCGCCCCTTCGATCGGGAGCTTTCCAGAATGATCAATTCGAATGAGAGGTCCCTTGCCGTGAGGCCCGATTCAAGATTCGTTGGTGCGCTGGCCATTCTCTTTTTGGTGTCGCTGTTCCAGGGGTGCTCGACCGGCCTCAAAGATGCGGTTCCCGATCAGCGTCTCGTCTATAAGAAGCAGCGCGAGGCCACAGAGAATCTTGAAGTTCCTCCGGACCTCACGTCCGGCACCTTCGATGACGCACTGGATATCCCCGGCAGCGCGGGCGCGCCGACCACCTTCTCGGAATATGCAGGTGGTCGCGCGCACCGCCGTCAGGTCGCTTCCAGCGGCGACGTGCTGCCGACGACTCAGAACGTCGAGCTGGAGCGTAGCGGCAACGAACGTTGGCTTCAGGTTCAGGGTTCGCCGGGACAGGTCTGGCCGCAGGTCGTCGCCTTCTGGCGTAAGCAGGGCATTCTGCTGGTCGAGCAGGATCCGGCGGTCGGCATCATGCGCACCGACTGGCTCGATAACCGCGCCGAAATCCGCAAGGATTTCATCACCCGCATGATGAGCAAGGTGGTCGAGGGGGTCTATTCGACCTCGACCCGCGACCAGTACAGCCTACGCATCGAAGAAGGGACCAAACCGGGAACCACCGATATCCATCTCTCGCATCGCGGAATGTCCGAGAAGCTGGTGACCGACGCTATCGGCGATGGCAGCCGCACCATTTGGGAACCGAGCGGAACCGACACCGAGAAGGAGGCCGAGATGCTGCGGCGTCTGATGGTCTTCCTGGGCGCGCCTCAGAGCGCGGCGTCCAAGGTGTCCTCGTCGGGACCGGCATCCCAGCCGTCCCTGGCTCGCTTGGCTAACGAGGGTGGGTTGCCCGTGCTCATCGTTTCTCAAGAGTTCCGTCGTGCCTGGCGTCTGACCGGAACGGCGCTCGATCGAGCCGGCTTCGCGGTCGAGGATCGCGATCAGACGGGCGGCCTCTATTACGTCCGTTACGGTGGAGAAGATGCCGCTGCGCCGATGGTCGGTGAGGAAGACAAGCCCGGTTTCTTCTCTCGCATGGCCTTCTGGCGCAAAAAAGACAAGGGCCTCGACGAGGTGCGTCAATATCAGATCAAGGTCGCGGGCAATGACAGCGAGTCGCATGTGACCGTGCTCGACGACAAGGGCAAGCCGGCCAACTCCGAGGCCGCGAGTCGCATTCTGACGCTGCTTCAGCCACGGCTGCGCTGATTCCCTGCGGAGCCGTGTCGGTCGGGCGCGGCTCCCCATCCTCCGAGGCGTGAGGAACCCTCCAACCCACACGGAGTTCCACTGCGAATGCCGCTCTCCTCCGAATTCTCGCCGGTTATCGCCCAGCAGTTGATGCACCGCTCGATCCGGGCCTTCACGTCAGAGTCCATCCCCTCCAGAACGCTCGACCTTCTGATCCAGGCCGGTCAGTCGGCGGCCTCGTCCAATTTCATTCAGGCCTATTCGGTGATTCGGGTAACCCGACCCGAGACGCGTTCTGCCGTGGCGACGCTCGCCGGTGGACAGCACTGGATCGAGCGGGCGGCCGAGTTCCTGGTTTTTTGCGCCGATCTCAGACGCGCGGACGCCGCCTGTCGAGCCCATGAATTGGGTGAAATCGAGGGCTATTCCGAGCATGGTCTGACGGCGGTCATCGATACCGCGCTCATGGCCCAGAATCTTCTGCTCGCCGCCGAGTCCCTGGGGTTGGGCGGCGTCTTCATCGGGGCCATCCGCAACGATCCGGCGCGGGTCGCCGAATTGCTGGAGTTGCCCGAATTGGTCACGCCGCTGTTCGGTCTCTGTCTCGGTTGGCCGGCAGACGACCCGCAGGTCAAGCCGCGTCTACCGTACGAAGTGGTGCTTCACCAGGACGTCTATCGGGATCCATCCCCTCGAACACTGGCCGACTACGACGCACGGATGGCCGACTATTATGCCGCGCGCTCGACCAATCGCCGATCGGGTGACTGGTCCAGCACCACCGCCGGAGCCCTTCAGGGCAAGAAGCGCGAGGGACTGCTGGAGTTCATGCGGCTGCGTGGATTCTTTCGGTGCTGATTTCGATATCTAGAGTTCAAACCCCCGCCTTTCAGGCGGGCAGATTTCATCTTCAGCCCTCTCGCTGCTACGGTTGATCCTGGCCCCTGGAGCAACGAGCGGAGAGAGGATGGATTATCGCTACGGTAGCCACACGGTTTTCCGGATTGAGTACCACTTTGTCCGGGTTACCAAGTATCGCTACAAAGTGCTGAGAGGGGACGTAGGGGAGAGGGTTCGCGAATTGGTGCGACAGACCTGCGATGCATTCGAGATCCGAATCCTCAAGGGTGTCGTGAGTGCGGACCATATCCACATACTCGTCTCCGCTCCGCCGGAGATGGCGCCGAGCGAGATCATGCGCAGGATCAAGGGGCGAACGGCCAGCAAGCTCTTCGAGGAATTTCCGGCGCTGAAGAAGCGCTACTGGGGGCGGCACTTTTGGGCGCGTGGATACTTTTGTGCCACCGTTGGCGAGCTGAGCGAGGAGATGATAAAACAGTACCTGGAGCATCATTTTGAGCCGGACCCAGCGGCTGAATTTCGAGTGGAGCCCTAGACGCGTCGTTCAGTCGACGCGTATCCGGACTTTCAGTCCGTTACTCAAACCCACCGGCTTTTAGCCGGTGGTTGTTTAGTTCGATATCTAGGGTTCAAACCCCCGCCTTTCAGGCGGGCAGATTTCATCTTCAGCCCTCTCGCTGCTACGGTTGATCCTGGCCCCTGGACGCAACGAGCGGAGAGAGGATGGATTAT
>NZ_AFWT01000046.1 GCF_000224065.1 Thiorhodococcus drewsii AZ1
GAGGTCGAAGCACTGCTCGCGGACAAGGCCTATGATGCGGATGAGCGGGTGCTTGATGTGTTGGAAGCGTGCGGGGCGATAGCGGTGATTCCACCTAAGCGCAACCGCCTGGTCCAACGCGCTTACGACAAGGAATTGTATAAAGCGCGCCATCTGATTGAAAACTTTTTCTCGAAGATCAAGCAGTTCAGAGCGATTGCCACCCGATATGACAAGTTGTCTCGCAACTTTCTCGCCGGTGTGCACTTGGCCTCAGCATGCGTCCTGCTTAATTGATGACAGGCCCTAGATCAGGTCGATAAGCATTTTTAACAGGTGGATAAACGTTTCGAACAGGTCGACAAGCGTTTTGACGAGATGCTCAAGCGTCACGATCAGCATTTCCTCTGGCTGGTGGGTTTCATCGCCAGCAGTGCCGGGCTGATCATCGCAGCCATGCGTTTCATGTGATCTGGATGCCGCGCAGCGGCATCCAGATTTGGCGTTCAGACAACGCCAACGTTTCAGCCCGGCTCGACGGTCTTCCCGGATTTCGCTCGCGCTCCATCCAGGCTACGGTTCTCCTCAATCCTCGCTGTTACCCGCCGCGAGCGGCCGCTCGAAGGTCTGGCTGTAGGTCTCGGCGTAGGGCTCCAGTGCCTGATAGACGTGATAGGGCACGACGCGCGATTCGACGCGGGCGAATTTGCTGCGCACGTAGTTGAGGTTGCGCAGGAGCTTCATTTCTATGATGGCGCGGGCGAATTCGAGCCCCTTGGGTCCCTTTTTGCGCTGCAGATAGGCGACCAGGCGGCGGATGAGGAAGGGCGGTTTCTTGGCGCCGGGCGGATGGGTCAGGCGGGCGATGAATTTCGGCATGCCGCGTGAACGGTCGCCGCCCTCGGTCAGTTCGCTGAATTCAAGGTCGGGCTTGAGCAGCTCCAGCAGTTCCTCGCCGGTTTCGGTGCGCACCAAAACCCACTGCCAGCCGAGTTCGGCGCCCATGTAGCCGACGGTGAGGTCGCACAGGCTGTTGGGATAGTCGAAGCAGGACAGACAGGCGGAGGGGAAGATGCCGTGCAGCTTGTCCATCGGGAAGTCGATGTAGTTCACCCGCTCGACCTTTCCGTTCTCGTGGCGCAGCCAGAGGCTGAAGTCCTGCATGAACTCGTGGTGGACGACCGTCTTGGGCGAGCGCGAGATCTGGGTCAGAAAGTATTCGAGATCCGGGTAGGTGACGTTGTCGCTGCAGGGGATGCCGATGACGTAGAGCCTTTCCAGCCCCAGTTCGGCCTCGATCGCGCGCAGCGAATGCACCTGGCAGCTGGTGCCGATGAAGGCCAGCCGCTTGATGCCCTGATCGCGAATCTGATCGATCAGGTTGAGGTTAGGCGAGAGACAGGGCTTGTTGCCGGCGGTGGCCAGCACCTCCTCGGGCGTGCGCGCAAGCACGGGCTCGGCCTTGAAGCGGGTGCCGGGGGCCGCTCCTGTGGTGATGACGGCCTCGACCTTGCCCTGCTCCAGCAGTCGTGCGCCGAGCGTGGTGATCATGCCGCTCCATTGCGCCTTGGGATTGGGGCGGCGCATGCGCGCGGCGTACTGGGCGCGATGGATGCCGAAGCGCAGCTCGTCGCCGGGCTGGCGGTTGCGGCCATGCAGACGCTGCTCGATCGATTGGGTCTGGTTGCGCACGAAGACGCATGCCTGGGGCATCATCTGACTGAGCGCGCTATCGCAGAGTCCGCAGTCGCTGCACAGACGCGGGCGGCCCTTGAGCCGGTCGTCGCTGCTGAGCATGGAAATGGTATCGAGTCCCTTCGATGGCCCGTCGCCGGTGGTGATTTGGAGACTGTCCGTCATTGGGGTCGCTCTCGGGTAGGATCTTGATTTCGATGGGGCGTGTTCGAATCGCTAGCGATGCTGTGGCCGCTTCTGGCGAGAAGTGGTGCAGTCTGCCCGAAATCATTCCGCCGAGTCCATCCCGATACGCGCTTGCCGTGCGTGCGTTTGCCCTGAGCAGGTCGATCGACGGTCGGTATGCAAGGCGGGGTCGTTCGATGGTTGTCCCGGTTCAGGCAATCCCTGCGAGATTCCGCCGTATCCTGTCGCGTGGCCAGAAAATGGTGTTCGAATGACGCTTTAGGCTTGACCTTCCTCGTGCAGGGGCGCTAGGGTCGCGGGCTTAGTTGAATTAGCCCCGGGTTCGATCGGCCATTGGCGGTCGGGCCTCGTAGCAACTGGCTTGCGCCCCCTGCGCCTGCGCGCTTGAGTACAACGGGCGCCCCGATCAAACCGGCCATGAGTGCCTCGTTCTAGATAACAGTCATTAGGTTCGCCGCGTATGCCCATCCCGTTTCCGTTTTCCGCCGTCGTCGCTCAGGAAGAAATGAAGCGCTCCCTGTTGATTGCGGCCATCGACCCGTCGATCGGCGGGGTTCTTGTATTTGGCGACCGGGGAACCGGTAAGTCGACGGCCATTCGCGGACTCGCCGCCCTGCTGCCCAAGATGCAAGCGGTCGATTGCACCTATAACTGCGATCCCGCAGCCAGCGACGAGGCGCTCTGCGCCGACTGCCGCGATAAGCGTGCCAATGGCATGACGCTCAAGGGGCGCAAGGTGCCGGTTCCGGTCGTGGATCTGCCGCTCGGCGCGACCGAGGACCGCGTCATCGGCGCGCTCGATCTGGAGCGCGCGCTGACCAAGGGTGAAAAGGCGTTCGAGCCCGGCCTGCTGGCCCGTGCCCATCGCGGCTTCCTCTATATCGACGAGGTCAACCTGCTCGAAGACCATCTGGTCGACTCCCTGCTCGACGTGGCCGCCTCCGGCGAGAACCTGGTCGAACGCGAGGGTCTCAGCGTGCGTCACCCGGCGCGCTTCGTGCTGGTCGGTTCCGGTAACCCGGAAGAGGGCGAGCTGCGTCCGCAGTTGCAGGACCGCTTCGGTCTCTCGGTCGAGGTCAAGACCCCGACCGATCTGCCGACTCGTATGAAGGTCGTGCGTCTGCGCGACGCGTTCGAGCGCGACCGTACCGCCTTCGTCCAGAAGTGGAAGGGCAAGGACGGCAAGGTACGTCGTCTGATCGAAAAGGGTCGCGCGCTGCTGCCCGAGGTCTCGGTGCCGGACGCCACGCTCGAAGCGGCCGGAAAGCTCTGCATCAAGCTGGGCACCGACGGTCTGCGTGGCGAGCTGACCCTGATCCGCGCCGCGCGTGCCCTGGCCGCACTGCAGGGCGACACCGAGGTCACGGTCGATCATCTGAAGGAGATCGCCACCTCGGCGTTGCGTCACCGTTTGCGTCGCGATCCGCTCGACGAATCCGGTTCGACCAGTCGCGTCGAGCGCGCGGTGCAGGAGTTGTTCGGCGAATGAGTAACCTCGGCGCGAATCCCGCCGCCGGCGAAGTCGGTGGCCCAGGCCCGCGCCAGGCCGGTCCCTCACCCTGGGACGATGCCGTCCTGGCCGCGGTTCTCATGACGGTTGATCCGGCCGGCACCGGCGGTGTCTGTCTCCGTGCGCTGCCCGGTCCGGTACGCGATCAGTGGCTCACGATCATGCGCGACCTGCAGCCCGAGGGCACGCCGATGCGGCGTATCCCGCTGCACGTCTCCGACGGGCGCCTGCTCGGCGGTCTCGACCTGGCCGCCACGCTCAACGCCGGTCGTCCGGTTGCCGAGCGCGGTCTGCTGGTCGAGGCTGACGGCGGCGTGATCGAGTTGGCGATGGCCGAGCGCATTGCATCCGGCACGGCGGCGCGTCTGAACATGGCCTTCGACTCGGGCGAGGTGGTGCTGGAGCGCGATGGCCTGGCCATGCGCACTCCGTCGCGCTTTGCCGTGGTCGCCCTGGACGAGGGTGTCGGCGAGGACGAGGGTCTGCTCAATGCGCTGCTCGACCGTCTCGCCTTCCATCTGGAACTCACCTATGTGCGTGTCCACGAGGCGATCGCCTGTGACTACGAGGTCGAGGAGATCGTCGAGGCGCGTGGACGGCTGGCGGATGTGACCATCACCGAGGAGCAGATCGAGTCCCTGTGCGGAATCGCGCTGGCGCTCGGCATCCCCTCGCTGCGGGCCTCCATCTTTGCCTGTAGCGCCGCGCGCGCCCATGCCGCGCTGGAAGGGCGCACCGAGGTGGCCGAGGAGGATCTGGCCGTCGCCGGTCGTCTGGTGCTGGCGCCGCGCGCGACCCAGTTGCCGCCGATGGAGCCCCCGGAGGAGGAGCCTCCACCGCCCGAGCCGGAGGATCAGGAAGACCAGGACCAGAATCAGTCCAACGAGCAGCAGGAACCGCAGGAGCTCGACGACAAGATTCTTGAGGCGACCAAGGCCGCCATCCCAGCCGGTCTGCTGGCTCAATTGCAGATGGGCAAACTGCGCCGCTCGCGCTCGCGTGCCACCGGCAAGGCCGGCGCGGTGCAGAATGCGCCCTCGCGCGGTCGTCCAGCCGGTGTGTTGCGCGGCGAGCCGCGTCACGGTCAGCGTATGAACGTGGTCGAGACCCTGCGTGCCGCCGCGCCCTGGCAGCGTCTGCGTCGCGAGGAGCGCGCGCGCGCCGGTCGCGACTCGACCCGCATCGAGGTGCGTCAGGACGACTTCCGCATCACCCGCTTCAAGCACAAGTCCGAGACCACGACCATCTTCGTCGTCGACGCCTCCGGCTCCTCGGCCCTGCACCGTCTGGCCGAGGCCAAGGGCGCGGTCGAGCTGTTGTTGGCCGACTGCTATGTACGTCGCGACAAGGTCGCCCTGGTCGCCTTCCGAGGCAAGGGCGCCGAGGTGTTGCTGCCGCCGACCCGCTCGCTGGTGCGCGCCAAGCGCAGCCTGGCCGGTCTACCAGGCGGCGGTGGAACGCCGCTGGCGTCGGGCATCGATCTCGGCATGGCCATCGCCGACTCGGTCCAGCGTCGCGGCGGAACGCCGGTGCTGATCGTCATGACCGACGGTCGGGCCAATGTCGCCCGCGATGGTACCGGCGGACGTGCCCGTGCCGGCGAGGAGGGGATGGCGGCGGCGCGTTTGGTGCGCTCGCTCGAAATCACCGCACTGGTGATCGATACCTCGCCCCGGCCCCAGCAGCAGGGCAAGGACCTGGCGAAGGAGATGGGCGCGGTCTATCTGCCGCTTCCGCACGCCGATGCCACCTCGTTGAACCAGGCGGTGCGCGCGACGGCGGGTTAGTCGGCAATGAGAACATCGGTCTGATCGTCGATGCGCGGGCGTTCGCGTCGATGCATCGGGTCGATGACGGGATCATGGACTCTACGGGGTTGCGGCGCATCCGATGGACGACAGACTCGACTGGGAAAAGGATGGCCGTGATTGGCCGAACCGGGAGTGCAGCCGTTTCGTTTCGGCGGGCGGTCTGCGCTGGCACGTCCAGCAAATGGGGCAGGGGCCGGTGCTGCTCATGCTGCACGGGACCGGCGCCTCGACCCATTCCTGGCGCGACTTCGCCCCCGAGCTTGCCGAGCATTTCACCCTGATCGCGCCCGACATGCCGGGGCACGGCTTCACCGACTCGCCGGCCTACGATCGCATGTCGCTGCCCGGCATGGCCGGTTTCGTCGGTGCGCTGATGCGCGAACTGGGCGTGACGCCCGATCTGGTGCTCGGTCACTCCGCCGGTGCCGCCATTCTCATTCAGGCCCGTCTGGACGGCTGGATCGCGCCGCGCGCCATCATCAGCCTGAACGGTGCGCTGTTGCCCTGGCGCGGCGTTCCTGGTCGCATCTTTTCCCCGGCGGCCAAGCTGTTCGCCCGCAACGCACTGGCCTCGCACTATTTCGCCTGGCGCGCCAAGGATCGCCGCATGATCCAGCGTCTGGTCGACAGCACCGGCTCCAAGCTGGATCCGCTCGGGGTCGATTTCTATCAGAGCCTGATCCGCTCGCCGGCGCATGTGCGCGCCTCGCTGTCGATGATGGCCAATTGGGATCTCGGGCTGATGGAGGAGGGCTTGCCCCGGCTCGAAACGCCACTCTTTCTGGTTGTCGGTGAGGAGGATTCGACCGTCTCGCCGCGCGAGGCGCGCCGGGTGCGTCGATCCTTTCAGCCCGCCGCCGAGATCGTCGCCTTGCCCGGCTTGGGGCATCTGGCGCATGAGGAGCGTCCACGCGAGGTCGCCGATACCGTGCGTCGGATCGCCGCTCAATTCGGGCTCTGAGAGGGAGATAGCCTCCAGCTCACAGCGACCAGCTTTCAGCCGACGATGCACCGAGCGTGATCGACCCTCGATGCTTGTGCGGGCGGGGTTACGTTTGGACGCCGTGACGCGAGGTCGGCGGTATGATTCCCAAAAGCTGGTAGCTGGTAGCTGGTAGCTGGTAGCTCTTGCCATTTTCGTTGACGGGTATCAGGACCTCGCATGTCTGGGCTCCTGCTATACTGTCAATCAATCTTGACAGTGATATGAGTAATAAGAACTTGACAGTTGCGGCTCAGCAAGCTCCTGGTAGCGATCAGAAAAAACCGCATGCGGTCGTCATCGGCAGCGGTATCGGCGGTTTGGCAGCGGCGATCCGTCTCGCGGCGCGTGGCTATCGGGTGACGATTCTCGAAAAACTGGACGCCCCCGGCGGGCGTGCCTACGTGCATAAGCGCGATGGCTTCAGCTTCGACGCCGGACCGACCATCATCACCGCGCCCTTCCTGCTCGAAGAGTTGTGGGCCCTGTGCGGTCGACGCTTCGAGGACGACGTCGATCTGCGTTTGATGGATCCCTTCTACCGGATCCGCTTCGACGACGGACGCGTCTTCGACTACAGCGGCGACGCCGAGAAGGTAAAGGCCCAGATCGCCCAGTATTCGCCGGCCGACGTCGAGGGCTACGATCGCTTCATGGCCATGAGCGAGAAGGTGTTCAAGGTCGGGTTCGAGGATCTGGCGCACGTGCCTTTCAGTTCCTGGACCGACATGCTCAAGATCGCGCCGCAGATGGCGTTGCTGCAGAGCTACCGCACCGTCTACGGCATGGTGTCCAAGTACATCAAGGATCCCTACATCCGCCAGGTGCTCTCCTTCCATCCGCTGCTGATCGGCGGCAATCCCTTCACCGTCACCTCCATCTATGTCCTCATCTCCTTCCTGGAGCGCAAATGGGGCGTGCATTCGGCGATGGGCGGCACCGGCGCCGTGGTCAATGGGCTGGTGAGCCTGGTCGAGGGGCAGGGGACCGAGATCCGCTACAAGAGCGAGGTCGAGCGCATCCTGGTCAACAACGGCAAGGCGACGGGCGTGCGATTGGCCTCGGGCGAGGAGATTCCGGCGCATGTCGTGATCTCCGACGTCGATCCGGCGACCACCTACGGCAAGATGATGGCGGAACAGCCGCGCAAGCGCTGGACCGACAAGAAGATCGAACGCTCCGCCTTTTCTACCGGACTCTTCGTGTGGTACTTCGGCACCAAGCGTCAGTATCCGGACGTCAAGCATCACACCATCCTGCTCGGGCCGCGCTATAAGGGTCTCATCCAGGATATCTTCAAGAACAAAAAGCTCGCCGAGGACTTCAGTCTCTATCTGTATCGTCCGACGGCGACCGATCCGAGCCTGGCGCCGGAAGGTTGCGATACCTTCTACGTTCTGGCTCCGGTTCCGCATCTGGAGAGCGGCACCGATTGGGAAGCCCAGGCGGAGCCGTACCGCGCCAGGATCGCCCGTTACCTCAGCGAGACGGTTCTTCCGGGATTGGAGGATCAGATCGCGACCTCGCTGGTAACCACGCCCCTGGACTTCAAGCATCGCTTGAACTCGCATCTGGGCGCCGGTTTCAGCTTCGAGCCCACCTTGATTCAGAGTGCCTGGTTTCGGCCGCACAACGAGAGCGAAGAGGTGGATGGTCTTTATCTGGTCGGTGCGGGGACGCATCCCGGGGCAGGCGTGCCCGGCGTCATCTCCTCCGCGCGAGTCCTCGATACGGTGGTTCCCGATGCCTCAACCTTTAATTGAGCAGAACGACATGAAGAAGAAACATGCCTCGGCGGCGGATGTCACCGCCTGCCGTGATCTGCTGCGCTGTGGATCGCGTTCCTTCTATGCCGCCTCCTTCCTCTTGCCGCAGCGCTTCCGCGATCCGGCGATGGCGCTCTACGCCTTCTGCCGCATCGCCGACGACGCCATCGACTGCGTCGGCGACGATCCGGTGTTGCAGGCCGACGCGCTCGAAATGCTCCACGATCGGCTCGACCGCATCTATGCCGGCCAGCCCATCGACGATCCGGCCGACCGTGCCCTGGCCGACGTGGTGGTCGAGTTCGCCATGCCCAAGCGTCTGCTCGAAGCGCTGCTCGAAGGCTTCGAGTGGGATGCCGAGGGTCGCCGCTACGAGACCATCTCCGGCGTCTACGATTACTCGGCACGTGTCGCCGGCACCGTCGGCGCCATGATGGCCGCCCTCATGGGCGCCCGCTCCGAAGCGCTGGTTGCGCGTGCCTGCGACCTTGGCGTCGCCATGCAGATCACCAACATCTGTCGCGACGTCGGCGAGGACGCCCGTAACGGTCGCGTCTATCTCCCGCTCGACTGGATGCGCGAGGCCGGTATCGATCCAGACGAGTGGCTCAAGGACCCGGTCTTCAACGAGGCGCTGGCCTCGGTCATCCGGCGCATGCTCGACACCGCCGACAGGCTCTACCAGCGTGCCGACGCGGGCATCGCCGGGCTGCCGATGGGGTGTCGCGCCGGTATCAACGCCGCGCGCTATCTCTATGCCGAGATCGGTCGCCAGCTTGAGCGTCAGGGGCTGGACTCCATCACCCGACGCGCGATCGTGCCGCCGCAGCGTAAGCTGCAGCTCATCGCGCCCATCCTCGGCAAGGCCGTTCTCACCCCGCGCCAGATCTTCGCGCCCGCACTGGAGGAAACCCGCTTCCTCGTCGACGCCGTCATCGCCGCGACTCCCAAGCAGGCCCCAGCCGGCGTCGGTGGACGCGTCATGTGGGTGCTCGAACTCTTCGAAACCCTCGAAGAGCGCGATCGTGCCGCTGCCTTGGAGGCGCGCTGACTCCAGCTCGCCCTGCCCCTAGCCTTAGGGCGCAGTAGCGACGCCTATTGCGCCCTAAGGCAGGCAACTCCACTCAGGCAAGGGATCTGCCAATGTGTCGCATACCGCTTAACGTATCTCATGGATGTCCCGTCGACCGTATGCGTTGCAATAGGCTGGCGCTATTGCGCCCTACGCGGCTTCCGTGATGCCGGGGCGGCACCGGCCTGAGATCCTCCACCACGGCGCGGTCGATGGCGTCACCGGCTCCTGTCATGAGCTCCAACTCGGCGATGGGCGCTCCATACTCATCGACTGCGGTCTCTTCCAAGGCGCGGAGACCTCCGCCTCCGGCGCCGGTTTCGAGCGACTGCAGTTCACCCAGCCGGTCGATCACATTCAGGCGCTGGTCGTCACCCACGTCCACATCGATCACGTCGGGCGCATCCCCTACCTTAGATAGGCGCCGTCCTGTCCGGTGACGCCGGTGCTCAATGCCTTCTTCACGCTCAGCTCCTCATGTTCTGCTGGTTGTCGAGGAACCAGGCATAGGTGTGTTTCAGTCCTTCACGCAGCCCGGTTCGGGCCTGCCAGCCCAGTGACCGGAGGCGCGAGACATCCATCAGCTTTTGGGGCGTGCCATCGGGCTTGCTGGTGTCGTAGGTCAGCTCGCCCGCGAAGCCGACGATCTCGGCAAGGGTCTCGGCCAGCTCGCGGATGCTGACATCGGTGCCGGCGCCGATATTGATGTGCGAGAGCATCGGCCGGGTGTGGGCCTGAAGGGTCTCCCGCGGCAGTCCCATGACGTGCAGACAGGCCTCGGCCATGTCGTCGACGTGGAGGAATTCGCGGCGCGGGGTGCCGGTGCCCCAGATGGTGACGCTGGGCGAGCGGGATTCCTTGGCCTCGTGGAGCTTGCGCATCAGCGCCGGAATGACGTGGCTGTGTTCCAGGTCGAAATTGTCGCCGGGACCGTAGAGGTTGGTCGGCATGACGCTACGGAAGTCGGTGCCGTACTGGCGGTTGTAGGACTCGCAGAGCTTGATGCCGGCGATCTTGGCGATGGCGTAGGGCTCGTTGGTCCGCTCCAGCGGTCCGGTCAGCAGCGCCTCCTCGGCCATAGGCTGGGGCGCCAGGCGCGGATAGATACAGGAGCTGCCGAGCAGCAGCAGACGCTTGACACCTGAGCGGTAGGCGGCCTGGATGACGTTGGCCTCCATCATCAGATTTTGATAGATGAACTCGGCCGGATAGCTGTTGTTGGCCCAGATACCGCCGACCTTGGCGGCGGCGAGGATGACCTGATCCGGGCGCTCTGTGGCGAAGACATGGTCGACCGCCGCCTGGTTGGTGAGATCCAGCTCGGCGTGGGTGCGGGTGAGCACCTCCGCGCCGTCGGTCTGCTCCAGCCGACGGTGGATGGCCGAGCCGACCATGCCGCGATGGCCGGCGAGATAGATCTTGCCGGTTGGGGGTGCGGGGGATTGTCGCGGTAAGGTGCCCATGTCAAACAGAACCCTCTTGGGGCGGGCTGATGTTTAAACGGGAATGGATGCCCATCACAGGGATGGGGCCCATCAAATTGAGGGTTCTATCAGACATGATTGTCATGGGTTCATGATATAGCCGGCTCCGGTCAATCGCACGTACATCCATGATGCATGGTTTTTTCTGGTTTTTAGAGTCGTTCCGTCCCTACATACCGGTTATATACCCCCAGCATCGGCTCGCTCGGATACACGAGCGGCAGCAGTTGCTTGCCGGTTCGGGTGATAACGCCGATCCAGTCGGGATGGGCGCCGTAGAGGACGTGGTGGTTGGGGATGCCGCCGGCGTTGATCCAGCAGGTGCCCTGTCCAGAGACGGGGGTATGGCCGAGGACGACGGGCGCGCTTGGCTTGACGCCGAGCCGTTTGCGTAGTCGATCGAGGTCGTTTGGTCCGTAGCCGCTGGGTGAGTTGGAACGGCGCAGCCGGATGTGGGTGAGTTGGTGGGCAAGCTTTGGATGCTGGCGAATGTCGCGCAGCATATCCCAGGTGATCTTTGAGGTGGGCGGTCCGGCGTGGCAGGCGAGGTATCCGGCGGAGGCGGCGACGTAGGGCAGCAGGTCGTAGAAGTCTTGCATGGCCTCCTTGTACTTGAGCCCGCGCCGGTCGTGGAGCGCCTGTTCCCATAGCAGTCCCTGGGGGATGCCGCCCTTACTGATGTCATCGGAGAAGCTGTCGTGATTGCCTCTCAGATAGAAGACCCGCTCCGGAAAGCGCAGCTTGAGCCGGAAGATGAGGTCCATCATCAGCATTGAGCTGTCCATGTCGCCCTCTTCGCCGGGCGTGTCCGGTTGTACCGCGTCGCCGAGCAGGATGAGCAATCCGCTGCCGTCCAGCAGCGCCTCCAAGAAGCCGTTCTGGGTTAGCACCACCAGCAGGTTGTCGATGCGCGCATGGAGGTCGCCGACGAAGATGGGTCGTGGCCGGTCGGGCAGGGCGAGCAGACCGCCGGGCTGGCCATGATCGTCCATAACCCGGTAGGGTTCCGCCTTCATGACTGCGTTGACCCGCTGGATCAGGTCGAGTGCCTCGGAACGCGAGGGCGGCTCGATCGGTCCGTCCAGGATTGCGCGTAGCTTGGCGAGCTTGCTCAGGCGCCATGAGGCCATGCGTTCGACCTGATCCGGCACGATGATGGGGGCGACGCAGGCGTCGGCGGTCGACGATTTGTTCTTGAGCGCCAGTCCCTTTGGCGAGAGTTTGAGTCGCAGATGCTGGTCCGCGACGACCTTGGGGTAGCGCAGCAGGAGGCGCTGCAGCCGGTTTTGGCGTCCGAGGAGTAGCGAGTCGCCCTGTATGAGACGCAGGAATCCGCTGATGTCGGAGAAATAGGTGGTCGGGTCGAAGAGCAGATAGTCGTCACGGTGGACGAGTCGGCCGTCCTCCTCGAAGCGCAGCTCGGGATAGAGATTGAGCCGGTAGCCTTCCTCGCCGCCGAGTTGGATCTGCAGCGGCAGGGCGGGAGACGGAATCCGCACCTTTTCCCCGGTGATCTTGAGCGCGCTGTCCAGGTCGATATCCTCGCAGGCATCCATGCCCTGAACCACGTCGCGAAAGCGTTTGAGGAAGCTTTTACGGGAGATGCGGTTCGGTTGTGCCATGGTCGTCGATCCGTAGCGGCGGATCATCCGCCCGTTCTCGAAGATGCACGATCATACCCCCTCGGTGGAAGTGAAGCGCGACCTGGGCATAGAGGCGGACCTGGGCCGCGATCTGTTCCGGATCGATGAGGCGGTCGATGGGGTGTGTGCCGAGACGGGCACGCTCGGTGCGGTCGGCGACGATGGCCTGCGGCGGCGGCAGCAGGAACTCGAAAACGAAGCGGTGGCGCCATTCGGCGGAGAAGAAATGCCGTTTGGGCGGCGGTAGCAGAATACGGTTTTCGTCGAGTTGGAGTGCGCGCCACTGTTCCATCCAGGTGACATCGAAGAGCGAGAGCGCCTTGCGCTGTCCGACGAATGGGAGTCCGAGGTGAAGCTCGCGCGGGCGTAGGGCGAGCGATCTGGCCCGCCACCAGCCGTTCAGCGTGAGATCGATGTAGCCCTCTTCGGGCCAGCCGCCGAGCTGCCCGATCAGTGTCGATTTGCCCGATCCCGGAGGACCCGTCACCAGGATCTGGCCGAAATGCTCCTCGCTGGCCAAAGCCACCCCACGGGTCCACCAGAGGTCCGCGATGGAGACCAGTGGCAGGTAGGGATAGGAGTCGGTCAGCGTGGGCATTGAAACAGCGTCCAGCCGCCAGCTTTCAGCCTCCAGCGGCAGTGATGCAGCCGTGTATTCGCGTGCCCAAGTTTTGCTTGGGCATACGGTCGGCGAAGCTCTGTTTCGGGAGCGCTCTGAAACAGTGTCCAGCCGCCAGCTTTCAGCCACCAGAGGTCGTGATGCATCCGTGTATTCTCGGTCTGATATGGCCGCTGGCGGCTGGAAATACTCACCCAAAGATCGCCTTGAACAGATAGAAGAAGATTGCGGCCAGTATGGCTCCAGCGGGCAGCGTGATGATCCAGGACATGACGATGTTGCCGATGACGCGCAGGTCGAGTGCGGCGATGCCGCGCGAGAGACCGACCCCCATAACGGCGCCGACGGCGATGTGGGTGGTGGATACGGGCAGTCCGGTCTTGGAGGCGAGCACCACGACGGAGGCGGCGGCGAGCGTCGCGGAGAATCCGCGCGAGGGGGTCAGCTCGGTGATCTTGGTGCCGATGGTTTGCATGACCCGGTAGCCCATGGTTGCGAGTCCGATGACGATACCGATGCCGCCGAGGGTGAGAACCCATAGCGGAAGTCGTGAATGGCTGGCGACCTCGCCGCCATTCTGGATCGCGGAGACGACGGCGGCCATGGGGCCGATGCCGTTGGCGACATCGTTGGAGCCATGCGCGAAGGCCATGGCGCAGGCGGTGAAGATCATCATGGGGGTGAAGACCTTCTCGACGCTGGCAAAGTGGAAGTTGCGGTCGGCTGCGGGGTCCATCTGCACCCGGTCGATCAGGAATTTACCGATGGCCGCCGTCAGCAATCCGATGGCGGTGGCGATGCCGAAGCTCTCCAGGGTCGAGAAGTGCAGATCCAGGTGTTTCAGTCCCTTGAAGAGCGAGACCAGACTGACGATCCAGCCGACCAGGAAGACGTAGACCGGACCCCAGCGCTTGGCTTGGCGGAAGGGATGCTCGGCGTTGAGGATGAGATAGCGGATGCTGAGCATCAGAAGCAGGGCGATGAGACCCCCGAGCACGGGCGAGATCACCCAGCTTGCCACGATCTGTCCGATCGTGCCCCAGTGGACCGAGTCGATGCCGATCCCCGCGACCGCGAAGCCGACGATGGCACCGACGATGGAGTGCGTGGTGGACACCGGCCAGCCGCGTGTGGAGGCGATCATGAGCCAGATGGCGGCGGCCAGGAGTGCGGCCAGCATGCCGTAGATCAGCAGCTCTGGATGGCCTGCCAGGCTGTCGGCGTCGATGATGCCGCTGCGGATGGTGGAGGTGACGTTGCCGCCCGCGATGAAGGCGCCGGCGAATTCGAAGATGGCGGCGATGAGGATCGCTTGACGTATGCTGATGGCGCCCGAACCGACGGAGGTCCCCATGGCGTTGGCGACGTCGTTGGCGCCGATGCCCCAGGTCATGTAGAGGCCGAACAGAATGGCGAGGATGAGGAAGACAGATCCCCATTCGTTAATGATGTCCACGGTATCTCCAGAAAACGGCTGAATCGGACGGAATGTGATGAAAATCGGGGGCGGCTGAGCAGGTCTAGCGCGCGGCCATGAATGTGAGCGTGTGGGAATGTTCTGCCATGGTCCGCTCGGACGGACCTGGTCTGGCGGGGGATATTTTGTCAAATAACGGTCACCGGATGGTCATCTTTTTTGCAGGAGGTGGGTCGTGAATCGAGTGGCGAGCCGTTTGCGCATCGGCGAGAAGATCGGAATCGGTTTCGGCGTGGTGTTGATCGTCTTTCTCGGTATCGTCTGGCACGACCAATCGGTGCTGCGTTCCTCGCTCGCGGACTACCGCTATCTGACCGAGGTGGTCGGCGCGCGCCAGACCCATGCCTTCGCCATCGAGAGCCGTCTCGCTCGTATGCGTGGCGCGGCCGATCGCTTTCTCATGAACCCAGATCCGCGCCTGCCCGATGCGGTGCGCGCCGAGGCGGACGCCATGACGGCGGCGATTGACGGGCTGGCTCGGGTCGATTCGGTCGATCGGCGCACGGTCGATCGGCTCGGGTCGCTGACCCAGGAATTCCTCAACCGTTTCTCGGCTATCGAGACCGCCTGGCGGCGCAAGGGACTCGACGAGAATGCGGGCTTGCAGGGGGCCTTTCGCGCGAGCGCCCATGAGCTTGAGGAGCGCGTCGCCCGTGAGCTTCCCGCGTTGCAGACCCAGGTGTTGCAGCTGCGTCGGCGCGAGAAGGACTATCTGCTGCGCGGGGGCGAGGGCTATGTGCAAATGGTGGAGGGCATCCTCGCCGTGCTGACCCTTTCGATCGACGCGTCGCCGCTAGGATCCGAGGAGCGTGCGCATCTGTCGGCACTGGTTCGGGACTATGGCCGCAACTTCAGCGCGTTGGTCGAGCAGGATCGGCTGATCGGCGAGTTGACCGAGGCGATGAACCAAGCCGCCGAGCGCGTCACGCCTCTGGTCGAGGACACGCTGGCCGAGGCCAATGCGCTGATGGAACGCAGCTCGGCCGAACTGGCGAAGACCTCGGTCGAGCGCGCCCGTCTCGCGCTCTCGATCGCGATCGCCGCGACCCTCTTCGGGGTGATCTTCGCGATGCTGCTGACCTACCGGATCGTGCGGCCCGTGCGCCTCATGGTCGAGCTGCTCGATCGTCTGACCCACGAGAATCCGAGCGAGCGAGTTGCGGTTCCGGCCGATCCGCGCGACGAGATCATGGCCATGGCGATCTCGGTGAACACCCTGGCGGATCACAAGTCGACTTTCGATCGCTGGTGGCGCGATGCGATGCGCGAGGCCATCGCGCTGCGCGATGCCCAGGTAGCGGGCTCGGAGGTCGAGCGCGACGAGGCCGCGAAGGAGTTGCGCGAGGCGCTCGCCGGCAAGGTCGAAACGTTGAGGGTGCTACAGGGTCAGTTGTCGCGTGAATGCGCGCGCATGCTGGAGGCGTCAGCCCGACTGGAGGGACGGCATGCCGGACATGACCAGGACATCCAGGCGTTGCGGCGTGCTGCCGAGACCCTGCGTGAATTGCTGGAGGTGCTGGATGTGGCCTGATCGCGTTCCTGGTGGATCGGGCTTGAGCTGCAGACCTGGCGGTTCGGGGTCGGTGTTTCCGGGTTGCGCTGTGCTTCATCCGGGCTGAGTCTCAATCTTGACCGTTCGATGACGCTTCCTGGGCGGGCTCGCGGGTTCGATCGAAGTGCTCCGGTTCGTGTCCCTTTGCGACATGATCGCGAGCCCAGGACAGGAAACCGTCGGCTTGAAGCGGTTTGCTGATCAGATGGCCCTGGACCATGTCGCAGCCCTGCTCACGCACGCTGCGCCATTGTTCCATGCGTTCGACGCCCTTGGCGACGGTCTGGATTCCGAGCTGGCGCGACAGCGCGATGGCGGCGGCGGTGAGGTTGGCGCTGTCTCGGTCGGTGGCAATCTCGCTGATGAGACTGCGGTCGATCTTGAGCGTATCGGCCGCGAAGCGGTGTAGATGCGCCAGCGAGGACGCGCCGGTGCCGAAGTCGTCGACTGTGAGCCGCACGCCTAGCCGGTGCAGCCGATCCACGGCCTCCTCGCCTTGCTCGGCATGGAGCATGGTCTGTTCGCTGATCTCGATCTCCAGCGCGTCCGGGGGCAGTTGTGTGGCCTGGAGGATATCCTCCAGGGTGGGCAGCAGGCTGGGTTGCGCCAGCTGTAGGGCGGATAGGTTCACCGCCAGACGCAGGTCGCTTAAGCCGTCGGCGCGCCACTCGGTCAGCCGGTCGCAGGATTCGCTGAAGATCCATTTGGTCAGGCGGGTGATGAGGCCCATGTCCTCCAGGAGTGGGATGAAATCGCTCGGTTGGATGAGTTCCTGCGGATTGCGCCAGCGCAGCAGTGTCTCGACGGCGATGAGGTCGCCGGTGGCGGCATCCAGCTGCGGCTGGTAATGGAGCTCGAACTCGCACCGCGCGATCGCCTTGTGCAGCATCTGCTCTAGACTCAGTTGCTTCTCGATGGAGGCACCTTGCTTGGGGTCGAAGAGACGGTAGGCGTTCTTGCCCTGGCGCTTGGCCTGATACATGGCATCGTCGGCGTTGCGCAGCAGGTCCTCTGGTGAGAGGGCGCCCTCGGGGTAGAGTGTGATGCCGATGCTGGCCGAGAGTGTCAGATCGTGATCCTGGACCCGGTAGGGCAATTCCAAGGCCGCGAGCAGTTTGGTGGCGAGCGCCTCGACGTCTTCGGGACCCTTCACCCTCTCGGCGATGACGGTGAACTCGTCGCCGCCGAGACGCGCGACCGTGTCGCTGGAGCGGACCGTTTCTCGCAGGCGGCGCGCGGCCAGCTTGAGCACCTCGTCGCCGAGTCCGTGCCCGAGCGAGTCGTTGACCGATTTGAACTCATCCAGGTCCAGAAACAGGAGCCCCAGTCGCGTGCCGTTGCGATCAGCCGCTTGGGTCGCGTGGCGCAGTCGGTCCTGGAAGAGATGACGGTTGGGCAGCCCGGTGAGGGTGTCGTAGTTGGCGAGATGACGCATGCGGCGCTGGCTGACCTTGAGTTCCTGCGCCATGGTGTTGAGCGCCAGCGCCAGATGACCGACCTCGTCGTCCGAGCGCACCGGTAGAGCAATGTCGAGATTGCCGAGGGCGATGCCCTCGGCGGCCGCGATCATTTCCGAGATGGGTTCGCTCGCCAAGCGGGCCAGGCGCCAGATCAGCAGGCTGGTGACGAGCGCCACCAGCAGCGAGGCCAGTCCGGCGCCCAGCATCAGTGAGCGCGCGTAGGCGGTCCAAAGCCGGGTGACCTCCTGGTCTAGCATGGTCAGGGAGGTCTGAAGTGCCACGTCCGAGATTCGTACCGCTGCGTAGCCCGCGATCCGGTCGCCATTGCCGATGGTGAAATAGAGCTCGCTGCCGTCGGGTTGCGATGTGAGGATGGGCTGTTGCGGCAAGAGTTCGCTGGGGATGGCGACGATCTGACCGTATCTTGGGTTGCGTCTGGAGCCGTCGGTCAGGATGCGGCGCTCGCTGTCGGCGACGACGAAGGATTGAATCGGCAGCCAGCCCCGGATTTGTTCGATCTCGCGATTGATCCCGGAGATGTTCAGCGAGAACAAGGGCGGAAAGAGACGCTCGCCGAGATACCCCGCGCTGTTGAGCAGGACGTTCTTCTCGTTCAGGGTTTGGGTTTCTTCGAAGGCGCTCTGGATGCGTGGCCGCAGGTCGCTCAGCATGCGGTAGGCGAGCCAGCTGGTCAGCGCGAGCATCACGACCAGGAGACCAGCGATCAGGAGAGTGAAGCTGAGTGCGAGACGGCTTCTGATGGTACGCAACATGGCTCAGTAGTCGTGTGCCGCGAGTGTGTGGCGCCACTGCTCGATTTGGGCGCGGTCGGTGTCGGTCAGCGGCTCGATGCGCGTGATGTGGGACGCCTTGGCGAGCGCCGCGCGCCCAGTCTCGGTGTCGGGCATCTTGACCAGTATCCGGGTCGTCGCGTCCCGGTCCTCGGGCGGGAGTCCTTCGCGATAGGAGGCGATGTATCGCAGAATGGGCGGCGTGGTGTGGAAGATGCGCAGATCCTTGCGGATGGCCTCCGGCGTGCTTTTCCAGTCTCCGTCGTTGAATGCGCCGGCCTCGGCCTTGCCGCGCCCTACCCAGTAGGCTTGGTTGAGTTCGGATCCGGCGAAGACATAGCTCGACGTCTGTTGCGGGATTGGATCGGTCCGCGCCGGTACGAGCGCGACGCCAGCGTTCTCAAGCGTGATCGAGGGGATGAAGAAGGCCGAGGTCGAGCGCTTGGACTCGAAGACGATGCGCTTGCCGCGCAGATCCGCGAGCGTCCGAATCGGGCTATCCTTGCGGGTGAAGAACAGGGTGCGGTATTGACGCTGGCCCTTGCGCCAGGCTAGGAGCGCGGGATGGATGCGGTTGGTCTGACGCTCCAGGATCAGGGTCGAGACGAGGCTCTCCAGCAGGAGGTCGACCTCGCCGCGCTCGATTCGCTGGCGCATGTCGGCGAGTTGGGCGGCGACGACGAGTTTTCCGACCGGGATGCCCTGGGCTTCCAGGCGCTCGGTCAGATATCTATGGAAGGGTTGGTATTGCTCCAATGTCAGGTCCGGGTAGCCTGGGCGTTCGCTGACCACGCCCATGTGGAAACCCGGGTCGGGCGGGGCGGCCCTGGCGGGCGAGGTCAGGCAGAGAGCCATGATGAGACCGACGCACGTTGCGAACGGGGTTGGAGTCGCGCCTTTTCGGGTGGCTCTGTGCATTGGCGTCCCTGATGGATGTCTGGCGAGGCCAGGTCTCGACGGCATCAATCGTCCCGGTGGAGATCGCCGATTCTCGCCCGGCGATGCGTGGTGCTTGCTGGGGACGGGATGTCGGTGATCGATAAGGCTGGTATCGACAACTGAGGAGGTGTCCGAAGATGAGGTCTTTTTGCTACGCGCTGATCGTTGCCCTGCTTCCCTTGGCGCCGGCTGTTTCGGCCGAAGCGGAATGGTATGTCGGCTATACGTTCGTGTACAGCGGATCGGGAAATAGCTGTGCATTCATGCGTTTTCGCAGCGATTCCTACAGTTTGGGCGAGGCCGACGCGGTCTATCGGCTGTTCGCTGACCGTCTCGCCGACCAGGTCGGGACCGATGCGACCTTCGCCGATGTCCCGCCGTCCGAGGCGCTCGCCGAGGGCAAGACGGGCGAAGGGATGGCCGCCGAGTTTCTGTCCCAGGGCGTTGGGGCCTGCGAGGTCGCGGGCGATCCGGTCTCCGGTCTCATCTTCATCAGCAGCTTCGGCTGCGACTATCAGAACGAGGCCCAGATGTGCATTCGTTCCTATCTCGACGCGGGCGCTCGCGATCTGACGGCGCAAGGCATCGGCAGCGGTCCGGCCGGGCTGGGCGGCGACTTCGTGAATCGCCAGGTTTGGGATGCCTCGTCGGATTTGGTGTATGCCGGACAGGCTCAGGTGCCCCATGTGGTGGACGCGGCTCTGACCCATGCGGCGTCCACGATCTCGCTCGTCACGGATTAGGCGAGATCCAGACAAGGATCTTCCCTTAGATCCTGCGATCGGCACATTCGTTTGCGGAAACCGCCTGAGGTTTGGATTCGAACGCTCGGTGCGTCATCGGAGGTATTCCGCGTCCAGTGGGGGCCTGAGACGGCGCGTCCCTTCAACGTCCATTCAGGGCAGCGCGCGGACCGCATTCAATCGCTCGTAATAGCGGGCCTTCAGGGTCTCGGGTAGGTCGGAGTCCTTCGCGCCCGGACAGCCACCGGCGTCGCGCAGTTCGGCGAGGAAGTCACGTTCGAGACGTTTTTGTGTGGCGCGGTAGCTGCGCTCGGGGAAGAGGTCGTCCTCGACCCCGAGCACGGTGATGCCGAGCTTGCCGACCATTTCCTTGTTGAGGTTGTCGATCTGGCGGCCCGATTGGTCGCCGCGACAGCGGGCGTTGTAGAGGTCGAGCTCGGCTGCGGCGGTGACGGCGGAGACCAGCAGTTCCTGGGTCTCATCGTCGAGCGTGGGTGCCGAGGCGCTCGGGAGCGCCAAACTCGCGAGCAAGATCAGCACGGCCGGTCGCATTCGTCTCGGTGCCGTCGATTGGGAGTCGAAAAGGATCCGCATGTCGCTGTTCTCAACCTCGATCGTCGTGTCGTCGCTGCGTTTGAGGATGTTCAACCTGCTCCATCCTTCGCCTGTGTCGTTCATCCTCGGATCAGCTTCGACCATAGACTGGAATGGCCGCGCCCGTGACGGCGCGCGATGCGTCCGATACCAGGAAGAGGATGACATCGGCCAGGGCCTCCAGCGAGACCCATCTGTCGTGATCCTGATCCGGCATGGCGGCGCGATTCTGTGGGGTGTCGAGTGTTCCGGGCAGGACGCAGTTCACCGTGATTCCATCGTGCTTGAGTTCGTCCGCGAGGCTTTCGGTGAGTGTGATGACGGCCGCCTTCGAGGCGCAGTAGGGGGCCATGCCGGCGACGCCCCGGGTCGCGGCTCGCGCCGAGACGTTGACGATGCGTCCATTCCCCGACGCCAGTAGCGTCGGAATCAGTGCTCGCGCGGTATTGAACACCGTGCGCAGGTTCAGGTCCATCATGAAATCCCAGTCGGCGTCGCTCGTGCTCTGGATGCGCGGACCCATGGCGAATCCGCCCTGGGCGTTGATCAGCGCATGGATGGAGCCGAAACGCTTCACGGCTCCCTGGACCATTGCGGCAACCTCTTGCGGGTTCAGCAGATCGGCGACGAAGGTCGCCACCTCGGACTGCGCGGGCAGCTGCTGGCGGGTTGTGGCGAGCGTCGTCGGATCGCGTCCGACCAGGGCGAGCCGGGCTCCGCGCTCGGAGAGGGCGCGCGCGAGCACCTGTCCCAGGTTCCCGGTCGCGCCAGTGATGATAAGGGTCTTGCCGTGCAGATCGGTCATGACGCTGGCCTCCTCGGCGAAGCGGTGTCGGTCGGGCGTGTCGCCATGGTCTCATGGCCGGCCCCTTCGGATCATGCGCGCCTGGCCTAGGAACGTCGACCGCTTGCGGGGGACCCAGTTCATGCGGCTCGGCTTGCTTGTCTGTATGATTCAATGTTTGAGCGATTGGTTCGAGGCCGTCGATCGCGTGAACGACGAGGCGGCGCGGTCGTCTCGGGGTACCGGCGCGCGCCGGATGTGTTGAGTGCCATGGAGGATGGGGTGAGGGCATGATCGAAATCCTGTTTCTGCTCCTCCCGGTGGCGGCGGCCTCGGGTTGGTGGGTGGCGCGGCGCGAGCGCGGCGGCAAGCGCGACGGCGGTGTTCCGTCCCATCCCGATTTTCTGCGCGGACTCAATTATCTCCTCGAGGAGCAGCCGGATAAGGCGATCGACACCTTCATCAAGCTGGCCGAGGTCGACGGCGAAACGGTCGAGACCCATCTGGCGCTCGGCAGCCTGTTCCGGCGCCGGGGCGAGGTCGACCGGGCGATTCGCATCCATCAGAACCTGATCGCGCGCAAGCATCTCGGTCCCGATCTACGTGGGTACGCCCTCTACGAGCTGGGGCAGGACTATATGCGCGCGGGGCTGCTCGATCGTGCCGAGGGGCTCTTCGAAGAACTGGTCGAGATCGGCTTGCACCGCCTGAGCGCGCTCAACGCATTGCGCGAGATCTACCAGCAGGAGCGCGATTGGCTGCGCTGTTTGCGGGTGGCCGAGCGGTTGCAATCGCTCACCGACCAACCGATGACCGCCGAGATGGCCCACTACCATTGCGAGCTGGCGGAGGATGCCCACCGCAAGCAGGATTTCGATGGTGCGCGCCGTTGCCTGACCGAGGCGCAGATGGTGGATCCCAACTGCATTCGTGCCGCCATGCTCGAGGGCATGATGGCCCTAGAGGAGGGCGACTCCGATCAGGCCGTGGTCATCTTCCTGCGCGTCGCCAAGCGCGGTGCGGCCTATGTTCCCGAGATCCTGCCGTCCCTGATCGAGGCGGCCGAGCGTTCGCGTCGCTTCGACACGCGAGGACTGCTGGAGGACCTGGCCAAGCGTTATCCGAGCCCGCCCTTGCTGTTGAGCCTCGGTGACGTGGTGCTGCAGGAGTCCGGCGCGGAGGCGGCCCTGGATCTTCTGACGCTCTATCTGTCGCGCTTTGCGGATCTGGCCGTCCTTGAGCGGCTGCTGGATCTGGAGACCCGACTGGATCTGGGCATCACGCCCGGGCGCCACCGAATCGCCATCGCGCTGGATGTGGTGCGTCAGTTGCTGTCCGGTCAGCCCGCCTATCAGTGCGAGCAGTGCGGCTTCCAGGCCCGCGCCCTGCATTGGCAGTGTCCAAGCTGCAAATGCTGGGGGCGGGTGGTGCCGCTACAGCCAGAACCCATCGTCCGCGAGACGGACCGGACCGAGGCGAGCTCCGCCTGATCGAGTGTCCGTCTGCAGCCTTCAAGACCCATGCCGAGTGAATCCATGTCCCCGACCCAATCCCCCCGTATCGTCGTCGCTCTCGATTACGCCGCTGAAGCCCCTGCCTTGGAACTCGCCGATCGGCTCGATCCCGCCCGCTGCAGGCTCAAGGTCGGCAAGGAGCTCTTTACCCGTCTCGGGCCGGCCTTCGTCGAGAGGCTCCAGGGGCGCGGATTCGAGATCTTCCTCGATCTCAAGTTCCACGACATTCCCAATACGGTGGCGGCGGCCTGCGCGGCGGCGGCGGATCTGGGGGTCTGGATGGTCAATGTCCACACCTCCGGTGGTCTGCGCATGATGGAGGCCGCGCGCGAGCGGTTGAGCCAGTCGTCTCGCCCGCCGCTGCTGATCGGCGTGACCGTGCTGACCAGCATGGACGCCTCGGATCTGGCGGCGATCGGCTGTCCTGGGGATCCGTGTGAGCGGGTGCTGGCCCTCGCGCGGCTCGCGCGGGAGGCGGGGCTCGATGGTATCGTGTGTTCCCCGTTGGAGTCCGCGCCCGTGCGTGCGGCTCTCGGTTGCGACTTTCTGCTGGTGACGCCTGGCGTGAGACCCGTCGGCGCATCGGTCGGCGACCAAAGGCGCATCATGACCCCGGCCGAGGCACTCGCGGCCGGATCGGACTATCTGGTGATCGGGCGACCCATCACCCAGGCGCCCGATCCGCTGGCCGCGCTGCTTGAGATCGAGCACTCGCTGGCGCCTGATGCGATCATCTGACCTGAACGAAAGGAGAAGTATCGATGGCTAGAATCCGTAAGGCGGTGTTTCCGGTGGCTGGGCTTGGTACGCGCTTTCTGCCGGCGACCAAGGCCAGCCCGAAGGAGATGATGCCGATCGTGGACAAACCTCTGATCCAATACGCCGCAGACGAGGCGGTCGAGGCCGGCGTGGATCAGTTGGTCTTCATCACCGGGCGCAGCAAACGCTCGATCGAGGACCACTTCGACAAGGCCTACGAACTGGAGGCGGAGCTGGAGCAGGCAGGTAAGGACAAGCTCCTGAACATCGTGCGCAACGTGCTGCCGACAAGCGCGTCCTGCATCTATGTGCGCCAGGCCGAGGCGCTGGGACTCGGGCATGCCGTGCTCTGCGCCAAGCCCGTGATCGGCAACGAGCCCTTCGCGGTCCTGTTGGCCGACGATCTCATTCGAGGCAACGGCAAGGGCGTCGTCCAGCAGCTGGCCGAGGTCTACGAGCGTCACCGCTGCAGCGTGCTGGCCGTTCAGGAGGTCCCGCACGAGGAGACGCACAAATACGGTATCGTCGAGGTCGAGCCCGGCCGCGATGGTCAGTTGCGCGTGATCTCGATCGTCGAGAAGCCTGCCCCGGCCGACGCCCCTTCCAACCTGGCGGTCGTCGGACGTTATCTGCTCACGCCGCGTATCTTCGACAAGCTGGAGAATACCCGCGAGGGCGCGGGTGGCGAGATCCAGCTCACCGATGCCATCTCCAATCTGCTTGAAGACGAGCACGTGATCGCCTATCCCTTCGAGGGCAAGCGTTACGACTGCGGCAGCAAGCTCGGCTATCTGGAGGCGACGGTCGAATTCGGTCTGGCCCACCCAGATCTGGGTGAACGCTTTTCGGCCTATCTGCGCAACTTCACCCAATAAGCGGAGGACCCCTGGGTTTCGCTCGCGGCAGCCAGGCTACGCCCCGTAGCCCGGATGAAGCGCGAGCGCAATCCGGGAATGCCGCGACACCCTGGGTTTCGCGATGCGGCACCCAGGGTACGAATAGAACGTCGTCACGACCTTTGGCGAATAGTTCCTGTGTCGGCCATTGAACTGGGCTTGGTGTCGCAATCGCTGTCGCGCCGATCCTGTATCCTTGGGGCGAATCGTGTTCGACCGGCGGGTTGCTGAGGTTGCTGGCTTGGATGGCGCGAGATCTTCGTCCCATCGCCCTGTTTTGTATCCTTAGGATGATCGTCGGTTCTTCGCCGGTGGTGGAGCCGCGCGTTTGGGCGCGTGCTGGAGAAGGGAATCTATTTTTGAATCCGCTGTTTATGGATGACCTAGGCGCATTCTTTTAAGTGTCGAGGAATTGGTGATGTGCGAGCAGTCCTCTGGTCCCCCGCTGCCGAATACCTCCGAGGTATCTTCGGCGACGAACGACCTGTCGGGCGATCAGATCCGCGAGCGTGCCCTGGAGGCGTTGCGCACGGGGCGGTTCAACATTGCCGATGAGATCCTGCGCGACGCGGACATCAAGGTCGTGGCGCTGGTCGAGAGTCTGCGCATCTATCAGACCGAGCTGCAGGTCCAGAACGAGGAGCTGCAGCAGAGTCACCGCCAGACTCAGTTCGCACTCGACCGCTTTGCCTCCTTCTTCAGCAGTTTGCCGGTCGCCGAGCTGGTGATCGACCGTCGTGGATTGGTGCTGGAGACCAATCTGGCTGCGGAGGATCTCTTCGGTCTCCGCCAAACCCATCTGCATCAGCACTACTTCACTCGTCTGATCGATGAGTCGGATCGTGATTCGGTCGGCCTGGCTCTGGGGCGGCTTGAGCCCGATCGAACCCTGCAGCTTTCCGAGATCCGTTTCCGCCGTGCACCCTCGGAGACCTTCTACGCCGATCTCCATATTGCACACTTGCCGTCTTTGAGCGGTGAGGCCGAGCAGTACGTTTGTGCCGTCATCGACCGTACCGAGGCGGTGAACCAGCGCGAGTCCCTTCGGGATGCGAGCGAGCGTTTGCGTCATCGCGAGGTCGACCTCAAAGCCAAGGTCAAGAAGCTGACCCTGCTGTATGGCGTGCTGCAGGACACGCGGCACTCCGATGTCTCGATCGACCGGGTGCTGCGGCGAGTGCTGGACCGATTGCCGGACGTGGTGCGTCATCCGGAGTTGGCCGAGGTTCGGATCCAACTGGCCGATACGATCCTGTCGACGCCGGGTTTTGCGCGAACGGATTGGATGCTGGAACGTTCCGTTGAACTCGTCGGCGGGCGGGAGGGGCGACTGACGGTGGCCTACCGGGAGCCGCCCGGCCTTGATGACGACGCCTTTTCGCAAGCGGAGGCCGATCTGTTGGAGGCTGTCGCCTCGCACATCGCCGTCTACTTCGAACGTCAACAGGAGGGGCGTTGGCTGGTCGAGACGCGCGAGCGCTATCGGGTGCTCGCCGAATACAGTCCGGACTGGGAATATTGGATGAATCCGGACGGCACCTGTCAGTACGTTTCTCCGGCCTGCCTCGGTATCACGGGCTACCGTTCCGAGGAATTCGTTAGCGATCCTCGGCTCCTGGGGCGACTCATCCATCCCGAGGATCTGGATATCTGGCGCGATCATGTCCGCCGTGCGCTTGTCTCGTCCGAGCCGGACGACGATCTTTTGATCGTGCGCTTGCGCGCGCGCGATGGGGGAGAGCGCTGGATCGAGCACGTGTGCAATCCCGTGCTCACCGAGGACGGGCGCTTTCTGGGACGTCGCGGGGTGTATCGCGACATCACCGAGCGCAAACGGATCGAAGGCGAGCTGCTCAAGGTCTCCCAGGCGGTCGAGCAGAGCCCCGAGAGTGTCGTCATCACGGATGTTCGAGGACTGATCGAATACGTCAACGACGCCTTCGTCGCGGTCAGTGGTTATTCGCGCGAGGAGGCCATCGGCTGCAATCCGCGCATACTCAATTCCGGACTGACACCTTCCGAAACCTTCGTTTCCCTCTGGTCGACCCTCGATAAGGGGCAAGCCTGGCAGGGCGAATTCATCAATCGGCGTAAAAACGGCGAGGTCTATAACGAGGCATCCGTCATTTCCCCGATTCGCCAGACGGATGGGCGTATCACCCACTATGTCGCGGTCAAGGAAGACATCACCGAAAAGAAACGTCTTGCCGAAGAGCTGGAGCGTCATCGCGATCACCTGGAAGAATTGGTGGAGCAGCGCACGCTTGAGCTGCGCCATAAGACGCGCGCGCTCCAGGCGCTGATCGACAATCTGCCGCTGATGGCTTGGCTCAAGGATGCCGAGGGGCGATTTATCGCCGTCAACCGATCGTTCGCCAACATTTGCGGGCTCGACCCGGAAGACGTCATCGGTAAGGTGAGCGCCGATCTGTGGCCGCTGGATTTTGCCAGTAAGGTGAATTCCGAGGACGCTCAGGTGATGGCGACCCGATCTCAGATGACGGTCGAATTAGTGCTGCCCGAACGCCCGGACGTGCTGTTCGAGACCGTCAGGGCGCCGGTGCTCGACGAGGATGGATGTGTGCTCGGAATGGTCGGCTGCGCGCGCGACATCAAGCCGCAGCGCGATATGGCGGCGGAGCTCGAACGCCGGGCGCATGAGGCCGAGAGCGCGGTGCGGGCCAAGAGCGCCTTTCTGGCGAATATGAGTCACGAGATCCGCACCCCCATGAATGCCATCTTGGGGCTGACTCATCTGTTGAGGCGCGATTTGGCCAACGCCACCAATATCGCGCGATTGGAAAAGATCGATATCGCCGCGCGTCATCTGCTCACCATCATCAACGACATCCTCGATCTGTCCAAGATCGAGGCCGGAAAGCTTAAGCTGGACGAAGGCGATTTTGCCTTGGGCGCGCTCCTCGATCAGGTCCGCTCGCTCGTCATCGAGAGCGCGGAGGCCAAGGGCTTGGATGTCTCGATCGAGATCGATCAGCCATCGCTATGGCTGCGCGGCGACGTGACGCGCTTGCTTCAGGCACTGCTCAATTATGCGAGCAATGCGGTCAAGTTCACCGAGCACGGAGGAGTCGTCCTGCGCGCGCGCGTGCTCGCCGACGATGCCGATGGCATGCGGCTGCGCTTCGAGGTTCAGGATACCGGCGTCGGTATCCCGAGGGATAAGGTGTCTCGGTTGTTCCATGCCTTCGAACAGGCCGATAGCTCGACCACGCGGCGATACGGTGGCACCGGGCTGGGGCTGGCCATCACCCATGAGTTGGCACGTCTGATGGACGGCGAGGCGGGGGTCGAGACAGGGGAGGGCACAGGAAGTGTGTTCTGGTTTACGGTACGCCTGAGGCGCGGCGAGCGAGGCGCCCCCGTCGGGCATGATCGCTGGGCATCCGCCGAGGCCGATCTAAGGTCCATCCACGCTGGAGCCCGACTCTTGCTGGCCGAGGACAATCCCATCAATTGCGAGGTGCTGTTGGATTTGCTGCGTTCGGTGGGACTTGTCGTCGAGACGGCCGCGAACGGACAGGAGGCGTTCGAGATGGCCGCCGAGGGAGACTATGCGCTCGTGCTGATGGACGTGCAGATGCCGGTGATGGACGGACTGCAGGCCACGCGCGCCATTCGTGGCCTGCCAGGCTGGTCGAAGCGGCCTATCCTGGCGGTGACCGCCAATGCCTTCGACGATGATCGCCATGCCTGTCTCGACGCGGGAATGAACGACTTCGTCGCCAAGCCCGTGGATCCTCACGATCTGTTCCGGGCGCTGCTCACATGGCTTCCAGCCTCCAGAGAGGGCGGAAAGGGTGGTGTTCGTCCGTCGAGTCAGGATGTCGAGACGGCGACGTCTCCGCAGACCCAATCGGACGCGGATGCGCTCTTTCGCTATCTCGAAGGACTGCCTGGGTTGGATCTCGCCCAAGGGCTCGCCAGTCTGGCCGGGAGTCGAGCCAAGTATCTACAGCTGTTGCGCCGATTTCTGCTGTCTCACCGCGAGGATTCCCAGCGCATGCTCTGCGCGCACGAGGCTGGCGATTTTCAAGGCATTCGCCGTCTGGCACACGGGCTCAAAGGTGTCTCCGGCACCCTAGGGATCAAGTCCATCGCCGAATCGGCCGCGCGTCTGGATGCCTTGATACGTAGCGAGACGAACCCGGACCCAGACCGCGTCGTCGGTCTGATCCGAGTGATTGCCGAGACCTTCGAGCCCTATCTGACCTTCCTGGCCATGAGCGAGCTCGAGACTCAGGCGTTTGAATCCACGTCCGAGCATGAGGCGTTGGATTGGGAGCATCTGGATGCGGTGCAGGATCAGCTTGCAACCATGCTCGCGCAATACGACACGCGCGCCATTGGTCTGATTCGATCTGAAGCGAAGCTGCTGAGCACCGCGCTGGGGCCGGATTTTTCCGGCTTGAAGGAATTGATCTCCGGCTTCGAGTTCGATACCGCCCTCAATCTGCTGGAAAAGGTTCGCCGACGTGCGCCCTCGTAGCGCCGATTCATCAGACGTTTCGAGCGCCATCCGGGCTACAGGTCGTAGCCTGGGTGCGGCGCGGCGAAACCCAGGATTTCGGCCCGCCTCGGCGACATCCTTTTCAACGCTCGTCAAATCCGGCCAGCCGATAGAGTCGGGCGGCCTCTTCCGGGTCCTTTTCGACCCCATGCCCCTCCTCGTACATCATCGCCAGCGTGGTGATGGATCCGATCAGTCCCTGCTCCCCCGCGCGCTTGAACCATTCCACCGCCTTGGCCGGATTGCGGTCGGTGCATTCGCCCTGCATATACATGAAGGCCAGTCCGTGCTGCGCCAGTCCCATTCCGGCCTCGGCCGCGCTCTTCATGTAGCTGTAGGCAAGCAGCGGGTTCGGCAGCATGCCCAGTCCGTTTTGCGCCATGATGGCCATGCGGTAGCGAGCCTCCATGTCGCCCTGGTCGGCCAGGGGCGATAGCAGTCCCACGGCGCGCGAGAACTGCTTGGATTCGAAGGCGGCGATACCGCTCGCCAGTTCCATGTCGAGATCGTTTTGGTCTTGGTCCATGCGTCTGTCCTCTGTCTAATCGAGCCTGTGAATCGGAAGGGTCTTCAGATGACCGGGGCCGCTCGCGGGGCGCCGACGCTGTCGCGTCAGTCTGACGCGCCATCCCAGAGTGGGCGCAGGAAGTCGAGCCAGACATCCAGGAGATGCGGGTTGGCCGCAGCGATCGCACGGCGGGATTCAAGCCCCAGTGCTTGCGACGGTTGCGCGCCCCAGGTGCTGTAGTGCAGGGCGGCGGCGCCGGCCTCCTCGGCGATCAGGCGTCCGGCCGCATAATCCCAGAGACGTTGTCCGCCGTGCAGATAGAGCTGAACGCGTCCCTGGGCCAGCCAGCACCAGTCCAGCGCGACCGCTCCTAGGTTGCGTTGGGAGCCGAATCCACCCGGACGAAAGAGTGCCGGCAGCACCTCTGGTGGAAGCCGTTTCATGTCGATCATCGCCAGGCAGTCCTTGAGCTGTGCGCTACGTGCCTGGGTGTGGATGGGCTCGCCATCGAGAAAGGCCCCGACGCCGCGTGCGGCGGTGAAGCATTCGTCGCGCACGGGATCCAGCACGGCGCCTAGCGTGACCCGTCCGTCCTCGACCAGTGCCAGTGAGATGGCGAAGCCCGGAAAGCCGCTGACGAAGTTGCTGGTGCCATCCACGGGGTCCAGCACCCAGACGCCGCGACCGTTGTCGGCGAGGATGCGCTGCTGTTCGGTTTCGCTCATCTCTTCGCCGAGCAGGGGGACTCCGGGGAAATCCCGGGCCAGTGTCTCGGTCAGTCGTGCCTGTACGGCGAGATCGGATTGGGTCACCAGGCTGCCGTCGGACTTGTGATGGGCCTCGGTGCCTTGGAGGCGAGGCAGGATCTCGGCGGCGGCCGTGTCTCGGAGCAGGGCGGAGAGATGGGAGAGTGTTGGTGTCATGGCCTCTGGCTTATCCGGTTTTCGGGCGGATCGGTTTGACCTGGTCGGAACCGGTTGCTCTAATCAAGCCGGTTATGACAGTCGGTTCCATCAATCCAGATCTTCTAGATCGTTTTGTTCCAATCAAGATCCAAGGAGCAGGTTCCTCGCGATGTCTTTGCAACCAGTGATTCTTTCGGGCGGATCCGGGACACGGCTGTGGCCGCTTTCCCGTGAGGCCTATCCCAAGCAGTTCCTGCCCCTGACCAGCGAGCACACCATGCTCCAGGAGACGGTGCTTCGGCTCGATGGCCTGGACGCGGAGCATCCGCGCCATGCCGTGGGGCTGGCCGCGCCGCTGCTGATCTGCAACGACGCGCATCGTTTTCTCGTCGCCGAGCAGTTGCGCGTCATCGGGGTGGAGGCCGCCTGCATCGTCCTTGAGCCCAAGGGGCGTAACACGGCGCCTGCCCTGACATTGGCCGCCTTGGCGGCGACCCAGGATGACGAGGATCCGATTCTGCTGGTGATGCCGGCCGATCACACCATCCGCAACGAATCCGGGTTCCGGGCCGCAGTCGCCGATGCCTATCTGCTGGCCCGTGAGGGGGCGGTGGTGACCTTTGGCATCGTGCCGAGCAAGCCCGAGACCGGCTATGGCTATATCCGCCAGGGCCGAGTCTATCAGGCTGAGGGGCTCGCCGGGCGGGCCTATGCGCTCGACGGCTTCGTCGAGAAGCCGGATGCCGAGACCGCACAGGGCTATCTGGCCAGCGGCGATTATCTGTGGAACAGCGGCATCTTTGTGCTCAAGGCGTCGCTCTGGCTCGGGCTGGTCGAGCGCTTTTGCCCCGACATCGCCCAGGCCGTGGGCAAGGCCTTCGTGGCGGCCACCGAGGACGGTGATTTCCTGCGCCTTGATGCCGATCTGTTCGGCGCCTCGCCGAGCGATTCGATCGACTATGCGGTCATGGAGCGACTCTGCGGTCCCGACGCCGATGCGGATGATCTGGCGTCGGCGGTGGTGATTCCGCTCGATGTCGGCTGGTCGGACGTGGGTGCCTGGTCGGCGCTGTGGGAAGTCCGCGAGCAGGATGCCGCCGGCAACGTCCTCGATGGCGACGCCTTCGTTCACAACGCCCGCAATAATCTGCTGATGGCCAACCATCGCATGGTGGCCGCAGTCGGCGTTGATGATCTCATCCTGGTCGAGACCCCGGACGCCGTGTTGGTGGCGAGCAAGGAGAGCGCCCAGGACGTCAAGGCCGTGATCCAGTTCCTGCAGCGCCAGGGGCGTCACGAATATCTGCATCATCAACGCGTCCATCGACCCTGGGGCTCCTACGAGTCGATCGGGCAGGGACCGCGCTATCAGGTCAAGCGTCTGACGGTCTCGCCGGGCGAGACGCTCTCGCTACAGATGCATCACCATCGCGCCGAGCATTGGATCGTGGTCTCGGGTACCGCCCGGGTCACCTGCGATGACAGCACCTTTCTGCTGACCGAGAACCAGTCGACCTATATCCCGGTGGGCGCAACGCATCGGCTGGAGAATCCGGGCAGCATTCCGCTGGAATTGGTCGAGGTCCAATCGGGCAGCTATCTCGGCGAGGACGACATCGTCCGTTTCGAGGACCGCTACAACCGCGGCACTCAGGACGGATCCTGACGGCGGGGCTGGCCGACCTTCTCGGCAGGGTCGGCCAGCTCTGGCGCCTGCTGCCGCAAGTCTGTAACATCACCCGATTTTCTCCGAGCGGACTCACCTCATGGGATTCAAATGCGGCATCGTCGGCCTGCCCAACGTCGGCAAGTCGACCCTCTTCAATGCCCTGACCAAGGCCACCATCGCGGCCGAGAACTACCCCTTCTGCACCATCGACCCCAATGTCGGGGTAGTCCCTCTCCCCGATCCTCGGCTCGATGTGATCGCCACCATCACCAAGCCGGAGCGGGTACTTCCGACCTCCATGCAGTTCGTCGACATCGCCGGTCTGGTCGCGGGCGCTTCCAAGGGCGAGGGGCTCGGCAACAAGTTCCTGGCCAATATCCGCGAGACCGACGCCATCGCCCATGTGGTGCGCTGCTTCGAGGACGATGACGTCATCCATGTCGCGGGTCAGGTCGACCCCTTGAGCGACATCGAGGTCATCAACACCGAACTGGCGCTGGCCGACATGGAATCGGTCGAGAAGGCGCTCGACCGCGCGGTGCGCGCGGCCAAGACCGGCGACAAGAAGATCCTATTCCGCAAAGAGCTGCTGGAGCGGGTTCGCGATCATCTGGACACCGGCAAGCCAGTCCGTGCCATGGGGCTCGACGACGACGAGACGAACGAGCTGCGCGATCTCTTCCTGCTCACCGCCAAGCCGACCATGTACATCGCCAATGTGGCCGAGGACGGTTTTGCCGACAATTCGCTGCTGGACAAGGTCCAGGCGCTGGCGGACGCGGAGGGCGCCATCGTGGTCTCGGTCTGTGCGGCCATCGAGGCCGAGATCGTTGCCCTCGACGAGTCGGATCGCGACGAATTCCTGACCGAGCTGGGGCTCGACGAGCCGGGTCTGAACCGGGTGGTGCGCGGCGGATACAGCCTGTTGGGGCTGGATACCTATTTCACCGCCGGTCCCAAGGAGGTGCGTGCCTGGACCATTCCGCATAATGCCAAGGCGCCCAAGGCCGCGAGCGTCATCCATACCGATTTCGAGCGCGGCTTCATCCGCGCCGAGGTCATCGCCTACGAGGACTTCGTCGCCTGCAAGGGCGAGCAGGGCGCCAAGGAGGCTGGCAAGCTACGTTCGGAAGGCAAGGAGTACGTGGTCAAGGACGGCGATATCATCCACTTCCGCTTCAACGTCTAGCGATCGGCTGCCAGCCTCCAGTTGTCAGCTTTCTGGTCACGAAGCTCTGGCTTCGTGACCTCGGCGATGACGCCCTATATCAGGGGGGGCGAGAATCTCGCGTCCACGATTCGCCTGGACCCGGCCGGCGGTCCATGTCGGATTCGTGCCAGGTTTTCGGTGTTTTCACGGATTCCTTCTACTCACATTCCAAGGCACGGTTGGTCCCGAGGTGTCCTTGTCCATCACGATCGGATGCGGATCGATGGCTTTGATCAATCGCCGCAGTGTATCTTTCAGATCGTCGGGCTCTATGGCACGGGGGCGAAGCCGGCTCGATTTCGCTGGCTGTTCGATATGGCAGACCACGCGGAATTGCTTTGAGAGAACCAGTTTTCGAGCGAAGTCCTTTTCTTCAGAATCATTGGCCTGGGTCTTTGCCGCAAGGATTCCTGCCAGGCTGTCCCGAACCTTGATGGCGATTTCATCCGCCAAATCGACGCTTTTCGTGCGTGCATGCTGGCGGTAGTCCTTGATCTCGATGAGCCAGGTGACACGGTCCGACTTGCACAGGATGTCCACTGCTTTGTTGTTGCGGAAACAGGCGTTCTGGAATTGGTTCCGGTAGAAGGACCAGTCATCGTATTTACTGGCTGAAGTGGCCGCGTCGAATGTGAACAGCAAACTCCCTTCCTGAATCTCCGCCATCACGCCGCTTCCCATCCTAGAAAACGGTCCGATTGTGCCAGTTCCTGTTCCAGCATCACCAGAGTCTGGATGTCTTCGATCTGGGCACTCTGCTCCAGCAGCACGCTGTTTTCATAGGCCGCCAGTGAGAACCATCGCCGTGACAATTTTCTGTGAGCCTTGTCGTCGAGCAGTATTTCCAGCTCACGCAGCAGGAACAGCGAGTGTGTGGCAATGAATATCTGCACGCCCGATGCGGCAACCGCCACGATGCTGGCGGCCACGGTTTTGACGAGCTTAGGATTGAGGTTGGTCTCAGGCTCGTCCCAGAACAGGAAACCCTGTTTGAGCAAGGTGCCGGTGCTGATGAGGCGTGCCAGCATTGAAAGCTTGCGCAGACCTTCAGCCACCAAGGCCATTTCCATTCGGCCTTCAGCAGGAGCTTGCAGATAGAAGCGGCCGCTGCTGGAATCGACGATGACCTTTCCGCCCATCGCCTGTTCTAGCGGCTCCAGTAGCCGAGTCACATCTTTTTCGCGTGCCCCCTTGAGTGTCGGGTTGCCCAACAGCGACACGGTGTCGCGCCAGGTTTCCTCGAATTCCAAGTGATAGTTGTCGTACAGAGGTAGAAACCAGGGGCACAGCGTGACGAGTTCACGTGTGGGTAGATAGGCCGGCGACAGCACCAGACTTTTGGCCGGCGTCTGAATGACTTCGACCTGGCTCTTGGCGTTGGTGGCAAAGCCGATGGCGCAGTCGAGCTCAGGGTCTTCTAACGTCAAAGCGATTTCGCAGCGCTCGCGACCCTGTCTGCGCTTGGCAAGCCGCCCCAGGCTTTCAGGCCTCAGTACTGCCACCAGCTTCTCGGCATAAGCCTTTTCAAGGGTCGATTTGGACAAGTCCTTGGCGTCAGCCTGTACCTTCAGGAGCGTGTAGATGGCCTTGAGCACATGCGATTTGCCTAGGCCGTTTTCGCCGACGATGACATTGATCCCAGAGGCAAACTGCCAATCGTCATTGGGCACACGGGTGAAGTTCTTGAAATGGGCTTTTTTGAGCATGTCTCCTCCTCAAATATCCAGTTGTGTTTGCCTTAACTGGCGCATGCACTGTCTGATTGGATGATGCTCGGCCGGTACTCAGGTCGCTGTAGGCTCGGGCATATTTGGTTTTGGCTCTTTCTGCGTTTCAGTTAGCTCGCCACAATCGAAGCATTTTTGCCGTTTTGAAACGCAGCATTCATGATATAAAACAATATCTTAGTAACCAGATAGCCGTCGTGCGAACAATCTACCAGTTGACAGAGGCTGACCTGTTCGGAATACAGATTGAGCCTTGGTTTTTATAGTGCGTGCGCGAAGGCGTTTCCGGCCGTCTGTTTTAGCAAAGGCCCCAATCTTCCGCGCTGATCGGGATAGCTCACTCCGGAACCAGCACGACCCCTTCCATCAGTCGGCGCGCGGTGCGGCGCAGGATGGCGCGCGGGACCTGCCAGCCGTTGGCGTCGGCGATGACCTCGGCTCCGACCTCCAGGGTGCCGGACGGGTGACCGAGCCGGCAGTGATGCACGCCGGATTGTCCGGCCCAGGGCGTCATGGCGTTGACCAGGGTTCCGGGCATGGCGGCGGCGACAGCGAGGGCGACGGCCCCGGTGCCGGTGAAGGCATGATGCGGACGTCCCATGGAGAGGATGCGGGCGAGCAGGTCGATGCGTTCGGCCGGGATGGGCTCGCCGCGTGTGTCGACCGAGTCCGTGGCGGGGGCGACGAAGGCGAGCTTGGGCGTGGCCGGGCGCGATCGGCTGACTGCGTCGGGCGTGTCGCCCAATCCCATGGTGACGGCGGCGTGGGCGCGGATGCGTTCGCAGCGCTCCAATAGGGCCTGATCGGCACCGATTTGGGCGGGTAGCTCGCGTCCCGTTAGGCCGAGATCGGCCGCGCGCACCAGAACGGTTGGGTTGCCGGCATTGATGAGGGTCGCCTCGATCCGGCCGAGTCCTGGGATCTCCAGGGTGTCCAATTCATGCCCGGTCGGCAGCAAGGGCGCCTCGGCTGATCCGCCCGGATCCAGAAAGCTGAGTTCGATCGCCGCTCCGCTCCAAGGGATTCCATCGAGGCGAAAATCGCCCGTTTCCAGCGGTAGGCCGTCTCGTACCGGCACGCGGGCGAGGATGCGCTTGCCGATGTTGGCCTGCCAGATACGCACCTCGGTGACGCCCTCGAGCGGAGCGACCAGCCCCTCGGCGATGGCGAACGGACCGACGGCCGAGGTCAGATTGCCGCAGTTGCCGCTGTAGTCGATCAGGGGCGACTGGATTGAGACATGGCCGAAGCGATAGTCGAGGTCGCAGTCCGGTCGTGACGATGGGCCGACGATGACGGCCTTGCTGGTGCTGGAGGTCGCGCCGCCGAGACCGTCGATCTGGGTGCCGTAGGGATCCGGGCTGCCGAGCGCACGCAGGATGAGCGCGTCGCGTTCGGCGGGGTCGCTCGGGAGGACGTCGCTGCGAAAGAAGAGTCCCTTGCTGGTTCCGCCGCGCATCCAGACCGCTGGGATGCGCCTGGACGGCCGCGCTCGGTTCGCCGTCAAGGGATGATGTCCGTGATCTTCCATTCCTTGCCGATCAGCGAGAGACGCACGTGGGTCGCGCCTTGTCCCAACTTGCCGATGCGGATGAGGAAGCGGTTGTAGGACTCGAAGAAGGCGAAATCGACGGCGGCGAGCAGATAGGGCGGGCTTTGGCCGGTGGCCTGGGTGACGGCGTCGCGCAGGGTCTTGCGGGCCCAGTCGACCGTGATGGCCTGTTCCAGTGCCGCGTCGCCCAGCCGTGCGACGTTCTGGCGGATCCAGCCCACGACGCTGTCGGCATTCTCACTCGGGATCACACCCTCGACGCCCGAGGCGAGGCGCTGCTTGTAGTTGTCGCGGATTGCCTGCAGATCCAGCATTTCGGCCAACTCGCTGCTGTCCTGAAGACCGATCGCATCGTCCAGCCGATAGACGCTGTAATAGGGCCAGAGTCCGTAACCGATCGCGGCCAATAGGATCAAGTAACCGATAAAGCGCATGCGTCTGACTCCTGCTAGTGGGAGTGCGAATTCTAACCCTTCGGAGGCGGACGGATATAATCCCCTCAGATGGAGGCTTTGGCTCTTGGAGGTCGATGAGCGCCTTCCCTTGGTGATGGAGGTCGAGATGGGTGGACAGTGGATTCTGGATGCGGTGGCTCGAAATGCCGGTGGTGCTCCCCTGGGGGCCTTGGCGTTGTCGAGACGACCGACGACCGGGAGTGGACGATGAGCGAGGCGACCCGAGGTCTGCGTACCTATCTCGTCGGCGGCGCCGTGCGCGACGGTCTGCTGGGGCGTGCCGTGCACGAGCACGATTATGTGGTGGTGGGTGCGACGGTCGATGATCTCCTGAGTCGCGGCTTCCAGCAGGTCGGCAAGGACTTTCCGGTCTTTCTGCATCCAGAGACCAAGGACGAGTACGCCCTGGCGCGCACCGAGCGTAAGACGGCCCCCGGCTATTATGGTTTCCAGGTGCATGCTGACCCGGAGGTGACGCTGGAGCAGGACCTGCTGCGGCGCGATCTCACCATCAACGCGCTGGCCCTGGACGCGGACGGCTCCATCATCGACCCCTACGGTGGACTCGCCGATCTGGAGTCGCGCGTTCTGCGCCATGTCTCTCCCGCGTTCGCGGAGGATCCGGTGCGCATCCTGCGGCTCGCCCGCTTCGCCGCGCGTTTCTCGGATCTGGGGTTTCGCATCGCCGGAGAGACCCTGGCGCTGATGCGCGCGATGGTCGCGGCCGGCGAGGTCGATGCACTGGTTCCCGAGCGAGTCTGGCAGGAGATGTCGCGCGCACTCGGCGAGGCTTGTCCTTCGCCCTTTTTCGAGGTGCTGCGCGCCTGCG
The DNA here is from genome assembly GCF_000224065.1 of Thiorhodococcus drewsii AZ1. Taxonomy (GTDB): domain Bacteria; phylum Pseudomonadota; class Gammaproteobacteria; order Chromatiales; family Chromatiaceae; genus Imhoffiella; species Imhoffiella drewsii. Next base: position 37,640 of record NZ_AFWT01000046.1, read on the forward strand.
GTGCCCTGGAGCGCTTGATGCCAGAGCTGGATCGGCTGTGGGGCGTGCCCCAGCCCGAACGCTGGCATCCCGAGATCGACACTGGCGTTCACGTGATGCTGGTGGTCGACATGGCCGCTCGACTCTCTCCCGATCTGGAGGTGCGCTTCGCCGCGCTCTGTCACGATCTGGGCAAGGGCACCACGCCGGGCGACATCCTGCCGAGCCATCATGGTCACGAGGAGCGCGGTCTGGCACTGGTCGATGCGGTGTGCAAGCGCTTTCGCGTTCCGGTTCGCTGTCGCGATCTGGCGCGCATTACCTCCGCCCTGCACGGCCTGGTCCATAAGGTGGACGAACTGCGGCCCGCAACCCTGCTGAATTTGATGGAGCGGGCCGACGCCTTCCGTCGCCCGGAGCGCTTCGAGCAGATGCTGATCGCCTGCGAGGCCGATTATCGAGGTCGCACCGGCTATGCCGAACGCGACTATCCCCAGGCCGAGACCCTGCGGCGTCTGTTCGCCGCCGTCGTCGAGGTCGATGTCGGAATCATCGCGCGATCGGCCCCCGAGCCGCGTCTGATTCCGGAGCGCATTCGCGCGGCGCGCATCGCGGCGATCAAGTCCGCGCGCTGATTCGGGTGGCAGCTTTCAGCCGCCAGCCGCCAGCCGCCAGCCGCCAGCCGCCAGCCGCCAGCACTATAATCTTGCTGGTAGCTGGTAGCTGGTAGCTGGTAGCTGGTAGCTGGTAGCTGGTAGCTGGTAGCTGGTAGCCCATT
>NZ_AFWT01000045.1 GCF_000224065.1 Thiorhodococcus drewsii AZ1
CAGCGCGACCTCTCGAACAGCCACGACCGAATTGGCGACGTGCGCAAGGGGCAGGGCGATCTTGCCGGGGCGCTTGTGGCCTACGAGGCGGCTCTGGCGATTCGCGAGCGACTGAGCGCCCTGGACCCGAACCATACCGAGTGGCAGCGTGACCTCGCGATCAGCCACGAGCGAATTGGCGACGTGCGCAAGGAGCAGGGGGATCTTGTCGGGGCTCGTGAATCGTTCGAAAAGGAGCTGACAATCGCTTTGCCACTCTTTGCCAAGACTGGCGCCGCAGAGGTCCCGCGTTTTCTCGGCACTGTCTACCGTCGTTTAGTTGTCGTCTGCGCGGCTCAAGGCGATTGGCAGGCTGCGCTTGAGTATGGACGCGAGCGTGTGGCGCAGAGTCGCCGTGCGGCCGATCCGGCCGATTTGGCGTGTGCGCTAGGCACTCAATCCTACTGCTTGTTGCTGGATCGTCAATTCCAGGCCGCGATCACCGCCGCTGAGGAAGCGCTGACGCTTAATCCGGGCCTGCTCTGGGTGGTGACGAATCAGGCCCACGGCTATCTGCTCACCGAACAGTTCGACCGGGCGCAGGCCATCTATCAGAACCACGCGACGGAAATGGTGCGTGAGGGTCAGACCTTCGCTCAGGTGGTGCTGGACGACTTCGATGCCTTGCGTGAGCAAGGCATCGACCATCCCATGATGGAGGATATCGCTGACTTGTTCAGGCAGTCCGTTCCACTTGACGCTGAAGCGAAATAGCCTATTTCGATTGCTTGTCCTTGATTGAGAGGTTGGACCGCGAAAGGCACATTGAGTGCCAATAGGTTGCCCCTGAGGTGACTTTGGCAAGCAAATTCCTAACCGCCCACACCGGCTCTCAAACAACGCTCTCGCCCGCGCAGGAAGTCCTCGTGGTGGCCCTGCGTGAGGGCCTGTTGCTGCCGCTCGACGACCTGTTGACGGTCACCCGCGAATTCATCCACCCCGAGGCCTCGCGCTCAGCGCTCGATCGTTGCTTGCGCCGCCACGGGGTCTCCAACATTAAGGCGCTGATCCCGCAGGACGCGGATACCGCGAAGCGCTTGGTGAAGACCTTCAAGGACTACGCCCCGGCTTCGTCCACGTTGACGTCAAATACCTGCCCCAGAGGCCCGATGAAGACCGCCGAAAATACCTCTTCGCGGCGATCGACCGTGCCACCCGCTGGGTCTACGTCGAGATCCTCGACGATAAGTCGGCGGCCTCGGCCAGCGGCTTTCTCGAGCGCCTTGTGAGCGCTCGCCGACGGGGCGACATCGCTTCGATCAAGTCTGCGTCAAGCACACCATCGCGCATCGCTTGATCAAACCCAGAACCTCGCAGGCCAGCGGCATGGTTGAGCGCTTCAATGGACGCATCGCCGAGGTGCCGGCCACGACACGCTTCGACTCCTACCAGAGCCTCGAGCAAACCATCACCCGCGACGTCCAGGTCTGCAACCAGCACATCCCCCAAAAAGCACTCGGGCACATTGCCCCGATTCAAGTGCTTAAAAATTGGGCCGAGAAACGCCCCGAACTACTCAAAATTCGGGGACTTGACAATCCGGATTTTCAGTCGATTACTCAAATCCACCGGATTTTAGCCGGTGGTTGTTTAGTGTCTGCATCGACGGTCTCGACGAGTCCGAGCCGCCGGACGAAAAGGGTCAGTGGCCGTTGCAGATCCTGCCTCCCGAGGGCTCCGTGCCCGAAGGTCTCTATCTGGTGCTCACCTCGCGTCCGCCGGACGCCGATGACGCCCCGTCCTTCCTGCGCGAGCGCATTGCGGCGCTCTATGGTGCCGAGGCCAGGGAAGTCGCCCTTCCTGGGACAGGCGAGGGACAAGGCGCGCATCTACAACCCTCGTCAGCGGGCGTTTGAGCCGCCAAGGTGCAAGGGACTGGATGCGCTTTGGCGAGCCCATCGGGTCCACCATGTCACTCGATCAACAGGTCCGCTCGATCTGCCCGATGCCCGGCGTGCCGTTGTTTCGTCCTCGCGGCGGATTCCCCGCTCGGTCTGGCACTCAAGCGTCAGGGTCCTCTTCCTTTGGCGGTCCATCCTGCTCGAACCGCAACAGCCCCTCGAAGGTCTCGGTCCGCACCGGCAGATCCTCCATCCGCATCTCGTCGTTGGTCATATAGACCATGCCATCGGCGGTGAGCTGGAAGTCGCAGGTGAAGAGGAACCGACCGTAGAGCACCGTGCCGTGGGGGCGCTGGAAGCCGGCGGCGTCGGTGGCGATGGCGAGCGGTTGGATCAGGCTTGCGGCCTGGTCGCGGAGGGCCGGATCCGCGTTCTCGCGCCAGGGCAGGTCGTCGGCGCTGTCCGGGATCTGAAAGCGTCCCTCGTTGGCGCGAAGGGTGCCGCAGAGGAGACGCATGTAGGCAAGCCGGCCCTCGGGGTGGGCTAGATCGGGCCGGAAGAGCGCGTTGGCGGCACCGAAGCTATGGCCCTGGCCGATCAGCGGGATCAGGCCCGCCGGGCCGTTCAGCATGGCTAGTGCGCCCCAGCGTCCGCCGCGCTCGATCAGTGCCTCGAACAGGGTCCAGCAGGGCTGGTTGTCGGTCACCCGATAGCATGAAAGCTCCAACCGGCGTAGCGCGGTGACCCGTATCCCGGCCGGATCCTCTCCGAGTGTTTGCAAGACGATCTCCAGGCGGGCAAGCAGCCTGTCGGCGGCGTCGGCATTCCCCATCGTTTTCCGCGTATCGGCGGTTGGGATCGGATGCCAGTCCCCCGGAACGATGGGAGCGGGGCGCCAGTCGGACCGATCGATCCAGGGGCCGGTCTCCAGGGCGGTCGGACGACTTTCGGCGCCGAGCGCGAGTGCCGCTGCTGTCAGCAAGCCCAAGCGTGTGAGGCCAAGATCCTCGTTGGGTCCCACCGCGCCAGCCTGGCGTAGACGTGTCAGCCATTCGGTGGCCAATGGCCGTGCCTCGCGGTAACAGGCGATGGCCTGGTCCGGATCCCCGTTGGCGTGGTGCGCCTGACCGAGCCGCTGAAGCGATCCGATCAGGTCGCGGGCGAGATCGCTGCGCGCGGGCTCCTTGGCGTGGAGGTCTTTGCGGATGTCGAGGGCCTGCTGGAAGAGCGCGAGGGCCTCCTCGCCGCGCCCGAGGTCGCCCAGGGCGTCGCCGATCCGCTCGTAGGAGATGGAGAGGTCGCGGGCGAGATCGCTGCGCGCGGGCTCCTTGGCGTGGAGGTCGCGGGCGATGTCGAGGCCCTGCTGGAAGAGCGCGAGGGCCTCCTCGCCGCGCCCGAGGGAGCGCAGGGTGTCGCCGAGCTGGTTGTAGGAGACCGAGAGGTCGCGGGCGAGATCGTTGCACGCGGGCTCCTTGGCGTGGAGCGGTGCAAGGATCGAAAGGGCGGTCTCGAACAGAACGCGCCTGCGGCCTTCGGTCACCAGTCCCTCGGTCTGCTCCGAGACGGAATAGATCAGCGAGCGGGCGAACCATTGGCGCCCCTGCGTATCCAGGGCGGCGGCGATTCGGTCGAGCCGGTCGGCGTCCGGTGGTCTGTCTCCGAGCAGACGCGTGGCCAGCATGCGCTCGAAGGCCCGGCGCGGGACCTCGGTCGGGCCGACGAAGGGCGCCAGCTCGGCGAGGCGGTCCTGATCCCAGAGGTGTCCGGCGATCTGGGCGAGGGCACCCTCCAGGTCCTGCGACTGGGGTAGCGCGAGCCAACCGGCCAGGGAGGCCGGGGCGATGGCCGGGTCACGCTGCAGCAGGCGGCGAGAGAGCAGTTGCTCGCGCAGGCGCTGGAAGGGGATGCGGTAGCCGCTGCCGTCGGCGCTGGCGCGCTGCACCAGGATGCCGGCGGCGAGCCCGGTCTCGATCGGGGTGTCGCGCAGCCGCCGTTGCGCTTGGGTGTGGTGGCGCTCCCAGTCGTCGGTCAGCTCGCAGACGTCGGCGTCGTCGAGCTCGCTGCGGCCGGTTTCGAGCAGGCGGTCGAGCACGACGGCCAGGCCGGCGGCAAGGGCGGGGAAGCGGGCGTCGCTCGCGTCCAGATAGGCGCGGAAGAGGTCGTCCTCGCCGGCGATGGGCGCGGCTTCGCGATCTCGGAAGGTTTCCATCCAGAGGTGCAGATAGAGCGGGCGGCACAGCAGGTGCGTGCGGGTGCGGGGTGGGAGCTGGTCCCATGGGCTGAGACAGGCGGGTGCGCCCTCGGCGGTCTGGTAGCGGGCATAGACGGTGGCGGCCTCGGGCTCGGTGAATGCGGGGACGCGCCAGGCCGGTAGCGGGTCGGTGCGGACCGGCTCGCCCGCGGTCGCGGCCGGGGGCGGCAGGAAGCAGTCGCGCAATGGCTCGAAGGGATTGGCCTGGGTGGTGCCCAGGCGTCCGCGCCAGACGGCGAGGAATTCCTCGCGCAGCGCGATGACGACGCGCAGCCATGGATGGTCCCGGGTCAGGCGGACCAGCTCCAGGGCCTCGGCGAGCCGGGCGCGCGGCTCGGGTGCCTCGTTGAGGGCATCGAGCAGGATCACCAGACGCCGGCCCGGTACCTTGTCCTCGTTGCGGCGATGCGCGAGGGCGGTGAGGAGGGATTGAAAGTCGGCGAGCTGGGGGTCGTTCAGGTCGAGGCCGATCTTGTGCATCAGGTTGACACAGAGCAGATTGGCGCCGGGCAGGTCCGGGCTCAGGGTGTCGCCGCGCAGCAGCAGGATGAGGTTCTGATCCTGACCGGCGGCCTTTTTGCCCTGTCCCCGGCCCCTGTCCGCATGCTCCAGCAGACGGCGGCCGAGGTCGCAGAGCAGGGCTGACTTGCCGGTGCCGGCCGCGCCGGTGAGCAGCAGGGCGCCGGGCACGCCGGTCTTCTCGGGGGCGGTCGTCAGCTCCCAGAGCGGGCGGCTCAGGGTCGGGCGGTCCAGATAGGCGGCGGGGATGTATTTGGTGCCGAGCATGTCGCCGACGGTGCGGCGGCTGTAGTCGTTGACGCTGTCGCGAATGGTCCAGGGCGCCAACTCGTCGCGGGTGATCCGCCAACGGACTTGGCGGGCGTCGAGCAGCGTGCGCAGCCGCTCGCCAGCGGCGCAGCTCGCGGGGAAGAGGACGCGGCGGACGGTCTCGGGGTCGGCGTCGTCGAGCGGCAGACGGCGGCTGTCGCCCAGATAATAGATGGTGCGGCGCGCGAAGCCGCTGTCGGCGTCCTTGAGATAGTAGCCGTCGAGCAGCCGCAGCGGCTCGCCTTCCAGGTGGCCATGACAGAGCGGGAACAGGGCCTGGACGCGCCCATCCGGGGCGCACATCACGACCGGAGACAGCGCCAGTGCGTCGCCGAGCGCGGGGTTCTCGCTCAAATCGAGGGTATGGGTCTCGGGCGTGGCGGATCCGCGCAGCTCGCGCAGCGGTACGGCGTCCAGCTCGGACGCCTCGACGTTCAGGTCGGCGTCGGTGGCGACGAGTCGATAGTCGGCGAGGAAACCGAAATGGTCGAGCAGCCGGTCCAGTGCCGGGCGGTAGAGCGTCAGGTCGTCGCGGCAGACGTCGTCGGCGGTCTGGCCGGAGTGGGCGGTGTGGTTGCGCAGGGCCAGGAAGGCGTCCCAGAGGTCGAGATCCTGCCAGCGCAGCATGTGGCGGTTGTCACGGAAGCCGTAGTCGCGGGGGATGTCGATCCGGTCCGTCTTGATCGCGGCCATGGCTGGGAGGAATCCAGGCATGAAGTCCAACCCGAGCAGCTCGGCCCGTTTGCTGAGACTCTGGAGGAGTGCGATCCAGTCGGAGAAATAGGGCGAGCGCAAACGGGCGATGGTGCTGGCGAGCTTCGCGCGCGAGCGCTCGGCCTCGGGGGTCTGGGCGCGCTCCGGCAAGGGGGCGATCAGATACTGGCCTAGCAGCGTCAGCCCGACCGTGCGCATGAGCTGGTAGACGCTGAAATAGAGCGCCTCCTGGCGAAGCTGGAGCGAGGCGGCGGGGTCGTCCAGGGCGGCGTAGGCACGGGCGATGGGGTAGGGAAAACGGGTGCGGACCTGCTCGGCTGCGTCCATGTCTCGGCTCCTCGGCGGACTGTCGCGGTCTGGGTTCGGGGCCACAGTGTGGCACCGACGCTGCGCCTATGACATGTCATTTTTCCTCGTCGCGGTGATATGGACCTCCGATCGCGAACGGTCACCGCTCGGAGGGACGGTTGTCGCTCGCCTCCGATGGACGCTTGTGCCAGAGTGACTTCAGGCGCCGCCTATAGAAGGTGATCTGAGCCTTGTGAAAGGGTGTTGCCCGCTGGGTGGCTTTGATGTCGATGACTTGGAACTGCGGATCGGGGCCGCTGCGATCGATCCTGACCAAGTCAGCGTAGGAGCGTCGGAGGATCACATCATCGGTCAGTTTGAGACGGTCGCGTAGCGAAGTGCTCGGCTCGAGGATCAGTAGGTAGGCATATTCGTCGCGTCGTCTGCCCTGGAGAAAGGCAGCGGAAAGGGCCTGTGAGAGGTAATCTTCGCCGATCGCCGGCCCAAGCACCGCAGCCTCGTTTGCCAAACGGGCTACGATTGCGCGTTCAAACTGATTGCCCAGTTGCGCCCAGGGCGGCGTCACCAAATCCCGCAAGATGGGTATCTCGTCGCGTTCCTTGCTCGAGAGCGTTGCTGGTGGCTTGTCCCTGGCGCACGTGGGCGGCGGATTGGATTTGCATCAGTAGCACGCTGCGGCTCCAGCCATGCTCGACGGCGGCGCGCATGTACCACTGGCGAGCGTCAGTCTCCTTCACCTTCTCCATCAGCAGGGCATGGTGTCCCCATGGGAGTGCCTGGATCAGGCCTGTCGTGAAGAGTGCCGCAGGCTGTGGCACTTTTCCGGAGGGCTCGGCTGAGGGTTCCGTTTGTGCCACGGTCAGTGGCACGAATTCCAGGGTCGGATAGGCGCGGTAGAATGCCAGCATGCGCTTGATGTTGCGTTCGGAGAAGCCCTTCTCCTCGGGTAGCTCATTGTGCAGGTCACGCGCGAGACGCGGAATCACGCCCGTTCCCCAACCTTCCTGCCGCTGCCGCGCGTCGATCAAGGCTCCGATCTCCCAGTAAAGGCGGATCAGCTCGGCATTCACCGAGAGCCAGGCCTTGGTTTGGGAATGGCGGATGCGCTGCTTGATGTCGGCCAGCAGGCTGGCGTATTGGATTGAAACGGGGTTGGTCGGGCTCATGCGCTCGTCTCGTGCTGACTGGGGTGCGGTAGGCTCAAGGGGGCCGTCGCTGGGACCTCGGTTCGCGGCTTGGATGCACGACAAGGTCGCATCGCAAGGATGAGTTGACACCGCTCGGCATTTAGATGGAATGCAGCCCCATCTTAGCGCACTGGCGCAAGGCAGCTGTCACGAGACCCGATTCTCTACCCGCGGACCGCTCCGTATAACGCGGTCGGGCCAACTGGCCCTACGCCGGCTTGGGTGAACAAAATATCCGATTCAGCGTCGAGTCGTGCACTGTCGCATAGCCCCCCAGACTCGGCGACTGCTAGGCCACGCACACCAGCGCCTCGCCCCCTGGCTCGCTCGAGTGGGGATCACGAACGGTCACTGTTCGGAAGGACAGTTGATCGCTCGCCTTGAACCGTTCCCTGTGCCAGAGTGATCTCAAACACCACCTGTCAGGCGGACTGAGGCGCATCGCAGAGTCTACCGGACAGCTGGCCGACAGCATTCTGACACGACCCGCCTTCGGGCAGGTCGTCCCATCGCGGGCGGACGCGATCCATAAGACTCCGCGCATCACCCGGCCAGGCGCCGATCATCCATCCACCCCCAGGGGACTCGTGCCCCCGGGGGGCGGTGTCCCTGACGCTTTGGAGGCACCATGAGCTCGTCCAAATCCGCTTCAGCCACGCTTCCCGCCTGCCGGCTGGCCGCCAGTCTGCAGATGCTGGTCGACAACGGCCTGGATCCCGCCACCTGGCAGGTCCTGGTCGACTCCATCTTCCCCACGGCCAAGACGGTCGAAGGGGTGCTGTTGGCCGTGCGCTACTGCCAGGCGCGCGGACTCGACATCATGAAACGTCCGGTGCATATCGTGCCCATGTGGAATCGCAGTCTCGGACGCGAGGTCGAGACCGTCTGGCCCGGCATCGCCGAGGTCCAGACCACTGCCGCGCGCACCGGCCAATGGGCCGGCATGGATCCGGCACGCTTCGGACCCGAGCTGACCCAGACCTTCAGCGGTCGCATCAAGACCGACGACGGCTGGCAGGAACAGCAGGTCAGCGTGACCTTTCCCAGCTGGTGCGAGGTCACCGTCTACCGCCTGCTCGGCGGTGAACGCTGTCCCTTCACCGAGACCGTGTTCTGGGAGGAAACCTACGCCCGTCAGGGCGGGGGCGAGCTGCCGACAGCCATGTGGATCAAGCGTCCGCGCGGTCAGCTGCTCAAATGCGCCAAGGCCGCCAGCCTGCGTGCCGCCTTTCCGGAGGAGGCCGGCTATACCGCCGAGGAGATGGCCGGACGCAACCTGGAGGTCGAACTGGATCCGGCCACGCTGATGCGGATCGAGGCCGGCGATGTCGGCGGGCCCGCATCCGCAGAGGGCGCCGATCCCGTGCCGCCACCCAACCTGGACGAGGCGACCCAGTCCCAGATCGAGGGCCTGATCCAGCGCGCCGCCCGCAGTCGTGCCTGGGCCTCGGCCCACGACTACTTCAAGGGGCGCTTCAAGGGCGAGGTGCTCGTCTATGCCCTGGCCGAGCTGGCCCGCGCCGAACAGCAGGAACGCCGGACGGCCCAGGCCGCCTGATCCCATCCACGACCATCCGGTCCACGCCCGGGGGACATCCATCCCCTGGGGCGGGTGTCCCCCCTTGCCTGGAGACATCCGCATGAAGATCGTCAACCTCTCACAACGCAGCCCCGAGTGGCTCGCCTGGCGTGCCCAGGGCGTCACCGCCTCCGAGGCAGCCGCCATCCTAGGGCGCTCGCCCTATCAGACGCCCTGGCGTCTCTGGGCCGAGAAGACCGGGCTCTGTGCGCCGCCCGATCTGTCGCAGAACCCCTTCGTCCAGCGCGGCATCCAGTGCGAGGACCGCGCACGGCGCGGCTTCGAGGATCGGCACCAGACCTGGCTGCTGCCGGTGTGCGCCGAGTCCGAGCGCCATCCGGTCCTGCGCTGTTCCTTCGACGGCCTCACCGAGTCCGGCGAGCCCGTCGAGCTCAAGATCCCGGGGCAGAAGACCTGGGACGCCGTGGCCCGGGAGCAGCAGGAGAGCCTGGCCTACCGCCTTTACTGGGTGCAGGTGCAGTTCCAGTGCTACGTGGCCGAGGCGGAGCGCGGCTGGCTGGTGTTCGATCCGGTCCGCTCCGGTGTCCATCCGCTCGAGTTCGAGATCCTCCGCGATGCGGACTTCATCGAACGAGAGCTGATCCCGGCCTGTCTGCGCTTTGCCGAGATGATCGCCACCGGTCAGGCCCCCTTGCCGGATCCGGTCCGTGATCGGTACGTCCCTCAAGGGGACCAGCAGATCGCCTGGCAACGCCAGGCCCACGCCTGGCGCACCGCCGAGGCCGAGGGTCGGCGCTTGGAGGCCGCACTCAAGGGAGTCAAAGCGCGGCTGAGCGAGGCCCAGTCGGGTCTGGTCCAGCTGATGGGCGAGTACCTCCTGGCCGACCGGGACGGGGTGCAGGTGCTGCGCTATCGCCAACGCGGCAGCGTCGACTACCCGGCCGTCCTCGAGGCGATCGCCCCGGATCTGGATCCCCAGGTCCTGGAGGCGCATCGACGCCCGAGCACGACGCGGGTCAAGGTGACCCTCGAGGCCCGGGCAGAGGAGGGCGCCGCGACCGAAGGGGCTCAGTCGGTTGAGGTCAACCCGAATCCGGCTTCGTCCCCGCCCAAAGGCCGTCGGCGTCAGGGCGTCACGTCCGCCGCCGTGGGCAGCGCCCACGAGGCCGACATCGTCTTCGGCTATTTCTGAGCGCCGACCAACAGGAGCGGGCCGCCGCGAGGCGCCCGCTCCCTGCCGTCCAGGAGGTCTGTCCCTTGAGGATCCACGCGAGCCTCAACGGAGAGACTTTCCGTGGCTGTTCTTCGTGAACGACCACTCCATCGCCGGCGCGGGCGATCCACAAGCAACGCGCGCATCACCGCCCGGATCCGATCCGGCATTCCACCACCCCGAGGGGAGCTCCATCCCCGTGGGGACGGCGTCTCTCCCTCATCCGGAGACGACGCATGACCACACAACCGTTCAATGTCGCCCAGGCCTTCGGCGTCAATGCCCCCAAGGGGCTCAGCATCGAGGGCTTCGCGGATGCCGGTCATCCGCAGATCCCCCCGGCGACGCCCTATGTGTTTCGCCAGGGGCTCGCGGGGATCATCGCCTTTCTGCGCGATCCCGTCGGCGATGCCTTCCTGCTCACCGGTCCGACCGGCAGCGGCAAGACCTCGCTCGTTTGTCAGGTCGCCAACCGGCTCAACTGGCCGGTCCAGTCCGTGACCTGTCACGGGCGCATGGAGCTGTCCGATCTGGTCGGGCAGTTCGTGCTCTGCGAGGGCTCGACCCGCTTCGTCCACGGTCCCCTGGCCATGGCGCTGCGCGAGGGCCACATCCTGCTCCTCAACGAGATCGACCTCATGGACCCGGCCGAGCTCGCGGGACTCAACGACGTGATCGAGGGTCAGCCCCTGGTCATCCCCCAGAACGGCGGGGAGGTCATCCGGCCTCACCCCAAGTTCCGGGTCTTCGCCACCGGCAACTCGGCCGGGGCGGGCGATACCACCGGGCTCTACCAAGGTGTGCTGCGTCAGAACCTGGCCTTTCTCGACCGCTTCCGGGTGCTGCAGGTCGGCTATCTGGAGCCCGAGATCGAGCTGGGGGTGCTGGAACGCGCCGTGCCCAGCCTGCCGAGCGAGGTCGGCACCAAGCTGATCGCGGTCGCCAACGAGGTCCGCCGCCTGTTCATGGGCGAGGCCGATGCCGGGGCTGAACTGACGGTGACGCTCTCGACCCGCACCCTGGTGCGCTGGGCCCGCCTGGCGCTGACCTTTCGCGGCGCACCCCAGCCGATCCGCTTCGCCCTCGAGCAGGCGCTCACCGCCCGGGCCGATCCCGAGCAGCGCGAGGCCATCCATCGTATCGCCGCCGACGTGATGGGCGATCTATGGCTGGGTGGCACCCCGGCCTGAGCGTTCCTTTCACGCCCTCCACCGAGGGCTTCAACCCACTGACCGCTGGGCGTCCGCGACGGCCCGGCCGGGCGGTGCGGGCGCCCTCAGGTCCGGAGACATCCGATGCATCAGACTCACACCGACACCAGCCCGGTCATCACCCTCACCGAGGCCATGACCCTGATCTCGCTTTCGGTCGCCATCTGGGGCGGGCGCAAGCGTCTCCGGCCCGAGGATCTCGGGCTCGGCGACCAGGCCATTCCCTCCGACGAACTGGTCCACTGGGGCTCCAAGCGCATCTGCAATCCCGAAGCGCTGCGGGTCTTCCACACCCTCAAGGGCCAGGCCGAGCGGGCCTGTCTCAAGGTCGGGACTCGTTTTCTCGGGGGCTTTCTGGTCCCCAACGATCAGGTCCCAGGGTTGAGCGCGGAGCTGGAGCGCTTCAAGGTCCGCTTCGAACAGGAGGTCCAGTCCTTTCTCGCCGGTTACGACCACGAGATCGCCGACTGGATCGCGCGTCATCCGCACTGGGAGCGGCAGTTGCGCGAGGCGGTCGAGCCCGCGCAGCGGGTCGCCGGGCGCTTCGCCTTTCGCTACCGCCCCCTGGTCATCCGCCCCGCAGAGGATCATCCGGGCACCCTGGCCGAGGACGCCGCCGAGATCGGTGGCTCCATCTTCCACGAGATCGCGCAGATCGCGCGGGATCTGGAGAAGAGCCTGGTCGGCCAGACGCAGATGAGCCAGCGGGCACTCGGCACCTTGCGCCGGGTGCGCGACAAGCTGGCGGTGCTGTCCTTCGTCGATCCGCGCATTCCACCGGTGCTCGAGCCCCTGGAGGACTTCCTGCACCGGGTCCCGCGTTCGGGTCCCATCACCGGAGAGCTGTTTCGCGAGGGCTTCGGGCTATGGCTGCTGCTCAGCGACGAGGATCGTCTGGCGCGGCACGGGGCCGGGATTCTGGCCGGCGAGGCCGAGGACAGCTCCGCCGATCAGGAGGACACCACAACCGCGGAGGAGGGCGGTACATCCGAGCTCGAGGTCTTCGCCATTCCGGGACCCGATCCCGAAGTGATGCCGGCTCCACCGCTGGACCGGCACCTGCCCGAGGGCATGCCGGTTCCCCCTGAGTCCCATGAACGGCTCGAGGAGGACTGCTTCTTCTGACCATCCACCGGCCCGTCAGGGGCCATTCAACCCGGGCCGATCCTCGGATCGGCCCTTTCCCCACCGGGGCACGTCTCGCCCCGCTGGGGCGAGTGTGCCTCCCCAGACTGGAGCCACACCATGCACAGCACCACGCTCAAGCACGCCATGCCGATCGTCGCCACCGCCCTGGGACGCCGGTTCGGCGTACAGGTCCGGGTCGGCGGCGATCAGGCCGCAACCGACGGACAGACCATCTGGCTGCCGGATCTGCCGGCGGATTCCCGGCTGCGCCCGGTCGCCTGGGGGCTGCTGGCCCACGAGGCGAGCCATGTCCGTCATACCGACATGGCGATCTTTCAGGCCGTGGCCCGGGAATCGCCGCTGCGCCGCCACCTGCTGAACCTGCTCGAGGACATCCGCATCGAGCTGGCCATCCGCCGCGACTATCCCGGCACCGAGTCCAGTCTGGCGCGGGTGATCGAATGGATGCTGGCGGAGGGGCATCTGGATCCGCCCGATCCCAGCGACCATCCGGCCCGCATCCTCACAGCGTCGCTGCTGCTGATCCTGCGCCATCGGGTGCTGGGGCAGCAGGCGCTCACCCAAGCGGCCCAGGAGTCCGAGCGGGTGCTGCGTCAGACCCTTCCCGCCGCGCGCGTGCATCGGCTCCTGGGCCTGCCGACCGAGGTGCGGGGATTAGGCTCGACGGCCGAGGCGGCGAGCCTGGCCGAGCGGATCCAGCAACTGCTGGAACCGGATAGGACCGCGTCTCAACCCGAGGCGGCAGAGCGGCCGGCAAGCTCAGACCCTGAAGCAGGCGCCGCGAATACCGAAACTGAGGCGGGTGAATGCCCGGCGCATCCCAGTCCTGATCAAGCATCCGGCGAGGTCGGTGATGGGGCGTCTGACACCGAAGCCCGCGCGTCGTCGCAGACCGAGGCAGAGGCAGACCCAGAGGGGCCAGCGGCGAACGCCGGATCTATTGCAGCGGATGCGAACCACTCGGACTCGGACGATCTCCTCCAGCGTGTCATCGGTGCCGGCGAGGGCGATCTGGGCGACGACCTGTTCGCCAGCGTGCGCCAGGTCCTGGCCACCGAGTCGGGAGCGGGCGGCGCGAGGCCGTCCAGACTCCCGATCCCGGAGGATCCCCCCTGTCATCGGCCGTTCGGAGAGGACCTCCTGCGGCAGGTGGACGGCACCTCGCGGGTGCTGGTCGCCCGGCTCCTGGGGCTGGTGCAGTCGAGCCGGATGGACCGCCCCCATGCGGTCTGTCGCGGTCGGCGGTTGGTTCCGGCACGGCTGCATCGGGCTGGGGTCGGGGATGCCCGGCTGTTCGTCCGGCGTCGCTCACGGATCGCCCCAAACACGGCCTTCCATCTGCTGGTGGACCTGTCGGGCTCGATGAACAACCCGACCCCGTCGGGACAGCGGGCCTTCCGCGTGGCCCTGGAATCGGCCCTGGCGGTCGCCTTGGCCCTGGAGCGCATTCCCGGCGTCACGGTGGCGGTCAGCGCCTTTCCGGGGCTCGGGGGCGACACTGGGCGGATCACCCGGCTGGTCCAGCACGGACAGTCGGTCCGTCAGCGTGCCGGGGCCTTCCAGCAAGGGCCGCGCGGCGGTACGCCGCTCGCCCAGGCGCTCTGGTTCGCCGCGGCGGATCTGACCCTGCGATCCGAGCCCCGGCGACTCATCCTGGTGATGACCGACGGGGTGCCCAACGACTGGGCCACCGCCGTCGAGATCCTCGGCCTCTGCGAGGCTGGCGGGATCGAGCCGGTCGGGATCGGCATCGGCTGCGATGTCTCGACGCTGTTCTCTGTCGGGACGCGTGTGGAGGAGGCCGGGGCGCTGAAGCAGACGCTGTTCGGCCTGGCCGAGCGGCTGCTGGTCTGAGGCCGCGACGAGGGCCGATTTCAAACCATCCATTCCGGTGCACACCGGATTCACGCCTGGGGCGGTCCTTTCTCCGGAAAGGACCGCCCCAGGCTCCTGGACTTTCCCTACAGATTTCTGTCGGCGCCCTCGTGGGTGCCACCCATCGCCGGCGGAGGCGATTCATCAAGCGTCCGCGCACCACCGGCCGGTCATCCCGGCTGTCCACCACCCACTGGGGAGCGTTCCGACTCCCTTGGGGCGGCGCGTCTTCCCCCTGTCTCAGGAGAAGAGTATGTCCACCCCATCCAGCCAGGGTGCGTTGCGCCTCGTCTCGCGGGGAAGCATCGCGATCGACCGCGTCCGCGCCGAAGAGGACCGTCTCATCCATCAGGCGATGGGAATCCTGGAACGGCGCATGCGGCGCGTCCAGGATCCGCAGGCCCTGACCGCACCGGCCCTGGCGCATCGGTATCTGCAGCTGCGTCTCGGGACCCGTGAGCATGAGGTCTTCGGGGCCATTTGGCTCGACCAACGGCATCGGGTGCTTGGGATCGAGGAGCTGTTCCGTGGCACCATCGACGGGGCCAGCGTGCATCCCCGTGAGGTCGTCAAGCAGGCGTTACGCATCAATGCTGCGGCCTGCATCCTGTTCCACAATCATCCCAGCGGTCTCAGTGAGCCCAGCTCGAGCGATCGGGCTATCACCGGCCGGCTGAAAGATGCCCTGGCACTCATGGGCGTTCGCCTGCTCGATCACCTGATCGTCGGCGAAGACTGTCTGTCGATGGCCGAGCATGGATTGCTCTGAATCGAGGCGCGCCTGTGCATGACACCCCCGATCCCAACCAGGGGTGTTCGTGCCAGGCGTCTGCCGTTGCATGCGCCGTTTATGCCTGTCCAGGATCGGAAAAGACACGATCCAGCTGTGCCCACAATTCCTGCTTGACCTTGCGCAGGCGCATGCGAGGCATGAGCCCCAGCGTCGCGATGGCCTCGTCGAAGGTCCAGCGCTGCTTGAGCATCTGCTCGATGTCCTGGCCGAAGGTGTGGCTGGTGTAGCGGTGCAGGGTCACCCAGCCGATCACGCGTGCAGCGTGCAGCTCGAACAGACCCAGCGCATGGATCGGCCGCTGATGATGCTCCAGCGCTCCCAGATGGCCATTGAGCCAGACCAGGGTCGGCACCCGCGTCTGCTCCAGGATCAGCTTGGTGCTGCGCAGGGTCTCCAGGGTATCGGCGCCGCCGGCGATCACCGAGTTGATGACCACCCGCACCCCCAGTCCCTCCAGCACCGCGAAGAGATCGTTCTCGATCGCATAGGCCATGAAGGGCTGAAACCCATTGCTGCCGACATCGACGACGAAGGGGGTCGCCGACTCGGCTGAGGACAGGCGTTCGACCAGCTGATCGAAGGCGCGCGGATTGACCACATGCTCCTCGGCGAGCTGGAGATAATCGCACTTGAGCGGCTCATAGCGCAGCAGGGTCGGATTGGTGGCATCGGTATCGATGCAGCGCACCGGCTGGCCCGATTCGAGCAGATACTGGGCGAGGATGGAGGAGACATAGCTCTTCCCGACCCCGCCCTTGGCTTGCAGCGTGATGTAGAGGATCGACATGGTGGGTCTCCTTGATGGGGGGCAATGAAGCAGGATGCGATGCCGGGGCTAATGGATGTCCTCGTCATCCGCGAGCGGATCCCAGTGCAGGGTGGCTGGCGGAGACGCGGGATGTCGTGAGCCTGGGGAGGGCGCGGAACCCGGGATGGGCGTGGGTAACACGGTTGGCTGCGGTCGCAGCCGGGCAAGATAGCGGCGGAACTGGCGCAGGCTCATGGGCGGGGGATGGCCGGCCTCGACCAAGGCCCGGTAGAGATCGATCCCCGTATAGCCGGCATTCAGTGCCGCCAGGATCGCTTCCGTATTGGCCTGGATGAAGGCCGATGGGCGGGGCGAGCGATCGGCCGTCATCGCCGTGAGGCGACTCAGGATCTGATCTGGGTCGGCGGATGTGGGCATGGGATGTCTCCTGTCGTCTGTCGCTAGCGGTCCGTGCCGGTCCCGGCCTGTCCCGGGCCGACCGCTGGCCGTCTCCGGGAGCGGCCCTACGTTGGCGCCGCCCGTCCCAAGGCGGTCCTCGCGCATCCCTCGCTGACCGCCGCTGTCCCTTCCGGTCCCACCTCGACACCGCCGGTCTGTGACGGGATGCCGCCGGATCTTAGGGGTGGCTGGTTCTGCTGTCTGGCCAATACGGTCTTCCCGTCCAGGCACCGTTAGGGCCTGACAGGGTGCTGGGACACTCGATAGGCTGACGCCTTGGTCCGTGCCCTCTGTTGGCCGGGCTTCATAGGGGGAAATCCAAATCTGGATCGGTGGGGGTGAAACAGGAGCCGGGTTTCACCCAGATAGATGGGTGAAAACGGCCATGAGAGGCGAGGGTGCATGAGTGGACACTCGACACAGTGGACAGAAGAATGGGATCTGGAAGACGTCGCCCTGCCGGAGGATTCCAATCCGTCGGTGGCGCTCGAGTCGGTCTGTCTGGGGATCCTCGATCAGTTGCATGCCGAGGCGGAACGGTTGGCGACCGGATTCATGGAAGCGATGCTGCAGGCGCGCGAATCACACCCCTACCAGGAGCGCGGCTCGATCGGGGTGCGGGTGCGGCGATCCCCCTCGCCGCGTTCGGCACCGGGCGTGTTCATGATCGAATGGTTCCGGGTGCGGGGTCCTCGGCGGACCGAGTACATCCCGCGTGGGGCAGGGCACCGCTATCCCCCGCGCGCCTTTGGCCGGACCGAGCCCTGGGAGCGGGAGCTGATCGAGACCTATGAGCCGCGCTTCGCCGAGATCCGTGCCTTGCTGCACCAGATCGCGATGCTGCGTCGTCAGGCGCGTCACCTGACCGACGCCGTTGGAAGGTGGGAAGGCATCAGAAACCGATATTGAGATGAAGTCAGGCGATGTCTTCACAGGAGCATGGCGGAGCTCCTGTCCAAGTTCCTCGGCGTCGAAGAGGGCTCAAAATCGAACCTCGAGCGAGGCCATATAGCTCCGCTCTCCCAACTTCAGATCCTGCGGCAGTGCTGTTCCGGGCGATGCCTCGTAGAGATGGCCGTTGAGCAGGTTGCGGATGTCGAGCTGCACCGAGATCTGCTTGTTCAGATCCTGACGGACCAGCAGATCGAGTTGGCCATATTCAGGCGCCTCGTCACGACTGTCCTCGGCCACCCGGGCGCGGTCGCCGACGTACAGACCCTGGAGGTTGAAGAAGGTGCGGCCCAGCTGGTACTGGAGTGATCCGTAGAGTCGGTGATGTGGACTGAAGCCGGCGTCCTTGCCGGTCGTCTCGTCGGTGTTGAACTGATAGGCGTACCAGCCGCGTGCGCTCAGATGGCGGGTGAGCCGCCAGCGCCACTCGAATTCCGCGCCCTGTCCGACCTGGCGTCCGACGTTCTCCGGCTCGGCATAGAGCCCGCGATCCTGCAGCCGGATCTGGTCCCGCGTCTCATGGCGAAAGAGGTTGAGGCCCAAATCCAGGCGCGGATGCGGCTGGTAGCTCAGACCCAGTTCCAGTGTGCGCAGTCGCTCGGGCTCCAGGGCCGGGTTGGCCCGATAGACCGGCAGCAAGCCGCCCTGGGCTTCGAGCTGGGTCGGCGCCCGGAATCCCTCGCCATAGAGCAGCTTCAGCGTCCATTCGGGCAGCGGCGTCCACACCAGCACGGCGCGCGGACTGAACTGGGTCCCGAGGTCGGAATAGGCATCGAGACGCACGCCCCAGGTGAGCGACCATTTCGGCGCGATGAGCCATTCGTCCTGGACATAGGCCGAGAGCAGACGGCGTCGTTCCTGCGAATCGGACGCCTGGGTGGCATGGAGAAGCGTCTGTGCAACATCCCGCAGAGACACCCCGGAGCCATCGCCTGTGCCGCCGAATCCCAGGCTCAGGAGTCGCAGGAAGGCAAGATCCCGGGTGTTCAGTCCGGTCAGATCCATGGCGTCGATCCGGGAGCGGACCCGCTCGTATCCCAGCCCCGCAGTGATGAAGTGCCGGCTGTCCAAGGCATAGCGCAGGTCCGCACGCAGCCGCCAGGTCTCCTGCTCCGCCCCAGCATCGAAGCGCACGGCCTGCGCAAAGATCCCGGTGTCTGGAAACCATGTGATGTCGTTGAGCCACAGCCGCGTTTGCGCGGCATCCAGACGCAGGGTCAGGTCGAGACGGTCGCTGAAGGTCACCCGGTGGTCCAGTCGCCCTTCGGCGGTCTGCACCCGGCGCGTCCCGGTTGGGTCGATGACCCCGAGCATCCCGGCGCCCAGTTCCGACTGCATCCGCGAGAGGCGAGCCATGGCCCGGGTCCGCCCAAGACGCGCATTGAGGAGTAGTCCGAGGGTCCGAAACCCGGTGTCGAGCCGGCTTGGCGCGAGCGAGAACCCGGTGCCGAGCTGGTCGTCGATGAGTGACAGACGGTCGCCATCAAGGATAGGGGCGGGTCCATCACCGCTTCTGGCCTCGGCGCTCAGGACCAGGGTGGCGGTGTCCTGAGTCATCCCCGTCAGGAGGCGCCCCTCGCGGCTCCTCCAGGAGCCTGCTCCCATGGTGATCCGGTTCTGCTCGACCTGCTGGCGGGTGATGACATTGATCACCCCCGAGAAGGCATCGGCGCCGAACACCGAGCTGCCGGGTCCTCGGGTGACCTCAATGCGCTCGATGGCGTCGAGCGGCACCGTGCCCAGCACCGCGAGCGGATTGCCGAGCAGCCCATCGGTCTGGGGCAGACCATCAAGCAGCACCAAAAGGTTGCCCGCCCCCAGACCGGTGAAGCCGCGGACCGTCAGATTGGGGCCATAGTCGCTGTTCAGTCCCAGATGGAAGCCGGGCACCAGCCGCAGGGCCTCGACGACGGAGCGAAAGCCGCCGTCGCGGATGTCCTGGGGGCTGATCACGGTCGCCACCGCCGGGGCAGTGCGGATCGGATGTGTCCGGCCGGTGGCGATGCTCACCGTCTGCTCCGAGCCGAACAGCGCTTGGCCGCTGGTGTCGGCCAGGACCGGTGTGGCGAGGAGGCCGAGGGTACTGAACAGGAATTGTGTCTTCATCGGGCGTTCCTTCATCATCCGTGGTCACGAGTGGGATCCGGCGCCAGAGATGCCTGCGGGTCGATCAGGGTCGCCAGGGTCTCGATCAGTCGCTCCGGCTGGATCGGCTTGACCAGCAGCTGGGCATCGAGCTGGCGGATGGCCGCCTGCAGGGAGGCGCGGTCGTCCCCGGTCAGGATCACCACCGGGGTGTGCGGGTCGCTCGCACGCAGCCGGGCCAGGATGTCGAGCCCCTGGATCCCGGGCATGCGGTGGTCGAGCACGAGGGCGGCATAGGGTTGGGATCGCGATTCCAACAGGGCCAGTGCCGCATGGCCGTCGGCACACTCGTCGAGCTGAAAGCCCGCCTCGCGCAGGAAGCGCGTGAGCGCGGTGCGGATGGCCGGCTCGTCCTCGGCGAGCAGGAGGGGGCAGCCCTGGAAGGAGCGCCTGGATGTCGAGTCTGGATCCGGCGCCGGGCGGTCGGTCTGTGCCGCATCGTCGGTCCCGGTCGGGACCCGTGGCAGGTCGATGGTGAAGCAGGTTCCGACGCCCTGTGTGCTGCTGACCTGGATCTGCCCGCCGAGGGCCTCGATCAGGCGCCGGCTGAGCCAGAGCCCCAGACCGATGCCCGAGGACACGCGACCGCTGATCCCGCCCGATCCCTGATAGAAGGGCTCGAAGATGCGTTCCAGTTCGGCGGCTGGAATCCCGATCCCGGCATCGCTCACCTGGATCCGCACCCGCTCCTGATCCGGAAGGCTCAGCGTCAGACGGATCGGACCGCCCTCGGTGAAGCGGTCGGCATTGCGCACCAGGTTGTAGAGCACCTGGAGCAACCGGGTGCGGTCGCTGATCAGGGTCGCGGAGGTTTCGGGGCACTCCAGCACCAATTGGTTGCCGGGGGCGAGCGTCGGGCGCAGGGTGGTCACCACCTCCTTGAGCAGGTCCTCAAGGATCAGCTGCTGGTAGGTCAGCTCCAGCGGCTGGCCCGACTCGACCCGGGAGAGATTGAGCAGCTGCTCGATCAGCGCGAGCAGCTGATCGGAGGCGTGCCGGATCACCGCCAGCGGCTCTGTCCGGGGCTGGGCGCGCTCGAGCAGACGCGCATGGAGGATGATCGCCTGCAAGGGGGTGCGCAGCTCATGGCTCACATTGGCGAGGAACAGGGTCTTGGCCCGATTGGCCGCCTCGGCCGCATCCCGCGCCAGAATCAATGCCTGGGTACGCTCGGCGACACGCGTCTCGAGTTCCTGGGCGTGCCTGCTCAGCTGCCGATGATTCGCGGCGAGTCGCGCCCGCATGCGCCCGACTGCGGCATGGAGCCGGTGGATCTCGGTCGGACTGGTGGTGGGCGGCGCCGGCAGAGTGGTCTCGAGCGGGGTGTCGAGCTGTCCCACCAGGCTGGCGAGCGGGGCCAGCATACGCCGGGTTAGGCGGGCCACGGCCAGACCCAGCAGCAGTACCAGCACCCCGAGCTGCAGCAGCGCGCCGCGTGCGCTGTCCCAGGCGAGGCCGAGCGCCCGGTCGAGCGAGAGGGTCAGTTCCACACGTCCGAGCAGGGCTGGTGACGCGTCATGCGTGCGGGAGGCCAAGACCTGGGCCTCCACCCGGGTCGTCTGCCGGGCCCGGGCGGCATCCTCAGCAACCTGTTCGGCGACCACGCGGCCCTCGGCGTCGAGGAGCCGGACCGCGATCAGATCGGGAAATTTGAGCAGGGTTGCGGTCAGGGCTTGGGCGTCCGGACGCGATCCCACCAGCAGGGCATAGCGAGCATCCTCGGCCAGGATGTCGGCCAGCTCGTGCGCTGTTTGGAGACTGTGCAGACGCGCCTGCTGCCAGGCGCTCCAGAAGAGGATCATCGGCAGCAGCACCCCCATCCCCAGCCCCAGGAGCGCGAAGGCTTCGACCAGCTGGCGGACATAGGACTTGCGTCCGACGCGCCGGGTGTCAGTCGTAGACCACATCGAACTGCTGCTCCGTGCTGGGGGGCAGGACCAACCCGATGGCCCTGGCGGTGCGGCGGTTGAGCAGCCGTCGCACCCACTGGAGATCCGCGAGACCGGCGCCCGTCTCCAGCCGCGCGGTGGCCCGCCCGAGCGCCCGATAGTCGGGGGTGAGGGCAAACAGCAGACCCCGCTCCACGGTCTCGGCATCGTCGCTGAGGACGGCGCAGCCGATCTTCCAGCTCAAACGCACGAGCGGTGGGACCAGAATGTCGGGATCGAGCGCCAGGACGTCGCGATGGAACCAAAGGGCCGTGGTGGGTTGGGCTTGGTGGCGCAGCTGTTCGATCGCCAGGGCCGCCTCGCGCAGCCCGGCCACGGCGATCGGCTCCCAGCGCCATCCGTGCGACTCGGCCACCGCGCGCGCCCGCGCGAGCCAGGCGGCCGGGACCTCGCGGCGATGGACGAAGACGACTCGGTTCGTCGTGGGGGACAGGAGAGCCAGGGTGTCCAGGGTCAGTGGCGGGGCGATATAGCGTGAGAGGCCCTGGTGGGTGCGCTCGGGCAGCGTTCGGATCAGGATCGGCACCTGCGGGGTTTGGGGAAAGCGCTGCGCGGCGGCCGCCGCGGCCTCGGCGCCGACCGCCACGATCCGCGTTGGCGTCAGCGTGCGGGTGCTTAGATCCTCCAGGGTGCAGACCCCAGGCGCCCGACCCGTCGCATCGGCCAGGCCTGCGGCGAGCTGATCGATGATGGCGTCATAGGGGGGCGACAGCGCGGGAGAGATCAGCAACAGCGGGGCCTCCAGACAGGTGTCGGCCGGCCAGGTCGGATCCGGTGTGGCCAGGAGCCACGCCAGCAGGACCAGGATCGACAGACCTTCAGACCGATGTCGTGACAGTCCCATGGGGTGCGCTCTCCGTGGCCAGCGCGCCCCAACAGCACGGACGGCATGCCTCTCCCTCCGATTCAGTGCGCGGTCCGGCCAGCTGGCCCGGCAGTGCCGAGCACGTGCTCGAGGTCCGCGATCGCGGCCGGCAGCTGGCGGCCGAGCGTCTCGGCGCTGGCGAGGTCGGCGGCATCGAGTGCATCGGCGAGTTGGCGCAGCAGGGTCGCCAGGGTCGGCATGGCCGCCTGACGCGCGAGTCCGCAGCCGCGATGCGCGGCTTCGTAGCAGGCGGCAGTCTCCTGTCCATAGCGCCCGACAGCGCGCAACAGTCCCCCGGCATCGGGATCGTCGAGCCAATCGAGGATGCGGATCAGGGTCTGGTCGCGCAGCTCGGGCCGGCCGCCCGCCAGGGCGAGAGCCTGTTCGGGGTCGTGGATGGCTCGGGTGTCTGTCGTGGACATGGGTCCCTCCGCTAGTCGAGGATCTTGAGCTGGCGGCACTGCCGATAGATGCGGATGCTCGTCTCCACTCCGAGCAGACGCTTGATCTCGGCGATCTTCTTGTCGACGTACTTCTTGCTGATCGGCAGGGTGGTGGCGATCTCGGCGGACGAGTAGCCGTCGAGCAGCAGGCGCAGCACGTCGCCGCGCCGACCCGCGAGCAGCTGGGTGCGCAGGGCGCTCTCGGGGGCATCCGGCGCGGGCTCGAGCACCGCCGCGAGCGCGGGATCGATCACCGGCAAGCCGTCCACCACCTGATGGATGGCCGACCAGAGCGCCTCGGGCAGGATGCACTTGCCGAGGAACCCCATGGCCCCCGCCTGCAGACAGGCGCGCACCAGGACCGGCTCGGCATGGACGCTGAGACAGATGACCCGGACCGCCGCCCATTGACGGCGCAGGGCGGCGATGGTCTCGGGGCCGCCGAGGGTGCAGGGCGCACCCTCCTGATCGGGCATGCGCAGGTCGAGCAGGACCACGTCCGGATGCAGGGTGCGGGTGTCGCGCAGTGCCTGGGCGCGAACCGCGCAGCGGCTGACGACCAGCGCGGCGCCACCGGACACCTGTGGCAGCAGCTCGGCGAGCGCCGTGCACAGCAGCGCCTCGTCCTCCGCGATCAGGACGCGAATGGGATCACGGCAGGGCTGGGCTGAATCCGGCATGGCGCGAGTGGATCCCAATCGGGGGTGACTGGGGATCAGCATAGCGATACCCGACTCGGACACAAGGCGTCAAAGACGCCAATCGCATCCTCCGGGACAGCCATCGCCGCAGATCGCGGCAACTGGCGTCTTTGACGCCTGTTCAAAGGGCGGCGATCCGCGCTAGGGTCGATAACAAGGCCCGTGGCCGGATGGCCATGACACGAAATGGAGACCTTTGCCATGGCTCATCCAACCAAACCCGCGTCTGTTCCACCTGCCCGCCGGCGTCGCTGGCGTGGGTGGACCATCGGACTGCTCAGCGTGTTCGGTCTGCTGCTGGGGCTCGGCCTCTACATGCATGACTTGGCGCAGCCCCATCCAGAGCGGTATGCCACTGGGGTGGTGACCGAGGGCGCCGCCCTCGAGGCGATGACCGCGCGTCCGCTGGCCCGGCGCTATCTGAGCGACTTCCATACCCAGACCTCCGGGGCCTCGTGCGGCCCGGCGAGCCTGCGCAATGTGCTGGTCTCACTGGGGCATCCGGTGGGCAGCGAGGAGGAACTCTTCGAGGGCGATCAAGCGGGCTGGTGGCGCATGCGGCTGATGGGCATGACGCTCGATGCAGTGGCCGCGCTCGCGGAGCGTCATGGGCTCGGATGGGTCCAGATCCTTCGCGATCTGAGCCTGGATGCCTTCCGCGACCGGCTGCGGACCCTCGACACCCCTGGGCGGCGCCTGATCGTCAATTACAGCCGCGCCCCCATCAATGGGGTGTCGCTCGGGCACTTCTCGCCCCTCGGCGGCTATGACCCCGTCAGCGATCGCGTCCTGGTGCTCGATGTCACCCCGGGGTTCGGCGTTCAGCTGATTCCGGCGGCACTGCTCCATGCCGCCATGCAGACCCGGGATCCTGTGAGCGGTCGCTCGCGCGGTCTGATTCAGATCGATGCCGGGGCCACCGATTCAGCCCCGTCCGCGCGAAACCGTATGCCTCCCGAGTGACCGTTATCGGTTTGTCTCGTGTCGGAATCGCGCTACATATCGATCCACGCTCAGTGACACAGGCCCCTCCGGGGTTCCACAAGGTCCTCGTGATGACAGCAGAAGAGACTGACTCCCTCGCTCAAGGCCGGTCCGATGCGCCTCCGGTCTCGGCGCGTCAACCCTATCGTCACAGTCGTCCGGTCTTCGATCTGACCCTGAACATCCACAGTGAATACGCCCGGCGTCTGCTGCGGGATCGGGAGCTGCGCCCGGCGATGCATGCCCTCTACGGGATCGAGGTGATTCTCCATCTGGTCGGGGACGACGACGAGGCCGAGCAGGTCGAGAGCCTGATCCGCGAGCGTCTCGAGGCGTTGGCCGACGAACTCCAGCGCGAGATCGCCCGGGTCCAGGTTCTGCTGGCCGACCGGGGGCTCGACAAGACCCGTCCGCGCTATACCCATCCGGTCACCACGACCCTCCATGTCGCCTCGCCCGCGATCTCGCTCTACGCCAACCTGATCCAGGAGCTCGATCGATTGCTGATGGGACTCGACACCCTCTGGCTGTCCGGCCTGCTGGCGAGCAAGGAGCGACTGTCCGTCGCGATTCGCTGGCGCAACCGGATCGGCGGGGCCGGTCAGGAGTTCATCGGGCTGCACCGGCGGGCCTATGCCGCCGCCGAGCGGCAGGGTCAACGCGAGGTCGTCGATGCCGCCGCGCGCGAGCTGGCTGGGAACCCGCCGCCAGCGGATGAGGATGACCCGGAGCGCGAGGGCAGCGACTCCACGGTCTGAATGCGTTCGCTTTCATTCAGCCGGCGGGAGGTCCGGTGCTACAAGGAGTTGAGTCGACCATGAAGAAGCCATGTCCCGCCGATGTGATTCTGCACTTCGTCATCGAGCGGATTCACGAAGGCCATTTCGATGCGGTCTTGGCCCTGGGGTTCAGCTGGGAGCAGATTCGCTTCCTGGAGTCGCTCCCGGGGCGCGATCTGCACTACTTGTTCAATTTCGCCGAGCATTTCATCGCGCTGCAGATCGATCTCGACGCGGTCCAGTCGCGCATCGCGATCCAGCGCGTGACCGAGCAGCAGCGGCTGCGCGAGACCCAGCAGGCGCTGCTGCGGGCCGGCGCACCCCGTCAGCTCATGATCGAGCTCTATGGCTGGACCGCCACCTACTATTGCGATCAGCGCAAATTTCTCGGACTCGATGAGGACATGCCCCGGGGCGGGCGCCCTCAGAATCCCAGTCCGGACGCGGAGGATCAGATCCTTCTGCAGTGGGAACAGCATGCCGAGCGTCCACTCGACGAGCGGTATCTGGAGACGGCCCGTGCCGTGTCGGTGACGGTCCGTCAAGTGCGCAGCACCCTGGAGCGCAACGGGATGCTCGCCGAGCCTGGATGCCGGAGGTCGCCACGGCGCACACCGAGCGACCCGGAGCGGTCCCGTTCGGCGCATGTCGTGTGAGTATCCGTGGCGTGCTGCTCCTCGTGACGGTCATCGGTCTGGCGCCCATGCCGGTTTGGGGTGATGCCCGGTTCTACGACCGGGATGCCGAGGGCTGGTTCTGGTATGCGCCGGATCCGCCGACGGTTCCCGAGCCGGATCCGGAACCGCCTGGCGTGCCTCTGGTGACCGAGTCGCAGGAGCCCGCGCCGCAGGAGACGGCGCCGGCCGATAGCCCCAGCGGGTCGGCTCCACTGTCCTCGGCCTGGCTGCGTGCCAATCTGGAGCGCTACCAGCAGCAGGCCATCGACGATCCGACAGCGACCAATGTCGCGCTCTATCTCTATCTGCAGCGCATCGCCCTGGATAAGGCCTCCCGCTTCGCCGATGCCTATCAGCGTGTCGTCCAGAGCGATCCCTATCTGGATGAGACGACCCGCCGGCCGGTCGGCAACTATGCCAACCTGCTCAACCGCGTCGCGGGCCAGGAGCGCCGGGCCGTGCTCGCGGATCTGGCCGGCGCGGCGGGACTCTGGTTCTTCTACCGCTCGGACTGTCCCTATTGCGCGGCCCAGGCTCCAGTCCTCGGCTTTCTGAGCCGGCAGACGGGGTTTCGGGTGCAGGCGATCGCGCTCGACGCGCGCCCGCTGCCGGGCGGTGACTTTGCCCATTTCCTGCCGGACGCCGGACAGGCGGCCAGACTCGGGGTCGTCTCCACGCCGGCGCTGTTCCTGGTCCGTCCACCCTCGGGGATCGTGCCGATCGCCCAGGGGCTTTTGTCTTTGAGCGATCTTGAGCAGCGGCTCCTGAGCGCGGCCCGCGAGGCCGGCTGGATCGACGATGCCAGCTATGCGCGGACCAGGCCGCTGGTCGCGGATTGGCGTGTCGATTGGGGGCAGGCCGCGCCGCTCGAGGTTCCCGAAGACCCGAACGCCTTCCTCGCGCTGTTGCGCGCAAGGGTGGCGAGCGGTGGAGCGATCGCCGTCTCCGATTGGCCACTCGATTGAGGTCCGCCATGTCCGTTCGACCGCTCCGCCTGGCTGTGCCGATCCTCCTCCTGGGGGCCTGTCTGTTCGGCAGCCGGTCGGTTCACGCCGATCTCGAGGCTGAAATGGAGGCCATGTTCGGCAACCTGGTCAACGTCACCGAACCCACGGCCCACTTGGGGCAGCGCCGCGGGGTGCTCGCGGCCGGGTCGATGGTGTCGCGCAACCGCATCGTCGACGCCAATCTGGTGTCCTTCGTTCCGCCCTCGTTCGAGGCCGGCTGCGGCGGCATCGATCTGTTCGGCGGCTCCTTCTCCTTCATCAACGTCGAGCAGTACACCAACCTGCTGCGGGCCATCGCCTCCAATGCCGCCGGCTATGCCTTCCAGCTGGCCCTGACCACCATGGCCCCCTCCGCCGCCGAGATCGTCGAGCAGCTGCAGAAGAAGGTGCAGCAGATGAACCAGCTCTTCGGCAACTCCTGTCAGCTGGCGCAAGGGATCGTCAACGACACCGCCTCGGCGCTCAGCGGCAAGCGGGTGGGGGAGGCGAGTCTGATGGCGGACCTCTACGAACTGGGCGACGTCTTCGAGAACCGCTCGACAGTCACTGGCAAGGGACCGCTGGAGACCGTCTACGAGCAGGTTCCGGAGGCGGCCGCCGCGCAGTTCGAGGGGAATCTGGTGTGGAAGGCGCTCACCGACAGCGCGATCGAGGGCTGGTACAGCCATGGCGACCAGGCGCTGCTCGAGGCGCTCATGAGTCTGACGGGCAGTCTCATCGTCGGCTCGGGGGAGGGGCTGCAGGCGTCCGCCGATGGCGGGGTCAATCTGCCGACCGCCCTGCTGCCGCCGACCCTGAGCGTGAGTGATCTGCTCTACGGCAGTGGTGACGGGGAGAGCCCGGGCGTGGTGGTCTGGCGTTGTGCCTCGCGCGCCGAGTGTCGCCATCCGACCAAGACCGAGACCGCACTCGAAGGTCTGATCCCGCGCCTGCGCGCGCTCCTGGTCGGCGATGCCTCCAGGGTGGGGCTGATCGACAAGTTTCGGCTCGGCGTCGAGGATCTGAGCGCGGAGGAGAAGGGCTTCATGGAGCATGCCCCGCTCGGGCTCGGCGGTGGCATTCGTACCCTGGCGCGGCTGGAGCCCGGAATGGCCCTGGGCTTCGCCGATCGTGCCGCGCCCATGCTGGCCGTCGAGATGCTCCAGACCCTGGTGCGCGACATGCTGCGCAGCGTACGTCTCGCGACCGGGAGTCTCCAGCACACCCATGCCACCCAGTTGCTCCAGCATCTCGATGCGGTCCGCTCCGAGATCTGGACCGAGTACGGCACCCTGGCGCAGCGCTACGGCAATCCCAACGAGCTGCTCGAGACCTACCGCAACCTGCTCGCCCAGTACAAGGCGCCGAGCTATCTGGATCTGACCCAGGCCGCCCCCGGGGATCCGTCCGGTGAGCCGGAGACGATGCCCTGAGCCTGCCCTGCGGCGCGCCAGGCCGCGTCTGTCCACCGCCATCGTCTGGAGGCACCTTCGATGTGGACCCTCTATTCCATCGGCGATCCGGCCTTCCTGGAGCAGGTGCTCAATGCCGTGGCCATGCTCTTCGGCGCCGACAGCTTCGTGCGCTTCGTCGGCATCGGCTTCCTGATCGGTACCCTGATCATCGCCTTCCAGGGACTGCTCCAGGGCGCGCAGACCATCCGCTTTCAGGGCCTGCTGGTCTCCTTCATCCTCTATTCGCTGCTGTTCGTTCCCAAGGTGTCGGTGACCATCGAGGGTGCCTATTCGGGCTCGGCGCGGGTCGTCGACCATGTGCCGCTGGGACCGGCGGTGGTGGGGTCGGCGGTCTCCAACCTGGGCTATGGGATCACCCGGCTGTTCGAGCAGACGTTCGCGACCCCCTCCATGACCGAGCACGGCTTCGCCGATGCGTTGCAGGTGATGGCGACGGTGCGCCGGACGGCCCTATCGCGGCTGACGACGGGCGAGGCCAACAGCCCGACGACCGGGGCGGACGTCGAGCAGTCCTGGCTCAACTACGTGGCCGACTGCGTGCTCTATGCCGTCGACCGGCGCATTGGTGGCGCGACCATGGACGGCATCCTCCAGGCGACCACGCTGGATGAGGCCCTTCAGACGCCGATCGTCACCGGCACCACCCAGCTGGTGCTCGGCGAGACGCCCGAGGAGCTGACCTGCGTCGATGCCTACGGGCGCCTGTCGGCCTATACGACGACGTCCTTCCTGCCCAAATTCAGGCAGGCGGTGGCCGCCAAGCTCGGGATCGACAGCGGATCCGTCGACAGCCGGGTGCGCGCGGCGCTGACGACGCTCGCTCAGGACACGGTCGATGCCCAGCAGTACATGGTGATGACCGCGATCCTGCCGATGCTCGAGCGCGGCGTCATCCAGCACTATAACGATATCGGCCAATGGAACGCCGCCCTGCAGACCAGTCAGGCGATCCAGCAGCGCAACAGCCAGTGGGCGACCGAGCCCTCGCTGTTCGTGCGCATCATGCGCCCCATGATGACCTTCTTCGAGGGCTTCATCTTCGCCATCGGTCCCTTCATGGCCTTTGCCGTGGCGCTCGGGCCGATGGGGATTGCCATGGTCGGGCGCTATCTGATCTTCGGGCTCTGGATCCAGCTGTGGCTGCCGATCCTGGCGATCACCAATCTCTATCTGATCCTTGCCACACAGCGGGCCTTCGAGTCCCTGTCGGATCAGGCGGGGGTGGTGCTGCCATCCTTCCGCGCCCTCTATGAAAGCGATCTGCTGCTGCAGGACTATCTGGCCACCGGTGGCATGCTGGTCGCCTCGACCCCGGCGATCAGCCTGATGCTGATCTATGGCAGCGCGATCACGGCCACCCATCTGGCCGGCCGACTGCAGAGCCGGGACCACGTCAACGAGACGCTGACCTCGCCCGACGTCCTGCAGCCTCAAGCGGCCGGAACGGTGGGACCACTGCTTCAGCGTACCGCGGTCGGCGGGACCCTGGCCCCGGGGGCGGCGGGGCTGCTCTGGTCCTTTAACCTCGGGCACTCGGCCCAGGAAACGCTGCGCTCGGCCGAGCAGAGTGCGCAGCAGGCGCAGGAGAGCTTCAGCGTCTCGCTCAGCCAGGCGCTGGCGAGTTCGGCGGCGGCGAATCATCAGACCAGTTTGCAGTATGCGCTGGGGCAGCGGCTGGATGCCTCCTATAGTCGGGCGGATGCGGCGGTCTTGAGTTCTGCGGAAGACCTGTCGAAACACTTCAAAGATTCGCATCTGAGCAAGGACGAGATCGGGAGCCTGCTGAGCGCGGCGCTCAAAGTGGGCGCGCGAACGCCGCAGGCGGTTAGCACGCTTGGAGGCGAGTTGGCAGGGCGGCTTCAGCAGCAATACAACGTCACGGCGACCCAGGCCAGCGAAATTGGAATGGCGATCGCGCAGCGAGCCGCAACGGACCATCGTCTGCAGGCGAGCTTCTCCGAAGGGTTGGCGTATGACCTCTCCCGAGGGCATGGAGACACCTACACGACCGGTTTGAGCCGCAACGAATCCGAGCAGCTTGGCCAGCAGGCCCAGGATGTGCTCACGAGCTCTCGCTCCGTCGAGCGGGCCTCTCAGTTCGCTCGGCAATATGGGACCAGTGCGAGCGTCGGGGCGGTCGAAACCTCCGGACTGATTCTGGCGAATCCGATTCTTCAAGAACGCCTGGAGCAGACGCTCGATCGCTTCGGGTTGGCGGGCGATACGGCTCAGCAGGCCGATGTCCTCATGGCGGGTGGTGTGGTGGGTGACCGCCAGCAGGCACGCGCCATTGCAGGAATGGGCCTGCTGCTTGGCTTCTATGGCGGGTCGCGTGCCGACGGGATGAGCTCCGACGAGAAACGGCAGGCTGAGGTGGCGGCCCAGGAACTCTACGCCGAACTGCTGGGCGTGCGCCGGCCTGAGGCGATCGCGCCAGGTGAATCCAACGGACTGACGCAAGTCCCTGCCTTCGGTGTCGCGCGTGGTCGTTTCGACGCCGCTGGTGTGTCGGATCCAGGTCCGATGGTGGTCGCTGGGCTCATGGCACAACGGGTTGCGGCCGACGGTACGGTCAGTGTGCTCGAGCAGGCGCCGACGAGGATCGAGCCCTTTGCCAACGGCGGTGCGGCGGCCGTGGCTCACCAACACCGGGTCAATACGAACCTTATTCGCGCGGACGAGCATCAGCGACTCGCTGAGGAGATTGCCTATCGGGTGTCCCTGCCGCGACCCGCCGCTGAGACCGTCCAGCGGGAGATGGGTGGATTGTGGATCCGGGCGGCCGAGTCAGGCGCCTTGGCGGTCGCGGGTGCCGAGGGAATGCGCGGTCAGATCGCTGGAGCGTTTGGTGCCTTTGGCCAGACCCTGTCGCGTGGTGGGAGTGTCGCCGAGGCGGTCGAAGCCGGTCGGGATGCGGCCGGCAGTGTGGCCGGATGGACGGCCGCACGGACGACGATGATCGACACACGCCTGGCGCAGATCAAGGGCTATGGTCTCAGTCTGGCCCAGGTCGCGCTCTATCGCGAGGCATCCGAATCGACCCTCTTCGCCTTTGCCCCCAGTTCGGAGCAAGCCGTCGCCCGTCAAGCGGTAATTGCCGAATCCGGTGCTGCGGGTGAGGCGATCGCGACCCTCATCGAGCGCTCTGTCGTGGGGCGCGATGATACGGATCTTCGTCTCATCGGGCAGTACAACGAAAGCGCGCCGCTCGGTCCGGTGACTGAGTCCCCCGCAGTCTGGCCGCTTGGCAGACCGAGCGCCCTGGGTCCTCTGATACATCCGAGTGTCACCGATGGGCGTTTGGGGCAGCTGCTCGATCTGATCGCCGTCCCTGAATCGCATGGCAACTATAACGCTTGGTACAGGAACGTCGATCAGGATCAGGTCGACCTGTCGACCCTGACGCTGAACGAGGTCCGGATGCTACAGCAGCAGTTGCTCGAGGCTGGGAATGGCGGATCGGCCATCGGCCGCTACCAGTTCATCCCCTCGACACTTGAGGATCTGACCGAGCGGCTGGGGTTCTCCGGATCAGAGCGATTCACGCCGGAATTGCAGGATCGATTGGCGCTGATCCTGGCCCGGGATGCCGGTGTGAATGACTGGATGGGCGGAGCGCTGACGAGCGATAGCTTTGCCTACAACCTGTCGAAGATCTGGGCGGGCCTTCCGAAGGATGCGTCGAATCAAAGCTATCACCAAGAGGTCGGTGACAATGCCGCGAGGATCGATTACTCGACTGTTGTCGATCGTCTAGCGGCGATCAGGGGAGGCGAGTCGGTGAGCGTGCCATGATGCTGGGCATCGGCGGTGTGATGCCCGAGGGCGACATGGCACAGCGATTTGATGTGTGGATTAGACTTCCACGAGGAGTTGAAGGATTCCTGTCCCGGAGGGGAAGCCATGTTTTCGATTCGGCATTGGAAGTGGTGGCATTGGTTGCTCGCGGGCATTCTGATGCCTCTGCTGATGGGTGCCCTCGGTCTGCTGATATATATTGGCTTGGCAGCCATCGAGTTGGTTGCTCGGATGTTCTGTGGTCCCGCTCAATCCAGGGGCCGAGCGCTGGATTCACCACGCATGCGGTTAGTTGCAACGGATCCCGAGACGCTTTGGAACGATGGCGATCAATTGGTTGGAAGTATGTTTGACGACACCGAACGACGCGACCTATAGGCGCAGGCGAGGGCATGGATCCGACCGCCAAATCGTCACCCTGCTGGCGATGCGCGACGAAGGACTCATCGGCGGCGCCGCCATCTGCGTGTTCCCGGTGTCGTCGCACCTCGCGATTCAGCCGATCCGCACGCCGTGGGTGGCAGCCAGTGCCTGAAGACCACCCTCGAAGCCCTGGCCGACGGCCTTGAACTTCCATTCCGCTCCGTGGCGGTAGATTTCCCCGAACACCATGGCCGTCTCGATCGAATAGTCCTCGGACAGATCGAATCGCGCCAGTTCGCTGTCGCTCTCGGCATTGAGCACCCGCATGAAGGCATTGCGGACCATGCCGAAATTCTGCCGACGGCTCTCGGCTTCGTGGATGGTCACGGCGAAGACGATGCGCTGCACGCTGGGGTCAACGCCCGCGAGATCGATCGACACGCTCTCGTCGTCACCGCTTCCGGCGCCCGTGAGGTTGTCTCCGGAGTGGACCACGGCCCCGTCGGGCGAGGTCTTTTGGTTGTAGAAGACGAAGTGCGCATCCGAGAGCACCTGGCCGCTGTCGCCGACCAGGAAGACGCTGGTGTCGAGATCGAAGGCCGCGCCGTCGGTGGTGCGGGCGTCCCATCCCAGACCGACGCGCGCCTGGCTCAGGCCCGGATCCGTCTTGGTGAGACTCACGTTACCGCCTTTCTGCAAACTGATCGCCATGTCGGCTGTTCTCCTCGGATGATGATGACTGGCTCCAGGCCGAAGCGCTGGGCTTGGTGCCCTGGAGCAGGGACGGGGAGGAGTGTAGCGGCGCGCGTTCGACAATATAATTCGAATGTTTTTGATCATCTGTTCGAGATTCTCGAAGCGAGCGCGCCATGCGGGGCAGCAACTATAACCATCTCTACTATTTCTGGACGGTCGCTCGGGAAGGCGGCGTGGCGCGGGCCGCCGAGGTGCTGCATCTCACGCCGCAAACCATCAGCAGCCAGCTGAAGATCCTCGAGGAGAGTCTCGGCGTGCCGCTCTTCGAGCGCTCCGGGCGCAAGCTGGTGCTGACCGACACCGGACGCCTGGCCCTGAGCTTCGCCGAGGAGATCTTTCGACTCGGTACCGAGATGACCGAGGCCCTGAAGGGACGTACGAGCGGGCGTCCGCGGCAGCTCTCGGTGGGGGTGGTCGACGTGGTACCGAAGCTGGTGGCCTACCGGCTCCTGGAGCCGGCGCTGCATCTGGACGAGCCGGTGCGCATCCTCTGCCGCGAGGGCAAGCTGGAATCCCTGCTGGCCGATCTCGCGCTGCACAAGCTCGACATGGTGTTGGCGGACACGCCGCTCGCGGGCGAGGTCAGCCTGCGCGCCTTCAACCATCCGCTCGGGGAATGCGGCATCACCTTCTTCGCCGCCCAGCCGCTCGCCGAGCGCTACAGGCCCGGTTTCCCGAGTTCACTGCACGAGGCCCCCATGCTGATCCCCGCCGAGGGTACCGCCGTGCGCGGCGCCCTCATGCACTGGCTCGACCGGCTGGGCCTGCATCCCCGGATCGTCGGGGAATTCGAGGACCAGGCCCTGATGCAGGCCTTCGGGCAGTCCGGGGTCGGGATCTTCATGGCACCGAGCGTGATCGCGGCGGAGGTCGCCCGGCAGCACCGCGTGGAGGCGATCGGCGCCACCGACGAGGTCCGCGAGCGCTATTACGCCATCTCCACCGAACGGCGCCTGCGCCATCCCGGGGTGGTGGCGGTGAGCGAAGCGGCCCGGTCGGAACTCTTCGTGGGCGCCTGACGCCCGATGGGCGTGACGGCGCCGTCGTGTCTAGGAGGAGGGAGCCCGTTAGCGGGAACTCGCCGGATATGGTGACCTTCACCCGGTCACCCTTCGGGTCTTCGACCTTGTCGACGTGTGGACCTGCATGATCTCGGTGAAGCTATAGATGAGCGGATTTGTCTGCGACGGTTGTGCCCCATGACCGGTTGCTCAACCTGATCGGCTGTCTGGAAGGACACGGCCAGTTCCTGTCACTCGCCCAAATGACTCCAGCGGCTGGTTTGCGCGGGTGTGCGGGCATGGGCGAGCGCGATTGTCTATGAGTGGGCATTGCCTCAACCTCCTGGCACGCCTGGCGCTTAGCGCCGTGGCCGCTTAGGCGTGTGCCACCCTGCCGGAGCGATCACCTGTTTCACCGATGTGTCGTGCGTGGTGATCCAGTTTTCGATAGCCACGGGGCGCCCGAAGAGATAGCCTTGGAAGGCATCGCAACCGTGCGCGAGGAGGAAGGCCTGCTGCTCGGGGGTCTCCACCCCCTCTGCGATGACCATCAGTCCCAGGGAGTGGCTCATCGCCAGGATGGCCTGCACGATCGCCGCATCGTTGGGATCGGTGGAGATGTCCTGCACGAAGGACTTGTCGATCTTGAGCTGCTCGAGCGGGAGGCGCTTGAGATAGGACAGGGAGGAGTACCCAGTGCCGAAATCGTCCATCGAGAAGCTCACGCCCAGCGCACGCAGCGCCTGCATACGCTCAATGACGATCTCGGTCTGCTCCAGCACGATGCTCTCGGTGAGCTCGAGCTTCAGCCGGGTGGGATTGGCCCCGGAATTCGCCAGGATTGCCTGGACCTCGGCGACGAAATCCGGTTGATAGAATTGGCGGGCACTGACGTTGACGGCCAACTGCAGGTCACGCGTCTCCGGATCGCCGGCCCATGCCTTGAGCTGCGCACAGGCGGCCTCAAGGACCCAGCGGCCGATCGGCAGGATCAAGCCCGTCTCCTCAGCCACCGGGATGAAGGCGCTCGGCGCGATCGATCCATGTTTCGGACGGTGCCACCGCAGCAGCGCCTCGGCGCCAATGCAATGCCCTGCACGATCGACCTGAGGCTGATAATACAGACTCAGCTCGCCTCCCTGTAGTGCCTGCCGCAGGGCTTTTTCCAGTGCCATGCGCTCGTCCACGGCAGCCTGCATCACGGGATCGAAGAAGCGCACGGTATCCCGCCCGTTACCCTTGGCCTGATAGAGCGCTAGATCGGCCTGCTTGAGCAGGGCCTCGACCGACGCGGCTTTACCTTGGAAGAGCGTGACGCCGATGCTGGCAGTGGCATAGTGCACCCCCTCCTCCTCAAGCAGGGGATAGGGCTCATTGAGGATTCTCCGCAGCTGCTCGGCGAGTGCCTCGGCGTGGCTCGCCGCGCTCGTGTTGCATCGGCCCAAGCCCTCGAGCAGTACGAGGTATTCGTCACCGCCTAGGCGGGAGACCGTATGATCCATGTGCAGCGCGCGCTTCAGGCGCTGGCCGACTTCTATGAGGAGGCGGTCGCCCACGGCGTGGCCCTGGGTATCGTTTAACGCCTTGAAATGATCGAGGTCGAGCATGAGCAGCGCGCCGAACTCATGGCTGCGCGCACTGGTCGACAGGGCACGGTCGAGACGATCGAGCAGCAGGCGCCGATTCGCCAATCCGGTCAAGGGATCGAAATAGGCCAGTTGGCGGATCTGCTCCTCTGCGGCCTTTTGCGCCGTGATGTTCCTGACGGTGACGCGCCGCCCTTGATAGCGACCGTCCACGCCGAAGACGGGGCGGCAGCGATGCGTCACCCAGATGACCTGACCGGACTTCTGTACGAGGCGGAAATCGAGCTGATCCGGGTGCCGCTGAGCCGGGTCGGGCCTTAGTGTGCGGAGGTGGCGCTCCCACTCGCTGCGATCCTCCGGATGAACGATGGCATTGAGGAGCGCAGGGTTTTGCTCGAAGTCCGCGACGGCATATCCGGTCAGCTCGGTGGTCGAGGGAGTCATGTAGTGCACCTCGCCGTCGGACGACAGCCAGTATTCCCAATCGAGCGTCCAGTCCACCATGGTATGGAACTTTCCCTCGCTCTCGCGCAGGGCCCGCTCGGTCCGCTTCTGGCTGGTGATGTCTTGCACCGAAAAGGTGATCCCTTTGCTTAAGTCGTCGGCGTCCAGCGGCGCCCAGGAGAGGATCACATCGCGCAGATGCCCATCCTTGCGGCGCATCTGCGTCTCGGTACTGCCCCTTTTGTCGGTTCTCAGCTTCGCGTAGATTTCATCACCGCCCCGCTCATAGTCGGCATCCGAAGGGTAGAGCAGCCGGACTGACTGGCCGATCAGCTCCCCGCGCCGGTAGCCCATCATCCGTAGCAGGGTCTCGTTGACGTCCTGGAAGACCCGCTCCTTCAGCATCACGATGCCAACCGGCGCGGCGCTCAGGATGCTGTTGGCCCGGGCCTCGCTCTCGTGCAGCGCATCCGCCTTGAGACGCTCCTCGGTGATGTCCAGGCTGATCCCGATAACCATCTCGGGCTCGCCGCGGGCATCCCGCTTGGCGTACTTGATCACGGTCAGGTCGTGTATCTGTCCATCGGCGAAGGGCAGCCGCTCATGGCTCACGGAGGGGCCGTGGATTGCCAGTGCCTTGGCGTCCGAGCGCCGGCATTGCTCGACGAGCTCGGCCGGCAGCAGCTCGCGGTAGTGGGAAGCGGCCAGGAACTGGGCCTCCGAGATACCGAAGGCTTCACAGATGGTGCGATTGGCGAACTCGGTCCGGCCGTTCGGGTGCATGAGCCAGATCCCGATCGGCGCATGATCGAGAACTAGACGCAGCTGCTCACGCTGGCGGATCAGGGCTTGCTCAGTCTGCTTGTACGCGCTGATGTCGCGCGAGAAGCCGACGATCCCCACGACCACTCCGTACGGGTCGATGATGGGGGACTTGACGGTTTCGAGCCAACAGGAGACGCCCTTGAGTACCACCTGGTCTTCAAAACGTTTCTGCGCGCGCGAGGCCATCACCAACTGATCCCGCATGTGACCGCGTGCTGCAAGACCGGCCGGAAAGAAGTCGTCGTTGGTCTTGCCGATCAATGCCTCGACGTGTGACGCTTCGACGAAGTCGGCGAATACCTGATTGACCCCCAGATAGCGATGCTGCGTGTCCTTGAGCCACACGGCGAATGGGAAGTTGTCGAGTAGCGCCTGTAAGTGGCATCGATTGTCAACCTTGATGCGCTCGCCATTAAGACGCTCCAAGCGACACCCGCACCTCCGAGGACACTTGGGGAGACTCCGTTCAGGGACGGTCGCCTCGGCTGATCCTGCTGCTTGCGCTTCGGTGCTGTACGAGCCCTCCTCGGCAACTGAGAGCTCAGTCTCCGATGGGAGGTCATGCCCCACCAACAGCGTACCAGTCGGCGTGCCATCAGCAGCGGTCATGATTCGCGCGCGCCAAGCGATGGCTCGTGTCTCGGCGAAGGGCACCGGGAGGCGGGCTTGCCAGCCGTACCCCATCGAGTGGCATGGAGGCAAGGTGTCGGAAAGGTCCATCACAACGCTGGGGTTGAGTCCCAGCGTGGCGCAGATCTTTGTCCACGCCTGTCCGAGCAATTCGCCTTCTTCGCCCTGCAGCACCCGCCGCGCAGCCGCATTGACACAGATGACGTGCCCGCTGATATCAATGGCGATGATGAAGTCCTCCACCGTCTCCAAGACAGCGCTCAAGAGCCCAGGATATTCGCGCTGAGTGACGTCCATGCATGTTCTCAATAGGGGTAGAGTGTAGATTGGGGGCGATCGATTCGCCTTCCGATGGAAGATGCGCCGCCGATTTTAGATAAGGCAGTGAAGCATTCAGAGCAGGTTTCGCCAAGCGCCAAGCGACGGGGCCGCTGAAGATCACGTGACCGATCTTGTCCTTTAGAGTCTGTCTGGAAAAAATTTACACACAATTTGCAAGCGTTTTCTTCAGCATGGCGATGCGGATCATGTTCTCGGCCGTGGCGGTGAGGATCTCCACATCCTTGCTCAGACGCCGAAACAGACCCAGCTAGGCGAAGGTGCGCTCAACCACCCAACGCTTGGGCAGCACAGC
The DNA here is from genome assembly GCF_000224065.1 of Thiorhodococcus drewsii AZ1. GTDB lineage: Bacteria > Pseudomonadota > Gammaproteobacteria > Chromatiales > Chromatiaceae > Imhoffiella > Imhoffiella drewsii. The sequence goes on from NZ_AFWT01000045.1 coordinate 38,150, forward strand.
CCAGTCGTCTTTGATTTCGATATCTAGGGTTCAAACCCCCGCCTTTCAGGCGGGCAGATTTCATCTTCAGCCCTCTCGCTGCTACGGTTGATCCTGGCCCCTGGAGCAACGAGCGGAGAGAGGATGGATTATCGCTACGGTAGCCACACGGTTTTCCGGATTGAGTACCACTTTGTCTGGGTTACCAAGTATCGCTACAAAGTGCTGAGAGGGGACGTAGGGGAGAGGGTTCGCGAATTGGTGCGGCAGACCTGCGAGTCGTTCGAGATCAGAATCCTCAAAGGGGTCGTGAGTGCGGACCATATCCACATACTCGTCTCCGCTCCGCCGGAGATGGCGCCGAGCGAGATCATGCGCAGGATCAAGGGGCGAACGGCCAGCAAGCTCTTCGAGGAATTTCCGGCGCTGAAGAAGCGCTACTGGGGGCGGCACTTTTGGGCGCGTGGATACTTTTGTGCCACCGTTGGCGAGCTGAGCGAGGAGATGATAAAGCAGTACCTGGAGCATCATTTTGAGCCAGACCCAGCGGCTGAATTTCGAGTGGAGCCCTAGACGCGTCGTTCAGTCGACGCGTATCCGGACTTTCAGTCCGTTACTCAAACCCACCGGCTTTAGACGGTGTTG
>NZ_AFWT01000044.1 GCF_000224065.1 Thiorhodococcus drewsii AZ1
GACTATGACGCCGCCATCGCGATCGCTGAGGCCGTGCGCCAACGCCTGGAGCCCGAGGGGCGCTGGGAAATCGATCTGCGCCACGCCCTCGCCAGCGCCTACATGAACCGCGGCAACACCAAGCAGTCCGCCAGCGGCCACGGCCCCGCCGCCGCCCTCGCCGACTATGACGCCGCCATCGCGATCCGTGAGGCCGTGCGCCAACGCCTGGAGCCCGAGGGGCGCTGGGAAATCGATCTGCGCAACGACCTCGCCGCCGCCTACGTGAACCGCGGCAACGCCAAGCAGTCCGCCAGCGACCACGGCCCCGCCGCCGCCCTCGCCGACTATGACGCCGCCATCGCGATCCGTGAGACCGTGCGCCAACGCCTGGAGCCCGAGGGGCGCTGGGAAGACGATCTGCGCCACGCCCTCGCCAGCGCCTACATGAACCGCGGCAACACCAAGCAGTCCGCCAGCAGCCACGGCCCCGCCGCCGCCCTCGACGACTATGACGCTGCCATCGCGATCGCTGAGGCCGTGCGCCAACGCCTGGAGCCCGAGGGGCGCTGGGAAATCGATCTGCGCAACGACCTCGCCGGCGCCTACGTGAACCGCGGCAACGCCAAGCAGTCCGCCAGCGGCCACGGCCCCGCCGCCGCCATCGCCGACTATGACGCCGCCATCGCGATCGCTGAGGCCGTGCGCCAACGCCTGGAGCCCGAGGGGCGCTGGGAAGACGACCTCGCCAGCGTCTACGTGAATCGCGGCAACGCCAAGCGGTCCGCCAGCGGCCACGGCCCCGCCGCCGCCCTCGCCGACTATGACGCCGCCATCGCGATCCGTGAGACCGTGCGCCAACGCCTGGAGCCCGAGGGGCGCTGGGAAGTCGATCTGCGCCACGCCCTCGCCAGCGCCTACATTAACCGCGGCAACGCCAAGCAGTCCGCCAGCGGCCACGGCCCCGCCGCCCTCGCCGACTATGACGCCGCCATCGCGATCCGTGAGGGCATTCGGGATCTGTTGCTGCGCTTTGGAGGCGAGGCCGCCTGGCCCGCTTGGGCGCGATTTGAGCTCGCGCAGTTGTATCTAATCCGCATCCGGCTCAAGGGCGCGAGGGGCAGCGTGCCGGACCAGGACGCGGTGCGATCCATCGCCGAGGGCTTAGCCGCAACTGAGCAGCAGCAGCTCGCCACCGAGCTGCTGGGCGGGCTAGCCCTGGCCAAGCTGCCACAACCGGTGCTCTGGGCAATCGAGCGGCTGCTGCGGCCCCTCGCTGGATGGATACAGCGATTGCAGCAGCGAGCGCAGTCCGAGGTCATGTCGTGGAAGCGGTGAGGGGCCGAAACGTGGTCACGCTGTCGAGTCGGCATCCAGCGACACCATCTCGGCGGCATGCAGGGCGGGCACGGCAACATCGAAGTCGTCCGATGACTCGGGCTCGACCGCCACGCAGTTGATCGGTACCGCAGTCGTAAACCAGTTGATCGACGTAGCAGACACCCGTCCGGCCGCGGCCGGCCTCGGCACAGCTTCCTAATCCCCTACAGACGTCAGGACTCCCCATGCCCCCCAAGACAACCGTCTCGTCCGCGGACGAACTGATCGACGATTTCCGTGATCCCGACGGGCGATCGCGGCTCGGAACACACTGGCGGTTGGTGACGGACACCGTCATGGGCGGTGTCTCCTCGGCGCGGATGTCGTTCACAGCGGCGAACGGACGCCGGGCGCTCTGTGTCGAGGGCGAGGTGAAGCTGGAACACAACGGCGGCTTCCTGCAGGCCAACCTGGATCTGACCAACCAGGGCCGGCCGCTGGACGCATCGGACTTTACCGGACTGCGCCTGATCGTCTGCGGCAACGGTGAGCGCTACAACCTGCACCTCAAGAGCCGGGACTGCGCCCTGCCCTGGCAAGCCTATCGCGCGACCTTCGTCGCTGGGCCGGACTGGCAGGAGATACGGATACCCTTCGAGCACTTCACCCCCAATCGACTGAGCGCACCGCTCGCTGCAGATCAGTTGACGCAGCTCGGCCTGGTCGCCATCGGACGGGCCTTTCATGCACAGGTCTGCGTCGCGGAAGTGGGCTGGTATCGGGGTCTGGATGCAGAATCCGCCCCCTCGCCTTGCGGCTGAGCCGCTCTCACCCTTGGACTATGGGGTATTGTGCAGTACCGTACTGCACAACAACAGTCTTGAGCGAATCACGTTTCACGATAATTTGACGTTAATAGGCAGCAGCAAGGGTATCGAGTCGGTCACCGTGCGAGGCGGGTAGTTGTCTTGGAGTGGGAAAGCCGCAAAGCATAGAATTTGCATCGTGAATGAAACCGAGGTCTTGACCGAAGCGAATCGTCTTGTCGCAAGTGGGTTGCGCCATGCGGCGATCGACCTGCTCCTGGAGTGCATCGAATCGAGCCCGGACTCGCCCTCACTGCAAAGTGCTCTCGGGCGCGTCTATCTGCTTATGGGGCAGCCCGAGCGGGCGGTTGCCTATCTCCAGAGGTCGCTTGAGCTCCACCACACGAGAAAGCTGACGCCTCAGTTATCGCCGAATGGCCAGGATGACGATTTCACGGATGACGACTTTGCCTTTGTCGATGCTCAGGCGAAGCAGCAGAACGAGATCGATACTCCGCCATACGATCTCTTACCGACGGACACGAGCCAAATCGGCGTATCGGATACGCCTCAACGGCTGCCGAACCCCATAGCGCACGTTTCGCCAAAAGACGGAGGCATTGAGGCAGGAACGCCGGACACAAGCGAAACCAAGGACGAGGACCTTAGCCCTCTGCGAATCGGTCATTCTCAAGACAAGTCCTCCCGGCAGGCTCACAAGAACGAGGAACCGCCTCCTGAAGGGATGTGGTCAGCACCAACCTCAAAGTCCGAACCGCAACCGTCTTCTCTGGATCGGCTGCTCAGGCAACCACCTCCGCCACTGCGGCAGACCCTTGCTCCATGGCAAGACGGATCAGCACGATCCGACCAGGACGCCGCCCCCGATCCACTGACCGATACGCCTCCTCAAGACGCTGAGCTAACTGAATACGAGCCTGATTCTGAAACGGGCGACCAATCGCCTGACGAGCTTCGCCTCAATGAACCTGAGGTCTTCCTCAACGTTGAAGAGTTAGAAGTCGACGACGAGGATCCTTCCGACCTCGTCGATTCACTTCCTCCCACAACCGATGATGAGGAGATCGACGCGCTCTCCTGGGACGATTACGAAGACCTGGACGAATTCGATGAGCTGGCGCAGCGCGAGCGTCTCGAGCAATCACCAACCGAAGACACCCTTACCCGAGCGATGCGCGCCCGCCAGGTTGCGGCAGAAGTGCTCCTGGAGTGCGATTGGCCGTCGTCGGCGATCGATCTGCTGCAACAGATCTTTATCGAGGACGGTTGGGGCGCGGCGCGCCTTGCCCTTGAGCGGGAGCTGGCGAAAGGGCTGTTGCCCGAGGAGCTTGCGCTGGCAAGGGTCGTTCGCTTCCACTGGTTTGAGAACGAGCGTTTCTGGACAACCTTCCAGCGGATCAAGACGAAGGCCCCGTTCATGCAGGCCCAAGCGGCTTACCGCCACATGAGCTGGGCGGAGAGCCTGCGGATCGTCAGGTGCTTCCCGGCGATTCCCGCAGCCGAGGAGGTAATCGGCCTGATCGAGGAGACCTACGACCGGTGGTACTCCGACGCGCGCTTGCGTCGCAGCTTCAAGATCTTCATCAAGTTTCTGAAGTACCGAACCGGCTCCATGCGGGGCACGCTTCCCGGCCACTGCTTCTTCGACTTCCTGGAGTGGCCGGAATGCGGTCCAGAGACCGACTCGACGGAGCTGCTCCATTCCATCACGCCGAGCCGCCAGTCTTTGTGGGAGCTGGGCATTCGGCTGCCTCTGGACGGCGAGCAAACTCCGAGAAACATCATGCACATCGGCAAGGAGCAAAAGGAGTGAACCGAAAGACCCGCCCCATCCTCCCGGTGCGCCATGCATGGGTCAAGCAGGTGCGGCCAGACGGAACCGAGCGGTCTGGCCGGGTCAAGTCCGCGATCGATCGGGGCGATCAAGTGGACGTGACCGTTGCCTGGCACGGCACAAACGACACATCCACGGTCCCGCTCTCGACACTGCGCTGCGGTTTCCGCCCGATGATGGAGGTTCAAGACCTCCCCGCCAGCCGGACGCGCAAGACCATGGGCGAAGGCGTGGTCCTCAAGACCCGCACACTCGGCGGCCGGGATCAGGTCCTGGTCGATTTTCCGCAGGCCGGCAAGCAGCTCTGGCTCCCCTACGAGAACCTGAAGCAGATCAAGGGCAGCAAACACCGTTTCATTCTGGGCGACAGGGGGCCGGCAGACAGCGCCGAGCGCTTCCGCCTCAAATCGCTCGCCCATGCCTTGGAGATGTGGAACGAGAACACCGGCTCGCTCTCGCACCTGGAGATCGATCCGCTGCCGCACCAGATCCACCTGGTCCACCACATCCTCGCCTCGGGCAATCTCAACTGGCTGATCGCCGACGATGTGGGACTGGGCAAGACCATCGAGACCGGCATGCTATTGGCCGCGCTCAAACAGCGCGACAGCCTGAAGCGTGTGTTGTTGGTCACCCCGGCCGGGCTCACCAAGCAGTGGCAGGACGAGCTCAACTACAAGTTCAAGATGGGCGAGTTCCTGATCTACGGTGACGACTTCCACATCAACGAGCCGCGCCATTGGAAGATGTACGACTATGTCATCGCCTCGATGGATCGGCTCAAGGAGGAGCGCCATCTCGAAGCGCTGCAACAGGCGGGCGGCTGGGACCTGATCGTCTTCGACGAGGCGCATCGTCTCAGCCGGCGCCAATACGGCATGAAGCTCGATGCCTCCCAGCGCTTCCAGCTGGCCGCGCAGCTGCGTCATCAGACCGATGCCATGGTGCTGCTCACCGCCACGCCCCACCAGGGAATGCAGGACAAGTTCCAGGCCCTGTTGGAGCTGCTGCGCCCCGAGCGCAAGGAGGAGATCACCACGTTGGCGCTGAATCCCGAGATCATCGGCGACATGGTTTTTCGCAACAACAAGGCCGATGTCACCGACGCCGACGGCAACTTCATCTTCAACGGCAAAACCACCCGAGCATTGACGGTTGCCGTCTCCGAGGCGGCCATCGCGTTCGACGAGACCTTGCAGGACTATCTCCGCAAGGGCTACGCCGCCGGCGCGGCGCTCGGGTTCAAGGGTAACGCCATCGGCTTTGTGATGACCGTCTACCGCAAGCTCGCTGCGTCCAGCGTGGCCGCGATCCACAACGCCCTGATCAACCGGCGCACGCGATTGCAGAACCAGGGCGGCGGAGACAACGACCAGGATCTCGCCGAAGCGGACCAGCGCTTTGCCGGCGAGTGGGAGGAGCAGCTACAGACCGAGGCGCAAGAGTTCTTCGACGGCGAGCTGGAGCTGCTCGACGCCTTGATCGACGAGGCCGAACGGCTGCGTGCCGACGATCGCAAGCTCCAGCACTTTCTCGATGAGCTGATCGAAACCATCCTCGCTGGCAACCCCGACGAGAAGGTGCTCATCTTCTCCGAATACCGCTCCACCCAGAGCTACCTCAAGGAGGCGCTGGAGGCGCGCTTCGGCGCCGGCTGCGTGGAGCAGATCAACGGTTCCATGCCCCATCCACTGCGGCGCCAGGCGATCGCCCGCTTCGAGGAATCGGCCCAGTTCCTGATCTCCACCGAGGCGGGTGGCGAGGGCATCAACCTGCAGCGCAACTGCCACATCATGGCCAACTACGACCTGCCGTGGAACCCGATGCGACTGGTGCAGCGCATCGGCCGGCTCTACCGCTATGGCCAGCGGGAGCGCGTCGTCGTCTTCAACATCCACTCCCCCGACACGGCCGATGAGCGGATCATGGAGATGATGTACAGCCGCATCGACCAGGTGGTGGCCGATCTGGCCGGGGTCAGTCCCGAATACAACCCTCAGCTCCACGACGACATCCTCGGCGAGGTGGCCGACCTGGTCGACGTCACCCAAATCCTCGAAGAGGCGACCACCGCCGGCATCGACCGCACCCAGCAGCGAATCGATGAGGCATTGGCCCGCGCCAAGGCGGCCACGAAGAAACAGCACGAGCTGTTCGAGCACGCCGCCAGCTTCGATCCCAACGAGACCCGTAACGAGCTGCGCATCACTGCCGAGCACGGCGAGGCCTTCGTGATCGGTATGTTCCGTCAGCTCGGCATCGAGATCCTCGACACCAGCCACAACGGCCGACTCTGGCAGATCCGACTCCCCGAGGCGGTGCAGACCGCGCTCGGCATCGCACGCGGCCGCCATGAGGTGACGCTCGACCGTATTCTCGCCGTCAACCGGCCCAATACCCACATGCTCGACCTCGACTCCTACCTGATGCGGTACCTGCTGCAACAGGCCAAGAGCTACGACTTCATGGGCCTGAGCGCAGTGATCCGTGGCGGTCTGCCGGACAGCGCGGCCCTGATCACCAGCCTGCTGCGCTGGCAGAACGACCAGGGGCAGCGGCGGCGTCAGGAGTACACGGCTTTCGGTATCGCGTCGGATGGCCGCGTGCGCGTCAACCCGGAGGCGTTCGGAGAATGGCTCAAGCAGCCCGCAGAAACCGGTGAGGTCGCGACCGACCGACAGCGGAACGAGTGCTGGTTCAAAGCCGCCGAGCAGGCGGCGGACCGGCGGTTGGCGGAGGTGAGCAACCGTCACCTCCACCCGGAGAACATGCAGTGGATCTCCGGTGCCTGGGTCGAGTAGTCGTCCAGGTCGTGCTTCGACAACAACAAAACGAGCAAGGAACCGATGGCCAAGAACAGCCAGAGCACCCCAACCCAACAGGCGGACACCTATACCCATTCGCAAGAGGCCGTGCAGCGCCCGGATATCGGCGTACAGCCCGAATTCACCGCGCGCAAGGGGGCGAAGACCTACCGCTACGACTCTTCACTCGCCCCTGAGCTCTGCTGGGACGAGAACGCCGAGCGGGAGATGGTCGAATGGCTGCTCGAGCGGATCGCCGAGGCGGCGGAGCAAGGAGAGCAGGCCGTCTTCGCGGAGCAGCCGCAGCGCTGGCAGGGCACCGACGAGACCTTCGCCTCCATCGCCGAGTGCGTCGCCCGCCTGAAGAGCCTGACCCACCCCTTCCTCAACTGGACCGGCAAGGCCGAGCGGCGCGAGATCGCGGTGCCGACCATCCCGCTCTTCGTCCACGAGCGCCACTCGACCCAGGCGATCCTGGAGACACTCGACAGCTACAAGGCGATCGGCACCACGCTCGACCTGTTCGGTGATCCGCAACTCGACATCGCGGACAAGCTCGACGCCTACGAGCACACCGGTCCCTGGACCAACCGCATGGTCCTCGGCGACTCGCTACAGGTGATGAACTCGCTACTGGAGTACGAGGGCCTCGGCGGCCAGGTGCAGATGATCTACATGGATCCGCCCTACGGGGTGAAGTTCGGCTCCAACTTCCAGCCCTTCGTGCGCAAGCGGGACGTGAAGCACGGCAAGGACGACGAAATGATCCGCGAGCCGGAGATGGTCAGGGCCTATCGCGATACCTGGGAGCTGGGGCTGCACTCCTACCTGACCTATCTACGGGATCGGTTGCTGTTGGCGCGGGAGTTGTTGACGGAGAGTGGCAGTCTCTTTGTGCAGATTTCGGATGAGAATCTGCATCATGTTACTGAGGTGCTCGATGAAGTATTCGGAAGTGAAAATAGAACGGCATTAATTTCGTTCAAGAAAACGGGGTTCGCAAGTAGCGACGCACTTTCAACTACTCACGACTTCATCTTGTGGTATGGGAAACAGCGTGACCGTCAGAAAATCACTCCCGTGTTTGGTGCGCGCGACTTAACTGAGCGTGAACTTGAGTACCACGATCACATTGAATTGGCTGACGGTTCACGTAGACCCCTTGACAAGGATGAAAAAGAACTTGGTGCAGGCATTCGTAGTGTGGGCCGCCCTTATGCCCGGAATCCTATGGTTTCTCCTGGGTGGCAGGATTCGCTTGGCTTCACAGTCGAATTCGAAGGAAAGTTGTTCCGTCCACCACCAAACCGACACTGGGCAACACATGAGAAAGGCGTTGACAGACTGAGAAATGCCCGAAGGCTTGCAATCAAAGGCAACACTTTGCGCTATGTTCGTTATTTTGATGACTTTCCTGTACAGCCGCTAGGAACGGTTTGGAACGATACAGGCGTAGGGGGATTCGTAGGTGCTGATAAGTTATACGTCGTGCAAACGGATACGCGCGTTTCGATGAGATGTATCTTAATGACCACCGACCCCGGCGACCTCGTCCTCGACCCCACCTGCGGCTCCGGCACCACAGCCTACGTCGCCGAACAATGGGGTCGCCGCTGGATCACCTGCGACACCTCCCGCGTTCCATTGGCGTTGGCCCGCCAGCGCCTGTTGACCGCCACCTTCCCCTGGTATGAGCTGAAGGACCCGCAACGCGGACCAGCCGGCGGCTTCGTCTACAAGCGCAAGCAGAACCGCAAGGGCGAGGAGGTCGGCGGTTTGGTGCCGCGTATCACCCTGAAATCGATCGCCAACGACGAGGAGCCGGAGACCGTCACCCTGGTCGACAAGCCGGAGCAGAACAAGAAGGTGACCCGCGTCTGCGGTCCTTTCAGCGTCGAGGCGACGGTCCAGGCCGCGGGCTCCATGCTGGAGGAGCAGGACGGGGTCCAGGATGCTGCCGGCACCTATGAGAACCCGCGCGCCTACCTCGATCGCATGATCGAGGTGCTGCGCCAGAGCCATACCCTGCGCCTGCCCGGCAACAAGGCGCTGGAGCTAGCGCAGGTGCGGCCGCTGGCGGCGGAGGATTACGAGCACCTGCACGCCGAGGCGGCCGAGCAGAATGGAGAAGCACGCCGCATCGCGGTGATGTTCGGCCCCCAGGACGGCGCCATCGATTCCGGTACCGTGCTGGAAGCGGCGCGCGAGGCCTGGTACAGCAAGTTCGATGCGCTCTATCTGTTCGGCTTCGCCATTCAGGCCAAGGCGCGCGAGCTTGTCGCGAGCCACGGCAAGCTGAAGCTCCCCTGCACCTATGTCGCGGTCACCCCCGACGTGGTGATGTCCGACCTGCTCAAGACCAGCAAGACCTCGGAGATCTTCTCCATCACCGGTCTGCCCGACGTTGATTTCAAAACCAACGGCGAGCTGGCGCCCGATGGCCGTCCGCTCTATCAGGTCGAGCTGCTGGGGCTCGACATCTTCCGTCCCCACGACCTGGAGACCGAGTCCATCCACGCCGAGAACCTGCCCTGCTGGATGCTCGACACCGATTACAACGGCATGGTGTTCATAGCGCGCCAGGTCTTCTTCCCCAAGACCTCGGCCTGGGACAACCTGCAGAAGTCGCTCAAGGCGCGTTTCGACGAGTCGATCTGGGATCATCTGGCCGGCACCCGCTCGGAGCCCTTCGTGCTCGGCGACCATCGGCGGGTCGCGATCAAGGTAATCGACGAGCGCGGCAACGAGCTGATGGTGGTACGCGAAGCGGAGAGGGCGTGAGCATGACTGAAGCGCAGACCAGCGCCCCCGTCGAGCCGACGGAGGTCGAATCGCCGATCATCAACTCGCCCTTTGCCGAGCCGGCGGTCCATTGGCAGATCGAGCGCGGCAAGCAGCCGGTCCAGGCCGTTGGCCGGCGTCCGGCGAGCTATTTCTATCGCGTGCCGGAGAGCAGCGGACGGGGCCGCAAGAGCAAGCAGCAGCTCAGTCTGGAGGGGGACCTCGACGTCGGTCAGCAGGAGGATCTGCCCCTGGTCAACTGGCTGCGCAACCGGTTGAAGGAGTGGCGTGATGGGGCGCGCACAGGTATCCCATACGATGGGGCGTCGAGCATCACCAAGGAGCTGTTGGCCCTATGGCGCGGTGACGAGAGCCTGCGCCGACAGCGGCTCTTTTTCGCTCAGATCGAGGCGGCCGAGACCATCATCTTTCTCGTCGAGGCGAGCCCGATTTACCGCAAGGGGATGCCGGAGCTGCCGATCGACCAGCCCGGCGAGGGTGCGCGAGAGGCCGGCTTCAGCGCCTTCATCCGCTATGCCTGCAAGATGGCCACCGGCACCGGCAAGACGACGGTCATGGGGATGCTGTCGGCCTGGTCGATCCTCAATCGGGTCGCCTCGCCGACCGACGACCGTTTCTCCGACACCATCCTCATCGTCTGCCCCAACGTGACCATCCGCGAGCGGCTGCAGGAGCTGGATCCCGCGTTGGGCGACACCAGTCTCTATCGCACCCGCCAGTTGGTGCCGCCGCACCGCATGGATGAGCTCAGGCGTGGCGAGGTGATGATCGCCAACTGGCATCGGCTGGCGAAGAAGGAGACCAGCAGCGTCAACGGGACCTCGGCCAAGGTGGTCAAGACCGGCGAGGCGACCGAAGTGGTCAAGAACGCGGGCAAGGCCAACGAATCGGTCGAGACCCGGTATTTCGAATCGGACCGCGCCTGGCTCAAGCGCATCCGCCAGGAGCTGGGCTCCGGCAAGGGGCGCAGTCCGCACTGGCTGGTGTTCAATGACGAGGCACACCACGCCTACCGCCGGGGCGACACAGAGGCGCTAGTCGATCTGGAAGAGGACCGCTCACTGGCGAAGAAGAACGCCAAGGAGGCGACCATCTGGATCGAGGGTCTGGACCGGATCAACAAATTGGCGGGTGGGCGCAAGAAGGGTATTGGTTTCTGTATCGACCTGTCGGCGACGCCCTTCTATATCCAGGGATCTGGCAACGAGGTGGGCAAGCCGTTTCCCTGGATCGTCTCCGATTTCGGGCTGCTGGATGCGATCGAATCGGGCCTGGTGAAGATCCCGCAACTGCCGACCCGCGACATCACCGGCGCCGCCGAAGCCAGCTATTTCAACGTCTGGCGCTGGGTCGAGGCGCGGGCGGAGAAGGATGGACTGGGCAAGTCGATCACGCCGCAGATCGTGATGACCTATGCCACCGCACCGATCAACCAGCTGGCGCAGGACTGGCATGCCCGCTTCGAGCAGTGGCGGCGGGACAGTCGCGACGAGCTGCATCCGGTGCCGCCCGTGTTCATCCTGGTCTGCCGCGATACCAAGGTCGCCGCCGAGGTCTACAACTGGCTCGCCAACGAGGAAGGTGGCTACGGACCCGCGCCATCCTGGTTCCGGAACACGACCGGCAACGAGGTCACCGTGAGGGTCGACTCCAAGGTAGTGGAGGACCTGGAAGTGGGTGGGACCGCGGACGAAACGCAGCGGCTGCGCTTCATCCTCGACACCATCGGCAAGAAGACCTGGCCGGGCGGCAAGGTGCCGGAGTCCTGGTCGGAGCTGGTCCGCAAGAACAACGAGAAGGCCGCCTCCGACGACAACGATGGGGCCTACAAGTGGATCGACGAGCGGGTGCCGCCGGGGCGGAATATCCGCTGCATCGTCTCGGTCGCGATGCTGGCCGAGGGGTGGGACGCCAATACCGTGACCCACATCGTTGGGCTGCGACCCTTCGGCTCTCAGTTGCTGTGCGAGCAGGTGGTGGGACGGGCGCTGCGCCGACGCAGCTATGCGCTCAACCAGGAGACGGACCAGTTCGAGGAGGAGACCGCCAAGGTCTTCGGCGTGCCCTTCGAGCTGATCCCGTTCAAGGTCTCCAAGTCGAAGGACCCCAAGCCGCCGAAGGAGCCGAATCATATCTTCAGCGACCCGGACAAATCGCAGTACGAGATCGAGTTTCCCTTGGTTGAGGGCTACTACAGTCCGCAGGTGTTCGAGCTGCAGATTGTCTGGGACCAAGTCTCTCAGGTAACCGTCGACCCGAAAGAGATCCCGAACTCGGTCGAACTGAATTCGATGACGGCGCCCGAGGGCTCCTTGGCCTTCTTCGGTCCCGGCGAACGGCCCGTGCTGACCCTGGCGGATTGGCGCAAGCAGTTCCGTCTTCAGCAGGTGGCGTTTCGACTGGCCCGTGAGGTCTGCAAGCGATGGGAGGGCGAGCAGGATCTGGATCGGGAGTCTGAGGTGACGACGTCCACCGCCACGCTCTTTTCGAAGGTTGCCTTCGCGGCGAAGCGTTTTTTGCAGGAGAAGGTGAACTGCATCGGTAACGCCGATCCTCGGGATGTACTGCTGGCTGGCAAGTATCACCAGCAGGCGGTGGACATCCTCTTCGAGGCCATCCGCAAAGGCGGTATCACGCGAGCGCGTGAGCTGCCGCGAATCGCCAAGGGCTCCGCGGGGCGAGGAAGCACTCGATTCGTCGACTACCACACGACAAAGGATGTCTACCCGGTCAATCGCTGCCATCTGAACGCGATGGTCGCTGACACCAAGCAATGGGAGCAGAGCGCCGGCTATGCGCTGGACACCCATCCTGGCGTGGTGCGCTGGGTCAAGAACGAGCAGCTCGGCTTTTTCATGCCCTATCGAAAGAACGGCATTCCTGCGCGCTACATTCCGGATTTCATCGCCGTATTGGATATTGGTCTGACCCTGGTGATCGAGACCAAGGGTCGGTATGGCGACGATGCGGATCTGAAGGCCAAGGCGGCGGAGCGCTGGGTCAACGCCGTCAACGAAGAGGGCAATTGGGGACTGTGGCGGTACCTGGTGGTGAAGGACCCAACGATGTTGCCGCGTCTGCTGGATGAGAATGCGCTGGCGAAGTGGGACCAGCAGGCCGGGGTAGGATTATAGGCTTTAGTTGGCTCGGGGAGGCGGCTTCAGTGACTGTCGCGTTGCTGTGATGCGATCGGCGCATCGGAACCGAAAGCCGATCGACTATAGGCGTGTCATCTCCGCCAGCGATGGGCGGACACTACAGTCATGTGTTTTTTGGAGCGCCGTCGCAAGGCCAGTGTCGTCGGCATCGCTCACCAACGGTTGGCGTACCTCTTGCTTATACCCAAGAGATTCGGTGCAACGCGCACCGGATCGCCATGACAGGCTCCGGCCGAACCACCGAGTGGGCACACCGCTCGCGCGGATTCGTGTCGAAGTCCTCGGCCAACAACCTTGGAGAGCACTCATGCCACATCGCCTACCAGATCTCCCCTACCCAACGGACGCTCTTGAGCCACGCATGTCCAGCGAAACCCTGTCGCTGCATCACGGTAAGCACCACGCCACCTATGTGGACAAGCTCAATGCCCTGATCGAGGGAACGGCATTCGGTGACGCGGTCCTGTCCGACATCGTAGCCAAGGCCCATGGCGGAATCTTCAACAACGCTGCACAGGCTTGGAACCACGCCTTTTTCTGGAATTGCCTTCGACCGGACGGCGGCGGCAATCCTCAAGGCGATCTGGCGGCCGCGATCGACCGAGACTTCGGCAGCGTCGAGGCCTTGCGGAAGGAATTCTCGACTCAGTTGACGACGCTGTTCGGCTCGGGCTGGGTCTGGCTCGCTAGAGACGATGACGGCAACCTCAGCGTCGAGTCCCACAGCAACGCAGGCAACCCGATCACCGAGGGCAAGCTGCCGATCCTAACCTGCGATATGTGGGAGCATGCCTACTACGTCGACTACCGTAACCAGAAGAAGGACTACGTCGACGCCTTCTGGCATCTCGTGAACTGGGATTTCGCCGCTGCAAACTTCGACCGCAATACACCTTTCGAGCCCTAAACGAGCCAAATGGGCAAGGGCAACGGTCTTTGCCCATTTCGCCCGAGCCTTCCTCGTCCATAACGAGCGAGCACTGAGAATATGAAACGACTGACCGCGATCTATCACATGCTGACGCGGGTCCTCTACGGCATCGCCAGCTTTGCACTGACGGTGATCAGCCTCGCGATGATCGGCGTCGCCGGATTCGATGTATGGCACGCTGCGGAAGCCAGCGAACCGCTCAAGTACGCGATGCTCGACGGCATCGGGTTGGTGGTGGTGTCGCTGGCGGTCTTCGACGTCGCCAAGTATCTAATGGAAGAGGAGGTGCTGCGCGACCGCGAGCTGCGCTCCGCGTCGGAAGCGCGCGAGACCCTGACGAAGTTTTTCGTGATCATCATCATCGCTGTCACGCTGGAGGCCCTGATCTTCGTCCTAGGCGCGGCCAGTAAGAATCTCTCCCTGCTCGTCTATCCAGCCATTCTCTTTGGCGTCGCCTCCCTGATGATGGTTTCGCTCGCACTCTATCTGCGTCTGAGCAGCCAGGCCGAAGAGCAGCTTCCAAGCGCCTGAGCGCCCGTGGGCCGTAAACGCGTTTCCTTTCAGCTTCTGAGGCTGACGCGCTGAGGCAGCGCGTCAGGCCGAACACCGGCACCGGCCCAGAAAACCTCAGGGATTCACTAATCAGATGCAGGCGATCAACCGTGTTTGGTCGAGACATCGTGAAAGCGCGATGTCGCGCCGAGTGCACGTAATGCGTCTAGGACCTCAGCCAAGCCGAAGTTCGGCGACTCGGAGGCCGGCATGTTCTCCTCTTCGGCGACCATCGCCTCGCGCAGATCGAACTCCCACTGGTGGAGGAGTTCCACCTTCTCGTCGCGGCCCATATCGTTGCGAGCCAACAGTGCACGCGGGTCGGGCGGGGCCTCGGTGGCACTGCCTGATCGAGTTACGCTTGTGGAATCTAATCTCATCGTAGTGCCCTCATTTTTCACTGCTTTCATCTGTGGTCAGGCCGTGACAGCCAGGAGCTCAGGCTCGATCACGGCTCGATCACCCAGGACGAACGGGGCCGCCGCCTCGCCGACTCAAGCTGAACCGTTTTCGCTCTGGACGCGGTTTAGCCGGATCGTTCGCAGCCCGTTGTTATGCGGATACAGGCAATGCTTGGACCAACGCGGCAGGGGGCGCTTCGCCGCACCCAGCTCAATCATCGGTTTGGGGGATTGCCACCGTGCCCTGGGGCAATTGCACCAGCGCCGACCGACTCGGCCGGGAAGAAGATCACATCATCCTCGATCGGCTTTGGAGATCAGAGGACGTCGGTCTTCGCCGCCGTGACGAAGCCGTTTTGGCGCGTCTATCTTTCCTTCAGATGAAAATAGTGGGAATGGCGCAGAAACTGCGTCTGGGGATTAGCAACGCGCATGGCAGATCGTGCAAACAACCGAGGTATCCCATGACAGACAGCTATCTCTCCGCAACCAATCTGCTTGGCTTCAAACTCAGCACCATCGACGATGCCAGTGCCGGACTCATGGATCTGATCCTGGATACGGAACGCTGGGGGGTTCGCTTTCTGACTGCGGAAGCGGATGCCTGGGCACCGGATCGTGACGTGCTCATCATGCCAAGCTCGGTCGCCGGCGTGAACGAGGCAGAGCGCGAGCTGGAGCTGGCCATGGAAGCGGAAACACTGCGCTCGAGTCCGCTCGTCGCGCAAGACGAAGACCTCGGCGGACTGGAAGACGGCTGGCTACCGCCCGCCTGGCAGGCCCAATGGCGTGCCGAGATGGACCCGGAGCAGGCTGTGGACGCACCGCCGGCACCGGTCGATGAGACCCTCGCCGAGATCACCGCAGAGCTGGGCGCCGAGCCAGATCTCGGCGCGGACCGCTGGGTCCGCGCGAGCAGGTTACGCCGCATCGCCTGCGAGACCGCCGACGGCGTGTCACTCAGGATTACCGACCTGCTGATCGACGACGCCGACTGGGAGCTGGCCTACCTGGAGCTGACACTTGCCCCCGAGCACGCGCAGGAAGACGCCCACTCGACCAGTCGCCATCTGGTGCCACGGCGGTCCATCGATTGGCTGAACCGCGACACCGAGACCCTGCATCTCGCAATCACTGAGCAGGAGTTGAGTGAGGCTGTCTCGCCGGTCTAATCTGCTCCGGCCGACCGCAAACGAGGCGGCACCCACATGGAGCGGCGTACCGGCACAGAGGTCTCGCCAGTACGCACGTGTGCATACGCTCGGCCGGGAAACCGTCACAGGCACCGCATCGAGTGCCGATCAAACGCCTGACGCTGGCACGGCATCGCTTTGCAGATAGTCTTCGTAGTTGCCGCTGAAGTTGACCACGCCTTGGGGCGTCAGCTCGATGATTCGGGTCGCCAGCGAGGAGACGAACTCGCGGTCGTGGCTGACGAAGATCAGGGTGCCTGGGTAGTTCTCCAGCGCGGTGTTGAGCGACTCGATCGATTCCATGTCCAGGTGGTTGGTGGGCTCGTCCATCAGCAGGATGTTGGGCTTCTGCAGCATCAGCTTGCCGAACAGCATGCGGCCCTGCTCACCACCGGAGATGACGTTCACCGGTTTCTTGATCTCGTCCTGGGAGAACAGCAGGCGCCCCAGCGTTCCTCGGATGACCTGCTCGTCGTCGCCGGGCTGTTTCCATTGATCCATCCAGTCGTAGAGCGTGGTGCTCTCCGTGAAATCGTCCGCATGGTCCTGGGCGAAATAGCCCAGCTGGCCGTTCTCGGACCATTTGACCGTGCCGTCGTCGGGTGCCAGATCACCGGCCAGGCAGCGCAGCAGTGTAGTCTTGCCGATGCCGTTGGGGCCGATGATGGCGACGCGCTCGCCGACCTCGACGGTGAGATCGAGACCGCTGAACAGCGGTGTGCCGTCATACCCTTTGGCCAGGCCCGTGACCTCCAGCGCCAGACGATAGAGTTTTTTGTCCTGACCGAAGCGGATGAAGGGATTGACGCGGCTGGAGGGCTTGATGTCCTCCAGCACGATCTTTTCCATCTGACGCTTGCGGGACGTGGCCTGCTTGGACTTGGAGGCGTTGGCCGAGAAGCGACTAACGAAGGTCTGCAGTTCGGCGATTTGGGCCTTTTTCTTGGCGTTGTCCGCCTGCAGGCGCATGCGTGCCTGGCTGGAGGCGGTCATGTACTCATCGTAGTTGCCGGGGTAGACACGCAGCTCGCCATAGTCCAGGTCGGCCATGTGGGTACAGACGCTGTTCAGGAAGTGCCGATCGTGCGAGATGATGATCATGGTGCTGTTGCGTGCGATCAGCACCTCTTCCAGCCACTGAATGGTATGGATGTCCAGATTGTTGGTGGGCTCGTCGAGCAACAGGATGTCCGGGTCGGCAAACAGGGCCTGGGCGAGCAGTACGCGCAGCTTCCAGCCCGGCGCGACCGCGCTCATGGGCCCTTCGTGCTGCTCCAGCGGAATAGCCAGCCCCAGCAGCAGCTCGCTCGCGCGCGATTCGGCGGTGTAGCCATCCAGTTCGGCGAACTGAACCTCCAGGTGCGCGACCTCCATGCCGTCCTCTTCGCTCATCTCCGGCAGGGCGTAGATACGATCGCGTTCCTGCTTGACCCGCCACAGCTCGTCGTGTCCCATGATGACGGTATCCAGCACCGTGTAGTTCTCATAGGCGAACTGGTCTTGGCGCAGTTTGCCGAGCCGTTTGCCCGGATCGACCGAGACGTTTCCCGCGCTGGGCTCCAGATCGCCGCCCAGGATCTTCATCAGGGTCGATTTCCCAGAGCCGTTGGCACCGATCAGTCCGTAGCAATTGCCGCCGCCGAACTTGACGGAGACGTTCTCGAACAACGGCTTGCCGCCGAACTGCATGGTGAGATTGGCTGTAGAGATCAAAGTAGGGTTCCGCGAAAGGCTGAGGGAAGAATTGGCCGCCATGCGTTCGACGGACCAAAAATGCAAAAGCCCCGCACTGGTGCGAGGCTCATTTAAGTTTGGGCAGTGTGCCGAATACCGAGTCACATAGCAATACGGGTCGGGCTGTTGCGACTGCATCGCCGACGCGTGCGGCAATCAACGGGGAGCGCATCAATCATGGGAAAACTCGCAGCGGCGTTGAAGCAATCACTCAGATTCCCGCAGGTCTTTGATCTGGCTGCTCTGGATCGCCTTCCCGATCTACGGATTTTTTGCCAGCAATCATCTGTTGCCTCCAGACGACGGGTACGGCCTGCATGTGGTCACGGCATCGTTCACCGGGAATCTCTCTGCGGTGGAGCCGCTGGTGTTCATGGTCTTCAATCTCCTTGGCGTGATCCCCATGGCCTATGCCCTGCTGGTGCTCTTTGATGGCAAGGAACAACCGCTCCCTGCCTGGCCATTCGTGATCCTGTCCTTCTTTGCTGGTGCCTTTGGAATCCTCTTTTACGTGGCGCTGCGCCGCTGGGGCCACGACGTCGAGGGGGCCAGATCCCAACTCCAGCAGCGCCTGGACTCGCGGGTCGGACCGGCGATCCTGCTGATCGTCGCGATCCTATTGGTGATCGTCGGCGCTGGTGGATCCGTCCAGACCTACCTGGAGCTGTGGCAGACCAAGCCGCTCGTCCATATCATGACCCTTGATCTGGTGATTCTGCTGCTTGTGCTCCCCTTCCTGGCGATCGACGACATGCGACGGCGAAACGTCCAGGGTCGCGCCTGGAACATGCTTGTCGCGCTGCTCCCGATCTTTGGCGTGCTGATCTATCTCGTGGCTCGACCGAAACTGAGCGATGCGTGAAGCCCGGAACAACGGCCTTCGGGCTCACGCATCGCGGTTGGTGATCTGAGCGCGCTTCAGCGCACAGGATCCAGGCTCAGTCCTGAGCCAACTCGATCATGACCTCGTTGCGGCGCAGAAATCCGGGCGTGAAGGGATCGTTGTAATAGGCGTAGACCGGTTCACCGACCGATTGCAGACCGCGTGCCGCGATCCAATCGCGCAGCGCCCGCTCCTGCTCCCCGATCAGCGTATCGGTGGTCCTGCCGCTGAAGCGCACCACGGCCGTGCGCCGCGCCGGGATCTGCTCCAGCCGGACGTCGCCACGCGCGGGCGCCGGCAGCGAGGCGAGATCGTAACGCGCAGGCATGATGAAGCGAACCGACCACTCGCCGGGTTCGGTCGACGATTGGGTCACCGGCGCCGTCATCGCGATCCGCTCGGCCGGCTGCTGTGTGACCGGAGCGGTCATGGCCACCCGGTCGCCCTCGCGCTCCTTGGCGAAGATGTAGCCCGCGAGCGGCGAGAAGCCGGCACTGAGCGCCGTTTGGCGATCACCCTTGCGTGTCACCTCGGCGACCACCAGTGGCGGATAGTCGCGAATCTCGAACGGCTCGTCGCGTTCCACGACGCGATACTCGGGCGTCTCGACGTTCTGCACGACGAACACGAACACCGCCATGGCGGTGATGGCGAGCAGCACCAGGGCCGCGACCAGGATGATCAGGATCTTCATAGCGATAACTCACAAGGCGCTTGATTCGGTTTCAGACAGCTCACGGAGAGCGACGCATTTCGAGCACAACATAAGGACATTATTTATTATTAAAACAACCGTTTAATTTTATGCTCGCCGTCGTTGACGGTCCCCTCTGAACCGTCCTTCGGCGCCGAACCCCTTCTATGCCATGATGGAAGGCATCGTTCCGATTGCGGCGCCAGCGGGGCTATCAGAGGGGTTCGAGCGATGACGAAAACAGACCGGAGACCGCTGAGGATCGTCACCGGCCATCAGAGCGGATGGCGGACGACGATCCTCACAGCCGCAGCCTTGGTCGCCTTTGCCGCAAACGTGCTCTTGTGCCGCCTGGCAATCGCCGACGGGCAGATCGATCCAGCCAGCTATACCAGTCTGCGTCTCGCGTCCGGCGCGCTCACGCTCTGGGCGATCCTGGCCTTTTCGGGGCGCGCGAGCCTCAAGAAGACGCGCGACGGCTGGGTCTCGGCCATTGTGCTTTGCCTCTATGCCGTCCCCTACTCATTTGCCTATGTGAGCCTCGACGCGGGAACGGGCGCCCTGATCCTCTTCTGCGCCGTGCAGATCACCATGCTGGTGGCGGGCTACAGCGAAGGGCATCGCCTGCGCATCCAGGAGTGGCTCGGTTTGCTCGCGGCTTTCGGCGGGCTCGTGTACCTCGTTTTCCCAGGCATCAGCGCACCGGCACCACTGGGCTCACTGCTCATGGCCGTGGCTGGGATCGCTTGGGGAATCTACTCGCTGCGCGGTCGAGGCGCGGGTGACCCAGTCGCCGTTACTGCCGCAACCTTCGTCCGCGCCCTGCCCTTCGCCCTGATCGTCAGTCTCCTGACGCTGAGTCACCTGCACATGAGCGCGCGTGGCGCCTGGATCGCGGTGGCCTCTGGGAGTCTCGCTTCGGGAATTGGCTACATCATCTGGTACGCGGCACTCAAGGGGCTGACCACCACACGGGCTTCGATCGTCCAGCTTGCGGCTCCCGTACTCTCCGCTATCGGAGGAATTGTCTTCCTGTCAGAGGATTTTACCGCTCGCCTAGCCATCGCCGGCTCACTCATTCTTGGCGGGATCGCGACGGCGATTCTCGGGCACGACGACACCGCGAGCGGACCGAGAAGCGACGCTCGTTCCGCATAAGGCGCGCTGAGGGCGCGGCCCGTCCCCTCAACCGGGGCCATCGACGCACATCAATGCACGCACCGGTGAATCCGAATTTCACACCAAATAACTCGGAATCTATTCTCTTCCCGAGCCCAGGGCGCAGGCGACCCAAGCAGTCGGGCTGGCTTCATCGTCCGTCACACCATCACCGGAGACGAAACCATGTACGACCGAATTCAAGCGAGCGAGGGCACCGAGACGACAGACGCCTTCCCGGAAGACGCAGCCATCCTGGACCGCCTGTCGCACTGCATCCAGAAGGGCTGCTTCGTCTGCATCGAGCATGCGAGCAGCGTCCAGCCGCGCCTCACCTTTTGGGAGCGCTGGGGAAAGACGCGCTACTTCAACGGTGACATCAGCGGCCTCTACGCCTCCATCGAGGCGTGCAAACATCTTCACGCCGACCATCACATTCGACTGAACGTGGAAAACATCACCTGGCGCAGCCGTCTCTCTCTGGTCGTCCACCGGCCGCATTGACCCCACCCGCGCGTCCAGTCTGATCGAACCGTCCCGGGGCAGTTGGCTGAGAAGGCGGGACACCGAATCCTGCCCCTGACTGAAAAGAACGCAGCACAACCGCGCGACAGCTTCAGAACCTCGCTCCACCGGCGTCCCCCACTCCCCCGCCCCTGCGTCCTCTAGCGCCAGCGGCAAAAGCAAATCATCACCGTCTCTTATCGCCGAACCTCAACGGCGCGGCGCGCTTCCGTTCGAGAATCCCAAGACGGCAATCCATCGACAGAAATCGATCTTTTGCATTCTTTATATCGATTGGAATTCGAAATCACTCACATCTAGATTTATCAACCATCCAGGTCGCACCCATAGAACGGAGCAAATGATGAGCATCAAGACCTACGACGCGGGCGTGAAAGACTACGCACTCACCTACTGGACGCCCGACTATGTGCCCTTGGACTCAGACCTGCTGGCCTGCTTCAAGGTGACGCCCCAGGCAGACGTTCCTCGGGAAGAGGCAGCGGCAGCGGTTGCGGCGGAATCCTCCACCGGGACCTGGACGACGGTCTGGTCCGATTTGCTCACCGATCTCGACTACTACAAGGGACGCGCCTATCGCATCGAGGACGTGCCGGGCGACCGCGAGAGCTTCTACGCCTTCGTCGCCTACCCTATCGATCTGTTCGAGGAAGGCTCGATCGTCAACGTGCTGACCTCATTGGTCGGCAATGTCTTCGGCTTCAAGGCGGTGCGGGCGCTGCGCCTGGAGGACATCCGCTTTCCGCTGCACTACGTCAAGACCTGCGGCGGCCCGCCCAACGGCATTCAGGTCGAGCGCGACCGCCTGGACAAATACGGCCGCCCCTTCCTCGGCGCCACCGTCAAGCCCAAGCTCGGGCTCTCGGCCAAGAACTATGGCCGCGCCGTCTACGAGATGCTGCGCGGCGGCCTGGACTTCACCAAGGACGACGAGAACGTCAACTCCCAGCCCTTCATGCGCTGGCAGAACCGCTTCGAATTCGTGATGGAGGCCGTGCGCAAGGCGCAGGAGGAGACCGGCGAGCGCAAAGGACACTACCTGAACGTCACCGCGCCGACCTGCGAGGAGATGTTCAAGCGCGCTGAGTTCGCCAAGGAGTTGGGCGCACCCATCATCATGCACGACTTCCTCACCGGCGGATTCACCGCCAACACCAGCCTCGCCAACTGGTGCCGCGACAACGGCATGCTGCTGCACATCCACCGCGCTATGCACGCCGTCATCGACCGCAACCCCAAGCACGGCATCCACTTCCGCGTCCTGGCCAAGTGTCTGCGCCTCTCCGGTGGCGACCATCTGCATACCGGCACCGTGGTGGGCAAACTGGAAGGCGACCGTCAGTCGACATTGGGCTTCGTCGACGCCCTGCGCGAATCCTTCGTCCCAGAGGATCGCTCGCGTGGACTCTTCTTCGATCAGGACTGGGGCGGCATGCCGGGCGTCATGGCGGTCGCATCGGGCGGTATCCATGTGTGGCACATCCCGGCATTGGTGAGCATCTTCGGCGACGACTCCGTACTCCAGTTCGGCGGCGGCACCCAAGGTCACCCCTGGGGCAACGCGGCCGGCGCGGCGGCCAATCGGGTCGCGACCGAGGCCTGCGTCAAGGCGCGCAACGAGGGTGTCGAGGTCGAGAAAAACGCCCGCGAGATCCTCACCGAGGCCGCACGTCACAGCCCCGAGCTGGCCTCCGCCATGGAGACCTGGAAGGAGATCAAGTTCGAGTTCGACGTGGTGGACAAGCTGGACGCGGCCTGAGTCAGCGGACCCGGCAACCGACACCTAGAGCCCCATTCGACCTAAGAGGACATCGACGCCATGAGCAACGCGAGCACCATGGGCGACCACGCCACCATCGGCCGCTACGAGACCTTCTCCTATCTGCCCCCACTGAGCCGCGACGAGGTGATGGAGCAGATTCTCTACATCCTCGACAACGGCTGGAACGCCTCGCTGGAGCATGAGCACCCGAGCCGCTCTTTCGAATACTACTGGCCGATGTGGAAGATGCCATTCTTCGGCGAGCAGGATCCCAACGTCATCCTCGCCGAAATCGAGTCCTGCCGGCGCAGCTACCCAGATCACCACGTTCGCCTGGTCGGCTACGACACCTACGCCCAGAGCAAGGGGCACGCCTTCCTGGTGTATCGCGCGGCCTAGTCATCAGGCCAGCCATTCAGACACGCAGAACGCAACGAGAGGCACGCATGGAAAAGGCTGGAAGCGAACGACGGTTGACTGGGCGCGAGGCGTCCATCGCCAAGCGCCGCGCCATCGCCGCCGGCGGAAAGACACAGAGCACGGGCAGCGCGCCCAACCCGATGGCCGGCGCACGCACGGAGCCCAAACCTAAGCGCGCCGAGGCCGCTCGCGCGGACAGCACGCCGGCACCAACCCCGAGCGCACTGCGGACAGAACAGCCACGCAAGCGCGAGCGGAACCGCCAGTTGGCGGCCGGTCAGGGCCGCGCACGGTCCATGCAGCGGCGCGAACGGCTCACACGGGGCAAGTCGGCGGCACAGATCACCTCCACGAGCGATGTGGGTGCGGATACGCGCGGCCTTGTCGGGCGCGAGGCGGCGATCGCCCGTCGCCGCGCCATCGCCGGCACGGAAGCACCGGCGCTGCGTTCCAGCCGCTCCACGCCCGTAACCGAAGACGCCCGACACACGACCATAGAGCCCGCCAAGGACAGAGCCCTGGCCAGCGAGCGGCGCGGCCGCTCGGGCCGCCCGCGCGCGGCCACTGGGAAGAAGGCGACCGCCTCGCGCGGACGACTGCTCTCCATGGCCCGTCGCGCCGCCATGGCGGATCGCGGCCGCTCCGGCATCGAGGCGCTGGGTGGACGCTCGCGCAACGCCGCGACCACGTCCCTGATGCGCAATGCCGGTGTCAGCTCGCGCGAGATCGCCAAGCGGGTCCGCGAGGAGCGCTGCACGCATGGCAAATGCGGCGACACGGGTCCGCGGCCAAGCGGACGAACCCGACCCCAGACGCGTTCGGAGTCGGAGCCCGTACCCGCCAAGGTCGGCGTGAGCGAGACCGCTTCCGGCCAACAGGTCACCGGCACCAAGGTCGGCCGCAGCAGACGCACGACGGGCGACGAGCCAGGTGCCTGCCGCGCCGTGACCGGAACCGAATACATGGGCGCGGAGGTCTTCCAGGAATTCTGCGGCCAGGGTCCGGTTGCGGCACCCGATCGCCAGGCTGCAGCAACGACCACCGACCAGCGTCAAACCCTGACCGGCAACCAGGTCGGACGCAGCACCCAGGTGACGGGCGATGAGACCGGCGCCGGGCGTCAACTGACGGGCACGCCCTATACCGCGCCCGGCCCCGAAGGTGCCCCACCCAAGGTGCGACAGACGCAGACCCTCAGCGGCCAGTCGGTCACCGGATCCATGATCGGGCGCCGCGAACGGATGACCGGCAACGAGCCCGGAACCTACCAGCGCGTGACGGGCAACGAGTACCTCGGCAGCGAGCACTTCCGAGGCCATTGCAAGACCTCGCCCGAGCCCTTCGGCGGCAAAAAGGTCGGTGTCGACGCGACCTGGCACGGCCAGCAGGTCACGGGCAGTCAGATCGGCCGCTCGCAACAGGTCACGGGCGACGAGCCCGGTGCCTGCGAGGTCGTCACCGGCACCGCCTATCTCGGGGCCGGCCCGGTGCTCGCGCACTGCGGACCCGAGATCGCCCAAGCCATGACCGAGCGCACCCCCGTGCGGCGCGGTACCCCCGGCGCCGGGCTCACCGGCACTCAGCCCGGTATCGGCGGCGTCATGAGCGGGGCCGCCAAGGGCGCCTGCCAGTCCGTCACGGGAACGCCCTATCTCGGTCAGGACCAGTTCTTCGCCGCTTGCGGTGCAAGCTCGGCGGCAACGCCCGGCAGCGCAGACTTCCCGCAGCCGCTCAGCGGCGGCAACTGGACGTCCTTCAGCCCGAACACGCCGACGCGCTCGACACAACAGCACGCCGACGAGCGCCGGGTAACGGGCACGGCCTACGACGAGACGCGCAGCCGCATCACGGGGCCCTTCAACATGGCCGGTGACGTGGTGACTGGAACCGACGACTTCCGCCTGCGCCGTTCCGGCGATGTGGATCCGCACCCTGACGGCGCAGACCCCATGGCAATGGACCCGGCGATGCCGGCCATGATCGCATCCGAACAACCGGCCGAAACGCCGCGCCCCCGCATCACCGGCGAAGGCATGGACGGAGGCACGCGCATCACGGGCGACGATTGGGGACGCAACGAGCGGGTCACGGGCACCGAAGGCACCTCCGCATTCGGGCGCAACCCGACACGCCGGGGAACGCCCATGGGGGCCTTCGCCGGGGCGCGTGCCTATCGTGACGCCCAGGCACGCAAGGCACCCGAGCTGCAGATCACGGGCAGCAGCGGCAGCACCGACCGGGGCGCCCTAGTGACCCTGTCCGGCGGGGCCAGAGGCTAAGATGAAGCCCAACACCAAGTCACGCCGCCGCGCACGCGCCCCGATGTGGAGCGGCGTCAACGCCCACCCCAGGCCGGCGGCGCAACCCGGGTCGGCGGTCGCGGCCCCGGTCGACGCCACCTGGTGGGAGACCCCGTCGAGCCCGATCGACGCGCGCCCCGATGAAGCGCTCCGGGACCAGGCTTTCGGTACTGAAAGGCGGCGGGATGAAGGCCCTCGGGATGAAACCGGCCAGGATGGGGAGCGCCAGGATGATGCTCGCCGCGAGCCGGGCGCGCTGCATTCCCTGACGCGAGCGGAGCAGAACCGCCAATTGTGGGCGTACGAAACGCGCGTGAAGGGCGCCTTCGCGCAGATCGCGCCGACACTCCGGGCCATCGCCGCCCGTCAGCACGCGCCTGACTTCGAGCGCTCGGCCCAGGAGTCCGCGCGGGCGGCACTCGGGTTCGCGCTACCGGACGATGCCTTGGCGGATGCCTGGGTGGATCGGCTGGACATGCGCGCGCTCTTCGCACACGCCACCTTCGAAACCTTCCGCGCCATGAGCACGGACTATTTCACCGCAGATCCGCTGGAGACCCAACCTCAAGCACAGGACTTCCACGACTTCCTGCTGCGTTGCGGCTTCCACGCCATGAACGTCACGCCCTGCGCCGACGGGCGCCTGGCGCACACCATCAGCTATGTGCTGCGCCTCCCGATGGGGACGGTACAGCGCCGATCCTCCGCCGGTGCACTCTTCGACGTGGAGGAGGCGCTCCAGCGCTGGGAGGCGGTCGAGCTGAGACGTTTCCGCGAAGGCCTGCCCAATCTGGCCGACGCCCCGACCCGGTATCTCAAGGTGGCGGCCTATCACTACAGCAGCCGCGACCCCGATCACCAAGGCTGCGCGGCACACGGCAGCGACACGCGCGCAGCCGCCTCGGCGGGTCTCGCGCAGCTACGCGCCTTCCGTCTGGCCGTCGAAAACACCCATTGCTGCGGCGCCTCGATCGCGACGCTGCTCATCGGCATCGACACCGATACCGACCGACTGCGCATCCACCTGCCGAACGACGCTGGTGAGCCGGATCTGGATCGCCTGATCGACGCCGGCGGACTCTACCGCACGACGGTGCAGCTCGATCCCGAATCGGCGCGGGCCCGGATCCGCGAGGCGATCGCCCAACCGCGCGACGGCGGCCCGGCACCGCAGCCCGGACTGCAGGACCTCATGGCCAGACTCATCGAGAACAATCTGTCGCAGATCGACTATGTCCGGACCTACGCCGGGGAGCACTACCCGGACGCCGGTCACCAAGAACGCTTCATCGGCGTCGGCACGGATTTCGAGGAGGTCCATCTGCGCAATCTGACCTACTTCGCCTTCATGCGCACGCTGGAGGAAGGGGCGCACAACCTGGACGTCGGCATCGAGATCTTCCGCCGTCTCAACGTCGCGCACGGGCTGCCCATCCCCATCGTGCTGCGCTTTCACTACAGGGGCCAGGTGCCCGGGGCGCGCGAGCGGGCCGTTCAACGCTGCGCGCGGGTCGCCGAGGCGATCCTGAAACGCTATCCGGATCTCGCCGAGCGAGGCCTGATCCAGACCTATTGGACCCTGCGCGATACCAGTCGCGCCGGCCCCATCGACTGCGTCGGAAGCTCGCTGCCGAGCACCTGGAGGGAGGCATGAAGATCTGCCAGGTCGAGAAACCACTGGTCGCGACCAATCGCATCCCAGGGCTGGAGCATCGCCACCTCCAGGTGGTGCGCGACGGCAGGAGCTCACTGGTCGCCGTCGACGCCGTCGGCTGCACGCCAGGCGACTGGGTGATCTGTGTCGGCAGCTCGGCGGCACGCGAGGCCGCCGGCCACAAGGATTACCCGAGCGACCTGACCATCGTCGGGATCATCGATCACTGGGAGGCGCAGTGAGCATGGACATCATGCAAGTCGAGGACTCACTGGTCTGCACACGCCGGATACCCGGTCTGGCACGCGTCTCCTTCCGGGTCCTGCGCGGCCCCCAGGGCGAGCGGGCGGTGGCCGTCGACACCGTCGGCGCCCGTCCGGGCAACTGGGTCTTCACCATCAGTGGCTCGGCCGCGCGTCTCGCGGTCGGCAACGGGATCCTCACCGATCTGAGCATCGGCGGAATCATCGATCGCTGGGAGGAGGACGCGACCTCCGCAGAGGACTGACACCAGCGTGGGCTCGGACGCCCGAATTCAACCATCCGATCGCGCGGGGCGACCTGTTTAGAGCAGGCGGGTTTATCCAACACAGAGGAGTCACACAATGGCCAACGAACACTACGGGATTGCACTGGGAATGATCGAGACGCGCGGTCTGGTACCGGCCATCGAGGCGGCGGACGCCATGACCAAGGCCGCCGAGGTGCGCCTCGTCGGTCGGGAGTTCGTCGGCGGAGGCTATGTCACCGTGCTGGTGCGCGGCGAGACCGGTGCGGTCAATGCCGCCGTGCGGGCCGGGGCCGACGCCTGCGAGCGAGTGGGCGACGGACTGGTCGCCGCCCACATCATCGCCCGCCCCCACCGAGAGGTGGAGCCGGTGCTGCCGACCGGCAGCCCAGCAACCAAAGAGGCGGCCTAGTTCGAGACGATCGGATGGGCCAGCACGGCGCCATCCGCCAAGGCCGCCACGCGATTCGCGTGGACGTCGCCCCGGCGCGTCCACCCGACCGATGCGTTCTGGATGTAATGATTTTTTTGATGTGAGGAACGACAACCATGGCCAGTGAAAATTATGGGATCGCGCTCGGCATGATCGAGACGCGCGGACTGGTGCCGGCCATCGAGGCGGCGGACGCCATGACCAAGGCCGCCGAGGTGCGCCTCGTCGGTCGGGAGTTCGTCGGCGGAGGCTATGTCACCGTGCTGGTGCGCGGCGAGACCGGGGCGGTCAATGCCGCCGTGCGGGCCGGGGCCGACGCCTGCGAACGGGTGGGCGACGGGCTGGTCGCCGCCCACATCATCGCCCGCCCCCATCGCGAGGTCGAACCGGTCCTGCCCCAGCAACCGGGCGACACCGACGGCGGACACGGCCGGTCCTAGGCGACGCTGGCCGATCGCATGGCTGAGAGACCGCCAGCCGGCTGCGCCAGCGATCGCCTCGTCAAGCGCGCGAACGCGGATTGAGCACCATGATCGCCCCACCCGGAATCCAGAACCCCGGAACAGTGAACCTCAGAGTGCTGGGCTATCTGGGCCGCGCCCTGAGCCACGAGTTGAGCGCGGTACAGCAGTACCTCACCCATGCCGGTCTGGCGGAGCTGTGGGGCATGGAGGAGATCGCCAGTTACTTCCGCCAGGAGGCGAACGAGGAGCAAGAGCACGCACAGCGGCTAATCGCGCGCCTAATCGAGTTCGGCGCCATCCCCAACGCCTCGCAGCTCATCCCGGTGCGTGCGGGCCTGTCGCTGATCGAGCTGCTGCAGGCCAATCGGCTGCTCGAACAGCGGGCGATCGAGCTGTATCGCGAGGCGGCGCACTACTGCGCGCTGATCGACGCGCCCGATGACCAGGCCCTGTTCGCTGCCCTCCACGACGAGGAGCTGGACCACGTCCGGCAACTCGACGCCTGGCTGCAACAGCTGCGCTTGCCCCCGACTGGCATCATGGGGCGCTAGTCGCACGACATCCATCGACCTCCAACCACTGATGACAGCTGACAACGAACGACGAGGATCACCATGCCCAATCAAGCAGCCACCTGGAAAGAACGCAACCGCCCCGCACGTCTGGAGCGCCGTATCGACTTCGAGGATTACGAACAGACCCGGGACTTCCTCGAGGCCCTGGCCGACATCAGCGAGGCCGCCAACCGCTACCCGGACATCAGCTTCGGGCGCACCTCCGTGAGCCTCACCATCCAGACCGACGATGTGGGCGCGATCCTGCCGGAACATTGGACATTCGCTGGTCAGATCGACACCCTCCTCACGGCCGTTCCGACGACGGCTTGATCTGACGCGATCCGGGGATCAGAACCATGACCACTGACACAGAGCCGCCCATCGCCCCACCCGAGCCACCGGTGGCCGATCCCGCTGCGGCTCCCAGCGCCAAGGCCAAGGCCGGCCCAAGCGGCGTCAAGCGCCCGGCCGCTCGACGACCGCGCGCCGCCAAACCGCCGGCCCAGACGACCTACGACCATGGCTATCGCTCCAAGCAGCGTGTCTGGCCCGATTGACCGGATCAACCCTGACTGCGGGATCGATCGCCTCGCCCGCCCTCCTGGAGCGCGCGTTATCATCGGAGCCATCGAGAGCCGAAGATGTTCGACCCCATGCTGAATCTTGTCCGTCACGTCAGTCTGCGCCAGCTCCAGGTGTTCGAGGCGATCGCCCGCCTTGGCAGCTTCACCAAGGCGGCCGACGAGCTCTATCTCACCCAGCCCACGGTCTCCACCCAGATCAAGCGGTTGACGGACGTCATCGGCCTGCCGCTGTTCGAGCAGATCGGCCGACGGGTCTATCTCACCGAGACGGGTCGCGAACTCGAGACCGCAGTCAAGGCGATCCTCGACGTCCTCGACCGCTTCGAGATGAAGGTCGCCGACCTCAAGGGCCTCAGACAGGGCTATCTGCGCCTCTGCGTCATCACCACCGCCAAGTATTTCGCCCCCGAGGTGCTCGGTCGTTTCTGTCAGCGCCACACCGGTGTCGACGTCGCACTCAAGGTCACCAACCGCGACAACGTGCTCGAGCGCCTTGCCGCCAACAAGGACGATCTCTACATCCTCGGGCAGATCCCCGAGCGGGATCTGGAGCTGATCAACAAGGCCTTCGCGCCCAATCCCCTTTACGTGATCGCGCACCGGGATCATCCGCTGGCCACAGAGCGAAACATCCCCGTGGCGCGTCTGGCCGACGCGCACTTCATCATGCGCGAGCCCGGCTCGGGTATCCGCGACGTCGTGCTCAGAAACTTCGCGGAGGCCGATTTCAAACCACGCGTTCGGATGGAACTGGGCAGCAACGAGGCCATCAAGCATGCGATCTACGGACAGCTCGGCATCTCCGTGCTCTCGCTCCACACACTGGCACAAGAAGGACCGCAATCACCGCTGCGGATTCTCGATGTGCAGGGATTCCCACTCGAGCGCACCTGGTATGTGGCCTACGCGAAGGGCAAGGAGCTTTCGGTGGTCGCGAGCGCCTTCCTCGACTTCCTGGACGAGGAAGGCAAGCAACTGCGTCGTCAATTGAAGAAGACCCATGCTCGTTTGACGCGCGGGCGCGAGAATGGCGGCAAGAAGACCGAGGACCAGGCCGAAGATGAGGAAGAACGATCAAGCCCCGAAGAGGGCATGAGGAGGATGAGCGATGAACGAAACACCCGTTGAGTCAACGCCCGATCAGCAGGATCCACCCGTGAATCGGGTGACCTTGCGACACCCCTGGCGTTGGTTGGAGAAGGGCTGGCTGGATATCCGCGCGGCTCCACTGTACAGCCTGAGATACGGCGCCGGCATCGTCATCTTGAGTGCGTCGATCGTCCTGCTGACCCTGCTCGGCCGGCTCAGTTTTCTCCTGCCCTTCCTCACCGCCGGATTCTTTCTGATGGCACCCCTGCTCGCCATCGGGCTCTATCGGATGAGCGATCACCTGGAGCGGGGCGAGCCCCTGGCGCACTGCCAAGTGCTGGAGGCGATCAAGCGCAATCAGGGTCAGCTGGGCATCGCGACCGGTTTCCTGTTGATCATCATGCAGCTGTGGATACTGGCCTCGGTCTTTCTGTTCATCATGCTCTACCAGGACCCCTTCCCCACCTGGAACAACTTCATCTCGACCGTGGTGCTGTCTGGGGAGCACAGGCCCCTGGTGATTGCCGTCGTCCTGGTCGGCGCCTTCTTCGCCGCCTGCGCCTTCTGCGTCAGCGCCATCACCATCCCCATGCTCATCGACCGCCCGGTGGACGGCTTCACCGCCATGCGGACCAGCGTGCGGGCCGTGGCCCAGAACTGGCTGCCCATGCTGCTCTGGGCCGCACTACTCGTCGCGATCGTCGGGACTGGACTCCTGACCTTCTATCTCGGACTCTTCCTGGCCGTACCCTTGGTGGGCCATGCCACCTGGCACGCCTATCGGGATCTGGTGCCAAGGGCAGATTGAGACAGTCGCTCAGATCCCGGAATGCAAGGCACCCAACGACACAGCCGCTCCAGCGCTTCGAGGCAGGATGATTAAGCTTAGAACCTACGTTTACATCGACGCACTGCAGCCCCAGCTCGCCGCCTACATGGCGACCGTGTCCCAGGGCTTCCTGCCCGTACCGGGCGATGCCTGTCTGTGGGTGGAGGTCTCGCCCGGCATGGCGGTCCATCGCCTCACCGATGCCGCGCTCAAGGCCACCCGCGTGCATCTCTCCCAGCAGGTCGTGGAACGCACCTATGGCTCACTGGTGATCCACCAGCGCGATCAGAGCGATGTGCGCGAGGCCGGCCGCGTCCTCCTGTCGCGGATGGGCGCCACCGTCTCGGACCGCGAAACCTGCCGTATCGCCTGGCAGGAAACGATCCGCGGCATGACCCCCGATCATTGCGTGCTGATCAATCGTCAAGATCGGCGCGGTTCCATGATCCTGCCTGGGCAGAGCATGTTCATCCTCGAAACCGAACCGGCCGGCTACATCGTCTACGCCGCGAACCAAGCCGAGAAGGCCGCAAGCATCACGCTGATCGACGCGCGCGCGGTCGGCGCCTTCGGTCGCTTGATTCTCGCCGGGCGTGAGGGCGATGTGGACGAGGCCGCAGCGGCGGCGATCGACGCTGTCCAAAACCCGTCCGAAGCCTGACCGAGTCGACCCGCATGCACCGCCAAGCACTCCTTTCACTGCTCGACGCACATCGGACCCGATTCATGGAAGAATCGGCCTACGTGGCACGGGCGCGCGAGTTCGTGATCGCCCACGCGGACTGCTTTCACTGCGATCTCTGGCCCGCCCACGTGACGGGATCCGCCTGGGTCGTGAACCCCAGCCGCGATCGGGTCCTACTGCTGCACCATCGCAAGCACGACCAGTGGTTCCAGCCCGGCGGACATGCCGATTGCGATTCAGACATCCTGCGTGTCGCACTGCGCGAAACGTCCGAGGAAACCGGCCTCGACCCCTCGCACATCCGTCTCGTCGACGACGCCATCTTCGACGTCGACATCCACACCATCCCCGCCAGTGTGCGCGGCCCACGGCACAAGCACATCGACATCCGTTTTCTGGTGGAGATGGACGACGACCTGAGGATTCCAGGCAACGACGAGTCGCATCAGCTATTGTGGGTGCGGCTCTGGCAGGTGGCCCAATTCAACAACAATCGTTCGACCCATCGCATGGTCGAGAAGACACGCCGACTGCGCCAGGGATGGATGCCCATCGATGGACATGTTTCATTGCCAACGCGCTCGCCATCGACCGGCCGTGCACGCTGCAGAGCCAGTCGGTGAAGGCGAGCAATGATCCGGCGAGCGTGGGCGGCCTCACGCCCGAGAGCAAGGCCATTACGAAGCGCGCCGGGGGCCGGATCCTGCTCTTTGATACAATCGCCAAGCGGGCCCGAGCAGCGCCAATACTATTGACCCGAATGGCTTGGCAGGCATTCGCGCGGGCACTGCTCGCACCCGGAATACCCCGGAGCCATTGATGAACCACAGGAGAGAATCGTGACGAATGAGACCCATAGCGAGATCCAGAGCGCGCCGACTCAAGTCGCCGGGCGGCGCGGCCCCGGACTCGGCGCCCTGATCGGCGGCGGTCTGTTGTTGCTGGTCATGGTAATTGGCGGATTGGGTGCCTACTGGTCGGTACAGCCGACGCATCTCGATGTACATCAGGAAGCCCTGCAACGGTTCGATGACGAGAACGTCACACTGAAGCCCGGCGTCGTGACCGTGTCGGCCGTGATGGGTGTCGCCGAGGCGCTACTCGACAAACCCGGCGGCTATCTGCGCAATGACATCCTGCCCCCGGGCCTGCTGATGGACAACACGCCGAATTGGGAATTCGGCGTGCTGACGGAACTGCGCGATTCGGTGGCCGCCTTGCGCAACGATTTCAGCCGTGCGCAGACGCAGTCGACTGAGAATCCCGACCTGCGCGAGGCCGAATCGCAATTCAACTTCAACGCCTCGTCCTGGGTCCTGCCATCGACCGAAGGCGAATACCAACGCGGCTTGGACGCATTGGGGCGTTACATGCAGGCGCTGATGTCGGGGACCGACCGATCCGCCAAATTTT
Source organism: Thiorhodococcus drewsii AZ1 (assembly GCF_000224065.1). GTDB lineage: Bacteria > Pseudomonadota > Gammaproteobacteria > Chromatiales > Chromatiaceae > Imhoffiella > Imhoffiella drewsii. The sequence continues at coordinate 33,494 of NZ_AFWT01000044.1, forward strand.
ACACGCGCGCCGACAATCTGAGCGCCTACCTGCAAATCGTCGAAAAGCGCCTTGGCAGCTACGCACAGCGCTTGAGCGCCAGCGTGGGTGAAACCGAGCTGACTGCGGCGCTCGTCCTGCACAGCGCGCCGTCGCTCCAACAGACCCCCTGGTACGAGATCGACGACGTCTTCTATGAGGCCCGCGGCTACTCCTGGGCGTTACTGCACACCATGCAAGCCCTGGCGGTCGACTTCGCCGACGTGCTGGGCGACAAGAACGCCCAGCTTTCGCTGCAACAGATCCTTCGCGATCTGCAGGGCGCCAGCCTGCCCAAGTGGAGTCCCATCGTGCTCAATGGCCACGGCTACGGTCTATTTTCGAATCACTCGCTCGTGATGGGATCCTACATCTCGCGAGCCAACGCCGCAGTGCTCGATCTGCGCGTGCTGCTCGAACGTGGCTGATGACGCGGTTGGTCCTTTGGATTCCAAAGGACCCCGAGTGACCATCTGCTGGGGACTCATGGGTCCTGAAGCGTTTCCCGCTGTAGACGCTCCAGCAGATCGAAGCTGATCCGGCCGGTTTGCGGGATGCCCTGTGCCTCTTGGAAGGCGCGAACGGCATCACGGGTTCTGGGTCCGATCAGACCGTCGATCGGGCCTGGGTCGAAGCCCAGTGCTTCGAGTTGTTCCTGCAACAGATACACCAAGCGATTCGTGAGCGGTGGCGCGTCGAGCAGACGCAGCGCCCCGCTGTCCGGATCCCGAACGCAGCGCTGCAAGCCGATCCGCTCGGCGGGACCCTTGGGACTGGCGAAGACGAAGGGAATCTCGGGATCACAGACCGCCACCGCGTCCACCGGCGGCGCGTCACGCGCGGAAGCAGGCGTTTGAGCGTCCAGAGTCGATGCCTCTTCGGTCTCGGCTGCGATCGCTGCGTCAACCTCAGACGTTTCCGAACGCGGGCTCGGCTCGAGCGCGGATGCCCTGTCGGTCTCGGCGTCGACATCCGGCAGTGAGCTGGGCAGCGGCTCGTCTCCGGGCACACCGACGACGCCAGGCTCCGACGGCAGATCCGCCTCCACGGGGGACGTCGCGGCGATCTCGCCCCGTGGCGCCGGCTCGGGGGGCAAGATCTCGGGCGCCCCGCCGAGCACGGCCACGAAGAGCAGACCGCCAACCGCGAGCCAGAGCGCGCCGGCGACCGGCCAGGCACGCAGTCCCTGCTCGGCGTCGGACGTCGGCTGCGCGAAGACCCGATCGAACGCCTGGGTCAGGCGTGCCTCGATGCGCGCGTAGAGCGCCCCCACGAAACCCAGGATCGCGAGCCCATACCAAACCAGCGCCAACAGGATCTGCTGGATCAGGCCCAGCAGATCGCCAGGCGGGATGCGGCCGACCAGGGGTCTGGCCAGACCGGGATGGCGGCGCGCCACGGTCATGACGGCGACCGCAATGCCGATACCAGCACCGACGGTCGCGGCATTGGTCGTCCAGGCCGCCGGCTCGCCGAGGAGGAAGGGAAACAGCAGCACCAGGGTGATCAGGACCGCCCAGGCCGCGCCGGGCCAGGTGTAGCCGGTCTCAGGGTGGGGCCTGATGTGCGCGGTCACCCAGAGGAAACGCGCCATCAGCAGCGTGGTGGCGACCGTCGAGACCGCGACCGCGATGGACAGCCAACCCCAGTCGGCGCCAGCGAGCAGCGGCTTGATGCCGTACTTGGTGACCGCGCCGCTGGTCAGGGGCGCGCCGGCCAGCGCCAGGGCCAGCACGACCAGTCCGGCCAGCACCAGGGGTTGCAGGGCGGCGTATTTTCGCAGCCCGACGCCGAGAAAGAGCCCCCCCTTGGCCAACGCGTGATGGGCGGCATAGAGGGTGATCGCGGCGATCCCGACCGGCGCCAGCGCGGGCTCGGTCAGGATCAGCCCCAGCAGCAGGATCAGCAATCCCATCTTGCTGATACTCGAATAGGCCAGTATCGCTTTGGGGTCGGACTGCATCAGACCGATGGGGAGCGCATAGAACATCGTCAGCAGACCGGCCCCGGTCAGCCAGGCGCCCCAGTCGGCCAGAGCGACGACTCCCACCGGCAGGAAACGCAGCCAGCCCAGGATCGCGACCTTGATCATGGTGCCGCTGAGCACGGCGCTGGCCGGGACGGGCGCGGCCGGATGCGCCAGCGGAAGCCACAGATGCAACGGGACCATGCCGGCCTTGACCCCGAGCCCCAGGATCAGGAGCGCGATGGTCAGATCGTCGAGACCGACCAGTTGCTCGGGCTCCGGCACTGTGGTTCCGGCATGACTGGCGACCAACACCAAGGCGGCGAAGAGGGTCACCTCCCCGAGCAGGGCCATCACCAGATAGACCTTGCCGGCCCGCAGCGCGGCCGTCTTGCCGTCATGGATCACCAGCCCGTAGGCAGACAGCCCCATGATGGCGAATCCGGCATAGAAGCTCAGCAAATCCTGCCCGACGATCAGCCAGAGATTCCCGGCCATCGCCAGCAGAAAAAAGACGCTGAAGCGCCCAGCATGCGGCTGTCCACGAACGCTGAAGGCCGCATAGATCCCGGACACCAACCAAAGGATGGCGGTGAAGATCAGATAGATCCGGCCGGTCGCGTCGAGCCCCAGGGTGGTGCCGAGAAACAGCCAGGGCAGCTCCAGACGGCTGCCAAGCGGCACCAGCAGTGCGGCGGCCAGTCCAGGCAGTGCACCGATGGCCGGCAGCCACCAAAACGACGGTCTGACCGCCAGGGCCGCGAGCAGCAGCGGCCAGACCCAGACCAGGATCAGCAGCCCACCGCTCACGGCCCGTACTCCCGGCGCGCGATCAGCGTCGCCCATTCGAGCGGGCTGAAGGGTGCTGCGGCGAAGAGGCCGGCGACGAGACAGAAGGCGGCGGTGATCAGCGGCGGCCAAAGCAGCGCGCCCATGGTCTCGAAACGCCCGGCCGGAATGTGCTCCTCCGGCCAACGCTTGGGCGGCGGCCGAAACCAGGCGCGGTAGAGGATCGGCAGGAAATAGCCGGCATTGAGCAGACTGCTCAAGGCCAGGATCAACAGCACCCAATAGGCGTCGGCCTCGACCGCACCCATTGCCAGGTACCACTTGCTGACGAAGCCCGCGATCGGCGGGATGCCAATCATCCCCAGGGCGCCGACGCTAAAGGCCAGCGTGGTCCAGGGCATGCGCCGCCCCACCCCGTCCATCTGACTGACCTTGTGGACCCCCAGGGTCTCGGCGTAATTCCCGGCGCAGAAGAACAGCGTGATCTTCATGATGCCCTGATGCACCAGATGCACCACGCCACCAATGGTGGCGATGGGACCGAGGATGGAGGCACCCAACGCGATGTAGGAGACCTGGCTCACGGTCGAATAGGCGAGTCGCTTCTTGAGTCCGTCCTGCGTCAGAGCCATGCCCGAACCGTAGAGAATGGTGATCGTCGCAAGGATGCCGAGCGGCGTCAGCAAGCCGAGCGCGTCCGCAAACCCCACGCCATAGACATCGTAGACGACCCGCACGATGCCAAAGGCACCGGCCTTGACCACCGCCACGGCGTGCAGCAGCGCGCTGACCGGGGCCGGCGCGACCATGGACTGCGGCAACCAACCGTGCAGGGGTACGAGCGCCGCCTTGACGCCGAGTCCGGCCAGCAGGAAGAAAAAAATGGCGACCAGCTGCCCCCAGACATCCGGGTGCAGCCCCGACAGAAAACCGCCATGCACGAAGTCGGACGGCCCACTCAGCGCCTGTAGCCAGACCGCCCCGACCAGCAGCAGTGCACCGCCGCCCATGGTGTAGGCCAGGTAGATCTTGCCCCCCCGGGTGGCGTCCGGCGTCCCGCGATGGGCGACCAGCGGATAGGTCGCGAGCGTCAGGACCTCGTAAAAGACGACGAAGGTCAGCAGGTTGCCAGCCAGGGCGACCCCGACCGTGGCCGAGACGCAGAGACTGAAGAACCCGAAGAAGCGGCTGCGGTTTGGCGAGTGCTCCAGATAGCCGATGGCATAGATGGTCGTCACCAGCCAGAGGACCGACGACAGGGTCGCGAATAGCACCGCGAGGGCATCGGCGTGCAGCACCAGATCCAGCCCAGGCGCCAGCGTGAGGCGTGTCTCGTAGACATGACCGTGGAAGACGCCCCAAATCATCACCCCGACCAGCAGTACCTTGACGATCGCGCCGGTCATGTTGAGCACACCGCGCAGCAGGTGACTCTCTTCCTTCAACAGAAAGATGAAAACGCCCGGCAGGAACGAGCTGAGCACGATGACTGCGGGCAGCAGTTGATCGAGATTCATAGGCCACCCTCGAAGCCCAGCAGGCGCCAGAGCGGGCGAGCAGCCAGTCCCAGCACCGCCGCCGAGGTCAGGGCCAACAGCAAGGCCGGCACCTCGGTTCGTGCCTGGGTGACGAAGCGACGCGGCGTCGGCTCCAGATTGAAGGCGCGGCTCAGGACACGGAAGACATAGGCCGCCGCCAGCAGGGTCCCGACCAGGATCACCGGGATCCACCACCACTGCCCGCTCTCGATCACGCTCCGCATGAGGATCCACTTGCCGACGAAGCTGCCGCTCGGCGGCAATCCGATCAGGGCGATACCGGCCAGGCCGATGCTGAAGGTCGTCGCCGGCATGTGCTGCGCGGTGCCGCCGAGGTCATCGATGCGATCATGCCCCGCACTGCGCTGCACCAGACCGGCGGCGAGGAAGAGTCCCGCTTTGGCGAAGCCGTGGGTCAGGGCCATGAGCAGCAGTGCCACCAAGAGATCCTCGCGCGCGTCGCCCGCCGGCAGTGCGGTCAGCACCGGAAGGAAGAGACAGAGATAGCCGATCTGGGCGACCGTGGAATAGGCCGCCATCAGCTTCAGCCGCTCGGCCCGCAGTGCCCGCCACGAGCCCCAGAACACGGCCAGGGCACCGAGTAGACCCATGAGACCCGCAGCCCAAGGCGTGACCAAGGGCGCGAAGACATCCAGCCAGAGCCGCAGCATGAGATAGAAGGCGGCCTTCACGACCAGGGCCGAAAGCGCCGCGCTCACAGGGGCCGGGGCGTTGGCGTGAGCCGGGGGCAGCCAGAAATGCATGGGAAAGAGTGCCGCCTTCAAGGCCAGACCGGCGGTCATGAGCACCAGCGCCGAGCCCGCGATGGGTTCAGGTCTCACGGCAGCGCCCAAAAGGGCCATGTCGAGCGTGCCATACGCGGTGTAAAGCAGCGCCACGCCGAGCAGATAGGCGAGGGAGCCGAGCAGACCGACCAGGAGATAGCGCAGACTGGCCTCGACTGCCGCCCTCGTGCCCGTCAGGGCGCCCAAGGCCGCCGCCGTCAGTCCGAGCAGTTCGAGCGTGACGTAGAGATTGAAGAGGTCCGCCGCCAGGAGGAGCCCGTTCAAGGCGGCCCAGAGCAGCAGCCAAAGGGGCCAGAAATGGGTTTCGGTCTCGCCACGGCTGAAATAGCCGGAGGCATAGACGCTGACCGCCAGCGCGACCAGGGCCGCCATCGCCAGCAGCGCGGCGGACAGTCCATCTGCGGCGAGGCTGATGCCAAGCGGCGCGCCCCAGCCGCCGAGGTCCGAGCGCAGGCTTCCCTGTTGCCAGACCTCGGCGGTGACCAGACCGACCGTCGCCAGGGTCGCGAGCGCGGCGAGCAGGCCCAGTCCCTGGACACGGCCGGGAACCGCAGTGACCAGAAGCGCACCGATCAAGGGAACGGAAACGGCCAGGGCGAGGCTATCGAGCATCGTCGTCGTCTTCCAGCCGTCGCCCCATCGCCAGTGCCAGTGCCGTCGCGCTCACGGCAACGACGATCCCCGTCAGGACCATGGCATGCGGCACCGGATCCGGCGCCAGCGCACCGCGCTCGGCGATGGCGATCAGGAGATGAAAGACGCCGCTCCCCATGATGTTGAGCGCGATCAGCTTACGCAGCAGGGGCTCGTAGACCAGAAAGGCCCAGAGCCCCAGCGCGAACAGAATCACGCCCGCACCGCCGTAGAGCAGCGACGTCATCATAAAGGACCGTCCTCGCCTGATCGCGGCACGGGTTGGCCGCCGACATAGGCCGCAGCCAGCGTGACCCCGATCGCCAGGGTCGCCGCCGTTTCAATGGTCAGGATCAGCCATTTCGCCCAGGCGGGCGGATAGCTCAGAAAGCCCGTGCCGAACGCCATGGTCGCGAGTCCGACCAGAACGAAGGTCGCCGCCCCAGCCACCGCCAAGCGGCGCTGTACCGGAACCGGCGGCAACCCGGCCCGCGCATCGCCGGCCAGTCGCAATACGACGCCGGCGGCACCGAGCAAGGCGCCGGCCTGGAAGGCCCCGCCCGGGGCATGTCCGCCCACCCAGAGCAGATAGCCGCCGGTCAGGATCAACAGTGGCACGACCAGCTTGACCATGCCGCGTAGCACGGTCCCCGCCGGCTGGAAGCCCGGCGAGGCCGCGCCCAGTGACCAGATGCCCAGCAAGGCCGCCAGCAGGACCGCCAGTTCGAGCAGGGTATCGTAGGCGCGATAGGCCAGCAGCACGCCGGTGACCGGATTGCTGACACCCGTGTTGGGCAGCTCCTGCAGGGCCAGCTCGGCCAGACGCGGCGTCGGCACCAGTACATCCCGCAGCACCCAGAGCAGCCAGAGTGCGAGCAGGCCGACCAGTGCGCCGATCACCAGGGTTCCGGCACGTCTCACGAGTCGTCCCCGTCCGGAGCATCGCGTCCGTCCACTGCGGACCGACGCGCGGCCCGGCGCGCCGCCGCGAGCATCAGCGCCCCGCCGAGCCCCGCG
>NZ_AFWT01000043.1 GCF_000224065.1 Thiorhodococcus drewsii AZ1
TGGCGGCGGCCGCGCGCTGGGGACGGCGTCTGCCGGCGGCCGTCGAGGCTGTCTGCGCCGTGCTCGGTGGCACCGGATCATCGGGCCAGATGAGTGACTGACCCGGCGCTTGGACGCGATGAGACCCCTGGTCACGCCACCCATTGAAAGAGGAGATCCCTTTGCATGGGCCTGTTGCGTCATCGCTCGCGAAAGGGGAGATGGACCGCTTGGCGCGTCTGGGTGGTGGCCCTCTTGCTGTGTTGGCTGCCGACCCCGCGCCCTGCGCTGGCCGACGTGTGCCAGGAGGCGCCTCTGATGCTCGTCCATCCCGCCGTGGCTCCCGCGTATGACGCGGTCATCGATCAGCTCTTGGAGGGGCTGACCCAGGGTGCGAGCCAGGACATTGGCATCTGCACGCTTGACGCGATGAAGGCACAGTCCTGGTCGCGCGCACCCCGGCAGATCGTGGCCGTCGGTGCCGCCGCCTACACTGCGGCCGAGCGGGCCTTTCCGGATGCCCGGGTCCTGCCGATCCTGGTTGGGACCTTACCCCCGCAGGCGCGCAACGGACTCTCCAGCTTCGTCGACCCGGCTCTGGTCGTCGAGCAGTTGCAGGTGCTATCGCCAACGACCGAGGTGCTCTATTTCATCCACCTGCAAACGGTGCCGGCCGAGCTGATCCGGCGCGCACAACGCGCGGCCAATACGCTCGGGCTCCGCTGGATTCCGATCGCGGTCGACGGTCTGCGCGCGGCCGCGCTGGCCATCGAGCGGGTCCGGGGCGAGGCCAGCACCAGCAGCGCCGTCTGGTTCCATCGCGACGTCCTGGCGCTCAATCCGGACATCCTGATTCCACCGATTGTGCGATCGAGCTGGAAGGTCGGCTTCCCTGTCATCAGCGACGACGCCGACACCGTGGAGCGGGGACTGCTCTTTGCGCTGACGCCCGACTATCGGGCGCTCGGGCGCGCCGCCGCCGCGCACCTGTCCGAAGACCATCGGGGGCTGAGCGACATTCGCTGGGTCCAGCGGGTGCTCAATGCACGCACGGCTCGGGCCATCGGACTGACGGTGCGCCCGGCCGAGGAGATAGGTTTCGATGCGCTCGACGACTGAAAGGCCCCCACCAGGCCAGAAATCCTATGCTCGCCAGCTCGTTGATGCCTTCGTGCTCCTGGCGTTGGGACTCGGGCTGGCGGTGCCCCTGATCCTCTTCTGGACCGCTTGGCAGCAGGCACGGCTGTTCAGCGAGCGCACCGCCGATGAACTGGCCACGATCCTGGCCGAGGACGCCCGTTATGCCCTGCTGGTGGGCTCACGCCCGGACGCACAGGCGCTCGTCGGCAGCCTGCTGAAGTTTCCGGATCTGATCCAGGTCCGGCTGCTGGATGCCGCCGGGCAGGTGATGGCCGAGCAGTCCACTGCGGAGCACGCGCAGGCCAAACGGACCGTGCAGGTGGAGATGGCGGTTCTGGCCAAGGCCCGTGGATCGTCCGCCCGCGTGGACGCAGGGACGCCCAACCCCAAGACCCCGCTCGGGCGCGTGGTTCTCACCCTGTCGCTGGAGCGAGCCTTCCGCTTCGCGCTGGAGACGGCACAGGTGTCGCTTGCGCAGCTCGGGGTCCTGACGCTGCTGCTTGGCCTGGCTGTCGCGTACCGATCCCTGCGCATGATCGCCCCGTTGGGCACCCTGGTGCGCCGTCTCGGCGATCCGCTCGGGACCGTGCTTCCCAATCCGCCAACAGCGAGTCCCGCGGAGGTCCATCGCCTCTATGCTGCGGTCACCACCCTGCGGACGCGTCTCGCGGAGAATCACCGCCAATTGGAGGCCCACGCCGAGGCGCTTGAGGCCACAGTCGCGGCACGCACGCAGGATCTGCGCGCGGCACGCGATGCGGCGGAGCAGGCAAATCGCGCCAAGACGCTCTTTCTCGCCAATGTCAGCCACGAGCTGCGCACGCCCTTGCAGGCGATCATTCTCCATGTGCGCCTGCTCCAGCGTTGCCGGCCCGCGCCGAGCAGCGAATCCCTGGCGGTCATCCGGCGGGCCTCCAACCAACTGCTCGAACTGATCGAGCAGCTACTCAATCTGACCAAGGTCGAGTCCGGGCCTCCGATCGAGGTGACCTACCAGCATGTCGCGCTCGGCGCACTCCTCAATGAGGTGGTCACCACGCTTGAACCGACGCTGTCGCCGCGCAATCGGCTCGAACTGACACGGCCAGACGCGGACATCACCCTGATCGGCGATCGCACGCGCCTGACCCAGGTGCTCTACAACCTGATCCGCAATGCCGACAAGTTTACCGACGGGGGCGTGATCCGTTTGACCCTGGAGCCGAGCCGCGATGGCAAGCACGTCGTCATCCAGGTGACCGACGAAGGGATCGGCATCCAGCCGGCAGAGCAGGAACGGATCTTCGAGCCCCTCTACCAGGGGTTCAGCGGGATCGCAGGGGCGGTATCCTCCGGGATCGGACTGGGTCTCTGGCTGAGTCGGCGCATGGTCGAAACCCTAGGTGGCCGCCTCACGGTCACCAGCGAGCCTGGGATCGGCAGCTGCTTTCGCATCGCGCTCCCGGTGATGCCGACGGGCGCTGCGGCGCTTTCCTCCACGCAGCAACCGTCGGAGTCGGAGCCAACGCCGGTTCAGACCTCTGCGCATCGCGGACAGCGCCTCCTGCTCGCCGAGGACGAGGACAGCATCCGCGCTCCCCTGACGCTCTTTCTGCGCGAGGCCGGATTCAGCGTCGACGCCTGTGCTGACGGCACCTCTGCCCTGGCCCTGTGGGAGCACGCTCCGAGTGCCTACGCTGCGGTGATTCTCGATCACCGCATGCCGGGCTGCCAGGGCCTCGACATCCTGGCGCGACTGCGCGCCTTCCCCACGAACACTACCCCGGCCGTCATCTTGACCGGGGACGATCGGGCACCCCTACAGGCGGCCATCACCCGCTTGGGTGCCCACCTGATGGTCAAGCCCGTGCGGCCAGAGCGGCTCATTGAGACCATCGTGACGCTGATCGAGCAGTCTGTGCAGGCTGATCGCGGCACGCCGAGGTGACATCCCATGAAACGACTCCTGTTCGCCGTCCTGGGCGCATTCGCCAACCACGCCCTGGCTCAAACCGCTGCGGAGGCATTGTTCGGTTCGGAGAGATCCGTCAGCATCGCGACCGGACGCGCCCACCTCTATCGCACGGCCCCGGCGGTGGCGACCGTCATCACGGCCGAGGACATCCGTGACGGCGGGTTTCGCAGCGTCGTCGAGGCGTTGCGACTGGTGCCCGGAGTTCATCTGGGCTGGACCAACGACTATGCGCCGAATGTCCTGGTGCGTGGCTTCTCGAGTTTCGGCTCGGGCAACCTCCTGGTGCTGCTCGACGGGGTGGCCCAATCGGACCTGATCCTCGGCAATCCGCTCAGCGTCCTGGGCGTCATCCCGATCGATGCGATCGACCGGATCGAGGTGACACGCGGCCCCGGTTCTTCGGTATTTGGCGCGGATGCCTTCTCCGGGGTGGTCAATGTCATCACGCGCCAGCAAGTCGATCAGCCGCAGATCACGCTCAGCGGTGGCTCAGAGCGCACGCGCGACGGCCGTCTCCTGGTTGGGAACCGCACCGAATCCAGCGACATCCTGCTCAGCGCCGAGGTCATGGAGACGGACGGGCCGACGCCCCTGATACGTGCCGACCACTTGACGCAGATCGATGCCGCGCTCGGCACCGACGTCTCGCTGGCACCGCGTGCGGTCAACACCGACCAACGTAATCTGGGCGTGCTGGCGAATGCCCGATTCGGTCAGACGCGCGCCATGCTGCGACTCTCGCGCACGACGCAGGGGCTCGGAGCCGGAATCCTGAGTGCCATCGATCCCAGCGGGACCCGCACGCTGGAGACGGTCGAAGGACGGCTTGCGCGCGAGGTCAGATTCAGCAAGCGCCTCGCGCTGACGCTGCAACTGGATGCCGCGCAGACCCGGCTCGCGCTCGATGATGTCACCTGGTTTCCCGCCTCCGGGCTGTTCGCGCAGGGCGTGCGTTTCGATGCCTCAGCCGAACAGGAGACCGCGCGACTGCGGGCGGATCTTCGCTATGCGGCCACCGCTCGGCATTTCATCACCCTGGGACTGGGGGTTGCGCAGATCCGCTATGCAGTGGATGCGCTTGAGCTGAGCGGGTTGGCCTCCATCGGCTCTGGCATGGGCGTCGGCACCACGCTGAGTGATTCGTTCACGGGCTATGCCAGTGCCCTGACCCAGTTGCTGTCAGCGGCCGCGACAGGGTCTGCCTATGACGGCCATCGCCGGCTGCTGTCCGCCTATCTCCAGGACGAGTGGCTGATCGTACCGAAATGGTCGCTCACCTGGGGCGCACGCCTGGATGATGACTCAGATGTTGGCACCCAGGTCAGCCCGCGCGCTGTCCTGGTCTGGACGCCACTGCCCGAATGGACCGCGAAGCTGCTCTATGGCGAGGGCTTTCGTGCCCCGACCCTGCTTGAGACGCGCAATGGCCTGCTGCCGATCTATCAGGCCAACGCTGAACTCGAATCGGAGCGGCTACGTACCGTCGAGCTGGCCCTGCAGTACCGGCCCCACCACGATTTTGAGCTCGGGTTGAATCTGTTTCATCATGAGACCCTGAATCAGATCCGCCAGCAGAATCGCACCCTCTATGCCGAGCCGGAGAACGTCGGTCGTCAGATTGGCCAGGGAGGCGAGCTCGACATGCGCTGGGCGCTCTCGCGCAACCTGCTCCTGCGCGGTTGGTACGCCTATCAGTACAACACCGACGAAACCACCGGCGAGGACGCCGGTTACAGCCCGCATCATCGCCTGTACGGATCCCTGCAATACCGGTGGGGTCGCACCGTCTTCAATCTGCAGGGGATGTATGTCGGCGATCGTGCCCGCGTAGCGGAGGATACGCGGAACGAAGCACCGGAATACGGCCAGCTCGATCTGCTCATCCGTCACGACCTGACCAAGCAGCTCTCGGTACAGCTCGACATCCGCAATCTTCTGAACGGCAATCTGAAGGAGGCATCAGCCGGAACCTCGCTGCCGCAGGATCTGCCCCTCGCGGTCCGCACTGTTTATGGGTCGATTGAGGTGCGGTTCTAGGGGCAGTCAGGAGGTATGAGTTCGAAGACTTCGAAATAGTCTGAGGTTATTGTGGGTGACGCGATGCGGCGCTTGGAACGCGTCTTCGTAGACTTTTTGTGTATTATTGCGTCGTTGATGCAGTCTAGGCAATCGTGAGTCTGACAATGGTAGCCGAGAGGGATGGGCGGTTAAATGGGTCCAGAAGGATAGGTCGCCGAGACAGGGCAAGAGAGGTTGTAACTGTCCCAGTATTGTGGGTTTCGTTACTAGATAGCTGTCAGCCATTGCCGGTCGATCTCGGTTGAATAAACACAGTCGACGCGTCACCGAAGTGTTGTCGAGATCAGCACCATCACGCTATTTTTCGGCTCATGGACTCCTGAAAAAAATCCATAAGCTATTGACCTGAAAGGCTACAAAGCCAGTTGTTTGGGAAAACAAATCCCACGTAACTGTATGTTTTACATAAACTGTGCAGTTAACTCATAATCCCTTGGTCGTAGGTTCGAATCCTACACGGCCCACCAAATTAATCGCTTATGGTCACGTCAAGGCGCATGAATCGCCTCGATTGGCCTCAATCGCGCCCTGCGATGTCAACTCTAGTGTCACCCGTCGATAACCCCTGAAGCGATCCCTCGCAAGCCTAAAAGGTTGATACCCTAGGCTCTCCCCGTCCCGAAAGCCCCCGACAGCCACACCCGTGCGGCCCTATACCCAGGAACAACGCGCCTCCATCGCGCATCCCGCCGGTCATTCGCTGACCTTCGCCGTGGCCGGATCCGGCAAGACGCACATGCTCGTCGGGCGCGTGCGCTTCCTGCTCGAGCAGGGCCTGGAGCCCGAACGCATCCGGATCCTGGCCTTCAACCGCGCGGCCGTGGCCGAGTTTCGCCAGCGGCTCGCCGCGGCGCTGCCAGCGGGGACGGCAGCACCCGAGGTGCAGACCTTTCACGCCCTGGGTCTCAGGTTGACCCGGCTCTTCGAGAGCAAAGGGTTGTTGCCGCAACGCCGCCTCGAGACCAAGGACACGGTGATCAAGGCCCTCGCGCGTCACGCCGCCCAGACGGCCCTGCGCGAGGAGGGGAGCGACGAGTCACCGAGCCCGGACGACCTGCAGACCTTCATCCAGTTCGTCGACCTGGTGAAAGCCGACCTTCGCTCCGCGACCGAGGCCTTCGAGGTCCTCTCGATCCAGCCTCAGTACCGCTATTTCATCCGCGCCTTCGATCGCTTCGAGGAGGCCCTGGCGCGGCAGGGACTGCGCGTCTACGCCGACCTGCAGCATGAGCCCGTGGCGCTCCTATGCCGCGACGCAACCGCGCGGCAGATGGTCACCAACCGGCTCGATGCGGTCATCGTCGATGAATTCCAGGACGTCAGCCGGGTGCAGCTCGAGCTGCTGCGCCACATCGTCGGCACCCGAGCGAGCCTCAGCGCGGTCGGCGACGACGCCCAGTGCATCTATGCCTGGCGTGGCAGCCAGCCCAGGTTTATGGGCCGTGACTTCGACCGCTTCTTTCCCGGCGCCACCCGCTACAGCCTCTCGCGCACCTTTCGTTTCGGCCATGCCCTGTCGCTCGCCGCCGCCCAGCTCATCGCCCACAACCCCGATCGTCTCGACACCCTCTGCGTTTCGGCGCCGGGCACCCCGCGCACCCGCATCGCAACCATCGGTGCCACCGCGACCGGCGATCAGGCCGACGTCGTGACCGCCATCGAGGACTGGCATCGTCGCGGCCGGGCCTATCGCGACTGTGCCGTGCTCGCCCGGCTCTGGGCCCAGACCCTGGGTCTCGAACTCGCCCTGCTCGCGCGCGGTATCCCCGTCATCAAGCCCGGCCGGGACTCCGCTTTCCAGGTCCCCGAGGTGGCCGGACTGCTCGGCGTCCTGCGCCTCGCCGCCGGCACCCTGTTCGCCGAGCCGGACGCCCGTGCGATCATCCGGCACCTGCTCGCCACCCCGAGTCTGCGTCTTTCCAACCAGGTGCTCGATGCCCTGATCGAAAGGATCCTCCAGAATCCGGGGCAGGGCGCCGAGGCCATCGCCGCGGTCGCCCAGACCGTCAAGCACGCCTTTCACGCCGACCGTATCCGAGAGCGCGCCGCGCTCTGGCGTGCGGCCCCCGGCTGGCGCGACCGTCCGGCCGCCGAGGTGTTGCGCCACTATGCCGAGCGCACCGACCTCCGGCGCACCGAGGCGCGCTCCGCCGACCGCGATACTGCCCGCGACAAACAGATCGCCTACGACACCCTCCTCGGATGGGCCACGCGCACCGCCGCCTCGGTCACTGACTTCCTGTCCCAGATGGACGCGCTGCGCCGCACCGCAGAACGTGACGCGCCCGAAGGCGACGGCGTCCTGCTCTCCACGATCCACCAGGCGAAGGGACTCGAATGGCCGATGGTGATGGTCCTGGGACTCGAAGCGGGAGTCTTTCCCGGCAGGCGCGCCGATCCTCAGGAGGAACGGCGTCTGGCCTACGTCGCCCTGACACGCGCCCAGGAGGCGTTGCATCTGGTGGTTCCGCCCGATGCGCGGCTCGACGCCCAGCCGCGCGGTGAACCGATGGCGTTCAACCATCCGGACGGACTCCAGGCAAGCCCCTTCGTCTTCGAGGCGAACCTGCGCACCAGCCAGGACCTCGGCGACGCCATCGCCCGTCATCTCGAGGGAGAGGAACCGCTCACGACGCTTCCGCCGGCACCGGCGGCTCGGCTGGCGGTGTTCAACCGCTACCTGGGTGAGGTCGGGATCGACGCCCGTTACGCCCCGCCGGTCTCAAAGGCCACCGAACCGGAAACGCCTCAGTGCCTCCAGCACTGGTCCTTGCATGATCGCGTTCGGCATCGGGTCTTCGGAGACGGCCTCATCGTCGGCTTCGTCGACTCTGATATCGTCGACATCGACTTTCACGGCCGGGTGCGGCGGATCAAGACGAGCATGGCCCCGCTGGAGCGGGTGTGATCATTTGGGCGCGATCTGAATGCAAAACGCCCTGCAGCCGGCGGACAGGTCTCGACGGGTTTTCTGGTCAGCTTCGATCAAACGACGCGCAGCGTCCAGGTCCATCTGAGCGTCTTGTCTTACGAGCTGGCAGCAGTTGGCTCAGTATCGCTCCTGCCATAGAGCCGCTTCGTCATCGTGGCGCTTCGCGTCGTCGTGATAGCTCTGAGCAATCCGCCGGAGCGATTCTGCGAGGAACGGATGGGTCACCGCCAGCGCATCGGCATGGTTTCGAAAATGAGCGGTCAAGGATCGTTCCTGCGCGCCGCCTTCATCCATGGCGCGCGACGTGACGCCGCGTTTGTTGCGTGCTCCAAACTCGAAGCCTGTGCGCATCTGCTCGAATTCAGCGCGGTCGAGGATGTCTCGCGCCGGCGATCCTGGCCAGATGCCGTCCGCACCTTCTGGTGCGTGTGCCAGAATCTGGCCAATCGTTTGTTCTGCCATCGTCAGGCGATCCTGCTCGCGGCAGAGTTCGAGAGCCCTATCGACGAAGCGAATGCAGGAATCGTGATCGATCTCGCCATTGGGCAAGGTTCCGGGCTGGCGGCGACAGTCATCCAGTAGGTGCCAGGCATTCTCCGCAGCCGCGCGTTCTCCGTCAGTCGGTGACGCTTGCGTTTTTGGCTCAACGGACTCGGGTCGGTACAGCAGGCAGATCAGCTCGGCGAATAGCTCTGGTCTGGACGTGATGGCCTCTGTGAGCGCTTTAAGTTCAGCGGTTTGCTCGATCCGAAACGAGGGAGCCAGCAGGAACTCGATCTGCAACAAGCGCTCTTGGTCCATGTCCTCCCAGGATTCCAATCGCTCGATCAGCTTCGCGAGATGCCACGATCTCGGAAACTGGGCATTGGGCTCTCCGGTGCGGAGTGCCGTATCCAGGGCTTCCACGAGCAAGGCGGGATTGACAGCGTTTGTGTCATGGATCGTGGCGTTCAACGCACTGATCGGCCGGCCTGCTTCGAGCAGTTTCGACATCGCAAACTCACGGTCCGCTGGCTTCGACCGCATGAGCCAAGGGGTGACGGTGCGCCAGTAGACGGATTCGACCGCGTCTCCGCACTCCTCGGCGAGCCCCCAAGTAAAGGGCTCATCCCGTGCCAGCCGCAGACATTCGGCGAGATGCTCCGGTGGCCATTCTCTTTCCCGCCCGGACTGGATGATGTTGCGAAGGATTGCCGATTTTTCCACGTCTGGCTGAGAGCGGACGATCCCAGCGATCATCGGTGCCAAATGTTTTCTGAGCTCGAGATTTGGCACCAATTCGACGATCCAGTCTGACAGCGAGTCGCGATCCAGAATCTCTAGCAGGCAATAGCCGACGAGGAAGGCATCCCCGCAGGTTTCCGCTAGACGCTCGACTCCCGCGAGTCCAAGCTCCCAGGGCTTTGAAGGTCACAATTCGTGACGCCGCTATTTGCCCATACTGTCTCAGGCTCAGGCCATTTTCTTGGCCTTCTGACGCTGTGCAAGCACGCGCGCGACGGAGACATGAGGATTGGCGGGGTCGTGCGTGCGGGCCGGAGTGGGTTTCTTGGGTCCACGGGGATGCTTGCGGTACTTACGCAGCTGGACGTGCTGTGCTGTGGCGAGCAGCCAGGCGGCCATGGCCTCGGTGGTGAGCGTTTGAAAGACGGCCCAATCTTCGGGCTCGACCAGGGTCTCGAGGCTCTCGCTGACGCGACCCATCTCGTTGACGATGTAATAGCCCGAGAGCTCGGTGTCGATGGTCTCAGCGCCATGGACCTGGCGCAGCGCCGCCTTGAGCACGGCTAAGGCATTGTAGGCAACGATGGCCATGGCCAATCCGAACAGGGCCGCAGACGGATAAGCGAGGGTCTCGAGCTCGCAGCGCAGCTCGGTGGTCACATGCAAAAAGGCTTGTTCCACTCTCCAGCGCGTGTGGTAAAGCGTGGCTACCTGCGCGGCGTCGGCCACCGCGGCGGGCAGGGTCGTCAGAACGTACAGCTGTGTCTCACCGTCGCGCGTCGGCGCGCTCAGCTCCAGGCGGATGCGGCGCAACTCCAGGCGTTGTTGCCCGTCGGGGGCAGTGATCGTCACGCGTTGCTCGCTGAGCACGCCCTGCTCGCTACGCCCGACCGGGCGCAATGGTTCAAGCGGATGGAGCGGGATCTGCTGGTGCTCGCGCACCAGCACGGCTGCCTCGCGCTGATGCAGTGTCCAGATCCAGGAGGCAACACAGAAATTGCGATCGGCGATCCACAGATCTCCGGCCTCGATGGCGCTCTCCAACTGGGGCAGCAGTGCCCGCTCCTGAGTATAGGCATCGGGCTCGGCGATCAGGTGCGTCATCAGTCCCAGCGCCGGCTCGAGCACCGCCAGCGCCTTGCCCGGCAAGGGGGCGGCACACTGCCTGCGGCTCTCTTGGAGGCGGTGCTCACGTGCGCCCAGGGCATTGCCATCAAGGATCTTGACTCGGTAGCCGCTCAGCAGCGGCTCACGGCTTCCCCCGAGGGCGGTGATCATCGACGTGGCCTGCTCGCCGCTGTCATCGACCAGCGCCGAGGCGATCTCCGGCGCCAGACCATTGAGCGTGTCATAGACCGCCTTGAGCGAAACCGGAATCGGCTCGGGCGCCCCTTGATAGGCCGCATGCACCGAGGGCTGCTGACGCGTGACCACCTGCATCATCAGCTCGAACAGCTTCGAAAACAGCAGCTTGCGGTTGTACTGGCCCTGCGCCACCGTCTTGAACCAGGCGTTGAGCCGCTCCGGATGAAAACTGCGCTCCAGCAGCGCACGGGCCATGGTAGGAATCGGAAAATGCGTGGCAAAGCGATCGAGCAACGGGGTCAGCACAGGGAGGCTCCAGGGCGTGGTCAAAAACAAGCAGACTGTCAGCAATGTAGGGGCCTGACAGCGCCCACAGGAGGGCGAATCAACACTGGCAATGCCTTGGACTCAATGAGTGTGCGGAGTCACTATATGTGACCTTCAAAGCCCTGGTCCAAGCTCCTTATGGATCTGACGTAGTCCGCTAAGGCGCTCAGCTGTTCGTTGCTGTTCCTCCTGTTCAATGTCTTCACCCTTTTCGATGGGTAGCTCCACCCATCCGTTTTGGAACAGCCAACGATGACGGAGGACCGGATCGGCTGGAGACAGCGCGTCGTAGAGCGCACGCCAACGATTGAGCTGAACGATACCAAGGTCAGTGTCAGGATGGCCTTTTCCGTAATTCAGATGCCAATGCAACTGCCTACGCAATTCATCGCGAAGCGACTCCCGGGCGGAGTCGTCCGCACTCGGGTCGACGAAGGCGAATACCATCACGGCCAGCTTATCGGCTCGGGCATCGCCAAGCAGGGTCAGCTTGTCGAGCAAGCGAACGAGCCGAGCGGCATTTCCCTCCGCCATTCCAATCATCCGATCGGCTGCGGCGATGAGCATGCCATAAATCTCGGCTCCAGTCGGCCGCGCGGCGTTGCCCGCATCGTCGTCGCGCCAATTCGGACTTGACGACGGAGAGGCTATGTCTTGATCGCGATGCAGCAATGCATCCAAGAGGTCGAACGCAATGTCGGGCTCGCTCGCGATGAGCCTGTCGAGCACTGCGATGCGCTGATCCAAGTTCGCCGTGGTTTGTGGCCACCAGCTTCGAAAAAGACCGACCAAACTGCGGATGGGTCGATTGCCCCAGTTGTCCGGGAGCTTCGCGCGAGATAGACGCGTCAAGACCAACGCGACTCGCAGCAACCAGCGCGGCGACCAGGCGAGTGTCTCCAGAGCCCAAAGCAGATCGGAATACCACCAGATTCCGGTATTCAGAGGATTTTCGTCAGAGACACTCTCAGCGAAAAGACGCATGACCGGGGCGTCCGATCTAGCAAGACTTGCTTCCAGGGCGCGCAAGAAGGTATCGGGGGCAGCCTCGGCCAATGGACGTAAATGCGACGCTAGAGATAACCACCGGGTTTCGTCGGCGTTAAGAAGCAATCCCTCGATCAGGCGCTTGACCCGGGCCTCGACATGAAGCGTCTCGAGTCCGGGGTAATCGGCTCCGCGTACCGCCAGCTTCACCAAGGCGTCGCAAACCGACTCGAACAACAGACCGGATTCGTCCCTCACCTTGCCGTAGACCTGTGCCATCCAACGTTTGTCTGGCTCGAGCTCCAGCATTGGGTCCGGCTGGATCAAGATGGATTGCACGATCTCAAAGAAGCGATCCAGCTCGGCGCTCGTGATCCGGTCGGCATAGAGGTCGAGCAGCTCCAATGGTGCCTTGGCGCGCCAGACTTTACCGATGGCGATCACCGGGGCGTCATCGACTTGGGCGAGCACGCGCAGCTTGCGCTCGATCGCCTCGTAAGAATCACCCACGAGTCGTTGGACGATCTCCCGATCTGCCGACTTCTCGGCGTGCCAGGCACCTAGCAAGCACAGGCTCGTGAGCACATCACTTTCGGGCAGCGCGAGCCAATGCGGGCGACGGATTGAAGGATTCGCGGCGCGTCGTCGACGAAAGACACTCCAGGAGCGTCCGGTCGAGCCTGCAAGTCGTCGAGCATCCGATTCTTCGACGCCGATCTCGATCAAGGCGTCGCGGAAGGCGTAGATGCTGGGTCGTTTGAGCTCCAGATGGAACCCCTGGCCATCGGCTCCTCCATATCCAGACGCCAAGTCGCCTGCCGCGGCCGGAACGACCGTGAGAACATCGGCTGCCGGTCTTGCCGCGATTTCTGGGCGGACGGCAATCACAAGTCGAAGTCGTGGATTGACCTCGACGAAGCGCCATCCATGGGCATCGGTGAGGACGACTGCGACATCCGCGATCTCCTCTGCTTCCAGCACGGCGGCACAGACGAAGGCGGCTGCCTCTGCGGCGCTGTCAGCGCGGATCGCGTAAGTTCCGTTCTTTTCTTGGCCGATGTGCGCCCGCAGATCGGCCAGGAGCTTGCTTTTGGCGTCCTGCCGATCGGCGAAGAAGGCTTGCGGCGAGATGGGTGGTTGACATTGGGAGGCCCAGTGCTGCCAATGGTGGGTGACGGTTTCGACTCCGTCGCCTGCGATGTCGAGGTCCTCGGCGAACGACAGCGCGATTGCCGGATTGGCTTCTAGCCAGGCTTCCAAGTCATCTGCATCGTAGGCGAGGACGTTGCGCCATTTGCCTTCGGCTTGCCTGTGGCCTGACCACTCCTCTTTCTTCGCCCAGTGCCTCGCCGTCACGACAACCAACGTCGAGGCAGCGCGTGTCTCTTCAGACGTCGAATCGGTCCGCTTGACGTAGTCCTCGTTCTCCTTGGTTGTCACGTCCCCTCGAACGCTCAGCTCCCAGAGCGATCGGCCGACCGGAACCCAAGCGTCACCTTCCTTGCTGGTGAGCTGCCCATCCCAGCCAGGACGACTCACCGAGTTTCCCGCCGGAAAGGTCATCTCCGTGATCGACCCTGCCTGCATCGCCAAGCGTCGGATCAGACGTGGCAGCTCGCCTTGCGCCTCGCGACGCTCAGCCCAGCTGTCGATGTCTTTGGCGGTGACTCTCATCCGTAGACTTCATCGTGGGTCCCAATATCGAGAAGGACGATCTCCTGTTCCGTGACCTTGAGCAACAGCGTCAACCGATAGCTGTAGGTCAGGCTGACCGCCTGCATCCCTTCCAGCTTGCCGGCGAGGGGATGCAGCTTCAGCCTGGGTTGGAAAGGATCTCGACTGAGGTCGCCCAAGGTGTCCCTGAGCGTGGGGCGGAGGTCGGGGTGCTTGCGAAGAAACTTGCGAGCCCGTCGCTCGAAGTGCTCCGTCGTAACGAGCGTGAAGCTCATGCTTCGTCAGCGTCGAGTGCGCGCATCAGCGAATCCGCATCCGCGTAGCGATTCGTTCGACCTGCCTCGAGGTCAGCCAGCGAGGCACGGAGACGTTCCCTCGCGGTTTCCTGCTGGGCCTCTTGCAGTTCTGCATAGGCATCTTCGGTTAGCACGACATAGCTCGGGCGGTTGTTTTTGATGATATGTACAGGGCCTTTGTGAAGGGCCTCGTCCACGGCCGCGATTCCGCGGCGCTTGATCTCTTGGGCAGGAATGCTGTTCATGACCTCTCCTGATACTCAAATTGATACCAATTTGAGCGCTACTAGAGGTGCGCGTCAAGCTGGCTGCCGATTTTCTGCGTGCCGGCAAACTGAGGAAATCCAGTCGCTGTAGTTTCTCGCCTGGGTGGCAGGAATCCGCGTGACTGAGACCCTGACCTGTCAACCTCCAACGTCTGCTTCGCTCAGGTAATACTCTGGTCCAGTCGATCATTACGACGCCTCCCTGGCCTCATCCCGCATAGATCATGGTGCGCGTCATCCCGCCGTCGACGACCAGATTCTGTCCGGTGATGAACCCCGCCTGCGGGCTGGCGAGGAAGGCGACCGCCGCGACGATGTCGGCCGGCTCGCCGATGCGGCCCACCGCATGCTGGGAATGATCGATGGGGCGGTGCGTCGGGGTGTGGCGCGTGCTCGACTTCTGCCAGGGGCCGGTCTCGATCCAGCCCGGGCTCACTGCATTGACGAGGATCTCCGGTCCGAGGCTGATGGCCAGGGCATGGGTGAGGGACAGTAAACCGCCTTTGGCTGCGGCATAGGCCTCGCAGTTGGGTTCGGACTGGAGCGCGCGGGTCGAGGCGATGTTGACGATGGCGCCGTGCCGGATCTGCAGCCCAGGGATGGCCGCTCGGGTGCAGAGAAAGGCCCCGGTCAGATGGCTGTCCTGCCAGCGGCGCCAGTCCGCGAGGGTCAGCGACTCCAGTGGGCCGCTGTGCGGATCGGCGATTCCGGCGTTGTTGACCAGCAGATCGATCCCCGCCGACTGGCCGTCGCGGGACTGCCACTCGGTTAGGGCCGCGAAGGCCGCAGTCACGGCCGCTTCCTCGCCCACATCGCTCGTGCAGGCTAGGAGGGCAGGGTGCTGGAGGTCCTGCTCCAGATCGGCGATGGCCTCGGCATCCCGGTCCAGCACCAGGATCCGCCAGCCCGCCTCAAGGAAATGCTGCGTCAGGGCGCGTCCGATGCCCTGTGCTCCGCCGGTGACGATTCCTACCGGTGTCCGATCCGTCTCAGTCATCGCACGAGCCCCCTTGTCGCCAATAACCCCGCTGCCCGCCCGCAGTGTCGGGCAATGTCTTCGACCTGCGCCTGTACCTCCGCCTCGGACGGCGGGCCGACCACCCGCAGCCGTCCCCGGCGCGAACCGAGTGCGCAGAGCACCAGAGCCCAGTCGCCGAACAGATCCTGGACCAGATCGATCAGGTCGTAACGGTCCTTCTCCGGGTTGATCCACCGCTGCATGGCACTGTCCCCATCGGAAGCGATACCCTCAATCATGGCACAGAACGGGGTTGGCGCCGTGCGTGTTCATGATCGAATGGTTCCGGGTGCGGGGACCTCGACGGACCGACGACATCCCGCGCGGGGCAGGGCACCGCTATCCCCCCTGCGCCTTTGGTCGGACCGAGCCCTGGGAGCGGGAGCTGATCGAGACCTATGAGCCGCGCTTCGCCGAGATCCGTGTCTTGCTCCACCAGATCGCGATGCTGCGTCGTCAGGCGCGTTATCTGACCAATGCCGTTGGGAGGTGGGAGTCAGGGGCGTCAGTGGGGCATCGCCGACACGTCTGAGCCGTCCTCGCCAATGCCTCTTGGACAGTCGCGTTTGGATTCCCAGCCTCTGTCATGCGGCCCATGCGGTTTGATGTGGATCAAGGAGGCTGGTGCCGATCTCATTCAGCGTTGTGGCCTGGTGCACGACACGGCGATCAGCCTGCTCCTCGATCGGGATGGAGTGAGGATCATGATGAGGATGGATTGATGACGAAACCTGCGTCGAAGCGGGAGCGGGCGTCTGATCGGGCCCCCTCTGACGAGCCCCGGAACCCGACTCTCTTCAGTCGACTGGGCCGGTATTTCCGCAAGATGCGTGGTACGACGCGCGGATCGCCGCCGCGTGTCAGTCTGAGCGAGATGCTCTGGTCCTGGGTCGGCGCCTTTCTCGGGATCGGTGCGCTTGTCTGGGTCAACCAGCGGTTCTTCGTCGGGACCGATCTGACGCTGGTGATCGGCTCACTCGGAGCATCGGCCGTTCTGACCTACGGCGCACCGCGCAGCCCGCTCGCGCAGCCACGCAATCTGGTCGGCGGCCATCTGGTGTCGGCCGTCGTCGGCGTGGCCGTGTGGACGCTGTTTCAGAACGACACCTGGCTCGCCGCAGCCTTGGCGGTCGCCACGGCGATCGCGCTCATGCACGCCACCAAGACGCTGCATCCACCCGGCGGGGCCACCGCCCTGATCGCCATCATCGGTTCGCAGCAGATTCACGACCTGGGCTTCCTCTACTGCCTGGTGCCGGCGACGCTGGGTCCGATCATCCTCTTGGTCGTCGCCCTCCTGGTCAACAACATCCCCGAGTCCCGCCGCTATCCCGAGAACTGGATCTGAACGGGCCTGCGACGCCGGAGCGTCCGTCTCACAGCAGGTCCTCTAGATGGAAGGCCGAGATGAAGTCCTTGCGCAGCAGCACACCGCGCAGATGGCCCTGCCCATCGACGACGGGCATGCCGCGTCCTTCATGGCGATGGAAGGCGGCGATCATCTCGGCGAAGCCGGCCCCCTCGAGCACGCTGACTGCCGGTGCGGTCATGGCGTCTCCGACCGGCGTTTCGTGGCAGCGGTGGTCGAGCCCATCGGGCGTCTCGATCAGACGCAGCAGCAGCTCGATGAGCGTGCCGGCCTGCAGTCGATGGAGAAAATCGGTCTCGGTCAGCATGCCGATCACGACACCCTCGCCGTCGACCACGGGCAGGCCCTTGAGTCCTTGACGGACCATGGAGCGGGCCGCTGCGTCGAGCATGACCTCGGGCGTGAGTGGCTCGATGCCGGTGCGCATCAGACGCTCGACCTTGATCGGGCCGAAGAGACGCTCAAGCGCATGGGTGTGCGCGAGATGGTAGATCGCCCGAAAGTCCGTCGTGCTGATGTCGATGTAACCTGGGATATGGCGCATCGCATCGAGGATGTCGGCGTCGGACAGCTCCAGCTCGGGCAGGTCGCCCGCCGAGGCGGGCTCGGTCGTCTTGTTCGATTGCATCGGATGTCTCGGTGGTGAAGTCAGTCGTGATCGGGATTCTCGGAACCCCCACGAGGCTAGGCTCCCGTCTCACGGCGGGATGTGCCTTGATTCGCATCAAGTCGCTCCCTGCGCTCGGCTGTCAACCTATCGCCATCCTCGGCTCCGTCTCGGCCCGACCTGTCGCCGAACGCCGTCAAAGGACTGGCCGAGAACTTCGATATTCAGCCGATCGGTACGTTAGAGGGGACATGCATGCCATGATGAGTCGCGATGTTTGAGCCATGGACCCGGCGCCACCGAGGCGCTGCGGCTATCCCCAACTTCGAGTCCGCCCCGGTTCTCGCCCTCGGCTTTCGGCCCTTCTTTCTGGCTGCGGGCGCGGCAGCCGTTCTCGACGTCGCCATCTGGCTGGCCATGCTACGCGGTCTCTGGCCGCAGCCGAGCCATCTCGTCGGCATCGCCTGGCACGCCCACGAGATGCTGTTCGGCTATCTCGTGGCGGTGCTGGCCGGCTTCCTGCTGACCGCCGTGCGCAATTGGACCGGGATGCCGACGGCGACCGGCGGGCGCCTCGCCGCGCTGCTCGGGCTCTGGCTGGCCGGGCGGCTCGCGCCTTGGCTGGGGTTGCCGCCCTGGATCGCCGCCCTGGTGGATCTCGCCTTTCTGCCGGCACTGGCATGGGCGCTCTGGAGGCCGCTTTGGCACGGCCCCAATCCGGTCAACCGGGTGTTTCTGGCGGTCTTCGCGGGCATGATCCTGGCGAACGCGCTCGTGCATCTGGATGCGCTGGGCCTCCTGCCGGGAGGTGCGAGCCGCGGTCATCGCCTGATGCTGGACCTGATGGTGCTGGTGATCCTGCTGGTCTCGGGACGCGTCATGCCCTTCTTCATCCGCAGTGTCATCGCCGATGCGCGCCCGCGAACCTTCGTGCCCCTGGAACGCCTGAACTTCGTCGTGGCCACCGCGTTCCTGGTCGCCGATGTCATCGCGCCGTTTGGCGCCATCGCCGGCGTCCTCGCGGTTGCGCTGGGTCTGATCCAACTGGCGCGTCTGGTCGGCTGGCACGATCGGCGCGTCTGGATCACGCCCATGCTGACCGTGCTCCAGGCCGGTCTGCTCTGGCTCGCGCTCGGTCTGATTCTGGATGGGCTGCCGGCCTTCACGTCCATGCCCGCGCGCGGTGCCCTGCATGCCCTGACGATCGGTGCGATCGGCGTCTTGACGCTGGGTATGATGGCGCGGGTCGCCGTCGGACACACGGGGCGGGCGATGGAGGCGAGCGCATTGACCCTCGTCGCCTTCGTCTGCATCAACCTCGCGGCGGTGCTGCGTGGGCTCGGGCCGCTGCTCGACCCTGCGCGATATCACATCTGGCTGATGGTGGGCGGCATCGGCTGGATCCTCGCCTTCGGACTCTTCCTGTGGGTGCATGCGCCGATGCTGGTGAGTGCGCGCCCGGACGGGCGGCCGGGCTGAGTGGGCTCAATGGCCCTGAATCGGGGGGCTTCTTCCGTTGACGGGGCGGCATCCCTGCCGCTGGGAAAAATCAGTACCTTTGGGGTACATGCAGCTCCGGCGGAAGCGGCTCGCGCTCGTAATCCGGATCGAAGACGCGGTCCGGCAGTGTGATCGGCTCGTGCGGCACCTCCTCGTAGGGGATCTGCTGGAGCAGATGGTGGATGCAGTTGAGCCGGGCGCGCTTCTTGTCGTTGGCCGCGACGATGAACCAGGGGGCCTCCGGGATGTTGGTCCGGGCGAAGGTCTCCTCCTTGGCCTTGGTGTAGGCCTCCCAGCGGACGCGTGACTGCAGATCCATGGGGCTCAGCTTCCATTGCTTGAGCGGATCGTGGATGCGCATCAGGAAGCGCAGTTGCTGCTCCTCGTCCGTGATCGAGAACCAGTATTTGATCAGCCGGATGCCCGAGCGCAGCAGCATGCGCTCGAATTCGGGGACATCCTGGAAGAACTGTTCGACCTGATCCTCGGAGGCGAAGCCCATGACCCGCTCGACCCCGGAGCGGTTGTACCAGGAGCGGTCGAAAAGCACGATCTCGCCGCCAGAGGGCAGGTGAGGGACATAGCGCTGGAAGTACCATTGGGTACGTTCGCGCTCGCTCGGCTTGGTGAGCGCGACCACGCGGCAGACGCGCGGGTTGAGCCGCTGGGTGATGCGCTTGATGACCCCGCCCTTACCGGCGGCGTCGCGGCCCTCAAAGATGACGGCGATCTTCTCGCCCGTATGTTCAACCCAGTCCTGAAGCTTGATCAGCTCTGCCTGGAGTGCGAGGAGCTCGGTGAAATAGACCCGGCGGTCGAGCGTGTCCGGATGTCTGCGTTTGTAGATCTTGCGCAGCTCCAGCGAAAGGGCCGGCTCCGAGATCTCGAGCTCGAAATCCTCGTCGAGCGAATCCTCAAGCTCGGCCCTGATCCAGTCCATCCCCTCGAAATGCGCGTCTTTGCTGGTCATGCTCTCACTCCCGATCATGAATCGTCGGACACAATACCCACCGACTGTTACGGAACTTCGCACCCTATGGACGGAGGATCCGTCTCCGATCTGTCAGTCATGCGATGTCACCCAGGGCTACAGAGAGGCCGGCGGATTGGCCTCGGGCATCCATGGCCCTCTGGGATCGTCGCCCGTCAGCGAACCTCGGTCAGCGCCTGGCTCTCCTTCTTCGACAGGACCGAATATTCCGATTCACCCGTCTTGGTGAGACAGGACGGATCCCCGACGGCATCCGTGTGCTCCGAGTCGCCTTCCAGCGTGATCTGGACCGGCGTTTCGGGTGTCGCCGAGATCCGATAGAAGTCGATGTCGCCCATCCCGGATCCGAACGCCTCCAGGGTTCCGTTCAGGGTAGTGGGCATTGAGGACAGCTCGACGCGATCGGCCGATGGGCAGCTGTCGTTCGGCTCGACGTCTGCGTGGGCCAGACTGGTGGCGAGGCACAACGCCGGCAACAGCACGCGGGACGCCCAGCGTTGGGCGATGGCATATTCGGGGTTCTTCATGGGGCTCTCCTGTCGCTCCCTCGAGGCGGCCATCAAAGGGGGGCGATCAGCGCAACCCTTAGGACGGCCGAGTGAATGCACTCCAAGCATGGATCCTAACATTCATTCGGGCAGCTCCTGCTCATCGACGAAGATCCGCTGGAGGATGTCGATGAGTGCACCCTGGGCGAGAAGAATCTCCTGGCGGAGATAGCCCATCTCCTCGTCCTCCGGGGGGGCGGACAGCGCGTGCATCTGCTCCGCAATCTGGTGCAGCCGACGGTGTACCCGAATGAAATTCCTGATCTCCGGATGCCGGCCATAGCGCGACACACCTTCGCCCCGAATCCAACGCCCGAGGAAGCAATTGCTCTCGCCCAGGTCGTGGAAATCGCCGCCGGTCTCGATCGCCTCGAACAGGTGGCGAACCCAGCTGCGCAGGGCGAGCTCGAGCGTCAGGAAGGAGACCTTGTCCGAGCGGATGAATCGAGAGGCCGCTCTGCGCCAAGTCTCTGGTGCACGGTAGGCCCGTACCCAGGGTGCCACCTCGTGTGGCGGTAAGGGACGTGAGATCGCGAATCCCTGGGCATTCTGGCAGCCTGCCTTGAGGAGCAGTTCGCCGTGAAGATCGGACTCGACACCCTCGGCGATGACGTTGCGCTGGAAGGCCTGCGAGAGTCCGACGATGCCCTCGACGATCGCCAGATCGCCAGCGTCTGCAAGCATCCCGGCGACGAAGGATCGGTCGATCTTGAGAGAGGTGGCGGGCAGCTCCTTCAAATAGGTCAGGGATGAGTAACCTGTACCGAAATCGTCGAGCGCGAAGTGGACGCCCAGCCTTTCGCATTGCTGAATGACGTGACTGGCGGTTGCGATGTTCGCCAAGGCGGCGGATTCCAGTATCTCGAGATGGAGACGGTTTGGTGGCACGCTCGGATGCCGTTTCAGGAAGCGGCCAAGGCGTTCGGCGAATCCCGAATCCTGGAGTTGACTGCCGCTGATGTTGACGCTGACGATCAGATCCAGTCCCTGGATTTGCCAGCGTTCCATCTGGCGCAAGGCGGATTGAATCACCCATTCATCGAAGGTCTTGGCATAGTGGCCCGTGATCACGGGTTGCAGGAAGTCATTCGGCTCGAGTAGACCGCGGTGCGGGTGTTGCCAGCGGATCAATGCCTCCAGTCCCGAGACGCGCCCGGTGCGCAGATCGACTTGCGGCTGGAAGTAGAGTATGAACTCGTCGTTCACGATGGCACGGCGGATCTCATCGACCGTCTCGGGCAGTATCCTGGTCTGGTCCAACCGTCCCGCGTCGAAAAGGGCATAGGTGTTGCGGCCTCGGTTCTTGGCGTCGTACATCGCGTGGTCGGCATGTCGCAGCAGCGTATCGCCGTCGGCGTCGTCCTGAGGGAACAGGGTGATCCCCATGCTGGCCGTGACAGGCGTCGGCAGGTCCAGATCGGCGAGACCTGCCTGGAGCCCATCGAGCACGCGGTGTGCGAACGACGGCAAATCCTGGGTGTCCTGCAGGCCACTCATCAGCAAGACGAACTCGTCGCCGCCGAGGCGGGCGACGGTATCGTCCTCGCGGCTGGCTTCGAGCAGGCATTCGGCGGTGCGATTGAGTACCTGATCGCCCATGGCGTGGCCAAGCCGATCATTGACCGTCTTGAATCCGTCGAGATCCAGGTAACAGACCGCCAGGCTGGTCCCGCTGCGCTTGGCTCTTGCACAGGCCCGACTCAAGCGGCTGCTCAGCAGATGCCGATTCGGCAAGCGGGTGAGCGGATCGTGGAAGGCCAGGTGCTCGAGTTCCTCGCTTCGAGCGAGCAATTCCGATTCGGCGATGAGCCGCGCC
Source organism: Thiorhodococcus drewsii AZ1 (assembly GCF_000224065.1). Taxonomy (GTDB): domain Bacteria; phylum Pseudomonadota; class Gammaproteobacteria; order Chromatiales; family Chromatiaceae; genus Imhoffiella; species Imhoffiella drewsii. The sequence goes on from NZ_AFWT01000043.1 coordinate 22,013, forward strand.
AGACTCCCGCCTAGCGTGGCTGCCAGGGCCAATATCGAGTAGACGAGATCCGATCGCCAGGACGCTTCCCGGCTCAGAACGAAGAGGGTGAGCGAACGACGACGGTGATAGGCCGAGCGCAGCCAAAGGACCTCGACGAATCCCTCGATGGAAAGCAGATGCGCGAACACTGGATGACAGCATGTCACTGGGCCGGTCCAAAACCCCTGGGTTTCGGCCGTCTCGCAAGGGGCGTGCTGACAGAGCGCCAAGGCGCATCCACAGTCCCCCAACTGCACGAATGCCTGGGGATCCGAGGCGTCGCCGCCTATTTCCATGAGACCAGCGGCCGAGACGCCGTCCAATTGCATTAGGGCTTCCAGGGTTGTGCGTAGCGCCTGGCTGACGGTTCTGGCTTTCAGAACTTGGGCCGATCGGCCCCGAAAGGCATGGATATCGGAGACGTTCCGAGGCGTGCTCGACCCATTCGTCGGGGTGGTCGGTGCGTGTGGGCTCTCGATCGTTCTCTTGCCGTTCATCGTCGCCTCCATTGGCTGACCGCCGTATCGCATCCAGATTGGGTGTCTTTTCAATCCGGGGGGGCGGGGCTATCCTGAGCTGCGTGCTGGTCGAGCGAGAGATGGTCGCAAGCAGTCGGCGGCGGCCGACTCGAAGGGCATGGGCCTTTTTCTCGATGACACAGAACGCGTCGATGTCGGACGCATATGGGTCACGTACGTGAGTCAGGGGCAATGAATCTGACCGCTGATCCAAATGAACGGGGCGTGAAATGCGAGCTGCGGCCAGGTCGCTAGTACGTTATCCGTGTATGTCTGGGGGCTGATTTCAGGATAGTCAATTCTTGATCGAACCGATCTCAGGTGGGGGTATGCATTCAGGGAGCGACGATTCGGCGCAGACGCCCGATTCTCATCCATCCTCGGATCAACCGACGCGCGATTCCGAGCCTCGCGAGTCGGTTGGTTTTCCGATCGTCGGCATCGGCGCATCCGCGGGCGGTCTTGAGGTTCTGCGTACGCTTTTTCAAGAGATGCCGCAGGATACGGGCGCCGGATTCGTGCTCGTACAGCATCTGGATCCCACCCACGATAGTATGATGGCCGAGCTCTTGAACAAGTATGCTCGGATTCCGGTGGTACAGGTCCTGGACGGCATGCGGGTCGAGCCCAACCGTCTCCACGTCATCCCGCCGAATACGGTCATGACCGTCTCCGATGGCACGCTGCATCTGAGCGAGCCGACCGAGCGCCGCGGCTTGCGCATGCCGATCGACCATTTCTTCAGCTCGCTCGCCCACGACCGGCAGGAGCATGCCATCGCCATCGTGCTTTCCGGCACCGGCACCGACGGCACCTATGGTGTGCGTCTGGTCAAGGCGCGCGGCGGCATGGTTCTGGCGCAGGATCCGTCCACGGCCGCCTACGATGGCATGCCCCGCAGCGCGATCGGGACTGGGGACGTCGACTATGCACTGCCGGTCGAGGAGATGCCCCACGTCCTGGTCCGCTACATCGAGCACTTCAGCCTGCAGGGTGCTCCTACCGCGCGGATGAAGCAGGACCAGGACTATCTGGACAACATCCTCTCGCTCCTGATCGCGCGGGAGAACTACGACTTCCGCTGCTACAAGCGCGGAACCCTGCATCGACGCATCCTGCGCCGCATGGGTCTGGTCCACACCCCGACGTTCGAGGCCTATCACGCCCGGCTGCGCGAGGATAGGGACGAGGTGCGCTCGCTCGGCAAGGATCTGCTCATTGGCGTGACCGAGTTCTTCCGCGACCGCGATGCCTGGGAGCAGCTGCGCGACCAGGTACTTCCCGCGCTGTTCGAGCGGATCGGCAAGAGCGAGGAGAGCGTGCGCGTCTGGGTGCCGGGCTGCGCGACCGGCGAGGAGGCCTACAGTCTGGCGATCCTGCTCGCGGAAACGGCCGAGTCGATCGGGCGCCCGAACAACCTCATCGTCTTTGCCACCGACGTGTCTCTGGACGCCCTAGAGGTCGCCCGAGCGGGCGTCTACGCCGAAAGCCTGGTCGCCGACATCGAGCCCGAGCGTCTGCGGCGCTTCTTCAACCACGAGGGCGATCGCTATCAAATCAAGAAGAGCCTGCGCGAGCGCGTCATCTTCGCCCCGCAAAACCTCCTAACGGATCCTCCCTTCTCGAATCTGTCGCTCATCAGCTGCCGCAATCTGCTCATCTATATCGAGCCCGAGTATCAGGAACGGATCCTCTCCCTGTTTCATTTCTCGCTTCAGCCCGGCGGCTATCTCTTCCTCGGCACCTCAGAGACGACCGGGCAGGATTCTCGGCTGTTCGAGCCGCTGTCCAAGAAGTGGCGCCTCTATCGCAAGATCGATACGGCTGCGCCCAGCAATCTGGAGTTCCCGAGCGAGTCGATCCGGCGGCATCGGTCCGGTGACATGCGTCAGGGGGTGAGCAGGCGTCCGGGCACCAATTACGGCGTGATCACCCAGAAGGCGCTGGTCGAGCATTTCACGCCGGCCTCGGTGCTGGTCGACCGTTCCCATCGGGTGCTCTATTTCCACGGCGCCATCCGCGACTATCTCGGACCGGCACCGGGCGACCCGACCGACGAACTGCTGCTGCTCGCGGCCGAGGGCGTGCGCGGCAAGCTCCGCGGCGCCCTGCGCCAGGCCGCGAGCGAGAAGCGCCAGGTGATCAGCCGCGGCGCGCACGTCCGCCGCGGCGAGCAGTGGTATCAGGTCCTCATCACCGTCACGCCGATCCGCGAGACCGACGAGCATGGAGAGCAGGGTGGACTGCTGCTGGTCTCCTTCCAAGACGAGGGCAAGGAGGATCCGAGCGTCCGCACCGAGGTCGAGCGCCGCGAGGGCGAGGACTCGCTGGTGCGCCAGCTCGAGGAAGAGCTGAAGAGCACGCGCGAGGATCTGCGCAGCACCATCGAGCAGATGGAGACCTCTAACGAGGAGCTGAAGGCCTCGAACGAGGAGGTCATGTCGATGAACGAGGAGCTGCAGTCGACGAACGAGGAACTCGAGACCTCGAAGGAGGAACTGCAGTCGCTCAACGAGGAGCTGACCACCCTCAACAGCCAGTTGGAGGACAAGGTCCACGAGCTCGAGGAGACCAACAACGATCTCAACAACCTGCTGGTCAGCACCGACATCGCCACGCTCTTCCTCGACCGGAATCAGCGCATCCGCCGCTATACGCCCGCCGTGGGCAAGCTGATGAGCCTCATCCCTTCGGACATCGGGCGTCTGGTGACCGATATCACCTGGCGTTTCGAAGACGCGGATCTGCTGAGCGATGCCCGGCGGGCGCTGGCCGGCCAATCCGTCGAGTTCCACGAGGTCCAAAGCCGCGACTATTGCTGGTTCCAGCGACGCATTCTGCCCTATCGGACCGAGGACGATCATACGGAGGGGGTCGTCGTCACCTTCACCGACATCACCCAGCACAAGCGCATGGAGGTCGCCCTGCGCCAGAGCGAGACTCATCTGCGCCGGATCACCGACTCGCTGCCGGTGCTCATCTCCTATATCGACAAGGATCTCTGCTATCGCTTCAACAACGCGGTCTACCAGCACTGGTTCGGCGTCGACCAGGATGCGGTGTGCGGGAAACGTGTGCAGGATCTGTTGGGCGATGCGGCCTTCGAGGCGGTCCGTTCCCATATGGAGACCGCGCTCTCCGGCACGCCCGCCCATTTCGAGGGCTGGGTAAACTATGTCCTTGGCGAGCCGCGCTACGTCTCGGCTGACTACATACCGGATATCGAAGACCAGGAAGGCGTCCAGGGTTTCTTCGCCTTGGTGACCGACATCACCTCACGGCGCCGGGACGAGGAGCGTCTCAACAGCCTGCATCGCGAGAATCGGCGCCATCTCGACGAGATCCAGGCGCTGCTGGAGGCGGCCCCGGTGGGCATCTTCTTCGCGCGCGACAAGGATTGCCGAGACATGGTGATGAACCGGGCGGGCGCTCAGATGCTGCGTCTCCCACCCGATATCAATCCCTCCATGTCCGGACCCGAGGCGACGGGGCTGACATTTCGTGTCCTCCACGACGGGAAGGTGCTCGACCCAGAGGACATGCCCATGCAGCAGGCGGCCAAGCTGGGACAGACGATCAGCGGTTTCCAGGAGGTCATCGAGTTCGAGGACGGATCGAGGCTCGATCTGCTGACCTATTCGGCACCGCTCTTCGACGAGAAGGGCGAGGTCCGCGGAAGCGTCGGAACCTTCGTCGACATCAGCGAACAGAAACGCCTGGAGGCCGCGCTGCGCGAGCATTCGCGTGAGCTCGAGGAGGCGGATCGGCGCAAGGACCAGTTCCTCGCGATGCTCGGACACGAATTGCGCAACCCGCTGACGCCCATCTGCACGACCATCCAGATCATGCAAATGAACGATGAGCGGGACATCGACTTGGGCTGGGCGGCGGACATGATCGACCGTCAGGCCCAGCACCTGAAGCACATGGTGGACGACCTGCTGGACATGTCGCGCATCCGTCGCGGCCTACTCAGCCTCGATATGGCTCGGCACACGTTCCAATCGCTGATCCAGGAGTCCCTCGACGCCTTGCGTCCCGCCTTGGAGGACAAGCAGCAGACGCTCGTCCTGGAGATCCCCGAGGAGCCGATCTTCGTCATCGGCGACGGGACGCGGCTGATCCAGGTCATCTCGAATCTGCTGAGCAATGCGGTGCGTTATACCTCCAATGGCGGCCGGATCCGTCTCTCGCTGCGGATTGAGGGTGATCGGTGCCTCCGACTCGATGTCGAGGATAGCGGCCGTGGCATCGCGAGTGATCTGTTGCCGCATGTCTTCAGCATCCTTGACACCACCCCGACGGACGCAGGGCGCAAGCATGCCGGTCTCGGCCTGGGTCTGACATTGGTCAAACAGATCGTCGACATGCATGAGGGCGAGGTCGAGGCATTCAGCGAGGGTGAAGGACGGGGGAGTCGTTTCAGCGTCATCCTGCCGCTGGCCTCTCCCGAATCGCCCGAGGAACGGAGTGAGGACCCAGAGATCGGCGTGGATCACGTGGAGCACGCGAACCCGTTGTTGGCGGCGACCGAGTCATGCGACATCCTGGTCGTCGACGATAACCAGGACGTGCTCGATGCCTTGGGGATGCTCCTCAAGATGGTCGGGCATCGGGTCCGTCTCCTGGACAATGGCGGCCAGGTCCTGGAAACGATTCGTGCCGCGCCGCCGGAGATTCTCTTGCTGGATTTGGGGCTGCCGGACGTGGATGGATACAAGATCGCGCATGCGCTGGCGCAGGAGCCCTTCAGAGAACGCATCAAGATCATTGCCGTGACCGGCTACACGGATTCGGCTTTTACCTCGGCCGAAGGTGCCCACGACTTCGATGTGCGCCTCCTCAAGCCTGTGACCCTCAGCGCGCTCATCCCTCATCTCAAACCGCGAGACGCTACCGCGACCTGATGGGGTTCATGTCGCGTGGGTGGGGCGCTGATCGGATCTGAGGGATGATCACGGGTTTCGTCGGCAGTGAGCGGGCCAGCTTCCGTCCTCGGGCGAAGTCCCCAGCCGATGCCGCTCAGGCGACGCGGTTGCGGTCCTTCCCCGCCAGGAATGCCTCAATGTTAGCCGCGACCTCGTCCACCATGCGCTGGCGCGCCTCGCGGCTGGCCCAGGCGATATGCGGGGTGACGATCAGGTTGGGGATATCCGGCGCCAGCAGCGGGTTGCCCCCGCGCGGCGGCTCGGTGCTCAGCACGTCGATCCCGGCTCCGCCGAGGGTGCCGCGTCGCAGGGCCTCGGCCAGCGCCTGCTCGTCGACGATACCGCCGCGGGCGGTGTTGATGAGCAGGGCATCGCGTCGCATCAGATCCAGTTCGCGGGCGCCGATGAGGCCGCGGGTGGTGTCCGTGAGGGGGCAGTGCAGGGTCAGCACATCGACCTGCGGCAACAACGCCTCCAGCGGTAGCCGGCCCTCACGAGACGGGCCACCGGGGCGCTGTGCGATCAGCACCTGCAGGCCGAAGGCCTCGGCCACCCGAGCGACCGCCTGGCCCAATTCGCCAAAACCGACAATGCCCAGAGTGCGCCCGGCGAGCTCGCGAATCGGATAGTCCATCAGGCAGAAGCGGTCGTGGCGCTGCCAGGCCCCCGAGGAGACCGCGCGTTGGTACTCCGGCAAGCGGGTGGTGAGGGCGAGGATCAGGGCGAAAACGTGCTGCACCACCGCCGGGGTGGCATAGCGCGCCACATTGGCCACTGCGATGCCCAACTCGCGGGCGGCCTCCAGATCGACGTTGTTGGTGCCGGTGGCGGCGACGCAGACCAGGCGCAGCTCGTTGGCAGCGGTCAGGGTTTGGCGATCCAACGCCACCTTGTTGGTCACCGCGATCTGTGCGTGGCTGAGGCGCTCCAGCGTATCGACCGGCTCGGTGTAGGCATGGCGCTGCCAGTGGCCGCAGACCCGATCCAGTGAGGACAGGTCGAGGTCACCTTGGTCGATCGTGGCCAGGTCCAGCAAAACGCCGTTCAGGGTGGTCATGAGGGGGCTCGCAACAGTGGCTGAGCACTGCATGATAATGGGCCGGGCAGGGAGCCGTCACCAGAGGCCGATCTGTCGCGGCTCTGCGGCTTGATTGTTCTGCCCTTCCGTCCATCCGCACCAGACCTGTGACTACGTCGAGGCTCTGAACGCCGACTGCTTCGACGGCTGAAATCGACTGGGAACCGGACGCTAGAGCATCGTCGGATCCGGTCCGGATTAGCTAGCAGTATCAAGTTCCTACCGAACCAAATGCGTCTGATAGCAGGTCAGATGCTCTGCCAATCATTTTGCCGTTGCGCTGACGAACGCCTGGATCTTAACGGAGGTGATTGTGTCGACTCAGTGATATAATACTTAGTGTGATATAGCATCGGAGTGAAAGAGCACGTGAGGATCTTCAAGAACGCTTGGTTCGAGCGCTTCGCGCGCAAGCAGAAGATCCGGGACGGGATGTTACGTGAAGCCGTCGTGCGAGCGGAGCAGGGGCTGATCGATGCTGATCTCGGCGGTGGAGTCATCAAGCAGCGTTTGGCGCGCCCTGGGCAAGGCCGATCAGGAGGCTACCGGACGCTGATCTTGTACCGTCAGGCGCATCGCGCCTTCTTCGTCTACGGGTTCGCCAAGAGCCAGCAGGCCAATATCAGCGACGAGGAAGAAACAGCATTCAAGAACGCGGCGCGGCACGTCCTTGAGTTGACGCACGAGCAGCTCTCTGCACTGATCCATAATGGGCAATTCTCGGAGGTTGAACAGGATGGCTAGACAGTATCGTAGCGACGCGATGGCTTCGATTCACGAGACCATGGAGGCCCTCCAAGAGGTAGGTGCCATCGACAAGCAGACAATGCGCGAATTCGATGACGCTTGTCTGACGCCAGTCGAGCCCCTCTCTCCTGAGGCCATTCGCGCTCTGCGTGAGCGCGAGCATCTTTCTCAGCCAGTTTTTGCCCGTTACCTCAATGTAAGCAAGAACTTGGTCTCGGACTGGGAGCGAGGCGTCAAGCGCCCGGGCGGGCCAGCACTTCGGCTTCTGACCGTCATCGAGAAGAAGGGGATTCAGGCAATCGCCTGAACGCCCGGTTCAGTCGAAAGGAAGCTTGAGGCGCTGGTCCCTTGCTGATCAGCTCGGAGAAACGGAAGACAAGTAGGACCTAAGTCTTGGTGGTCAGGGTCGTAACAGGGGAATGGCCTCCACATCGGTCGGCCGCAGACGGGCTCCAACGTCCACTGAAGAGGCCGCTGCGGTTGCTCGCTGGCGTTGGCCGAATGTCAGCAATTGGGACGATCCGGAAAGTCGGGCGATCTATGCTGCCCGATCAAGTGCAAGTGGACCGCTCCGATCAGCAGCGCTCTCAAGCGTCAATCTCACGCGGGATCGCATCGCGCGAATACAACTCCGCGCAGCGCAGATCGAAGCTGGATTGTAGGTTCAGCCAGGACTGTGCATCACCCCCGAAGTAGCACGCCAGGCGCAGCGCCGTATCAGGCGAGATAGCGCGGCGCTCTTTGACGATCTCATGGAGTCGTGTCGCCGGCACGCGCAGCGCCACGGCCAAGGCGTTCACGCTCATGTCCAAGGGGGGCGAGAAAGTCCTCGCGCAAAATCTCACCCGGATGCATCGGGCGCATCGTGTTAGTGGCGCGGTCGCCGCTCAACGCTTCCAGGCGATTCCCCGGCGGGCTGCGAAGCTGGAGCGATATCGGCGTCCGCAGCGCCTTGATCGTCGATCACAATGGGCTCAACTCAGATGCGCTTCGCCTGTATATCGACCCCAAGACGATAAGTCCCGCCGGGCGCAATGGACACCCGATCCGGACCGGCATTGGTGGTCTCCACGCAGAGCATCTGCAGATACTCGAGGTCACCGAAATCCCCCATGGCGGCGGCTTGCTCGACCCAGGGGTTCCACACCACCGCGCTGCGACTGCCATTGGATCGGATCTTGATCGCCCGCTCAAAGACGGGGTCCTCCAACACCAGTTCCGTTGTTGGTTCGAGGTAGATGCGATCCAACGGCCCTGAAACCGTCACTGTTCCGCGTTGGACCTTCTCGATACCCCCGTCCAATTTGTCGATGTAGGTGACACCCTCAAGGCCGACGACCCTGGCCCGGTTGACATCGCCCACCCTGAAATAGGTGTGCAGGGCCTGGCCAATCTCCATGGCGGCGTCGCTGCGGTTTTCCGTGACCAGCGTGACCTGGAGGGCCTGACCCAGGGTGATCTCGATCCGCAACGCGAACGCAGACGGCCAGAGTTGACGGGTCTCGTCCGTGTCGGTCACACCCAAGACCAGCCGGATCTCGCCGTTGGCCGATCGATGGCTCCCGGTGACCTGCCACTGACGGTTGCGGACGAAGCCATGCTGAGGACGGCCCATCCCCTGCGGATCGGGGCCAAACCAGGGCCAGCACACCGGCATACCGCCTTTGATGGCCTTGCCCGCTTGGTAGTTGGCCTGCTCGGAGACGAACAGCAGATCCTGTGCGGCGCCTGCCGGTACATAGCTCAAGACTTGAGCGGCGTAGGTCGAGACCACCGCCGCTCCCCAGGGACACGTCATGCGTGCCTGCACCAGACCGCCGGGTCCGTCGAGGAAGACAAGGTGCTCGGGGATTCCAAATTCCGCGTTGAGTTGCTCGGATGTCATGGCGGGTCGCTCCTGGTTGAATCGGTTGGCATGCCCGATGGCGTTGGTGGAGGACAGTCTAGACCTTTCGCACACGGAGGCTCGCCGCTTCCAGTGTGTTGTGCCCGCGATCAAGCTCAATCGGCGACACCCTTGCGGGTTCGTCGTTCGTAGGGCGCAATAGCGCAGCGTATTGCGCCGAAAGGAATTGGCGCAGGGCTATCAGGTTGGTGGCACAAAGATGAAATTTGAGGTGCGAGGGGCATGCAGCGTTTGTTGCGTCTTTGACTGATCAGCCTGCCAAACATGCGGCGCAATAGGCTATCGCTATTACGCCCTACGCGGGCTCAGGTGACTGCGGGTGTCTGCTGCAGAAAGGTGTCGTCCGTCAGTTGGCGGAGCACGAAATCCGCCACATCCGCGCGCGCAATGCGACCGGACTTGAGGGTCGGGTCGACACCGACCCTCAAGTCGAAGCGATAGGCGCCGGTACGGGGTCCATCGGTCAGTCCGCCGGGTCGCACGATGACCCAATCGAGCCCGCTCGCTTTCACCAACCGTTCCTGTTCCGCCTTGGCCTCAAGGATCGGTTTCAACATGAGGTCCATCACCAACCGAAAGGGCCAGGCGATTTGCGCGCGACTGTCACCGACGCCGAGCGAACTCACGACCACCAACCGACGCACGCCGGCCTCTTGCATCGCGGTCAGGATGCGTTCGGTGCCGGGGGCTTCAATGGGTGCCTGTCGGCCGTGCGAGCCGAGCACGCAGATGACCGCCTCCGCGCCTTGGACGCACTGGGCGACGGCCTTCGGATCGAGCACATCCCCGCCGATCGTCGTCAGTCCTTCAAGGGGATCGAGCGTGCTGGGATCGCGGGCGAGGGCGGTGACGCGGTGACCCTGCTCCAGTGCCTGGGCCAGGACCTGCCGGCCGGTGCCGCCGGTCGCGCCGAAGAGAGCGATTTGCATGACGTTGTCTCCTGATCGTTGTCTGTCCAAGAAGCGATCTGACAGTGAGGGCGGCGCAGCAGTTTCTGATTTCACGAGCGATCACGACCCGCGAGCCAACGGAAGAACGCGCTGCTCAGGAGCGCTTCAAGAGGTCGACTGCAAATTTTCCTGATCGGATCACAAGAGGTACGCCGCTTCCAGGCTGAACGGTCGCGCCCGCGTAGTACAGATTCTTGATTTCTTTGTCCTTGTTGTATTCTCTGAATCCCACGAATGGATTATGCAGGCCGGACAGTCCGAAGACAGAGCCGCCCGTATTGTTGAAACGCGACTCGAAGTCGTCGGGCGCAACGATCTTCTTCGCCACTGGACGAATCGTCTCGCCTGTCATTCGCTCGATCTGCTTCAGTGCATTGTCGAAGACGCGTTCCTTGTCGGACCAATCGTGCTCCTGTGTGCTGGGCAGCACCCCGACGATTAAGAGGTTCTCGCATCCTTGCGGCGCACAGTCGCTGTCCGTTTTCGAGGCGCTGCATAGGTAGAGAGGGTACTCATCCGGGACCTTTCCCTCATCGATCGAGCAGTGCGCCGCCGGATACTCCTTGGGTATGAGAAACGTGTGATGTGTGAACGGGAGTCTTCTGTCGACGGCGACAGCGGCAGCGAAGTAGGCATGTGCCGCTTTCTTGTGGGACGTCCTTCCGAGGAGCGATTGGATGTGGTTGAAGTCGGCCGTGCAGATGAAGGCATCCGCAGTGTGACCATCGCCGACACTCACCACGCGATTTTCTTCGATTTGGATGCGTTCGACCTCGGAGTCGAACACAAACTCCACCCCCATCTCCAAGGCGCCTCGATACAACCGGTCGGCAATCGAGTAGATGCCGCCCTTGGGGTAGTGGATACCGTCCTGCAGCATGAGAAAGGGGACGAAAACGGCGATCGCAGGAGACTTTTGGATCAGGTGCTCGGTATAGGATGGATAGGTTGACAGCAGGGCACGAAGGACATCACTTTTGAAGTGCTTGCTCGCATATTCCGAGGCGCTTAGACGCGGATCGATGATGCTGGCGACTCTCAGAAGACGCGGATTCATGAGTCCAAGGAGACCCTTGACGGGCTTTTGGAACAAGGATGCCCGGATGTCCGCGATGACCGTCTCCATTTTTCGCGCGATCGTAGCGAAATTGTCCGCATCGTCCGGGGCGAGGCTTTGCACCATCTCCAGGGCGGAGTGCGTCTCGATGGTCCAGCTTTGATGCTCGAGCCAGACCGAGAAGAGTGGTGAGACCGCTTGGAATTCGATCGGCTCCTGCCCGGCGAGACGGAGGACCTCATCGATGATCCAGGTCTCGATGATCATGGACGGTCCCATGTCAAATGAAAAACCCTCGTGTTCCCATTGCCACAGCTTTCCACCGGGCAATGGATTTTTCTCGATGACTTGGACCTCGTATCCCTCAGCCCGCGCATAGATGGCGGCGCTGAGGCCTGCTAAGCCCGCGCCGACGATGATGACTTTCATGCGTTGCTCTCCAGTTGAGTGAAGCCCATCGGATTGGCAAAGCTGCGGAAGGTGCGCTTCGATGTGTCTAGGGCGGAAAGCGGTTCTGGGAAGTCAGCCTAAGGGATTGTTAAAAAAGTGTAATGCAGCACGATTAGCACTCCCCTTGACAGAGTGCCAATCTGGATTTACTTTACATAACACAAGGGGCGCCCACCTGGGGTCCCTGGAAACCGGCGGTTCGCAAGAACGCCATCGATTCGATACTTCATATTGCTCATTTGGAGGATATGTCATGACCACACTCGATTTTTCGCCTCTGTTCCGCTCCATGATCGGCTTCGATCGCATGGCCAATGCGCTGGAGACCGCCTATCAGAGCGAGCCCGGCGGTTATCCGCCCTACAACGTCGAGGTCCAGGACGAGAACCAGTACCGTATCACGCTTGCCGTTGCCGGCTTCACCGAGGACGAACTGGGTATCGAGGCGAAGGAGAATCTCCTGACCGTCTCGGGTCAGCGCAAGAAGACCGAGGCCGAGGGAAATTTCCTCTATCGCGGTATCGCCAACCGCAGTTTCGAGCGCAAGTTCCAGTTGGCCGACTATGTGAAGGTGGTCGACGCACGTCTGGAGAACGGGCTGCTGCACATCGAACTGGTACGCGAAGTGCCCGAGGCGATGAAGCCCCGGCGCATTGAGATCCGCGGGATGGGCGTGAGCCCAGCAATCGACTATGCAGCAGACTCGGCGAAGGCCGCTGCGTGATGACGCTCGACTGAGCGTGCTCACCTGAGAGTGAGGAGGCCGGGCCATGTGCCCGGCCTTTTGCTGTCCGGAGAATGTGCGGCCTCAAGACGCGGAAATGCTCCGCCCGTGTTGGCCGTGGGGCAGGGGGCCAGCGGGAGCCGCAGGCCGTCGCCCTCAGCCCAGCGCTTCACGACACCTTTTCGGTCGTCGTTAACTGTTCGACCCGGATCTCTCCCGTCGTGTCGCGAAACCTGTCGTCGTCCTCATCGCACGTGGGTGACGAAATCATCGACAATTGTCGATGGTTTTGATCTCAAATATTGATTTTATTTGCGTGCTCCTAACGCCTATGTTCTGACCATCGCATCGTCAGAGACTGAGACCCAGGAGGCGCAGATGTCGGTCACCATCACCACGGCAGCGGCACTCGCCGCGCCACTCGCACTTTGGCTCCCTGCCGCGCTCCCGAGCGATCTTGCCAACCGCTTCGGTCGACGCCTGGTGCCCCTGGCCAACAGTCTGGCCTGGTCGGCCTTTGCGCTGGCTGTGGTCGCGCTCCTGACCCACGGTTTCGGCCCCGAGGAATCCCTGACGCTCCTCAGTATCGATCTGCCGCTGGACATCGGCGCCTTCGCCATTGGCGTCTACGTCAACGCGGTGACGGTCATCATGCTGACGCTGGTCTCGCTGGTGGGGGCGATCGTCTCTACCTATGCGCGCAACTATGTGGCGGGCGACGCCAATGAGGGGCGCTTTCATAAGTGGTTGCTGATGACGCTGGCGGCGATCCTGACACTGATCGTTGCGGGCAACCTTCTCATGTTCGCGTTGGCCTGGATCGCCACCAGTCTCTGTCTGCACCGGTTGCTGCTGTTCTATCCGGAGCGACCGGCGGCGCTGATCGCCGCGCACAAGAAGTTCGTCTTCAGCCGCATCGGGGATGCCAGTCTGCTGATCGCCGTGATCCTGATCGGCGCCACACTCCATACCCTGAATTGGGCAGGCGTCGGGGCGGCCATGGAGTCGATCCAAGGTCCGTTGCCCGCCACCCTGCAATGGGCGGCCTGGTTGATCGTGCTGAGCGCGGCCCTGAAGTGTGCCCAGTTCCCTTTCCACGGCTGGCTGATTCAGGTGATGGAGGCGCCGACCCCGGTTTCGGCCCTCTTGCATGCGGGCATCGTCAACGCAGGCGCCTTTCTGGTGATCCGCATGAGTCCGATCATGTCGGTGTCCGGACCGGCGCTCACGGCCCTGGCGGTGATCGGTCTGGTGACGCTGACGGTGGCCTCGCTGGTGATGCTGACGCAGACCAGCATCAAGGTCTCGCTGGCCTGGTCGACCTCGGCACAGATGGGCTTCATGCTGCTGGAGGCTGGGCTGGGACTCTACAGTCTGGCCTTGCTGCATCTGGTGGCACATTCGCTCTACAAGGCGCACGCCTTTCTCGCCGCCGGCAGCAGCGTGGACGCCTTCCGCGCGCCGGCGCTCCAGTTCGACGCGGCGGGACCGCAGCCTTGGCAGTGGTTGGTGGCCTTCCAGGGTGCCGTGCTGATGGCCCTGGTCGCCGGGTTCCTCTTTGGGGTGGATCCAACGCGCCAGCCGGCGCTCATCGTCACCGGTGTCATCGTCGCGATCGCGGTCGCCCAGCTCCTGCTCCAGGCGCTGGTGCTGCAAGACAAGGGGGTCCTTCTGGTGCGCGCGAGTGCGATCGGTGCACTGGTCTGTCTCGGCTACTTCGGCCTGCATACCGCCTTCGAGTCCGCCATTGCCGGGAGCGTGCGCCCCGTGCCGCTGCCTGGTAGGGCCTTGGATACGGCGCTGAGCCTGGCGATCGTCGCCGTCTTCATCGGCCTGATCTTGCTCCAGCACCTCTTCATGCGCCTCGCGGCACCGCTGCGCCAGGCCATCCAGGTTCACCTCTATAACGGTCTTTATGTGGACGTGGTGGTCACGCGGTTGATCACGCGTCTGTGGCCGCTTCGCCGCACGCCGGCCCTCGTCCGAGGAGGATGACAGCATGAACCTGACCGCACTCTCCAATCTTGCGCTGACGCCGGTCGAGGCGATGACCATGACGGAGGAGATAGAGGTGACCGACGCTTCCCACGCAATCGCGCCTTCATGGCTTGACACGCAAATCACGGCGGCCTGCGATCGCATCGCCCCGGTCTGGCCGCTCGATCGCTTCGTCGCCGTCAATCCTTTCCATGGATTGCGCCAGGCACCCTTTCAGGAAGCCGCCGCCATCATGCGCCGGGCGGCCGGCGCACGCCTCTACATGCCCAGGGCCTATTACCGGGAACAGATCGAGGCCGGACGCATCACGCCGGACGACCTGCGCCAAGCCGCCGCGCTCTGCGGCAGCCAGCTCGAACCGGATGACATCGCGCGCGCAACGGCCAGCGAGGCGCATCCAGCCGGCGGTGTCCCGCTGCTGACCGCCGTACTCGACGAGATGGATGCCGATCGCTGGTCGAGCTTCGTCGTCGACCGGATCAGCCATCACTGCGCCGCCTACTTCGACATGGGCCAGGCAACCTGGAAGCAGCCTTGGCAGGGCATGTCGCTCTACGCCTCCTGGCGGCGTTTCGCGGCGCTCGACTTCAGCACCACCATGATGGGGCAGGGCGGCATGCGCGCGCGGGTCAAGGCCCTTCCGGAGAACCCGCGCGACTGCATCCGATCCGCCCTGACGCGCCTGGGCATCCCGAACGCCGCCGTCCTCGACTATCTGCACGCAGCCCTGATGGATGTCGGCGGCTGGGCGGCCTGGACCCGCTTGCTGCGCTGGCAGGCGGAGCTTGTGGGGGAAAGCGACGCGACCATCGAGGAGCTGCTGGCGATCCGCCTGGCCTGGGATCTCTTGGTCTATGAACACAAGGCGAGGCCGGAGCTGACTCGGCGCTGGCGCGCGGTCTGCGCCGGGCTCGCCCAGGCTCCGGTCGTGCCCGAGCCTGCCGGTCAGGCCGATGCCGGGCCGTCGACCGATCAGGGCATCGACCACCTGCTGCTGACCGCCCAGGAGCTGGCCTACCAGCGTCGACTGATCGGTCAGTTGACCGCCGCCAGGGGAGACGACCAGGAATCGCCGGTTCGGCCCGTGATGCAGGCCGCCTTCTGTATCGATGTGCGCTCCGAGGTCATGCGCCGATCGCTGGAGACCGCCTGCCCACAGGCTCAGACGCTCGGCTTCGCGGGCTTCTTCGGCGCGCCGATCGAGGTCGTGCCCCTGGGCGCGGCCCAGGCGAAACCCCATGCGCCGGTGCTGCTCAGTCCCGGTTATCGCGTCTGCAGCGAGATCCAGGGTGCCGACGGCGCACGCTCCGACCGGGCATTGAACACCCAGCGCCGGCGGATGGGCATCAGCAAGTCCTGGAAGGCGTTCAAGATGGGTGCCTCGTCCTGTTTCTCCTTCGTCGAGGCCGCCGGCATCTGGCTCTATGCCCCCAAGCTCATCGGCGACAGCCTGGGCTGGAGCCGCCCCGTGCCGGCCCCGAACGATCTGCGACTGGATGCCGAGGCGGCGTCTCGGGTCGCTCCTAGCCTGGACGTTCCGGCCCATGATCACTGTTGTGCCGCGCCCGAGACCACCCTGGGCATCCCGGAGGAGGACCGCCTCTCTCTGGCGGAGGGCATCCTGCGCGGCATGTCCCTGACCGAAGGGTTCGCGCGCCTGGTCCTGTTGGTCGGGCACGGCAGCACCAGCGTCAACAACCCCTACGCCGCCGGCCTCGATTGCGGCGCCTGCGGGGGGCAGACCGGGGAGGCCAGCGCCCGCGTCGTGGCGGCCCTGCTCAATGAGCCGAGGGTGCGCGAGGGACTGGCCGAGCGCGGTATCGCCATCCCTGCGGACACCTGGTTCCTGCCCGGTCTGCATGACACCACGACCGACGATGTGCGGCTCTTCGACACCGCCATCCTGCCGTCGGACTATGCGGAAGAGCTGGCCGAGATCAGGAGCTGGCTCAAGGAGGCGGGGGCGCTGACCCGGATGCAGCGCGCCACGTTCCTCCGCCTCGACGGGCTGAGCGGGCGCGGGCTGGAGACGCGCATCCGTCGCCGTAGTCGCGACTGGTCGCAGATCCGCCCGGAGTGGGGGCTGGCGGGCAATGCCGCCTTTATCGCCGCCCCGCGCGCCCGCACCCAGGGCATCGATCTTGGCGGGCGCAGCTTTCTGCATGATTACGACTGGCAAACCGATGCCGACTTCAAGACCCTTGAGCTGATCATGACCGCGCCCTTGGTGGTGGCGACCTGGATCAATCTGCAATATTACGGGTCCATGGTTGACAACCGCCGTTTCGGCAGCGGTAACAAGGTGCTTCACAATGTGGTTGGCGGTGCCATCGGCGTCTTGGAGGGTAATGCCGGCGACCTGCGCGTGGGGCTGCCGCTGCAGTCGCTGCACGATGGCCAGCGCTGGATGCACGAGCCACTGCGTCTGAGCGCCTTTCTGCAGGCGCCCGAGGCGGCGATCGAGGACATCATCGCCCGTCATGAACTGATCCGGCAGCTCTTGGATAACGGCTGGCTGCATCTGTTCAGGCTCGGTGAGTCCGGGGCCGAGATCGAGCGGCGTCTTCCTGGGCAAGGTTGGATCAGCGTCCTGCCCGAGGGTCTCTAAGGCGATTTCCGCGTAAGAATCGACCTGTCGTAGGATGCTATGAGCGTGCGAACCGCATCTTGCGCGACCAATGCGGTGCGTTCCTCGCCACATCCTGGTCTATTTTGTTTCGCGGGAGTTGACTCGGATATCGCCCTCAATGGGATACTCAGGCATCGGCAATCAAGGATTTTGAGCGACGCATGGATTTTGCCACCAGGCTTCTCGTTTTCTTCGGATGTTGGACGATCCTGGCCGGCTGGGATCCGTCCTCCTGGGTCATCGGCCTTCCCGCCGTACTCTTCGCGAGCTGGGTGTATGGTCGTCTGGCACAGGACTCGGCGCGCCCCGGTATCCGTCCGATGCTTGCGTTCCTGCCCTTCTTCCTGCGCGAATCCTTCCGTGGCGGGGCGGATGTAGCGCGGCGGATCCTGCGTCCGCGCATGCGCATCGCGCCCGGATTCCAGACCTATCGGATGCGACTGTCGCAACCTGCGGCGCGCGTGCTGTTCCTCGACTGCGTCAGCCTGCTGCCGGGATCCTTGAGTGCCGACCGACACCAGGATGTCATCCAGGTGCATCTGCTGGATGCGAGCCTGGATGTGACGCCCGAGCTGGCCGACCTGGAGCGCCGCGTCGCCGCCATCTTCGACGAGCGCCTGGAGCCGGATGCGCATGTCTGACGTCCTCATCGCAACCGCCCTGGTGCTCCTGCTCAGCATGACCGCCGGTCTGGCCCGGGTGGTTGTCGGGCCGACGCCCGCCGATCGCATGATGGGCGCCCAACTCCTGGGGACTACGGGCATCGCGGTGTTGCTCTTGATGGGACGCGCCTTCGAGATGCCGGCCCTGGCCGATGTGGCCCTGATCTTTGCGCTGCTGGCCGCCGTTGCCGTCTCCGCCTTCACCCGGCGTCGATTGGATCGGGAGCCTGACGAATGAGTCTGGTACTGACGCTGCTTTCGGTCGTGTCCATCCTGCTGGGTGCCTTCTTCTTCCTGGTCGGGACGCTCGGACTCATCCGGCTGCCGGACCTCTTCAGCCGGCTGCACGCCCTGACCAAGACCGATAACCTTGGGCTCGGACTGGTGATCCTCGGGCTGCTGCCCTGGGTGCCCGACCTCTTCCATGCCTTGAAGCTGGTGCTGATCTGGCTGCTGGTGCTGCTCGCCGGCGCGACTGGATCCCACCTGATCGCGAAGCGGGCCTTGCGCGGCGACGGCGAGGATCTGACGCCATGACCGCCGATGTGCTGATGTTCCTCTTCGATCTGGTGCTGCTCGCCACACTGCTGGGACTGGCCGTGGCCGCACTGACCAGCCCAGACGTGCGTCGGGCGGTGATGTTCTTCATCGCCTTCGGGCTCTGGCTGGCGCTGGTCTGGGCACGGCTGCGCGCGCCCGACGTGGCGCTGGCGGAGGCGGCCATCGGCGCGGGGCTCGGCGGGGCGCT
>NZ_AFWT01000042.1 GCF_000224065.1 Thiorhodococcus drewsii AZ1
ATCACGCTGAGCGACGACACCTTCGCCGCCGACCTGAGCGACAAGATCGTCGCCACCAACGTCCCGGCGGGCCTGAGCGCCAGCTTCGCGCGTACCAGCGACACCGTCGTCACCGCGACCCTGACCGGCAGCGCCACCGCGCATGCCAACGCCGACGACATCGCCGACCTGAGCGTCACCTTCCAGGACGGCGCCTTCGTCAACACCGCCACGGCTGCGGACGTCACCGGCTACGCCAAGAGCGACCTGAGCATCGACTTCGCCGATCCGGTGCCGATCCCCGCCTTGACCTACAGCACAGACACCTTCGTCGAGGCCGCCGCCAATGACGGCACCATCAGCACTGCGATCACCATCACGCTGAGCGACGACACCTTCGCCGCCGACCTGAGCGACAAGATCGTCGCCACCAACGTCCCGGCGGGCCTGAGCGCCGGCTTCGTGCGCACCAGCGACACCGTCGTCACCGCCACCCTGACCGGCAGCGCCACCGCGCATGCCAACGCCGACGACATCGCCGACCTGAGCTTCACCTTCCAGGACGGCGCCTTCGTCAACACCGCCACGGCCTCGGACGTCACCGGCTACGCCAAGAGCGACCTGAGCATCGACTTTGCCGATCCGATCGACACGATCGCGCCGACACTCGCCAGCAGCACCCCGGCCGACGAGGCTACGGCGGTCGCGGTCGGCAGCAACCTCGTGCTGACCTTCAGTGAAACTGTGGTTGCCGGCACTGGTCACATTCTCATCAGCGATGGCGCCGGGGACACCCGCACCCTCGCCGTTACCGACACCACCCAGGTGACGATCAGCGGCACCACCGTCACCCTCAATCCGGCGACCGATCTCAACGCAGACACCACCTACTCGGTGCAGATGGCCAGCGGCGTGCTCACCGACCTGGCCGGCAATGCCTTCAGCGGCATCAGCGACGCCACCACGCTCAACTTCACCACTGCGCCCGCCGACAACGCCGCTCCGGTCATCACCAGCGATGGCGGCGGCGCCACCGGCACGGTGTCCGTCGCCGAGAACACCACCGCCGTGACCACGGTCACCGCCACGGATGCCGACAGCGACATCCTGACCTACAGCCTCAGCGGCGGTGCCGATCAGGCGCTGTTTGCGATCGACGCCAACAGCGGCGCCCTGAGCTTCATCAGCGCCCCCGACTACGAGGCCCCTGCCGACAGCGACAGCAACAACAGCTACGTCGTCGAGGTCCAGGCCAGCGACGGCAACGGCGGCACCGACACCCAGACCCTCACCGTCAGCGTCACCGACGTCGACGAAAACACCCTTCCGACCACCACCATTGCCAGCGGCGCCTACGTCCAAGACAGCCGCACCTTGACCCTTACCGGCACCCAATTCGACACGCTTCTGGAGCCCGGCGAGAACGCGAACACCGACATCCAGGGTCGACTCGACTGGAGCAAGCTCGTCTGGGACATCAATGGCGATGACGCCGCCACCGCTAACGTTCGTTTTAGCGTGACCGACATCGCCTCGGCCACAGTCACAGATGCCAGCCACCTGACGATCGTGCTCACCAGTGCCAAGGCCGCCGTGCTCCACGCCGCCTCTGGCTATGGCACCAGCCCCAGCGCCGATACCCTCGACATCAGCGCCGGCTTCGCCCGCGATCTGGCCGGCAACGCCGCCACCAGCGACGCCAAGGCCGATGCACCGCTCAGCATCGTAGCCGACAGCACCGCCCCCACCACCACCATCGCCAGTGCCAGCTATGAAGCCGATACCCGCTTGCTGACCCTGACCGGCACCCAGTTCAACAGCCTGTTGGAGAGCGGTGAAGGCACGAGCACCGACCTCAAGGGCCGCCTCGACTGGAGCAAGCTCAGCTGGGACATCGACGGCAATAGCACCGCAACCGACGTCGGCTTCGTCCTTGGCGACATCGTCTCGGCCAAGGCCACCAGCGACACCAGCCTGACCATTGCGCTGACTCGTGCCAAGGCCGATGCCCTGGCCGCCACCAGCGGCTATGGCGGCGCCAACGACACCCTCGACGTCAGCGCCGGCTTCGCCCGCGATCGTGCCGGCAACGCCGCCACCAGCGATGCTGTGAGCAACGCGCCCATCGCGATCACCAGCGACACCACCGCGCCACAGACCACCCTCGCCAGCGGCGCCTATGCCGAGGACAGCCGCACCCTCACGCTGACCGGCACCCACTTCGACGACCTGCTCGAAGCCGGCGAGGGCGCCAACACCGACATCAAGGGCCGGCTCGACTGGAGCACGCTCCTCTGGGACATCAACGGCGACGACGCCACCACGGCCAACGTCGGTTTCGCGCTCGCCGATATCAGCTCGGCCAAGGTCACCAACGCCACCACCCTCAGCATCGTCCTCACCCAGCCCAAGGCCCTGGCCCTGACCACCAGCGCCGGCTACGGCATCAGCGCCGGCGCCGACACCCTCGATGTGAGCGCCGGCTTCGCGCGCGATCTGGCCGGCAACGCCGCCACCACCGACGCCGTGAGCAACGCTCCCCTCGCGCTCAAACCCGTCGTCGACCTCAACGGCACCGGCACCGGCGGCACCGGCATCAACCACGGCGCCAGCCTCAGCGGCGACCCGCTCGCCTTCACCAGCGGCGGCACCAATCTGGCGCTCGGCAACAGCGAGACCTTCGCCACCCTCAAGGTGGCCTTCGCGACCGGCGACATCCAAGACGGCGCTAGCGAAACCCTCGACATTGCCGGGTTCACTGCAGGAACCGGCTCGATGGCCTTGAACGCCGACAGCAGCGGCAGCTTCACGCTCGCGGGCGTCGTCTACGACTACGCCCTCAGCACCAACGCTACCACCCGCACCCTCACCATCACCGGCGACAACAGCGCCGCACTCACCCGCACCCAAGGCGAAACCCTGCTCGATGCCCTGCGTTACCACAACAGCGCTGACACACCCACCAACGGCGACCGTACCTTCCAGGTCCGCGTCAACGACGGCAGCACCGACAGCAGCGCCGCCACCTTCCAGGTCAGCGGCGACGGCGACGGCATCGGCGCGGACGAAGAGGACGCCGTGCCTACGCTCAGCCGCGTCGCTGGCGACGGCAACGGCGACGGACTCGTCGACAGCGTGCAGAACAACGTCACCTCAGCCCAGGTGAGCGACGCCGCCGGCAACGTCGGCTACGTCACCCTCGCCACCGACTCCGGCACCCGTCAGACCAATGTCGTCGTCAACGATGCGCCCGACCCCAGCGAGCTGCCCGAGGCGCTACAGGGCAGCCAATTCCTGCAGAGCGTGATCAGCTTCGACCTGGCCGACGTCACCCCCGCCAGCACCCAGCGCGTCAGTCTCTATGTCGACGCCAGCCTGGCGGTCAACGACTACATCAAGCAGGACAAGGACGGCCAGTGGGTCAGTGTCAAGAACACCCCCGGAAGCAACTTCAGCATCACCCTCTCAGACGACGGCACGAAGAAGATCATCGCCTTCGACCTGATCGACCAGGGCGACCTGGACCTCAACCGCACCCCAGGGCAGATCAGCGACCCGGGCGGTGCCGCCTTCACCAACACCGTGCCTGTGATCACCAGCAACGGTGGCGGCACCACCGCCGCCGTCAGCATCGCCGAGAACACCAGCGCCGTCACCACCGTGGTGGCCACGGATCCGGATGCAGGCGACAGCCTGACCTACAGCCTCAGCGGCGGCGCCGACCAGGCCGCGTTCAGTCTCGACGCCACCAGCGGCGTGCTGCGCTTCCTCGCCGCGCCCGACTACGAAAGCCCCAGCGATGCCGACGCCAACAACCTCTACGTCGTCCAGGTCACCGCCACCGACACGTATGGCGCCAGCGACACCCAGACCCTCACCGTCGCGGTAACCGACGTGAGCGAGGGCGGCGTGATTCCGACTCCGGAGCCGGAGCCGGAGCCGGAGCCGGAGCCGGAGCCGGAGCCAGAGCCAGAGCCAGAGCCAGAGCCCGATGCCGATAACGACGGTATTCCCGACGCCGAGGAAGGAGACGGGAATACCGACACTGATGGCGACGGCATCCCTGACAACCAGGACACCGACTCCGACAACGACGGCATCCCCGATGCCGAGGAAGGCACCAAAGACAGCGACGGCGACGGCGTGCGCGACAGCCTCGACCGCGACTCCGACAACGACGGCCAGGACGACGCCGAGGAGGCCGGGAAGGACAGCGACGGCGACGGCATCGACGACAACCTCGACACCGACGACGACAACGATGGCATCGACTCCAGCGAGGAATTCAAGGTGCCGGTCCTCCCTGGCGCCGACGGTACCCTGGTCGCCGGCGACGGCAACGGCGACGGCATCCCCGATACCGAACAGGACGACGTGACCTCCCTCGACACCGGTCTGACCGATGAGGCGGGTCATGCCCGCTACGTCACCCTCGTCAACAGCGCGGGGGCCCACCAAAGCCAGGTGACGATGGCTGCTGCACCCAACGACAGCGACCTGCCTGAGGCGCTGCAGGGCAGCCAATTCCCGCTCGGTGTGCTCGCCTTCAACCTTGACAACGTCCCCGCGGGTGGTGAAGAGACCATCAGCCTCTTCATCGACGCCGACCTCCCGGTCAATGCCTATCTCAAACAAGACAGCGCCGGCAACTGGGTCAGCGTGCCCGTCACCATCACCCAGGTCGGCGACAAACAACGCCTCGACTTCGTCCTCACCGACAACGGCCCGCTCGACAGCGACCCCACCCCCGGTGCCATCAGCGACCCTGGCGGCCCGGTCTACCTCACGCTTGCCCCCGACAACCGAGCCCCCGTCATCACCAGCGACGGCGGCGGTTTCACCGCCACCCTGACGCGGCCTGAAAACAGCACCCAGGTCACCCAAGTCCAGGCTAGCGACGCCGACGCCGACGCCGACGGCGACAGCCTCAGCTACGCCATCGTCGGCGGCGTCGACGCCGAGCGCTTCACCATCGACGCCGACACTGGGGTGCTCAGCTTCCTCACTCCCCCCGACTACGAGCGTCCCGAAGGCACCTCCGACGTGGGCGATGGCGTACCCGACAACACCTACAAAGTGCTGGTGCAGGTCAGCGACCCCGACGGTGCCAGCGACACCCAAGCGCTCACCATCCAGATCAGCGATCAGGACGAGGGCGACACCTGCCCCTACGCCCCCTTCAAACCCGACGCCGACGACGACGGTATGCCCGACGCCGTCGAACACACGCTTGGCTATGACCCGGCAGTCAAGGACAACGACGTCATCGGCAACGACGACTTGTTCGTGCGCCAGCTCTATCGCGACCTGCTATGGCGCGAGGGCGATGACGCGGGTGTGGCCTACTGGACCCAGGCCCTGTCCCAGGGCGACATGGACCGCGCCCAGATCACCGACTTCTTCCTCGGCACCGATGAACTCCAGAACCAGGCCGGCGCACTCGCGCGCCTCTACGAAGGCGGGCTCGGGCGCACCCCCGACACCTGCGGCATGGACTACTGGATGGCGCAACTCAAAGACGGCACGACCCTCAGCGACGTCAGTCGCGTCATGGTCCAGTCCGATGAATTCACCCAAGGCTACGGCCAACTCGACGACCAGACCTACATCGCCACGCTCTACCAAGACCTGCTCGGGCGCGCACCCAGCGACAGTGAGGCAAGTCAATGGGGCAGCGCCCTCGCGGGCGATGCCGACACCGACGCGCGCGCCGACCTCCTGCTCACCCTCACCGAGAGCCCTGAATATCGTGCCACGAGCACCGATCTGGTCGCGCTCGACCTCTTCTACGTCGGACTGCTCGGACGCGCGCCGGATGCCGCCGGACATGCCTACTGGGTCGATGAACTGGCCGATGAGGATACGGCCTTGACCTACCTAAGCAACTTCGTCGACAGCACGGAATATCACGACCGCTTCCTGCCCGCCGATGACACGCTCAGTGCGGGTGTGCGTCTGACCGGGCAGTCTGAGATCGACCCCTCTGGGCCTGACGCCCTCGCATAGGCGACCCGGACTCGGCGCATCATCGATGCGCCGAGTCTGTCGCTCTTGACGGCACATCGCTGAAGTCTGGCGGGCGCCCACTGATTCCGCCTCGCAGCATCGGGCGACAGTCTGCAATGGGCGCCGCTCGGGTTAGAATGGCTCGAAGCCGCCTCTGGGGCGGATCGTTTCTCGTTCCCATCGGTTCGGTCGTTTTGGCCGCTGGGGCGAACCTTCATCGAGTCATCTGGCATCGAGACCTCTGGGCTGAATCATGACCCTGAACCGGTTCGGGTTGGAGTGCATTCCCGCCAATCAGATCGCGCGGATGCGGGCGATTTTGCGTGCGGCGCGTTTGACGTTGCCTCTGTGGACGCTAGTGGTCGCGATGGTCGCGGCCTTGGTTTTGGCCGTGCTGCATGGTCTGTCGCCTGGATATGCCTGGTTGCGCTGGTGGTGTCTTGGGGTGCTGTCGGTTGGTGCCGTGGCGGCGGTGGTCGTCTGGATGCGGCTGCGCGATCAGTTGCTGCTGCCGCTGGTGCGCTTGGAGTGCTCGCTGACCCAGGTCTGTCAGGGCGAGCCAGGGGCTAGCGACAGCCTGTGCGAGACGGGGGTGCTGCGCGGTATCGCTCAGGATATTCGCAGCCTCAACGAGGAACTGACCGACCTTTACGAGGACATGGACAATCGGGTGGCGCGCCAGACCCGCCGCCTGGCGCAGAAGACGGCCTCGCTCAAGATTCTCTACGACGTGGCGGCCGGCATCCACCAGACCGATAGCGTGGAGGAGCTGCTGTTGCGCTTCTTGCGTGTGCTCAAGGAGATGATCAACGGTCGGGCGGCCACGGTGCGTCTGGTGATGTCGGACGGCAGCCGACGCCTGGTGGGTTCCATCGGTCTGGACGACGATCTGGTGCGCGAACAGGACATGGCGCCGGTCGATCTCTGTCTGTGCGGCAGCGTGCTCGCTCCGGGCGATATCGTCTGCGACAACGACGCGCGCTATTGCTCGCGTATCTACGGACGGCGCATGTTCGACAGCTCCGAGATGGAGGTGGTGACCGTGCCGCTGGAGCATCGCGATCAGTTGTTGGGCGTCTACAGCATCTTCGTCGATCGTCCGGGTGTGAAGGCGCGCGAAGACATCATGGATCTGCTGTTCACCGTCGGCCATCATCTGGGTGTGGCGATCGCCAAGCAGCGCTCGGACGCCGAGGCTCGGCGGTTGTCCATCGTCGAGGAGCGCAATTCGCTGGCCCACGAGCTGCACGACTCGCTCGCCCAAACCTTGGCCAGCCTGCGTTTCCAATGCCGTATGCTCGACGACTCGCTGGGCGCCACGCCCATCTCGGAGGAGGCACGCAACGACCTGGCCCGTCTGCGCAACGGTCTCGACGAGGCGCACACCGAGCTGCGCGAGCTGCTGGCCAGCTTCCGTGCCCCGCTCGATCGGCGTGGTCTGGTTCCGGCGCTGGCCAAGCTAACCCAGCGCTTCGGTCAGGAGACGGGGGCCCACGTCCTGTTCCAGAACGATTGTCGACCGTTCGAGCTGTCGGCGAGCGAGGATCTGCAGCTGCTGCGGATCGTCCAGGAATCTCTGGCCAATATCCGCAAGCATGCCCAGGCCCACACGGTTCGGGTGCTGTTGACCCGCGACGGGGGCGACCGCTATGTGCTGCTGGTCGAGGACGACGGCGTCGGCTTCAGCGCTCCGGCCGACGGTTCCAATCCGGGCGAGCGGATCGGGCTCTCGATCATGGAGGAACGCGCCCGGCGTATCGGCGCCGAGATGCGGATCGAGAGCGAGCCGGGTGAGGGGACCCGGGTCGAGGTCGTCTTTGAAGTCAACCGGCGCGGCGCGCGCCATGCGCTGGGGGTTGCCTGATGCGTGTCCTATTGATCGATGATCATGCCCTGTTTCGTTTTGGCCTCCAGGAGCTACTGGAGCGCCGTGGTATCGAGGTGGTCGCGGTCGGTGACGCCTCCACCGGACTGCGCCGGGTCGGCGAGACCTCGCCGGACGTGGTGCTGCTCGACATGCGTATGCCGCAGCTCTCGGGTTTGGAGTTGCTGCGCCAATTGCGCGCCGCCCATCAGACCATGCCGATCGCTATGCTGACCACCAGCGCCGAGGAGCGCGACGTGATCGACTCGTTGCAGAGCGGGGCGCAGGGCTATCTGCTCAAGGACATGGAGCCGGAGGCGCTCATCGCCGCCTTGGGCGAGATCGTGCTTGGACGCACGGTGGTGGCACCCGAGCTGGCGATCGTGCTGGCCAGGGCGGTGCAGGGCGGCGATTCCAAGGGGACATCGGCGCAGAACGGCGTCGCCGACCTGACCCCGCGCGAGCAACAGATTCTCTGTCATCTCGCCGAGGGTCAGAGCAATAAGGCGATCGCCCGGCGTCTGGGCATCTCCGATGGCACGGTGAAGCTGCACGTCAAGGCGATCCTGCGCAAGCTCGACGTCCATTCGCGGGTCGAGGCGGCGGTGATCGCGGTTGAGCGCGGTCTGTGCGAGCGTGCGCCGGTGCGCGATCTCTGAAGACCGATCGGCGTGCGGCTTCGGAAGGGCGGCATCAGGTGTTGAAGGCGTGATGGGAGGAGGCCATATTGGCACTTCATCCTTTGCGCGCGGTCCTATGGGTCTCGTTGGGTGCCAAGGTTCCGATTGCCGGGAGCGTCGCGCCCAAATCGACAGATTGCTTCATGGAGACTGCTCAAGCGATGAAGAATTTCCTCGAACTCATCAAGAATTGCCTCACCGATATCCGCGAGATCATGCCCTGGGATCTGGCCGAGCGGCTGGAGGAGAATCCAGACCTGTTGATCGTCGATGTGCGTGAGCCGAACGAGTTCGCCGCCATGCACATCGCCGACTCTATTCATGTTCCGCGCGGCATTCTGGAGTCGGCTTGCGAATGGGACTACGAGGAGACCCTGCCCGAGCTGGTCCAGGCGCGCGATCGCGAGGTGGTGGTGGTCTGTCGCTCGGGGTATCGCAGCGTTTTGGCCGCCCATTCCATGACGGTGCTGGGCTACCGCAACGTCGCCTCGCTCAAGACCGGTCTGCGTGGTTGGAAGGACTACGAGCAGCCGCTGGTCGATGGGCAGGGGAATGCGGTCGATCTCGACGATGCCGATGTCTATTTCACGCCGAACCTGCGTCCCGACCAGCATCGCCCGGCGGGGCTTGCAGTGGATTAGTCATGCGGCGCAACAGGCTGGGGCTATTGCGCCCTACGCGGGATTTGGTCAGACCCTGTCGGTGAGATCTACGGGGCGGGTGTTAGGTTGGCGTGATGGGTTCGCGCTGCCAGACGCCGTTGCGGTGTGCCAGGACCTCTCCACCCTGTTCCGTCCATTCGGCGAGTACCGAGCGGTGTGCCTGGCGATCGCCGAGCGTGATCTCGTGGTCGCGCGGGCGGTGGGTATGGCCGTGGATCAGATGGCGGGCACCGAAGCGGCGCAGATAGTCGGCGACCGCGTCTTGGTTGACGTCCATGATCTCGGCGGACTTCTCCGCCATGGCCGCTCGGCTGCGGTGGCGGTAGTCGGCGGCCAGTGCGCGTCGGCCGTCGAGCGATTTGAACAGGAACAGACGCTGCACCAGCGGGTTGCGGACACGGCGACGGAAGCGTTGATAGGCCAGGTCGTCGGTGCAGAGCAGGTCGCCGTGCATCAGCAGTGTCGGTTCGCCGGCGAGGGTGATCAGGGTCGGATCGCGCAGCATGCGGCAGCCGGTCTCGCGGCGGAAGAGTCGCCCGAGCAGAAAGTCGCGGTTGCCGTGCATCAGATCGCAGCCGACGCCTGCGTCGGTGAGCGCGCGCAGTCCGGCGATCACCCGGCAGTTGAAGGGCGTGTCGTCATCGTCGCCGATCCAGCTGTCGAAGAGATCGCCGAGGATATAGAGACGCTCGGCCTCGCGAGCGGGGCCGGCCAGGAAATCAAGGAGACAGTCGAGCGTCGCCGGACGGTCCGGCGACAGATGCAGATCGGAGATGAAGAGGTGCGTCATTTCAGTGCGGAGCTGTCAGCCGCCAGCGGCCAGCTTAAAGCCGTGCTGCCTGGACCTGTTCCGATCACCGGTTCGGTGAGCGGCGGGCTGGTGAACACGACCGCCCAATGTCCGAGTCGCTTTTGCTGGACGCTGATAGCTGGCGGCTGGCGGCTGGCGGCTGGTGACCAATCATTCCTCCGCAATCCACCCCTGGAGCGCGTCGATCAGGCCCTGTGCCTGGGCGCGGCTGGAGATGTTGAACTTGGACTGCTGACGGTATTCGCCGCCCCGTTTCTGGTAACGGCGGATGGTGTATTTGTCCGCGCCGTATTCGCCCTTGGTACGGTCCCATTCCTGGTAGCGGAAGATGATGGTCGTCCAGCTTCCCTTCGACAGGATGACCTTGTCCAGCTCGTGTGTGGTGTCGATGCCGTCCTCGGTGTAAGTGACGGTCAGATCCTCGACCTTTTCGGTCATTGTTATTTCTCCGGGTTTTCGATGTTCGGCGTCGTCGCGGGTTCGAGTTCGCGGCGTGCGCCGTTGCGTTTCAGTATCTCGACGATGGTCTGGCGATCCGTGTCTCTGCCGTTGGCTTGCGCCAGTGCGATGGCCAGCGGCATGCGGCCATGTCCGTCGGGTCGGTTGATATCCGCGCCCAGGTCCAGCAACCGGTTGACGGTCCCGAGGTATCCGCCCTCGACTGCGATCCCCAGCGGTGTGCGGCTCTGCGCGTCGGCGTGATCGACGTCTGCCCCGGCTCGCGTCAGCAGGGCGAAGGTGTCCCGATCCGAGACGCCTTGTCTGACGAGATCGATCAGCATGGCCTGGGCATCCAGCGTGGCGCCCTGTTCGATCAGCGACCGCGCAACCTGGGTTTTGCCAAACCGCAGCGCGACCTTCAAAGGCGTGCGTCCGGATGCGTCCAGCGCCTCGGGATTCGCGCCGTGCGACAGCAGCAGTTCGGCGATTGCGACCCGGCCGGTGCGCGCGGCCTCGTGCAGTGGCGTTTCGCCATCGACATCCGGTTGATTGACGTCTGCGTTCCAGTAGAGATTCCGTTTGACCTGATCCAGGTCGCCGGTGTGAACCGCGCGATAGAGACTCTCCGTCGGTTGCGCGGGCTCAGCGCAGGCAACGAGCGTCAGTGCGGTCGAGAGCGAAAGGATCAGCAGTGGATGCATGGGCCTCGGTCACGGGGTTACGTTGATGGGCGCCTCGGGTTTCCAGACCTCGTCGAACCTCGCGATGGTACGGCGAGCACTCCGACCATCGCAACTCGCCGCATGCCTTGGGATACCATGTCCCCTCATTCTATTGCGAAGCGATGCTCCCCCGATGTTCTGGAAACTCCTGCTCACGCTCGGCGTTATTGCCGCCGTCTACGGTTCCTTGCGCTCGCGTCGTCGTGCCGAGTTGATCGCGCACGGGCAGGAGGTCGGGCCTCCGCTGGTGCCGCCGGGGCTGATGCGCCGGATCGCCTGGGGCCTGATCGCGTTCATGCTGATCGGCAGCGCTGTCTATCTGGTGCAGGGCTGGCTCGACGACCGCCAACGGGTCGAGGTTCAGGTGATCAACGCCAACACCGGCGCGATCGCGCGCTATCAGGCCCATCGGGGCGATATCCAGGGGCGCCGTCTCACCACGCTCGACGGGCGCGAGATCCGACTCGCCGATGTCGAGCGGATGATCATCCTGCCCGCATCGCCCGGGGATTAAGGTCATTTCTAGCTGGACGCTGATGGCTGGCGGCTGGCGGCTGGTAGCCTCAAGAATCCCCATGGTCGGTCGCTGTCGGATCGTAGATCTCGCCGCCGTTGGCGGCATAGCCGCGCAGCAGATCGGCCGCTTCCTCGCGCAGTAGCTCGGCGGTGACCTGGATGCCTCGGCGGGCATAGCCCGAGATCCAATCGCTCGGTTTGTCTCCCTCGTCGAATCCGATGGCGCGCACGTCGGCGTCGCTCGCGGCGTAGACCAGGCGGTCGATACCGGACCAGGGTAGGGCGCCCAGGCACATGGCGCAGGGCTCGGCGCTGCTGTAGAGGATGCTGCCGCCGGGCAGCGCCTGGCGTAGGTCGTAGTGTCCGAGGCGCTGCTGGGCCGTGGCGATGGCGACCATCTCGGCGTGGGCGATCGAGCAATGCGCCGGCACTACGCGATTCACCCCGACGGCGATGAGCCGTCCGCTGTCCGCAGCGAAGAGCGCGGCGCCGAATGGACCGCCGGTTCCGGCGCGGATGTTCTCGCGGGCCAGGTCCAGCACCCATGCCATGCGCTCGCGGTCGTCGGCGAGCGGTGTCGTCACGCTGGCGAGAAAGCGCGGGATCCAGTCTGGAAGGTCGATGCGGATCGCCCCCGCTTGGGATGCGGTTGTTTCTCTGAGATTCGAGTCCACGTTCGTTGAGTCGGTCAAGGTTCCGGTCCGGTTGTTCAATGCGCCGGTCAGTGTGTCTTGTGGGACCGACCTTTTGTCAATCGATCGACTCTCGAAACGCATCAGGAGGAATCATCATGCGTCAGCTCATCCTGCCCTTCATGCTCTCTGGAATCCTGGCCGCGTCACCGGCGCTGGCCGACTGGAGTCTGGATCCAGGCCGCTCGCATCTCTCCTTCGTCACCATCAAGGCCAAGGATGTTGCGGAGGTCAATACATTCGACGAGATCAATGGCGTCATCGACGATCAGGG
Organism: Thiorhodococcus drewsii AZ1; assembly: GCF_000224065.1. Taxonomy (GTDB): domain Bacteria; phylum Pseudomonadota; class Gammaproteobacteria; order Chromatiales; family Chromatiaceae; genus Imhoffiella; species Imhoffiella drewsii. The sequence continues at coordinate 12,648 of NZ_AFWT01000042.1, forward strand.
GCAGGTTGTCGTCACGCTGATGCTCGACAGCGTGGACACCCTGGTTCCGATTCGTAACGAGCGGATGCGCACGTTCCTGTTCGATACCACCGACTACAAGGAGGCCGTGCTCAAGGCCAAGGTGGATCCCGATCTGGTCTCCGGCATGGCGGTGGGCGAGATCAAACAGCTTTCGGCCGAGGGCAATCTTTCGCTGCACGGCGAGACCCAGCCCATGACACTGAGCATGCAGGCGGTGAAGGTGGATGCGGGCACGGTGATGGTGGCCAGCCTCAAGCCGGTGATCGTGGACGCCGCCAAATTCGGGCTCGGCGCGGGCGTCGAGAAGCTGCGTGAGATCGCCGGTCTGGAGAGTATCAGCGAGGCGGTGCCAGTGACCTTCGTCATGACCTTTGTGACCCCGCCGGCAGCGGCCAACTGATCTCATACCCTTGATCGTGCGCCGACCCTCTGAGGTCGGCGCATTCGTCCGAATGGCGCTGACTGGCCGTTCCTTGCGTCTCGGGCTTCGGTGTGCAAGGGGTAAAATGCTGTCGGGGTGTGGTCTTAGCGGGTATCATCTGGAACTCATTGGGTGAATGGATTTCTGCGGGGGGTGCGCCATAGGAGTGGCATGGGCGGATCCCGGCCCTCGTCGTCTCTAACAGACCGGCTCCAGGTACCTCGAAAAATCCGATGACCCCTGCGATTCGCGAAGCCCTTCAATTCTGTCCCAACCTGCCGACCCTGCCGGGCGTGGCCATCCGGATCATCGAGATGGGCCGCGATCCCGACGTCAACATCGGCGCGCTCGCCGGTGTGCTGTCCAAGGATCCCGCGCTCGCAAGCCGTCTTTTACGCGTGTGCAACTCACCGCTCTACGCAAAGCGTCGCAGTACCACCAATCTCCATCAGGCGGTGATGTTGCTGGGTCTCAATGCGACCATGACGCTGGCACTGAGCTTTTCGCTCTCCGAGGTCTACCGGTCCAGCAATACCAACCGGGCGGCGGTGGATCGGGTCTGGCGGCGGGCCCTCATCTCAGGTCTGGCGAGCCGGATGCTCGGCGAGACCCTCAAGCAGAACGCACTGGACGAACTCTATTTGGCCGGGTTGCTTCAGGATCTAGGTGTACTTGCCTTGAGCGCTGCGGTTCCGAATCGTTATCTGGACCTCTTGGCCGGCTACCAGACGCACGACCGTTTCGTCGAGATCGAGCGCGAGACCCTGGGGTTCGATCATGGCGAGGTCGGTGCCTGGCTGATGCGTCATTGGGGCTTGCCGGAGCGTCTCGCCGTCACCGCCGCCTCGGTGCACGATCCTAATCAGGCCGATATCCTCGAGGATGCACGGGCCTTCGTCTATTGCGTGTCCGTGGCCGGGCATATCGCCGATGGCCTTTTGGACGAACAGCCCCAGCCGGCCCTGGATGCGGCAGCGGCGGGTGCCGCGACGCTGCTGGGTCTGGACGAGCAGATCCTGCAGGTGCTGATCGAGGAGGTGGTCGAGGGGCTGCCGGAGCTGGGAAGGCTGTTCGAGATCGAGATCATCTCGCCGAACATGGCGCAGGGGCTGGTCGACCAGGCGCGCGACATCCTCGCCACCCGCAATCTCCGTCTCATCCATCAGGTCACCGACCACCATCAGAAGGTGGTGGAGATGGAGCAGGCGGCCGAGATCCTGCAGAAGGCCGCGATTCATGATGCCCTGACCGGGCTGCACAACCGCCGCCATTTCGACGAGGTTCTCGAAAACGAATTCGCCCAGGCGACCGACAACGGCTGGCCGTTGACCTTGGGATTCCTCGACCTGGATCGCTTCAAGCAGGTCAACGACACCCATGGCCACGTGGTCGGTGATGCGGTGCTGGTCAAGATCGCCGCCGTGCTCAAGCGCAATCTGCGCGAACGCGACTACATCATGCGCTACGGCGGCGAGGAGTTCGTGGTACTGCTGCCTGGCCACAGCAAGAAGGCCGCACTCAAGGTTTTCGAACGACTGCGCACGGCGGTCGAGGCGACACGCCACATGAGCGAAACTGGCGAGTCCTTCTTCATCACCACCTCGATCGGGCTCGCCTCGCACATGGACGGCGAACACCACATCCAGGACCCGCTCCAACTGGTACGCGCCGCCGACCGGGCGCTGTACGACGCCAAGCGCCACGGGCGCAACTGTATCGAATCGGTTCTGTCCTGAGGGCTTGCGCGCTTCATCCAGGCAGCGGGTGCCGTATCAAGTCGACCGTGGGCGCTTCCAGGTATAGACCGCCGTTACCGCGTAATTCCATACCGCTCCGACCAGGATGCCGGCCAGAGCCGAGAAGAACCAGCCCGAGTGGCTTTGATTGAACAGGTAGTCGGCGATTCCGACGTTGGCCAGCGCGCCGACGCTGCAGGCCATGACGAAGGTGAACCAGCCCCACAGCAGTTGTTTGCCGCGCAGGCGCATGTCGCGGTAGGTCAGCAGGTTGTTGAGGAAGAAATTGCTGGTCATGGCGACCAGGGTCGCCGCGCTCTGGCCCAACAGGAAGGCGCCGGTTCCGAACAGATTCAGGACTGGCCAGAGCACCGCCATGTGCACGAACACGCCCAGTCCTCCGATCAGCGAGAAGGCGATGAAACGGACCGGAATCACCGGTCCGATCACCTTCTGCGCCAGCATCAGCAGATACTCCCAAAGCACCGCCTGTTCGAGCTTGCTGCTGCCCGCTTCGCGCTGGCGGAAGGTAAACGGCAGCTCGCGGAAGCGCAGCGGCGGTTCGGCGGCGGAGAAGATGTCGAGCAGAATCTTGAAGCCGACGCCGCTTAGACGGCGCACGCAGGATCGCAGCACCTCGGCGCGCACCATGAAGAAGCCGCTCATGGGGTCCTGCAGCTCGGCATGGATCAGATACTGGCCGATACGGGTTGCCAGCCGGCTCATCGAGTGGCGCTTGGCGTTCCATTCACCGACACCGCCGCCCTCGACGTAGCGGCTGCCTATGACGATGTCGAGATTCTCTGTCTCGATGGTCTGTAGCATGCGCGGAAGCAGTGTCTCGTCGTGCTGCAGATCGCCGTCCATGACGGCGAGGAAGGGCGCGCTGGTGGCGAGCATGCCCTCGATACAGGCCGAGGAGAGCCCTCGGCGTCCGATGCGCTGGATCAGGCGGATGCGTGGATCCTGGCGCGCGAGTTCGCGTACCCGTTCGGGCGTTCCGTCCGGCGAATCGTCGTCGACGAAGATGAGTTCCCAGTCGATGCCCTCCAGGGCCAGGCTCACCCGGCGCGCCAGTTCGGCGACCGATTCGGCCTCTTTGTAGGTGGGCACGACGACGGTCAGCATGGGTGGGGCGCAAGACGGTTGGGCGGGCGTCTGTTGTGACATGGATTCAACCTGAGGATCGGCGCTCGGCCTGGATTCGCGGCAATGAAGGGTCGATCGGCTAGAATGCCGCCGCCTGTAGCATTTCGGGCGCGGGTTTCGCTTCGATTGCGGCGCGCATTCTAACCCGGATAGGGCGAGCGGTGTCTTCGGGGCCGATGCCCTTGGAGTATTCCTTCTGTTGGCGGCTGGCGCGCGTATCTCGGGCGTCGGCCCAGGTCGAGTCGGAGTGGAAGACGGCATGCATCATCATCGGGCGCCATTCGCGCCGACAGGTTCCTGGGTTTTGTTGGCGAGCGTGATTGCCGGTCTTATCGCATGGCGCTTCGCGATCGCGGCGCTCATGCCGGTGACGCTCGACGAGGCCTATTACTTCGATTGGGCGCGTCATCTCGCCTGGGGCTATTTCGATCATCCGCCCGGCGTCGCATTGCTGGGGCTCGGGGCCTTGTTCGAGCCTGGATCGGCGTTCGCGGCGCGGTTCGGCGGACTTCTCGCCGGGACAGCGACCCTGGTCGTGCTGGCCGTTTTCTATCGTCGTTGCGGGCTTACAAATCCGGTCGATCTGGCGCTGGCACTGGTACTCGTCGGTGGCACCCTCCCTGGACTCGCGGGCGGTGTGCTCACCACGCCCGATACACCGCTGGCCCTGGCCTGGGCCTTGGCGTTGCACGAGGCGGAGCGGGCGCTGGCGGTGGATCGGCGGCGCTGGGTTACGGCGGGATTGGCGGTCGGGCTCGGGCTGCTCGGTAAGTACACCATGGTGCTCATCGGTCCCGTCCTGCTCTGGGCCATCCTGCGCGCCGACTGGCGGGCGTTGCGGACGCCCTGGCCTTATCTGGGCGGGCTCGTCGCGCTGCTGGTCTTCATGCCCAATATCCTTTGGAATGCCCATCACGATTGGGTGACCATGCGCTTCCAGTTCGGTCATGGCTTTTCGACGGAGGTCGGTGCGTTGGCCTCCGTGCCTGCCGAGGTGGTCGAGCGCACAGGGTTCCAGTCGCTCGGTGAGCGGTTGGGGAGCCTCTTCGGCTATCTCGGGGTGCAGCTCGGGTTCTGGGGACTGATCGCGGTGCCCTTGCTGTGGGCGGGCTGGTCGAGGAGATCGGTCGATTCGGCGGACACGGCGCCGGTCCTGTCTGCGCATGGGCGCGCGCTGCTGGTCGCCGCGACGCTCTTTCCGCTCGGCTTCTTCGCGGCGATCGCGACCTTCAGTCAGGTGCAGGCGAACTGGCCGCTGATGTATCTGCTGAGCGCCGCGCCGCTTGCGGCGATCTGGCTGCGTCGGGTGCGGGTCTGGGTCTATGCGGCGGTCGGCGTCAATCTGCTGCTAGTGACGCTCTATGCCTATCATTCGGCAACGGCCGCTCTGCCGCTCCCGGACAGTCAGAACCGCATCCTGCGCGAGACCCATGGGTTCGCCGAGCTGGCCCAGCGGGCGGCCGAGCTGGACGCGCCCGTTTATGTGGATCGTTATCAGACCACGGCCATGCTGCGTTTCTATCGCCCGGACTTGGGGGCCGATCAGTGGCCGGGGCTGACCCGGCCGTCCGAGTTCGTGCGTCGACGGATGGATGAGCCCTTGGCGCGGTCTGGCCCCTTCTGGCTGGTTACCCGTTTCGGGGCACCGCCGGCGATCGAGGGATTTGGCGTCGAGCGTGATCGCACATTCTACGATTGTGCCGGTGAGCCGCTTCGAGAGGCCGAGACCAAGCCTTGTCGACGGCCGCTGCATACCTGGCATCTGTACCGTTATCGACCGAACCCTTAGCCCGAATGGGGCTGTTCGGAATCTGGTCTGTGGCGGTCATGTTCGGTCGTCCTCGACGTAGCGGGTTTCGATGACTGGGCTGGCGTCGAGGGTGCGGTGGACGGGGCCACGCTCGGTGATTTCCAGTAGGCGTCTGCGCTGGGTGGCGTCGAGCGAGCCGTGGATGTTGAGGCGCTGGACGATGCGGTCGAGACGGCCGTTCTTGATCTCGCAGCTCTCGCGGTCCTCGGCATAGACACGCTCGTGCCGGAGGCTCACCTCGATGTCGTCGAGCGGGATACCGTGACGTTTGGCGTACATCCGCAGGGTCATTGAGGTGCAGGCGCCGAGCGCCATCAGCAGCAAGTCGTAGGGCTCCGGGCCGAGGTCCGATCCGCCGTTCGGCTTGGGCGCGTCCGCCAGCCATTGATGGTGTGCGGTGTAGAGCCCGTGCAGGAAGTTGGTGTCGATTTCGGTGACCAGCACCTCTTTCGGCTCGACCTTGGGCGCGGTTCCGGTGCTGGGCTCGAAGCTGTGTCGACCGATCCCCAGGTAGCGGCTGGCCCAGGCGACCAGCGTTTCGGCGACATACTCGGCATCTTCGCGGTTGCTCAGCATGTGGTCGGCGTTGTCGAGCGAGATGAAGCTCTTGGGGTGGCGGGCCGCCTGGTAGATCTTGGCCGCTTCCTTGATGTCGACGATGGTGTCGAGCGGCGAATGGAAGACCAGCAATGGTCGATCCAGGTGCCGGATGTGCTCGGCCGAGCCGTATTGCTCCAGGTCATTGAGCAACTGCTTGCGGATGCGGAATCGGCGCAGACCGATCTTGACCTCCGCCTCGCCTTCTTCCTCCAACTGACCGCGCGCGCCGCTGAAGAGATGCTGGACATGGGAGGCGGTCGCCGGGGCGCCTATGGTCACCACGGCCTCGACCGAGGGTAGCTGCGGGGCGGCCGCGAGCACCGCCGCGCCGCCCAGGCTGTGCCCGATCAGCAGGGCAGGGGCCTCGAAATCCTGCTCCAGCTTGCGTGCAGCCGCGAGCAGATCCTGAACGTTCGATGAGAAATTGGTGTTGGCGAAGTCCCCGTCGCTGTTGCCCAGTCCGGTGAAGTCGAAACGTAGTGCGGCGATTCCGCGCGTCGCCAGGGCGCGACTGATACGGCTGGCCGCCGCCACGTCCTTGCTACAGGTGAAGCAGTGGGCGAAGAGCGCGTAGCGGGCGACGGGGGTGCGGTCCGGCGGCATCTCCAGGAGACCGACGAGCGTATGCCCCTCGGCGTTCGGGAATTCGATTTTGATCCGTGACATGCGAAGGCTACCAATGCGATGGGATGCGGTTGTTTATCGGGGTGTGCGCGAGGGCTCTCTGATCGGATCCGATGATCAAGCGTCGATTCGATTCGGACCGGATGTCGATGGCCATTCTCGCTCGGCGATTCGGCCGTCGTTGGATGATGCACCGCAATATAAACAGGAAAGAACGGTTTCGAGCAAGTTTCGTGGGTAAAAGTTCAATTTAATCATTACATTAAATTCTGAACTCGGTGGGGCTGGAGCCCCTCTGTCATGTGGGACAGGCTGGAGGATGGGCGCGACAAAAAACGGTCGGCGTGGCAAAGTTGTGCGCATGAACGCCTCATCCCGCCCCTTGCATGCACGCATCCATCTGGATGCGATCCGTCACAACTATCGCATCGCCAAGGCGAGCGCGCCGTCGAGCCGCGCGCTCGCCGTGGTGAAGGCGAACGCCTATGGTCATGGGGCGATTGAGGTGGCGCGCGCCTTGGCACCGGAGGCGGACGGCTTCGCGGTGGCCTGTCTGGAGGAGGCCTTGGAGCTACGTGAATCCGGCATTCGCGATCGAATCCTGCTGTTGGAGGGGGTCTTCGCACCGGATGAGCTCGCCCAGGTCGACGCGGCCGAACTGACCATGGTGGTGCATTGCCGCGAGCAGCTGGACTGGGTGCTCGCGGCCCGCCCCGAGCGTCCGCTGCGCTGCTGGATCAAGGTGGATTCGGGGATGCATCGGGTCGGTTTCGCGCCGGGAGACTTCGGCGCGATCCATGCCGCGCTTGGCGCCTGCGCCCACGTCGGCGAGTTGGGCGCCATCACCCATTTCGCCCGCGCCGATGAGCCGGGCCATCCATTCATCCAGCGCCAGCTCGCCGATTTCGACCGGGCGCTCGGCGGTAAGGCGGTCATGTCGAGTCTGTCCAACTCGGCGGCGGTGCTGTCGCTGCCCAGAGCGCACCGGGATTGGACGCGGCCCGGCATCATGCTCTACGGCATCTCTCCATTCGTGGCGTCCCATCCGGCGGCGGCCGAACTGCGGCCCGCCATGACGCTGGAATCCGCCATCATCGCGGTGCGCGATCTCGCGCCGGGGGAGCCGCTGGGATACGGCGGTCGTTTCGTCTGCGATCGACCGACGCGGGTCGGGGTCGCGGCGGTCGGCTATGCCGACGGCTATCCGCGTCACGCTCCGGACGGTACACCGCTCGCGGTCGCGGGACGTCCGACCCGTCTCATCGGTCGTGTCTCCATGGACATGATCATGCTGGATTTGACGGGGATGGAGGATGTGGGGTTGGGGGCGCCGGTGCAGCTTTGGGGCGATCGGGTCCCGGCCGCCGAAGTCGCCCAGGCCGCCGGGACCATTGCCTACGAGCTCTTCACCGGGATCGGTCGGCGCGTGCCGCTCATCCATGAGGGCGTCTGAGCGATCGGGTTCGGCTACTGGAAATGGTGGACGTAGCGCAGGTTCAGTCGCGACCCTTCGGTGCGGTTCTCCGCCGCAGTCTCCCAATAGGCGTTGATGAAGACATGGTCGTGCTGGGAGACGTGGTAAACCATGCCCGGACCGATGCCGAGCACCTGTTCCTTGGTGTCGGAGAGATCGTGCCCGTCGAGCTTGTTCTCGGTGATCTGCTTGAGATAGTAGCCGTTGATGCCGATGCGCAGCCGGTTCGGCAGCACCTCGTAGGCACTCGCGAAGTTCAGATGGATCGCCTGTCCAGCCTGGCTGTCATCGGCGCCGAGCCAGGTGTGGGGGTCCGAGTTCTCGGCGTTCCAGAGGTAATGCAGACGCCATGAAACCGTCCACTTGGGGCTGATGAAGGCGGTGGCTGCCCAATAGGGATTGAAGGAGAAGGTGTTGCTGCCTGGATTGAGCGCATGGTCGGCGTCATAGGCGCCAGTCGGGAAGATCATTTGGAACTCGACGCGGTGCATGAAGCGCGGACCGTTGGGACCCATGATGGGGTCCCACTGCAGGAAGGGACCGATCAGCAGGTCGCCGAGGTTGGCGCTGTTGTCCGAGAGGGCGAAATTGTCCTCGGGATCCAAGTCGAAGCCAGCGATCGGCTGCATCAGGTTCATGCCCCATTTGCCGCCCCATAACAGCTCCTGGTCCGACTGGTAGGCGATCTGGGTGATGCTGATGTTGGCATCGACCTCTGCCTTCTCCAGTCCGCGCGGCGTGGGGACCCGCATGTCGTCGCCGTCCACATCCTTGAGCCGACCGTCGCGGTAGATCTGGACGTATTGCTGGACGTACCAGCCTGGACCGGCCGGCGGGGCTCCGTCGAGAAAGCTAGTGAAACCCAGATTGACGGCGGGAAGGTCATAGGCGAGCGCAGATTGGGTCGCGGCCAGTCCCAATGCTGCGGCCAAGACGTACGAGCTGGAGATTCGCATGGTTGCGCCTTTTTTGTCGTTATTGGAGAGCGGCGCAACCTTAACATGGCGGTCATCTGGGATTACACGGTACGCATGGCGACCCTTTTGACCGAGATCAGGCGTTTTGAGCGGAGTCTGAGCCGCGCCTTCGCGGCGCGCGCGAATCGGTGCTCAGACGGGTGGTCGAGTCGCGATCATGGATGGCCGTTGCTCGAAGGCATCGAACCAATCCGCGAGTCCGGGATGGCCGGTTCGCCAGTCCCCGACGGCGCCGCGCAGATCCAGATAGCCGAGTGCCACCGCGATTGAGATGACGCCCAAATCGATCCGGTCGCCAAGGGTGTCCAGGTCGGTTTCGAGTCGGTCGAGCGCGCGCTCGATTGCGCGTCGCTTGAGGTCCAGCCACCAGTCCCAGCGTTTTTCCTCGGGACGTTTGCCCAGTTCCATGAAAATGAGGATGGCGGCGTCCAGGATGCCGTCGGCCAGGGCCTGTTCGCGCAGCACCTGCCAGTGCATCTCGCCGGTCGGGGGAATCATGGGGCGGCCCACATGCTGGCGGTCCAGGTATTCGCAGATCACCGGGCTGTCGAACAGCGTTTGGCCGTCGTACAGGACGAGCGTCGGGACCATCGAAAGCGGATTCTCGGCAGTCAGTGCGTCGGGCTCGGACCAGCCGTCGATCGTTTCGATCGTAACCTGATCGATCAGTCCCGTTTCCTGTAACAGGACCATCACCTTGCGGACGTAGGGTGAGGTGTGTGAATGGCGGAGCAGCATCGGATCCCCCGGTGTGAGCTTCGTACGGAATACTTGAGTCTTTGAGTTTACGCCGGTATCGCGACGAGGCGAACGGCAATTGTCAGTAATTCATCGATTACTAATTTTGCGGCCGTTCGGTGTCGCTACGCCCTGGTTGCGGACCTGTTGTCAAACGTTCGGTTTGCCGTTGTCCAGCGTCCGGTTTAGAGCTAACTTAGCCGGCTTCGGCCTCGTCGGTCGCCGCATTCGCCGACGATGACGGGGGTCGCTCAGATCGTTTCGATCGTCTCGTTTCGCCATTCATCCCGACCACGGGGCGCCGGGGTTTCTTCGTTGTGTCCCGCCCCGATCGAGGGAATTCGATCCGCCAGCGCCTCTGTGCGGCACATCCTTTCATTTAGAGCGCCATTTCCATGCAACAACTCACTCCAGAAGGTCAGGTAATCGTCGCCGGCCTGTCCCAGCGCTACGGCTTCAGCCCCGACGCGGTCACCCACATGCTGTTCGCCGTGGTCAATGGCAACGGCTCCATGGCGCAGTTCAGCCATCCCGAGTTCGGTGGTTCCGGTCAGTGGATGCAGGGTGGCATGCTGATGCTGGGCGATATGTTCAACCATTCGCTCAAGGGGCGCGTCGATGCCTTGTGCGGCGAGCTTTCTGCGATTCTCGCCAATCAGCCCGGTCTCTTGCGTAGCGGCAGCTTCCAGTCCCAGAGTCAGAGCGGCAGTGGTCAGCAGCATCAGGGTTCGGGTGCGCCCATGGGCGAGTCCAGCCTGTTCGTGCCCGATCCATCGGCCAATTGGTGGCCGAGCGAACTCGGCGCACCCAACGCGACCGGCTCACAGAACGAGATGCGTTATGCCTATTTTGCCAACGCACGCAGGCTCGCAGTTCAATCCTGTGGGCAGGTTTGGGTCTATGACACCCTCGATCATCAGATCGGCGGTTTTTCCCAGCAGCAGGGCATGGGCGGCTCGATCCTCTTCTCCAGCCAGTACGGCACCGTGAATCTGGCCAGCCTGCCGGTCGTATCCATCGACGGACGTCCAGCCGCGCCGCCCCAGGCCGAGCCGGTTGGCTCCTCTGCACCGGCTGCGGGGGCCGCCTCCGGCGCCGAGTCGGACATCTTTTCCGCGATCGAGCGGCTGGCCGATCTGCGCTCCAGGGGCATCCTCTCCGACGACGAGTTCTCCCAGAAAAAGGCCGAGCTGCTGAGTCGTCTCTAACCGCGTCTCCGATGTTCGCCCCGTCCCGAAACCGGCGTCAGGTCGCGCTCGGTCCGGGGTGGGGTCGGTACCCCAGATCGAGCGAAAGCCGCTTTCCAGCCTCCATCAGATCCTCGATCCATTCCGCCCGTCGCCGCAGGATCGGCGCCGAAACCGAGAGTCCAGCGCTGACATTCCCGGTGCCGTCGTAGACCAGAACCCCGATGCAGCCGACGTCCATCTCGGCCTCCTCGTCGTCCAGGGCGTAGCCGAGCGCGAGCGACTGGGCGCAGGCGGCGATCAGGCGCGGGAGGTCGGTGATGCTGTTGCGGGTATAGGCGGGCAGGTTGGTGCGCTCGGCATAGGCGCGGATGGCGGCCTCGCCGGCTGCGCCCAGCATCAGCTTGCCGACGGCGGTGACATGCAGCGGTGCGCGCGAGCCGATCAGCTGCTGGACATGGATCATGCGGTTCGGGGTCGCCTTTTCGATATAGACCACGGCGTCCCCCTCGCGGATGGTCAGGTTGACCGTTTCACCGAAGCGGTCGCGCAGATCCTCCATGATCGGTCGAGCGATGGCGCGCACGTCGACATTGCCGTGCAACCGCACGCCGAGCTGCAGCAGACGCAGACCGAGCCGGTAGTGTCCGGCCGAATCCTTCTCGACGAAGCGGTTGTGGATCAGCGAGGCGAGGATACGGTGCGCGGTCGAGACGTTCAGGCCGGTCTCGGCGGCGAGGATCTTGAGGCTGACCGGATCGGGGTAACGGGCGATGGCATCGAGTAGAGCAGCCGCGCGATCGATGACTTGGATGCCGGAGGGGCTGTTTTGAGTCATGAGGAATTTTCCAGAATGATTTTCGTATTATGAAAACATGTCTGGAGCGATTTGCCTTGTAGCTCTGGTGATTGAACGGGGCATCCAAGGGGGTGTGGTTCTATTGGCGGGGGCGTTCCTCATCCTGGCATAAGGGGAAAGAGTTGTTGCTTTCGCCCTGTCTGACGACCTGTGGAGATGCCAAATGGGAGGAAAAGGGGCCAGTGCGGCCTGGCAAGGCCGCGTGATCTAGCGGGTGGGAATCCCGCCTGGGTAATCGTGAGCCGCGAGCCCAGTATCGAGCCTTGCGGCGTGGCTGGTAACAGCCGTGTCGATGCGTAGGCACGAAAGCAGGCGAGGTGCAAAGGAAGCGGGTGAAGCCGCCCTTGAAGGTGTTGAGCCCCGAAAATTTTTGCGTTGGGAGTGCCGACGGGTTTGTCCCCCGGCAGGCCACAATCCATGCCGCGCTCTGGCGAGCGGCATGGGTACTCCCCGGGGTCCGAGGCCGTGTCGAGCCTGACATCGAGAACACGTGGTCACCAGGGAGATCCGAGCATCGGTCCGCCGGAAGCGGGCACCCGCGAACAAGTGTAAGCAACGAGGACGCGGGCGGCGATGCTGGGAAGTCGGAGCCATCCATACGAGCGATGACGCCCGGTAACGCGGGCCGAGCAAAGGGGTGGCGGTTTGAGACAACGCGAGAGCGATACACGGCCCTACGCCGAGAGGACTCTGACCGTGACAACCAAACTCGAGCGTTTCACACGAATGGCACGTGAAGAGCCGCCGATGCGGTTCAATGCCCTGATGGGTCTGCTCAGCGATCCTGAAGGGTTGCGTGAAAGCTTCGAGCGTCAGGACGGACGCAAGGCGCCCGGAGTCGATGGGATGAGGAAAGACGACTATGGCGTCGATCTGGATCAGCACCTGGAGGAGTTGTCGGCACGGTTGCGCCGACTGGGCTATCGGCCACAGCCGGTGCGGCGCACCTACATCCCGAAAGGGGACGGCCGTTATCGGCCTCTGGGGGTGCCCGCGTTCGAAGACCGGCTGGTGCAAGATCGCCTCAGCGTGATCCTGCAAGCCATTTGGGAGCCGGAGTTCCGAGACGGCTCCTATGGCTTCCGTCCGGGACGCAGCGCGCACGATGCGCTGCGCCGCCTGGCGGAGGTCATCACCAACGAGCGGACGCAATGGGTCGTCGAAGCCGACATCAAGGGCTTCTTCGATCACGTGTCCCATGCCCACGTGCTGCGCTTTCTGGAGCACCGCATCGGCGACCCCAGGCTGCTGCGGATCATCCAGCGGTTCCTGAAGGCCGGCATCATGGAAGACGGCATCTTCACATCCAGCATTGAGGGGACACCGCAAGGCGGATTGGTCTCGCCCGTGCTCAGCAACATCTACCTGCACTACGTCCTCGACCTCTGGTTCGAGCAGCGTTTTGCCAAGCACTGTGCGGGCAAAGCCTTTCTGATCCGCTACGCCGACGACTATGTGGCCTGCTTCGAGCAAGAAGCGGATGCGCGCGCCTTCATGGAGGCCATGCCTGAGCGGCTGGCGCAGTTCGACCTGGAAGTCGAGCCGAGTAAGACCGCCCTGTTGCGGTTTGGCTCGCAGGCGCTCGGTCAACCACACGACCGGGGTGACGAACCGCGCACCTTCAGCTTCCTCGGCTTCACCCACTACGTGGGCCGGAGCCGTCGAGGGCGGTTCGTCATCGGACGCAAAACCGACGGCAAACGCATGAGCAAGAAGCTCAAGCAGCTCAATGAGCGACTGCGTGCCCTGCGCACTCAAGGCGTTGCGGCCATGCTGGCCTATCTCATCCGACACCTGATCCAGTACTACGGCGTCAGCGGTAATACCCGCGCTGTGGCTGGGTATCACTACCAGGCGATAGGGCTGCTGTTCAAATGGCTGAACCGGCGCAGTCAAAAGCGCTCGCTCAACTGGGAGCGCTTTCGAGCCATCACTGGATCGTTGCTACCGCGCCCGCGCATTGTCCATGACCTCTATCCTATTCCACCGTGGAAGACTCAAACTGGGAGCCGGATAGTGTAACACTCCAAGTCCAGGGCTTTGAAGGTCACGTAAGGTGAACATTCTGGCCCCTGCCGTCTTCGGGCTTGCCACGCTGTCGAATCGTCCGTCTGCACGGTTGGCCAGCCCGGTACAATCGGCGCCCTTTTCCGATGACGGGACACCGATCGTTTTGCTGACCCCACTGCTTGAGCGCTTCGCGGCGCACTGCCCCATCCCGACCATGGTCCGCGCGGTGCTCGAGCGCAGCTTCCATCCGCAGCAGCTCGATCGCTGGTTCGAAACCACGGCTCAAGACCAGTACACCCGCCAGCTGCTGTTTGTTCGATCTGATGCGACAGGTCGTCACCCGCCAGCAACCCTCGGTGCATGCGGCCTATCAAAGCGCCCGTGAGCCGATCCCGGTCTCCCTGAAGGCGGTCTACGACACGCTCAGCGGGCTCGAGCCCGAGGTCTTGGCGGCGTTGGTCGATTACAGCGCCGAGCAAGTCAGCGAGGTCGTCGGCGCTCTCGAGGGTGCCAGAGCCTCGTTGTTGGCCAACTACCGGGTCAAGATCCTCGATGGCAATGCCTTGGCCGGACGCGAGCACCGTCTGGCCGACACCCGGACGCGGAGCGCCGCCCCCTTGCCGGGCAAGGCGCTGGTGGTCTTCGAGCCGGCGCTGGAGGTGATCACGCAGCTGATTCCCGAGGTGGACGCCTATACCCAGGAGCACGCCTTGCTGCCGCAACTCGAGCGCAGGATCGAGGCGGGGGATCTGTGGATCGCCGACCGCAACTTCTGTGTCGCCTCCTGGATCTGGACCCTGCATCAGCGCGGAGCGTGCGTGCTGGTGCGCGAGCACCAGCAGATCCCACTGCACCCGCTCGAGCCGATGCGCCAAGTGGGGCGCAGCGACCAGGGCGTGCGGAGCGAGCAGCGCGTGACGATCACCGCCCCTGACGGCCAGCAGACGCTCGAGCTGCGTCGCATCCGGCTCGAACTGGAGACGCCGACACGTGACGGCGAAACCCGACTGTATCTGTTGACGAGCGTGCCCGAAACACATGCCGATGCCGCACAGATCGCCGCGCTCTATCGCGAGCGCTGGACCCTGGAAAAGGCCTTCCTGCACCTCACCACGCAGTTGCGCTGCGAGATCGACACCCTGGCCTATCCGCCCGCGGCCCTGTTCGGGTTGACCATGGCCATCGTCGCCTACAATGCCTTGGCCGTGATCAAGACCGCGTTGCGTCAGGTCCACGGCGCCGAGACCATCGACACGCAGATCTCGGGCGACTATCTGGTCAACGAAATGGCCCGGGTCAGCGACAGCCTCGAGACGCTGGTGACGCCCGAGGAATGGGCCGCGTTTCATACCCTCACCCCAGCAGCAATGGCGGCTTGGCTGCTCGCCACCGCCCAGCACGTACAGCTGCGCAAGTACCGCAAGCATTCACGCGGCCCCAAGAACCCGGTTCCGGCGCGGACCCATGATCCGACCAAACAGCATGTCTCCGTCGCGCGCCTTCTTGAGAAACGTCGAAAGACCCTGCGAACCTGAGGGGATCGATCGGAGAAGACGCTCATGATCACGATCTGTGACCTTCAAAGCCCTGCTCTCAGCCGTTCAAACTGTGGCATAGATCACGGAAATCCTGCCTTGCCGCGTTCAGGGGCGATCGGCAGCTTTCGCGAGCACTATACAGCCATACTATTTGTGTGGTAGTTGAACCCTTGCAGTCGGTCCAGGCGCAGAGCAATCGTATTCGTCGGGATGTGAGTGCCAATCCCCGCCGTGCGGGGGAGTCTTCTGTCCAAACCAAGGAAAGCCGCCCATGTTCGCCTCCCGAGTCCTCGCACCCAAATGTTCGTTGTGGAGTCTGCCCAGCTTTGTGTGGCTGGTCGTGATGGTCGGGCTGTTGGCATACGGCCATGTAGCACGGGCTTGGGATCGGGATACCGAATGGCAGGTGGTGGAGATCTATCTGGCGACCATGGGCTATGCCCCGGATGCCGAGGGCTTCAATTACTGGGTCGGCAATATTCAAACCGATTCTCAATGGACCCCAACCACTGTTGCACAGAGCTTCTTCGATCAGCCGCTGGTTCAGGCGCAATATCCTGACTCAATGGGCTATGGTCCGCTGATCGAGGCCCTGTACCAAAACATCTTTGGCCGTGCTGCCGACACTGAGGGCTACAACTACTGGCTGGGTGAGTTGGAAGCCGGTCGAGTGTTGCGCAACCAGATGATCATCGCTCTGATCAATGGCGGCTGGGATAATCCCGAGGCCGCCACGGATATGGCCCGTTTTGGTAATCGCGTCAATGTTGCACTGGCGTTTGCGCGTTACCAGACGGATCATGGCATCGTCTACAGCCGGCTCTCAGCTGAGGATCAAGTCTATCTGCATCAAGCGGGGCGCGATGTGCTGGTCGATATTGGATCTGCCACGGATGACTATCTCGTTGGCGTTGAGCGGATTCCGGGACTGCTGGATCGGCTGGCGGGCCAAGCGATTAAAATCAATGGATTGGTACAAGTTGGCCGTATCGGTGACGGCACGGTCAAACTCTACGACCGTGCGGGTCGCCTGCTCGGCTCTGGCAAGACCACTCGCGGTGATTCGCTGGAGAGTGTGGGCCACTTTACCATTGACAGCTCTTCTCTGGATCCAAACGACTATTATCAGCTTACTGTCAGCGGCGGTGCGTTGTTCGACGCTGATTTCAATGATGAACTGGATGAGACACCTACGGCGCTCATAGGGACGGTTCGCGCTATTTACACGGGGAGGCAGCTCCTGGATACTGAGGATGTCACGATCAATCTGGTCAGCGACATGCTCGTTCGCTTGCTGGGTCCGCAATGGGCCACTAAAACACCAGAGATACTTAGCACATCCATTGCTGAATTGCTGCCAAACATTTTGCGCGATCTCAATGGCGATGAAATCGTCGACCTCGGCGACGTCGCTCATTTTGATGAGATGTTAGCCGACCATCGCTTCCAGTTGACCTTCGACTTTACGCAAGCGCACCACGGTTACTTGAGTGCTTTCTTCATCCAGGATGCAGCCCTCAGACCCGACCTGGATACGGCGCTTTTTACATTAATTCCACCGCATATCTTGCTTGCAGAGGACGCCGATTATTTCACGCTTGGGGATACACTCAATTGGCGCCTGGCTGTTGCCAGCGATGCCTATCCCGTGACGTGGTCGATTGACGGGAAAGCGTTCGAGGGTGAAAGTTGGGTACCTGATCAGGTGGGTCAGTACCAACTGGCCGCTGACGTCCATGACGCGACAGGGGCCGTCATTGCCCGCAGCAGCCGGCTGCTAATCGTCGATAGCTCCACCGAACTCACCACCCTACAAGCTGGTCCTGACGGCGCTAGTGTGATCGTGCTTGACAGCGACAGCGGACTCGATGGTGCGCGGATCGTGGTTCCGGCGGGAGCGGTCTCGACGAATACTCAAATCACGCTGGCCCGCTCGACCTTGGATGTATTGCCCGTGACGGGGGCGGTGGCGCTCTCGCCGGTGCTTGAAATGCAGCCGACAGGATTGACCTTCGAGCAACCGGTGCAGATCCGGATTCCATTCGATCCCGCGCAGTTGTCGATAGGCGATGAGTTGCGGATTGCGCGGCTTTCGGACGGTGAACTCGACTATCTGACGCCAACCCGTATTGATTATGAAAACAAGGAGGTTATTTTTGAAACTGATCATTTTTCGCGTTTTCGCTTGCATAAAGGACTTCCTTATTTTCAAGAGACAGAAAGCGAAGATTTTATTCAGGAAATTCAGTTATTTATGCGTGGTTATACCGATAATTTAATATTATGGGAATCCAACAAACCAGTTATTAAACCAGTTACCTGGAATGATCAGTTGACAACAGATGAAATTGCTCAAATTCTCAATCGCGATTTATCTTTCGATAGCTATCGCTGGCTCGATTCGACGCTTACTCCTTATACTCTATACAATGATTTCAAAAACAACAAAGAACGTTTTGATGGTGTTTATGACAAAGCGATGTCTTACAACCCCAGGGGTTTAGGCAGATTATTTCGTCAGCATTACCCCGGATTCAACGCTTATAGTGCAACGCTTAATATTTATGAATCACTCAGGCATTTTGTCGGTGGAAGTGCATTTGCCGAAAATTTTGCAATAGCCTTCTTGGCAAAAAAAGTTTTTCAGGGAGCGATTAATAAAAGCTATGTTGGTAGCATGATTAAATTTTTATCCGCAAATACGGATCTATTGGCAAGAACGATGCAAGGATTTGAGGATACATGCGTTGGCAACAGTATGCTTAAAGTAAAAAATGGCGCTCTTGATAATAAGGCGCTAGAAAAAACTCTTGAAGACGCAGGTATTTTTGACGAATTTTATCGCCCGGGTGCCTCAGGAGTACAAGAGTGCAGTCTAACACAGGATCCTACAAGTATAACTCGGGAAACCATGCTGAATTCTTACTGGGAGCCTCTCTACAACTTTTGGCAGCTTATAGCAAATTATGAAGCATCAAAGGCTGTTGGGGAAGATGGTTATAATGCTGAAAAAGCATTAAAAAAAGTTATTTTGTCTGCATCTCAAGATGTGATCGTAACGGCTAATTACAGGTTTGTTTTGCCGTCGCCATATGCTGACAAATTAAGCGTTGATCTTGATCCTTTAAGCGATTTCTTTTTTGCCGTAAATAGCGAAGTTGACAAGATTGATATTAAAGCTGAGCTTTTAACATCAGGTTCTGGATCAAATATTTACCTAGAATCGATTGGGTATGAAATATTAGATGCTGATGGAGTTGCTGTTTTAGGTGCGTTCTCTGATTTCGAGAGCGGAACCAAATATTTGAAGCCAGGTTATAATTATTTTCGCATCAGGGCCAATGTTCAATATAAAGAATATGATAATCAAGGAGAGGCGCAGGTTATAACAAAAAAATCAGAAAGAAAATTTAAAATTTATAGAAAATCCGCTTCCACGAAAAAGCAATTCAGTGCCAATGGTGGCGGCACTTGTACGCCAACTCTTGACGCAAGCGGCAAACAGATAAAAAGCTGTATCGTTCCAAGTTTCACCGTGAAAGATACTGCGCAGATAAACGCTGTCCGCGCGGTCACCGAAAATCAATTTGTGGCTGCATCTTTGAGCACAGTCGTCTGGCCGAAAGCCGACTACAGTCTCTACCTGACCTGTGGCAGCTACCACTATCAGGTCGGCTCGAATAGCGCTTTAGTCGTCCCCGCCAGCGAAGCCGGACAATCCGCATTGTCTAATTGCACGGTCAAAGTCGTTGGCGTTGGCACGGACAGCGATGAAGATGAAATACTGGAGTCGACTTTTAAGTTGGATCTCAAAGCAGCACTCCAAATCGCCAATGCCACTGAGGTGCCGACTGATCGTGCCGTTATGGGGATCTATAAGGTCGGTGGCGTCAAGGTAGCCAAGTTGCGCCAGGAGCAGGAGGCCAGTACCGGCGACACGATTAGTTATGTTTTTTACCTGCCGCCGGGCAGCACCATTCTTGCCTATGATCTCAATGGTGATGGTGCTTTTGGCAGCAAACCCGAGGCGACCGTTTCCGCCTCAAGCACCCAAGCGGGCATTTATACATATTCGGTTAACTATCCTGTTGGTGGCGTCTTTAAGCCCGCGCTCAAGGTCAGTATCAATGGCGTTGAAAGTACTGCCAGCGCGCCTGAAGTCCAGGTTGTTCCAGCGGGGATGACCCGGATCGATGTAGCGGTCTCGCCGGCAAGTTTGCAGACTGAACTCAGTACCCCCATTTCCCTGACAGCGACCATCAGCGGCGACTACACCTCAATCACCTGGAATAAGATCCAGGGTCCAGCCGCTCCCACCTCCGTTAGCGGCAATACCACGAAGACGGTTCGCTTGAGTTTGCCAGCCGCTGGCACTTATGTCATTGCGGTGAGGGTATGCAATGGCAGCAGTTATTGCGTCACTGAAAATGCGACGATAACCGCCGGGACGTTGCCGACTGATCCGACTGATCCGACTGATCTTGGTCATTTTATGGATAACGGTAATGGGACAGTGACAGATACGCGCACTGGGCTGACGTGGATGAGATGCGTATACGGAAGTACTTGGACTGGAAATACCTGCGAAGACGCTCAGATTAATTCTGATGGGATGTTCGTGAATCTATATTCATGGCACGCAGCTAATGCAATGAGAATAAATTACGCTGGCTATTCAGACTGGAGACTTCCCACTTCAAGCGAAGTTATTGGCCTATTTGATATCAGATATGAACCAGCGATTGACCCTATTGTTTTTCCATCTTTCCAATATCCATATTATATATGGACAGCAGACTATCTTGGTGTGGATGTGTTCGATATAGAGACTGCGGTTTACGCTAGTTTTTGGAATTGCTTGTTTAGCTCGTTTGGGTGTGACGTTCAGCAGCCCACTACATTCGACTCAGTAACAGAAACTGAAAATCTTTTACTATTTGTACGTGGTGGCGTAGCTGCGGAAAGCAGCTCTAAGGAAGAAATGGTAGTTGCTAATGCGAATCAAATTGGAATAAGAGAAAATATGGGCGTTGAATTTAATAATATCTACGATTCGACGTCTGTAGCTCGGCAATATGTTGTTGCCACCGATAATGCCTTAGTCTTTGAAGACACCAATGCGCACCGCGATCTCTACTATTACAATGTCTTCACCACTCGCCCCACACTCCTAACCTGCTCACCTGACTACGTCGCCAGCAATGCCGACAGCCACAGCCCGCGCTTTGACGTAACCAACAACCGCGTACTCTTCCTCTCCCGCGCCACCAATCTAGTGCTCGGCGAGCAAAACGCTGCACAGCAGCTCTATCAGGTTGATCTCGACACCGGCTTGATCCGCCGCCTATCCGAGACCCTGGATGGTCAACCCGCTAACGGCGACATCAGCCAGCTTGAACTAGCGTCCGAGGCTGGCCAGGTCGTGTTTCGTTCCGAGGCGACCAATTTCGAGTCCGGACCGGGACTTTACAGCCAGTCGCTCGATACAGGGGTACGCGAGCTTCTTGTCAAAGCGGAGGAGATTGACCACATCGCCAGGGTTGCCGAGCGTCCAGCGGTCGATGCCGGGGCCAATCTACTCGTCTACGATCGTCTGGACACCGAGGGCCAGCGCCAGATTCATACCCTGGATCTCGCCACCGGCATTGAACGTCAAGAAACTCCGCTCAATGACGCGACTGTAACAGCCTGCTGCGCACGCATTAGCACGGACGGCCGTTATCTCGCTTGGCATGAGACTGATGCGCTAGGTGTCATGAGGCTACGCCTGCTAGATCAGGCTAGTTGGCGTGACGCACTCATGGACTGGCCGGCTAGTGTCAGCTCCAACCTTGAAGCGGTTCGACTCGAATTCCGCGAGGGTGGACGCGAACTCTGGTGGATGCCCACCGAATGGACCCCCGGACAGCCTGAGGTACTCTACAGGCACCTGAATCCAGTGTTCGTCGCGCCGGAGCAACTGCACTAATGGTTTGAGCACACGCGCGGCGGCATCCCCGTCGCGCGTCTGGTTCATTGCCAAGCATTCCCTGTTATGAGGGAAAATGGGGTCAGTGCCTGATGTATCCCCCACTAAAATATAATAAGAACAGTCTTTTAAATAAAATGAGTAATCCCCCGGCTTTGCCGGGGTGTCAAGTCCCCTAAGATTATATACGCGCTTTTTGAATAGTTCGGGGCGCTTCTCAGCCCAATCCTTGAGGGCTTGAATCGGAGCGATGTGCCCGAGTGCTTTTTGCGGAATGTGTTGGTTGTAGACCTGGACGTAGCGGGTGATGGTCTGCTCCAGACTCTGAGAAGAGTCGAAGCGTGTGGTGGCCAGCACCTCGGCGATGCGCCCATTGAAACGCTCGACCATGCCATTGGTCTGTGGGGTTCGGGGTTTGGTCAGGCGATGCTCGATGGCATGTTTGGAGCAGACCTGATCGAAGCGATGCTGCCCGGTGGGTAAAGTGGACCCTAAAAATCGGACAGTCATTTAAGTTGTCAGGCCGGCACGAAAGGGTTGATCACAATGGGTGAAGCAAAGCGCAAAACCTACGCCGCCGCGTTCAAAGCCAAAGTGGCCTTGGAGGCCATCCGTGGGGTGAAAACCGTCAACGAGATTGGCCAGGAGCACGGTGTGCACCCGGTTCAAGTTGGGCAATGGAAGAAGGAGATCTTGGAGCACGCCGGCACGCTGTTCGAGACCAAACGGGGGCGCAAACCTGCGGATGATCAGAGTGCGCCGGAGCGCCTCTACAGCGAGATCGGGCGCCTGAAGATGGAACTGGACTGGTTGAAAAAAAGTCCGGGTTGAGCCTGTGAGCACCCGTCGCGGATGGATCGAGCGTGCGGGTGAGGTGGCGGTGATCCGCCAATGTGCCTTGACCCCATCCCATTACACAGAACTCTGAGTGTACGATAGCGAACTATTTTTTCTGAGACATGTTGGAGCACACGATGGGCTGGGCGTCGGAAGAATTGGCCTCGATTGATCTGGGCGACACGCGCCGCAACCGGCGCGCGATTCAGTTGATCGAGCGCTTGGCTGAGCATCCGACGGCGAGTATTCCGGGGGCCTGCAACGGCTGGTCGGAGACGCAGGCGGGCTATCGGTTTCTCGGCAGTGAAACCTACGACTGGCTCGACATCCTTGAGCCGCATCGTCAGTGCACGCAGACGCGCATGGCGGCCCATCCGGTGGTGCTGTGTCTGCAGGACACCACGGAGCTGGACTTCAACGGCCAGACGATCAAAGGACTTGGTCCCTTGAGCTATGAGGCCCAGCGCGGGATGTATCTGCACCCAACCTACGCGGTGACGCCCGAGCGCGAACCGCTGGGTGTGCTGGATGCCTGGATGTGGGCGCGCGAGCCAAAAGACGCCGACGGGCACCGCCCAGGTGCCCCCGAGAGTCTGCGCTGGAAAGAGGGCTATGAACGGGTCGCGGACCTGGCCGGAGAGTTGCCCGACACCCGCCTGGTCTATGTGGCGGATCGTGAGGCCGACATGCTGGAGCTGATGGTGCGCGCCCGTGATTTGGGCACCCCGGCCGATTGGCTGTTGCGCGCTAAGCATAACCGTGCGTTGCCCGGTGGCGAGGGCAAGAAGCTGTGGGGGAGTGTGCTGGAGAGCGAACCACTCGGGGAGGTGCGCTTCAACCTGCCGCCAGGACGCGGGCGCACCGCCCGAACGGTGCGTCAGGAACTCTATGCCCAGCGGGTGAGCCTTTCGGATCGGCGCCAAGGTTTCCTTGAGGTCACCTGCGTGATCGCCCGTGAAGTGGACGCGCCCAAGTGCGTCAAACCGATTGAATGGCGTCTGTTGACCAACCGCAGCGCCGAGACGCTCGAGGCCGCTGTCGAACTGATCGAATGGTATCGGGCGCGCTGGGAAATCGAGCTGCTGTTCTTGGTCCTCAAGGAAGCCTGTCGTGTCGAGGCCCTGCAACTGGGCACTGTCGAGCGCCTGCAGCGCGCCTTCGCGCTGTTTCTGGTGGTGGGATGGCGCATCGCCCGACTGATGCGACTGGGACGCACCGTGCCAGACCTGGATGCCTCGCTGCTGCTCGAACCTGAGGAGTGGCAAGCGGCCTACATTCTGGCCAAGAAGCCCGTGCCCAAGCAGTCTCCGCGACTCAACGAGGTGTTGCGCTTGATCGCCCGCCAGGGCGGATTTCTCGGACGCAAGGGCGATGGCGAGCCTGGTGTGAAGACCATTTGGCTCGGACTGCAGCGCATCAGAGACGTGGCAGCCGGGATCAAATACGCCAAAGAATCTCATGACTTATGAAGATGTGTGTAATGAGATGGCTTAGGCCGGAACACACGATGATCGAGGCCAACAGGGGCATTGATCATCGTTCGGTCCACCTGCCGCGATGCAACTTCGGCCGACCAAGCAAAGCGCTGACTTCGAGAAACAAAAATCGCCCTATCTGTTCAGCGATCTCGCTCTTGGAACAACCGATGAGCCAGACTCTGGTACAGGTATCTTCGAAGTGGGCCTGAGATAATAGAAATCCTTGTCGGTACCGCTGAAGGCGATGTAGAGATCGCGGTCTGGGATATAGGTGAACTTACCCCTCAGGTTTCCAGGCTTTGGCGGATTGCCCGAAACGTGCTTCGACACAATCTCCAGCACTTTGCTCGAATAATCCGGCGTAATGAAATAGAGCGCGTCATCGCCGGTCCAGGCGACGAATTTGTTGAGATTCGGGTTGTAGGTCAAGGCTAGATCGCTAACCGAAAGAAGCGATGTGTTCCCGGTGAACGTCCAGGACGTATCGGGCTCGAACAGGGGACCCGCTCCGCCAACGACACCCGTCGACCCCTTTGCTCCAGAGGTTCCATACGCCTCCAGCGAAAGCCCGTTCAAGTCAAAAACAGCCGTACGAGCGCCAGACACGCCGAGTTGAAGCGCGAAGCCGTTCACAGTGTCGATCGACACCGGCCCTCTTGAAACCTGAAAGGGCCAGACATTGTCGACGAGCGCATTTCGCGGGCTCGAATGGCTGAAATCGATCAGATAGCCGCCGCGGCTCGAACCGTTTCGATTGCTCGCGGTGTATCCAATGCCGGTCGCAGGGTCCAAGAGCCAGGTGGCAATCGTCACACTGCCGTACTGGTCGTTTTCACCTGCCAACAGCGTCCAGCGCTTTGTAAAGGGATCGAAGCTCCAGATATCGGTTACGTTCTGACCGTACTGCGAGTGCGCGGGCTTCGACGAGCAATCCCCATGCCCCCGGACAATACCCGACGGACCGACGATAATGGTCTTAGTCACAGGATTGTAGCTCGCCGTACCGGATATGCCGCGCGGAGCAGGCGCGATCCCGCCACGCTTCAAGTGGAGAATGCCATGACATCCGTCGGTATGGATCTTACTGCCGTAGATGTCGTCCGGGGTATACTCCTTCGTCTCGCTGATATGCGTGGGATCCGTGATACGCTCGGCCTGTTGCGTTTCGAAGTCGAATGCATAGACTTCGTTTCCATAATAGTTGCGCCCACCGCCGCCGCCCATCAGATACCACTTCCCAAGTTCCGGCACGTAAACGCCCGACGCATACCCTCCTTTGGATTCACAATAGGGTCCCGTGCCGAAATTGTCTTTATAGACGTAGGAGCCATCCGCCCCTTTGAGCCTTGCAGCGCACACATCATTGATTCGCGAATCCGGAACGGCCTCCCAGATGTAAAGGCCGAGCGCCTCGGCAGCGTCCGAGTCGTTCACGGTGATGGAGATGGATTGGCTGACACTGCCCCCCGGGCCGATGCAGGTGATCTCAAAGCGGTCATTAGAGGTCAATGGCTCCGAGGTAAAGGTCCCGGACGCCTCAAGCGCCCCTGACCAGCCTGCGGACGCCTGGCATTCGTCGACATAGGCCGCCGACCAATTCAGCACGGCCGAAGTCTCGTAGTCGATCAGCTCCGAGTCTGCGTAAAAGGAGAGCGTCGGCACAAGCGGAGGGATTTCTGAGGGATCATATTCCTTTGCCCCGATGTCCAGCGCACCCAAGACTGGGCGCGCTCGCCCCGACCGGGGGAACTGGTACTGGTAGACCGGACTCAAGGAGAATCCACCATAATCGCCGGCGTCAACGCCGGCATCCATAGCGCCGGAAGACGCCGTCAGCACGTAAACCCGGTTGCTCCGATCGAAGAATCCCGGCGCATCCGTCACTAGGTTGTTATCGAGCGTCGCGAGAGAAAAGGCTCCAGAAACAACACGATCCGCTGCAATATCGACAAAAAGATTATTCACCAGCAAGGCGTCGGACAGACCCTTGTCGTAAAGTTTTAGCGCCGTGGCTGTCGCCTTGCCGTCGTTGACGAAGGTGTTGCCAGAGACGAAAAGGCGCTGCTCGGGATGCGGATTCGATTCAGCGGAATACGAGACCATCCCGTAGTTCGGGGAATTCGGTCCCTGCTGAATGATGTTTCCGATGATGTAGGTCAGGCCACCCTGTGGAACGTCGATATTGTAGCTAGAGTCTCCGTCCACCTCGTCGGCAAGGCGGTTATAGAGGATGTAGCTCTTAAGCGCGCGAGTCTTCACCAGGTGCCCGATGTGACTGTCATGAGAGTAGCTAAAGCGCAGTACAAAACTACTCACATTCCCGGAGATGTACATATTATGGGTGCGACCACCTGACACACCGTTATGCGAGAACTCACTGCGGTCGATAACAACGTCGGCCATGTTCGGCGACGCAGGGGTGATGAGAACGCCGTTCTCGTTGTCTGAAAAATACGAATTGGTGATATAGAGGTATCCGCCGCCGTCGAACCGGATACCGGCGCCATTCCGATCCGAGACTGAAGCGCCGACAAAGGCGATGTTATCCACGATCAGGTTCTGCGCGGCCTTAGTCGGATTCCAAATGCCCTTGCCACCGGGAATACTGCAATCGGTCGCGTCCAAGACCGGACGGCCGCCGACCCCAACGAGCGTCAGGAAATTCGCGCTCCATTTCACGCCCGTATCGCAGGCATAGGTGGCGGCCTCGATCTCGACGACGTCGCCGTCCTGAACGAGACTCGCCACCTCGCTCGGTTTCTTATAGCGCTGGCTCGGCCCCACCCTCCAGACCTGCCCGGTGCCGAAGCCCTCAGGTGCCTGCACCGCATCCAAGTGCGCATCGTATGCGGGGATGATCGACGCCGCGTCCACCGCCCAAGCAGGCGCGGCCACCAGCGGGAGAGCAACCATGAGGGTCAAGATTTTGGCCGAAAGCCACCTGTCGTTCATCATGAGTTCCGACTCCTCGAATCGACATTTTCCATAGGCTAACATAACGCGACGCTGTACCGACTCAAGGCAATAACCCTGCCTCGATCATCCTCTGGTCCAAGCGCACGACCGGTGGGAGCGGCGCCCCGCCGCAACGGTCGCGCGATCGCGGCGGGGCGCCGCTCCCACGTCGCTTTGCCTGAAGGTGGACGAGCGAGCGCGAAGTCCACCGAATTCCTCCAGCCCTGGATATCCCAAACGAACGATCACAACCATGCGCATCGACATCATCGCCGGGGCTCGGCCCAATTTCGTGAAGATCGCCCCCATTATTCACGCCATAGAGGCTCGACAATCCGCTGGCTCCGACCTTAGCTATCGTCTGGTACACACCGGCCAGCATTACTCCGACAGCCTCTCCAGCACCTTCTTCGAGCAGCTGGATATCCCCGCGCCCCATGTGAATCTTGCCGTCGGCTCCGGCACCCACGCCGAGCAGACCGGCGCCATCATGATCCGCTACGAGCAACTCCTGCAACAGGCGCCAACCGACCTCTGCCTGGTCGTGGGCGATGTCAACTCCACGCTCGCCTGCGCCATCACGGCCCAAAAATGCGGCATCCCTGTCGGCCACGTCGAATCCGGACTCCGCTCCGCAGACTGGCGGATGCCCGAGGAGATCAACCGCCTGGCAACCGATGCCATCACCAACTGGCATTTCACGACCAGCGCGTTTGCCAATGCCAACCTCCGCCGCTCCGGTGTGCCAGAGGAGCGCATCTTCTTCGTCGGCAATACCATGATCGACACCCTGCTCGCCAACCAAGCGCGCCTCCGCCCACCGAACTGTTGGCGTGAGCTTGGACTGCAGCCTGGACACTACTTCATTCTCACAATGCACCGCCCCGCGAGCGTCGATGACACCGGTGTGCTGGCGGGCACCCTCCACGCGATTCTCGAAGGCACCCGCGGCCTACCCCTTGTCTTTCCCGTACACCCTCGCACCGCACGTCGGCTTGCACATGCAGGCGCCCTCCCCGAGGGTCTGCATCCCATCCCCCCACAGCCGTACCTAGAATTCAACTACCTCGTCAAGCATGCAAAGGCCATCATCACCGACTCCGGCGGCATCACCGAAGAAGCCACAGTGCTTGGCATCCCTTGCCTCAATCTGCGTGAAACCACCGAGCGCCCAGAAACGGTCAGCCTAGGCACCACTCGCCTCATCGGAAGAGACCCCGCCAGGCTTGCTCAAGCGCTGACAAACGTCTTCTCCAGCGACTGGCCACCCGGCCAGATCCCGGAGAAATGGGACGGGAAGGCCGGCCTGCGGATCGCAGCCGCGCTTGACGTGATCGCACGCACCGGGTTAAACCCCATCCAAGCAGCGAGACAACCGCCCCAGTGTGCAGTTGTAGATCCCTTTTTCGTCGATACCTAAATCCGCCCGATAATCTCAGGATGAATTCACGCACCGTCCCGCGCACGGACCGCCGTATTTGTAGTCCTGTCAGCAACTACAGCAAGGCCGACAATGCGTGATCTGCTCCTTGTCGCCATCTTCGGCGCAGCCATCATCCCCGCCTTGACGCGCCCCTATCTCGCCGCCTACATCTGGGCGTGGCTCGGTCTCATGAGCCCTCAGCGCCAAGTCTGGTCATTTGCCACCTCCATTCCTTTCTCTCAACTCACCGCCGTGGTGGGACTGGTCTCCCTGCTCCTGGGGAAGCAGCGCAAACTGAATGTGATGTCGCCCGAGACGACCCTTCTCTTGCTGCTCGTCATCTGGACCTGCATCACCACCATCTTTGCGTTGAATCCCCTTGGCGCTCAGGAGGAACTCGAGCGATTCATCAAGATACAGCTCTTCATCTTCATCACCATCGCCGCGATGTCAGACCGCCAAAAGCTGTACGGGCTCGTGTGGGTCATCGTGCTCTCAATCGGCTTCTACGGCGCCAAGGGCGGCCTCTTCACAATCCTGACAGGCGGCCATCACCAAGTCCTCGGCCCGGCAGGAACCTTTATCGGCGACAACAACACCATGGCCCTCGCCAACCTGATGGTTATCCCTTTGATGCGTTACCTTCACCTCCAGGAAAGCAACCGCTGGATTCGTCTTGGATTGCTCGCGGCAATGCTGCTCACAGCGGCGGCTGTCCTTGGGAGCCAGTCACGCGGCGCCTTCCTCGGCATCCTCGCCATAGGGCTCTTTTCTTGGTGGAAGTCGCCTGGAAAACTCGGAAGCAGTCTCATTGTCGCAGTCGTCGCCACGCTGATCCTAACCTTCATGCCCCAAACCTGGTGGGATAAAATGGATACGATCGGCAATTACGAGGAAGATGGCTCGGCGCAAGGCCGATTGAATGCCTGGGGAATGGCAATCAAAATCGCTAACGATCGCCTTGTTGGGGGAGGCGCGCGAGCCGCCACTGGATTGACCTGTGCTCAGTATGCCGATAATCCGAACGTCTGCGTCGACTTCCACAGCATCTACTTTGAGATGCTCGGCGAGCAAGGTTGGATTGGCTTTGGCCTATTCGTGACGCTCGGACTACTCACATGGTTTCGCTGCGCAACCATCGTCAATCAGTACCGTGATGATCCCGAACGACAATGGGCTGCAAATCTCGCGCAGATGGTTCAGGTTTCGTTGATTGGTTACGGAACAAGTGGAGCCTTTCTAGGGCTCTCTTACTGGGATTTCCCCTATTATCTCATTGCTCTCGCCGTAATCACTCGAAAACTGAGCGATAACGCGACCGATGTTGCAGAACATACGCCTCACCCTAGTTCGCACCACTCCATACCAGCGCTTGCAAAGAAAAGAAAAAGGGAAGAAATAACGACAACCAAACGCTGAAAGACTAAACAACCACCGGCTAAAAGCCGGTGTTACGTCCCGTGTGATTATCTGCCTCGACGGAGCTATCCTTTGTTCCGAGCCCGCGAGGTGCTAGAGCACGTGGTCCACAAAGCCAGCGCTCGCGGAACAGCCCACAGCCCGGGAGCCTGATTACCGATGGAAATCCGCCTGCACAAGAATGCCCGCACCACCCCAGCGATTCGTCGCGATTTGCAAGCATCCACGTTGCCGAACAAGGTCCTCGCCGCCCAGTACAACCTCTCGGTGCAGACGGTGAGAAAGTGGCGGCGACGCACGGTGGTCGAAGATGCTTCGCACCGCCCACACCGGCTCTCAACGACGCTCTCGCCCGAGCAGGAAGTCCTCGTGGTGGCCCTGCGTGAAACGCTGTTGCTGCCGTTCGACGATCTGTTGGCGGTTACCCGCGAATTCATCCACCCCGAGGCCTCGCGTTCGGCACTCGATCGGTGCTTGCGGCGCCACGGGATCTCCAACCTCAAGTCCCTGATCCCGCAGGAGGCGGACACCGCGAAGCGTCCGGTGAAGACCTTCAAGGACTATGCGCCTGGGTTCGTCCACGTCGACGTCAAGTACCTGCCCCAGATGCCCGATGAAGACCGCCGAAAATACCTCTTCGCGGCGATCGACCGTGCCACCCGCTGGGTCTATGTCGAGATCCTCGACGACAAGTCGGCGGCCTCGGCCAGTGGTTTTCTCGAGCGCCTGATCGCCAAGGCGCCATTCACCCTCACCAAGATCCTCACCGATAACGGCAAAGAGTTCACCGACCGTTTCTGCGCCACGGGCGAGCGCTCGCCGACGGGGCAGCATCGCTTCGATCAGGTCTGCGCCCAGCACACCATCGAGCATCGCCTGACCAAACCCAGAACTCCACAGACCAATGGCATGGTCGAGCGTTTCAATGGGCGCATCGCCGAGGTGCTGGCCACCACACGCTTCGACTCGTCGCAAAGTCTGGAGCAAACCATCACCCGCTACGTCCAGGTCTACAACCAACACATTCCGCAAAAAGCACTCGGGCACATCGCCCCGATTCAAGCCCTCAAGGATTGGGCCGAAAAGCGCCCCGAACTATTCAAAAAGCGTATATACAATCTTCGGGGACTTGACACCTCAAGGCGGTGCGTGTGACCTTGAAGGCCCCGTACCGTCGCGACCGTCGGCTCAGCAAGGTCACTGTCACCGCGCTCTTGGCCACGGAGATCGACCCTCCCAGCAACGATGACCCGCTCGAGTGGCTGCTGCTGACCAATCTCCCCGTCGAGAGGCCCGAACAAGCGCTCGAGAAGATCGCCTGGTATCTGTGTCGCTGGCAAGTGGAGGTCTTCTTCAAGATTCTCAAAAGTGGCTGCAAGATCGAGCGCTTGCAGTTGGAGGAACGCAAGCACCTGGAGCCCGCCATCACCTTCTACATGATCATCGCCTGGCGCGTTCTGTTGCTCACCCACCTCGGGCGCGCCTGCCCCGAGTTGCCCTGCGATGTCGTCTTCGACGCGGCCGAATGGCAGGCCGTC
>NZ_AFWT01000041.1 GCF_000224065.1 Thiorhodococcus drewsii AZ1
GCGCCTCTTCGGCAAGACGCTGCTCCTCCTGTCGCCGAGCGGCCTCCTGGGCCTGTCGACGCGCCTCGGCCTCCCTCGCCAATCGCGCGGCCTCGGCTTGGCGCTGGGCCTCCAGCTCGGCCTGACGTCGAGCCTCTTGCTCGGCGCGACGGCGTTCCGCGTCCGCCTTGGCTTTGGCCTCTTCGGCGAGACGTTGCTGCTCGGCCTTGCGTTGCGCTTCCAATTCGGCCTGGCGGCGTGACTCTGCAGCCAAACGCTCGGCTTCCGCCTGACGTTGCGCCTCCAGCTCGGCTTGACGTCGAGCCTCTTGCTCGGCGCGACGGCGTTCCGCGTCCGCCTTGGCTTTGGCCTCCTCGGCGAGACGCTGCTGCTCGGCCTGACGTTGCGCCTCCAATTCGGCCTGACGGCGTGACTCTTCTGCGGCCAAACGCTCGGCCTCGGCCTTGGCCTTGGCCTTGGCTTGAGCCTCATCGGCACGCCGCTGTTGCTCGGCTTCCGCCGCCTGGCGTTCCTGTTCTGCCGCACCCGAATCGACTGCCGCCGCATCCTTTCCGGACGCAGCCTGACCGGCATCGAGCGCATCGGCCATGGACTCGATCGCACGCTCGGAGACGATCGTCGCCTTCACGACTCGGGCCTTGCTGGCGGCATCCAATGTCGGGCGATCCAAATGCGCCCCCAACAGCATCAGGAGCGCGAAGAAGAGATGCAGCCCCAACGACCAATAGAGGGCCTGGGGGTTGCGCCGCAGGATCTGCCACATGTTAGGGCTCGCGACGCTCCGGCGGGGCCGTGATCAGACCGACCTCGGCCGCGCCGGCAGACTGTGCGATGACCATGGCGCGCACCACCTTGCCGTAATCGACGCGATTGTCGGCACGCACCAGGATGGGCGTCTCGGGCTTGTAGCCGAGGACGACGCGAATACGGTCGTAGAGAATCTGCTCGCTCGCCGGCTGGTGCTTGTCCTTGCCGACGTCGATGTAATAGTCCCCGAACTCGTCCACGGTGATGACCACCGAATCAAGCGTCGGACTTTCGATGCCGCCCGCCTTCTCTTGCGGCAGGCTGACCTTGACCCCGGTGGTGATGAGCGGCGCCGTCACCATGAAGATGATCAACAGCACCAGCATCACGTCGATGTAGGGCACCACGTTGATCTCGGCCATGAGCCGACGGCGGTTGCGGCTGCGCGTGTGCTTGATCATGGCGTCGCGTCCCCGGCGTTCAGTCGCGGCCCTGGCGTTGGAGCAGGGTCGAGAATTCCTCCATGAACTCCTCGTAGCGGTTGTTGAGCCGCTCGACTTGGTTGGCGAAGCGGTTGTAGGCGATGACGGCGGGAATGGCGGCGAAGAGACCGATCGCGGTCGCGATCAGCGCCTCGGAGATTCCGGGCGCGACCAGGGCCAGAGTCGCCTGCTCGACGTTACCCAGCGCATGGAACGACTGCATGATCCCCCAGACGGTCCCAAAGAGCCCCACATAAGGGCTGGTGGATCCCACGGTGGCGAGGAAGGCGAGATTGGTCTCCAGGCGGTCCATGTCGCGGCTCAACACGACACGCATGGAGCGATCGGCGCCCTGGAGCACCGCCATCATGTCGTTGCCCTCGATCTTGCGCAGACGCACGTATTCCTTGAATCCGGCCCTGAAGATGGCGGCCAGACCCTGATTGCCCTTCTCGTCTTGGCTCAACTCCTTGTAGAGCGCGGTCAGATCGCCGCCGGACCAGAAGCGGTCCTCGAAGGCGTTGGCCGTCTTGCGCGCCTTGGCGAGCACCCGAGCGCGATCGAGGATCATGGTCCAGGACATCACGGACGCGACCAAGAGCACCAGCAGCACCACCTGGACGACGAAGCTGGCATGAAGCACCAGATCCAGCAAGGACAGATCGGAAGCCATCGCAATTACTCCGAGGAGGCGGGCACGGCACAGCCGATGCTCGACTGAATCGCCGCCGCCAGTTCAGACGGCAGACGACGTGGCCGCTTGGTCGTTGCATCCAAACAGACCACGTTCACCTCGCCACGGCAGCAGATCTTGCCGTCAGCGGGTCGCAGGACGCTCTGCTCGAACTCCATACTGGCCCCACCGAGGTGCGTGACTGCGGATCGAACCAGCAGAAGCTCGTTGAAGAGCGCCGAGTTCTGATACTCCAAATTGACTCGCCGCACGGCGAAGAGGATACCCTTGGCATCACGCAAGACGTCCTGCTCATAACCGATCGAGCGCAACCACTCGGTTCGCCCTCGCTCCATGAATCGCAGATAATTCGCATAGAAGACCACCCCAGCCGCATCCGTATCCTCGTAATAGACACGCACCGGCCAGTCGAAGGTCACGCCGGAAAGTTCGCTCGCATTCGCCATGATATCCGTCGGGTAAGAGGCCCCGCCTAAAAAGCCGATGAGTGTATCGGAAACCCAGAGCCTCGGCATCCTGTCATAACGGCTGGACGCTCAACAGATCGGGACGTCTCACCACTTCGGGTGAACGCAGCCTGAAATATCAAGCACCAAGGAAACATCAATGTCATTTCTGTCCTTTTTCAAGGGTCAACGCGGCGAGTACCTCGTCGCGCTCCAGTTCGTTCTCTTTTTCGTATTCATCCTGACGCCGACCTGGAATCCGCTCGCGACTCCAGGGCTACTCGAAACCCTGGCGCCGGCACGTTGGACGGCGCTCGCCCTATTCGGTTCAGTGGGGCTCGTGCTCGGCGGGCTGGGCTCGATGCATATCAAAGAGTATCTCACGCCCCTACCCTACCCGGTCGATCACAATCAGCTGGTACAGCATGGCGTCTACGCCTGGGTGCGGCACCCGCTCTATGCCAGTCAGCTCTTCGCCGCGCTGGGATGGACGCTCTTCACCCTCAGCCTTCCCCATTTGGCGCTGCTCGCGATCGGCTTCCTCTTCTTCGACTACAAGGCAGGCAAGGAGGAAGGCTGGCTGACCGAGCGCCACCCGGACTACCAGGACTATGCCCAGCGCGTGAGCAAGTTCATTCCATGGATCTATTGAGGGGAAGCTCCCAGCGGCCAGCCACCAGCATCCAGCTGGGTGCTGGGTGCTGGATGCCCGGAGACATGTTCTAAGGCTCGGGTTACCAGAGGGCGGCGACGCCCTCCCTCCCCTCTCAGCCCACCCAGACTCGGGCGTTGCGGAACAGACGCATCCAGGGACCATCCTGGCCCCACTCATCCGGGTACCAGGAATTCTGGACGGCCCGGAACACACGCTCCGGATGCGGCATCATGATGGTGACCCGACCGTCTAGCGTCGTGAATCCAGCGATTCCCTCTGGGGAGCCGTTCGGATTGGCCGGATAGCGCTCGGCGATACCCCCAGCATTTTCCACATAGCGCACGGCGACACCGGCGCGAGCCTCGGCCAGATGCGTCGCATCGCGGAACTCGGCCCGACCCTCGCCGTGCGCCACCGCGATCGGCATGCGCGATCCGGCCATGCCGGCGAGCAGCACCGACGGGGTCTCGGCCACCTCCACCATCAGGGTCCGAGCCTCGAACTGTTCCGAGCGGTTGCGCACGAAACGCGGCCAGTGATCGGCGCCCGGTATCAGCTCGCTCAGATTCGAGAGCATCTGACAGCCGTTGCAGATGCCGAGCCCGAAGGTATCGGAACGCTCGAAGAAAGACTGGAACTGATCGCGCGCACGCGGGTTGAAGAGGATGGTCTTGGCCCAGCCCTCGCCGGCCCCCAGCACGTCACCGTAGGAGAAGCCGCCGCAGGCCACGAGCCCCCGGAAGCGCTCCAGATCGATGCGACCGGCGATGATGTCCGAGAGATGGACGTCGACGCATTCGAAGCCCGCCGCATGGAAGGCGGCGGCCATTTCGATCTGACCGTTGACGCCTTGCTCGCGCAGGATGGCGACCGGCGGTCGCGCACCACGCTCGATGAAGGGCGCAGCGATGTCGTGATCCGAATCGAAGGTGAGGCTGGCATTCAGCCCCGGATCGGGCTGAACGATGCGGGTGAAGGCCTCGTCGGCGCACTCGGGATTGTCGCGCAGCGACTGCATCCGGTAGCTGGTCTCGGACCAGGCCTGCTGCAGATCGGTGCGATCGGCCTCGAAGAGGACGCTACAGCGGCGACAGACGCGAATGGTGTCGCTGTCGTCGATCATGCCGACGACCGGACTGAACTCGGCGAGCCCGTAATACTCCAGAATCTGCAGTACATCGTCGGTCTCGGTATGACGGACCTGGATGACCGCGCCCAGCTCCTCGCTGAACAGCGCCGCAACGTCGTCGCAACCGACCGCCGCCAAGTCCACGTCGATACCGCAATGCCCGGCGAAGCCCATCTCGCACAGAGTCACGATGAGACCGCCGTCGGAACGGTCGTGATAGGCCAGGATCAAATCCTCGCTGCGCAGCTCGCGGATCGCCGCGAAGAAACGCTTGAGCAGATCCGCATCGTCGAGATTCGGCCCCTCCTCGCCCAGCGCGCCGTAGACCTGGGCGAGACAGGAGGCTCCCAAGCGGTTCCGCCCCTGACCCAGATCGATCAGGATGAGGTCGGTATCGCCCTGATCGGTGCGCAGCTGCGGCGTCAGGGTGCGACGCACGTCATCGACGGGCGCAAAGGCGGAGACGATCAGCGAGAGCGGAGAGGTCATCTCGCGACGCCCAGCTTCGGCATCCTCCCAGACCGTCTTCATGCTCATGGAATCCTTGCCGACCGGGATCGCGATTCCCAGCTCGGCACACAGCTCCATGCCGACCGCGCGCACCGTGTCGTAAAGACGGGCGTCCTCGCCGGCGTGACCGGCGGCCGCCATCCAGTTGGCCGAAAGCTTGATGTCGCCCAGCGCCTCGATCGAGGCCGCAGCGATGTTGGTCAGCGCCTCGCCGACCGCCATGCGCCCGGACGCCGAGGCATCGAGCAGCGCCAGCGGGGTGCGCTCGCCCATCGCCATGGCCTCGCCACGGTAGCCGCGATAGTCGCTGAGGGTCACGGCGCAGTCGGCCACCGGAATCTGCCAGGGGCCGACCATCTGGTCACGCGCAACCTGGCCGGTGATGCTGCGGTCACCGATGGTGATGAGGAAGCTCTTGTCCGCCACCGTCGGCAGACGCAGCACCCGAAACAGGGCCTCGCCCAGATCGATGTCCTTGGTCGCGAAGGATGCCGCCGGAGGGGCAACGCGCGCCACGTCGCGCTGCATCTTGGGCGGCTTGCCGAACAGCAGCGGCAGCGGCATGTCGATCGGCTGATCCTCCAGCACCCGATCACCGAGCGTCAGACGCTCTTCCTCGGTTGCCTCGCCGACCACGGCATAGGGACAGCGCTCGCGTTCGCAGATCGCCTTGAAGGTATCCAAACGCTCGGCGGCAATCGCCAGGACATAACGCTCCTGGGACTCGTTGCACCAGATCTCCATCGGCGACATGCCGGGATCGTCGTTCGGAATCTCACGCAGCTCGAAGCGTCCGCCGCGCTCACCGTCGTGGACCAGTTCGGGCAGCGCGTTGGACAGACCGCCGGCGCCGACATCGTGGATGAAGAGGATAGGATTCTCCTCCCCGCGCGCCCAGCAACGGTCGATGACCTCCTGACAGCGGCGCTGCATCTCGGGATTGGCGCGCTGCACCGAGGCGAAATCCAGATCCTCGGCCGAGGCGCCCGAGGCCATGCTGGAGGCCGCGCCGCCGCCCAGACCGATCAGCATCGCCGGACCACCCAGCACGATCAGGGGCGTACCCGGCGGGAAGGTGTCCTTGGCGACGTGCTCGGCGCGGATGTTGCCCATGCCGCCGGCGAGCATGATCGGCTTGTGATAGCCGCGCAGTTCGGTCGCACCGTCCGAGGCGGGGATCTCCTGCTCGTAGGTACGGAAATAGCCCGTCAGATTGGGACGCCCGAACTCGTTGTTGAAGGCCGCCGCGCCGATCGGTCCCTCGAGCATGATGTCGAGCGCCGAGACGATGCGCCCCGGCTTGCCGAAATCACGCTCCCAAGGCTGCTCGAAGCCGGGGATGCGCAGATTGGAGACCGAGAAACCGCACAGACCGGCCTTGGGCTTGGCGCCTCGCCCGGTCGCGCCCTCGTCGCGAATCTCGCCGCCCGATCCGGTCGCCGCACCCGGATCCGGGGCGATGGCGGTCGGATGGTTGTGGGTCTCGACCTTCATGAGGAGATGGATCTCCTCCTCGGACTCGCAGTAGATGCCGGTCTGAGGACAGGGCATGAAGCGCCGACCGTCCCAGCCCTCGATCACCGCCGCATTGTCCTTGTAGGCCGAGAGCACGCCCTCGGGAGAGGTATCCGTTGTATGACGGATCATCTTGAACAGTGAGCGCGACTGAGGCTCGCCGTCGATGATCCAGTCGGCGTTGAAGATCTTGTGCCGGCAATGCTCGGAGTTGGCCTGAGCGAACATCATTAGCTCGACGTCGGTCGGATTGCGTCCAAGCGCCTGGAAGCTCTCGCTCAGATAGTCGATTTCGTCGTCGGACAGCGCCAAGCCCAGCTCGGCGTTGGCGGCGACCAGGGCCGGACGACCGCGCTCCAGCAGTTCGACGCGCTGTGCCGGGCGCGGATCGGCGCCCTCGAACAGACGATGAGCCTGCTCCAGATCGAACAGGGCGACCTGGGTCATGCGGTCGTGGAGGATCGCCGCTGCTTGGAGCAGCACGTCCTCGGCAATCTCACCCGTCTCGGATACGAGGTAATAGGCGGTTCCGCGCTCCAGACGTTGGATCTGGGTCAGACCGCAGTTATGAGCGATGTCCGTGGCCTTGGACGACCAGGGCGAGATGGTACCGGGCCTGGGCACGATCAGCACCAGCGCACCCTCCGGCGCATGCGCCGGAAGGCTCGGCCCATAACGCAGAAGACGCTCCAAGACGGACCGGCCGCTCGCGTCCAGATCGCCCGACAGTTGGGCGAAATGCACGAGCTCGGCATAGAGTTGAATCGGCGTTCCGATTTGCTCGCCGAGACGATCGGCAAGCTTGCGCAGACGGAACTCGGAGATGGCTGGGGCGCCACGGAGAACCAGCATCGGCGATTGCTCTAAGTGCTTGGAGTTGTCGGACATCATAACGTGACTCAGCGGGGGTGACGAACCCGCCCTGCGGCGGTGCCCGGAATCGCCCCGAGTTGAGGTTTAGGGAAAGCTCCCGAAGGCAGCCCACACGCCCAAAACACCGAACGAAACGGGATTCACTCGACGGGGCGTGGGGGACGAACACCTCGGAAGGCGTCTAGGGGTGTCGGCGCTGTCTCAGCGCCTCGTAGAGACAAACGCCGGTCGCGACCGAGACATTGAGACTCTCGACGCAGCCATGCATGGGGAGTCGGACCAGTGTGTCGCAACGCTCGCGGGTCAGACGGCGCATCCCGGTCCCTTCGCTGCCCATCACCAGCCCCAACGGCCCGACCAGATCGGCGGCATAGAGATCGGTGGACGCCTCGCCGGCGGTGCCGGTGAGCCAGATACCACGCGACTTGAGCGCGTCCATGGTACGCGCCAGATTGGTCACCTGATAGTAGGGCATGGTCTCGGCGGCACCGCTCGCGACCTTGCACACCACAGGCGTCAAACCGACCGCGTTGTCCTTGGGCGCAATGACGGCATGGAGCCCCACCGCCTCGGCGGTACGCAGACAGGCACCGAGGTTGTGCGGATCCTGGACCTCGTCGAGCAGCAGCAGGAAGGGCGGCCCCTCGATCCGATCCAGATGCGCGCTCAGATCCTGCTCGGTGAGCGACACAGGCACCCGCACCCAGGCGACCGCGCCCTGATGCTTGGCGCCGGAGACGGCCTTATCCAGGTCATCTCGATCCATGAGACGAACCCTGACACCGCCCTCGCGCGCCAGATCCGCCAGCTCACCCAAGCGACGGTCGCGACGCGTACGCTCCAACCAGAGCTCACCCACACCTTCGGATCCGAACTTGAGTGCGCTGCGAACGCTGTGAATGCCAGCAACGGAAGAATGGTCCTTCATTTCAATCGGAGGACGCCTGGCCGCTGGGCTTGCGCTTGC
Source organism: Thiorhodococcus drewsii AZ1 (assembly GCF_000224065.1). Classification (GTDB taxonomy): domain Bacteria; phylum Pseudomonadota; class Gammaproteobacteria; order Chromatiales; family Chromatiaceae; genus Imhoffiella; species Imhoffiella drewsii. The sequence continues at coordinate 8,019 of NZ_AFWT01000041.1, forward strand.
GCCGATTGCGTTGACGCGGCTTTTTGGAACCAGCTGGCGCCTTGGCACCCGATGGTGCCGCGGAACCGGACGGCGCCTTAGAACCGGATGGCGCGGCGGACTTGTCCTTCGCACGCCCGGCCGACTTGCGCCGCGACGAACCATCGGTCTGCGAGCCAGACGGCTCGGCGAGCACGAAATCGATCTTGCGATCGTCCAGGTTCACCGCCGCGACCTGAACGCGCAGACGGTCTCCCAACCGATAGACGGTTCCCGTGCGCTCGCCGTGCAGACGGTGACCGATGGGATCGAAGTGATAGAAGTCGTTGTCCAGCGCGGTGATATGCACCAAGCCGTCGACGAAGAAGGTATCGAGTTCGACGAAGATGCCGAATGAGTTGACGCTGGTGATGGTGCCGTCGAACTTTTCGCCCAGCTTGTCCTGCATGAACTCGCACTTGAGCCAATCCTCGGCATCGCGGGTCGCCTCGTCGGCGCGACGCTCGGTGCCCGAGCTATGCTCTCCGATCTGCTGCAACTCGGTGCCCGAGTAGTCCATGTCGGCCGTCGTGCCGCCCGCCAGCAGATGCTTGATGAGCCGGTGCACCACCAAATCCGGATAACGCCGGATCGGCGAAGTGAAATGGGTGTAGGCATCGTAAGCCAGACCGAAATGACCGGCATTGTCGGAGCTGTACATGGCCTGCTGCATGGAGCGCAACAGCACCGTCTGAATCAGACGCCAGTCCGGACGACCCTTGACCTGTTGGAGCAGCTCGGCATAGTCGTGCGCGGTCGGTTTGGGTCCGCCAGGCAACTTGAGCGCCAATCGATCCAGGAACTCGCGCAGATCGCTGAGCTTCTCCTCGCTCGGCGTATCGTGGATGCGATAGATGGCCGGAATGCGCTTACGCTGGAACAGACGCGCGGCGGCAACGTTGGCCGCCAGCATGCACTCCTCGATGAGCTTGTGCGCATCGTTGCGCACCTGCGGCACGACCGCCTCGATACGCCCCTGGTCGTTGAAGGCGAACTTGGTTTCGGTGGTGTCAAAGTCGATCGCTCCGCGCTGGACCCGCGCTTGGTGCAGCACGTGATAGAGCTGATAGAGCTCATGCAAATGCGGGAGCAGCTCCGCGTATTTGCTGCAAAGCTCCCCGTCCCCATCGACCACCATGGCCGCGACCTGATCGTAGGTCAGTCGAGCATGGGAGCGCATCACGGCCTCGAAGAAGCGCGTGCGCGTGACCTTACCCTCGGCGTTCACGTACAGCTCCGCCGTCATGCACAGCCGATCCACATGGGGGTTCAGCGAGCAGAGACCGTTGGAGAGGACCTCGGGCAACATGGGAATGACCCGATCGGGGAAATAGACCGAGTTGCCGCGCGCATAGGCCTCGGCATCCAAGGCGGTCCCGGGGCGCACGTAGCTCGACACATCGGCGATACAGACCAGGAGCTTCCAGCCCTTGGGCTTGCGCTCGCAATAGACGGCGTCGTCGAAATCGCGCGCATCCGCCCCGTCGATGGTCACCAGCGGGAGCGCACGCAGATCGGTGCGACCTTCCTTCGCGGACTCTGGAACCTCGGAACCCAGGGCAGCGATCTCGGCCTCGACCGTCTCGGGCCACTCGATCGGCAGATCATGGGCGCGGATCGAGATATCCGTTTCCATGCCCGGCGCCATGTGGTTACCCAAGACCTCGGCCACGCGGCCGATCGGCTGGGTCCGACGCGTCGGCTGATCGATGATCTCCGCAACGACGATCTGACCCTGCTCAGCCCCATTGATGCGATCGCTTGGGATGATGATGTCGTGCGTCAGACGCTTGTTGTCCGGCACCACGAAGCCGACGCCACTCTCTTTATTGAGACGACCGACGACCGAGCGCGTGTTGCGCTCCAGGATCTCGACCACGGCGCCCTCAAGCCGACCGCGACGATCGCGTCCACTCACCCGCACCACGACCCGGTCACCGTGAAAGAGCGCGCGCATCTCCTTGGGATAGAGATAGAGGTCGTCGCCGCCCTCGTCCGGGCGGACGAACCCGAAGCCATCCGGATGCCCGATCACGCGCCCGGCGATCAGGTCGCGCTTATTGACCGGACAAAAGGCCTGATTGCGATTTCGAACCAGCTGACCGTCGCGCACCATGGCGCCGAGACGGCGATCCAGCGCGACTAGATCCTGCTCGTCCTGCAGCTCCAGGATAGTGGCCAGTTCATCGAAGGACAGAAGGGCACCGTTGCCGGTGATCGTTTCGAGGATAAATTCCCGGCTAGGGATAGGGTTAGCGTACTTTTTCGCCTCGCGCTGGCGATGAGGGTCCGCGTCTCTCGCGGTAGTGGATGATCGACGTCTTGCCACGTGAATTCAGTATCTCCAGAAAAATGTTAGTGTACCCTTGACACGACCGACATGTCTCTCTAATATTCGCGGCTCACCACGGGGACACACCGAAAACGATGGTTCCCGGCCCCTTTGCCGAGGTGGCGGAATTGGTAGACGCGCATGGTTCAGGTCCATGTGAGCGAAAGCTCGTGGAGGTTCGAGTCCTCTTCTCGGCACCAAATTCTTAGGATGTCCAATCAAAGGGCTCCTGCCCTAAAGGCGCTGCATATGCAGCGCCTTTTTGCGTTCCGGCGCATCAAAACACCCCGCTCGACGTTCCTACATAAAGAAGCGCGGCCCAGCCTACTGGAACTTCGCTTCCCGAGCCAGCGACTCACAACCAACGCGCGACCAGACCCGCGAACCCAAGGCGCGCCTGGACTCGCGAGAACGGTCATCAAAGCATTTCGCGGCGGCGCTTCGCCCGATTCTGTCGGATCACCATCAGGGTCCAGGCCGGTCCCGAGATGGCATAGGTGAGCGCGAGCAGGAAGAGTACCAGCGGCGGATACACGAAGACTACCGCAAACCCCAGCATCACCCCCACCGCCAGCAGAAAGGGCACCCGTCCCTGTAGGTTGAGCTGTTTGAAGCTCTGGTAACGGAAATTGCTGACCATCAGCAGACCGGCACCCGCCGTCAGGAAGGCGGCAAACCAGGACACATCGGACCCCTCGACGCCCAGATCGCTGGCGGTCCAGATTCCGCTCGCAATGATGGCCGCTGCGGAGGGACTTGCGAGCCCTTGGAAATAGCGCTTATCGGCGATACCGACCTGTGTATTGAAGCGTGCCAGACGCAGCGCGGCGGCGGCCGTATAGACGAAGGCGGCCAACCAGCCGATCTTACCCAGTTCGCCGAGCGCCCAATGATAGGCAACAAGGGCCGGCGCCACGCCGAAGGCGACCATATCCGACAGGCTGTCGTACTCGGCGCCGAAATCGGTCTGGGTATGGGTAATACGAGCGATACGCCCATCGAAGCCATCCAAAACCATCGCGGCGAAGATCGCCAGCGCGGCGGCCTCGAAGCGATTTTGGGTCGCGGACAAGACGGCGTAAAAACCCGCGAACAAGGCGGCTGTGGTGAAGAGATTTGGCAGGAGATAGATGCCACGCGGTCTTTTGCGGGGAGGAAGCGTTTCGTCCATAGTATCGATAGTCGGTTGAGAAAGGGGCCTGATGACCTGGGCAGTATAGCGGTCGCTGCTCGGCCGCCGGAAGGACGGCGGCGGAAAACGGGCTTGCGATAACGGCCTCGATCGGACCCTATCGCGAACACGAATCTGTCATACACTTGCGCCATAGTGTCCGCTCACCGGACCCCAAGATCCAGCATTTCCGCCGACGTGGGGCTCGACTCATCACTCCCCGCGAAGACTCGACAAGGCACTGTACCCATCCGCTCGGGAGGTGACATGACGCTGCAGCAAGCCAAACCGCCGTTGCCCAGCGCCGACACGCGCTGGAAGCTCATCAACGCCACCATGCGCCGCAACGGCTATGCCGGCCACGCCCTGATCGAAACGCTGCACAGCGTTCAGGACGCCTTCGGCTATCTCGACGAAACCTCACTGCGCTTCGTCGCCGCCTCGCTGGATTTACCATTGAGCAAGGTCTTCGGCGTCGCCACCTTCTATCACATATTCATGCTCAAGCCGAAAGGACGTCACACCTGTGTCGTCTGCACCGGCACGGCCTGCTATATCAAAGGGGCTGGAGAGCTGTTGGACGGCATCCAAGCGCACTTCGCCATCGCACCCGGAGAAACCTCCGAGGACGATCGACTCTCGGTGCTCACGGCACGCTGCGTCGGCGCCTGCGGACTGGCCCCGGCGGCCGTCCTGGACGGCGACGTCCTGGGCAAGCAGACCTCCGACACGCTCACCGCCAAGCTTGAGGAGTTGGACTGATATGCATCTGGAAGATCTCGCCGAAAAGGCCGCCGAATTCCGCGCCGAAGAGGCCGCCATCCAGCGCGAGGTTCGCGTCTGCATGGCGGCCAGCTGTCAGTCCTCGGGCTCGCTCGCCGTCATGGACGCGCTCAAGGATGCCTGCGGTGACGGCAACGGAACCTGCCACGTAAAGGGCGTGGGCTGCATGGGACTCTGCTCGGCCGGCCCGCTGGTCGCGGTCGCCGACAAGGACTGCGGTCTCGATGCATCCCTGCTCTATCGCGACGTGACCCCGAATGACGCCCCGGACATCATGGGCAGCGTCTGCGGGGCACCGGTGGAGCGCCTGCGCTGCCCGACCGACCAGCCCTTCTTCGCCCGCCAACACAAGATCGTGCTGGAGAACTCGGGGATCATCGATCCGGACAGCTTCAAGAATTATGTCGCTGCGGGCGGCTACGCGGGGATGGTCCGCGCGCTGAGCGAAATGACGCCGGCGGACGTGCTGCGCGAGGTAACGACCAGCGGACTGCGCGGTCGTGGTGGTGGCGGCTATCCGACCGGGCTCAAGTGGTCGACCGTCGCCAAGATGCCGGCCGGACAGAAATACGTCATCTGCAACGCCGACGAGGGCGATCCGGGCGCCTTCATGGACCGCGCCGTGCTGGAGTCCGACCCCCATCGCGTCCTTGAGGGCATGGCGATCGCCGCCTATGCCATCGGGGCCAATAAGGGCTACATCTATGTCCGGGCCGAATACCCCCTCGCGGTGGAGCGGCTGCAAACGGCGCTGCGCAAGGCCAAGCGCGCCGGCTTCCTCGGCAACAAGATCGCCGACACCCAGTTCAACTTCGAGATCGAGATCCGGCTCGGCGCTGGCGCCTTCGTCTGCGGCGAGGAGACCGCGCTCATGGCCTCGATCGAGGGTCTGCGCGGCCAGCCGCGCCCGCGCCCGCCCTACCCGGCCGAATCGGGTCTCTGGGGCTGTCCGACCCTCATCAACAACGTCGAGACCTTTGCCAACATCGCCCCCATCGTTCGCGAGGGCGGCGACTGGTTCGCCTCGATCGGAACCGAGCGATCCAAGGGCACCAAGGTCTTCGCCCTGGCCGGAAAGATCCATAACACGGGTCTGATCGAGGTGCCGATGGGCACCAAGCTACGCGACATCATCGAGATCATCGGGGGCGGCATCCCCGACGACAAGTCGTTCAAGGCGGTACAGACCGGCGGCCCCTCCGGCGGCTGCATCCCCGATCGACATCTCGACATCCCGGTCGACTACGACAGCCTCAAGACGCTCGGCACCATGATGGGATCGGGCGGCATGATCGTCATGGACGAGACCTCCTGCATGGTGGACGTGGCCCGCTATTTCATGGAGTTCTGCATGACCGAGTCCTGCGGCAAATGCATTCCCTGCCGCACCGGCACCTGGCAGATGCACAGCCTCCTGGACAGGATCGCCAAGTCTCAGGGCACTCAGGCCGACCTTGCCTTGCTGGAGGAACTTTGCGAGGTGGTCCAGGCCACCAGTCTCTGCGGCCTGGGGCAGACGGCGCCGAACCCCGTCCTCAGCACACTGCGTTACTTCCGCGACGAGTATGAGGAGAAGCTGCAGCTGCCGACGAGCTGACACCGCCCACCACCCAGGCGCCAGCGATCCCGAACCCGAACCGACGACCCTTCACGGAGCCACCATGCCGCGACCAGCTAACCAGCCGAACGTCCGTGTCGTCACACTCAAGATCGACGATCTGGATCTGTCCGCACGTGAGGACGAGACCATCATTGAGGTCTGCCGCGAAAACAAGATCCCCATCCCCAGCCTCTGCTATCTCGATGGGCTCTCGACCTGGGGCGCCTGCCGTCTGTGCGTCGTGGAACTGGAGGGTCAGAACCGGTTGACCGCCGCCTGCTCGACCCGGGTTGCCGAGGGCATGCAAATCCATACCAACACCGAGCGGCTGCAGCGTTATCGACGCACCATCATCGAGCTACTGTTCGCCGAGCGAAGCCATATCTGCTCGGTGTGCGTCTCCAACGGGCATTGCGAACTCCAGTCGCTCGCGCAGCGCTGCGGCGTCGACCATGTACGCGTTCCCTACCGCCAAGCGGCCTACCCCGTGGACAGCTCGCACGAGATGTTCCGACTCGACCACAACCGCTGCGTCCTCTGCACCCGTTGCGTACGCGTCTGCGACGAGATCGAGGGTGCCCATACCTGGGACGTCATGGGGCGCGGCAGCGACTGTCGCGTCATCACCGACCTAGCCCTGCCCTGGGGCGAGAGCGAGACCTGTACCGGCTGCGGCAAGTGCGTCCAGGTCTGTCCCACCGGGGCGCTCGTCAAACAGGGGACCTCGGTCGGAGAGATGGTCAAGGACCAGCACTTCCTGCCAATCCTCGCGCGCCGGAGACATGCACGATGAGCAATGACCCGACAAGCACTGGGCACAAGATCACGGTCGCCACCACCTGGCTCGACGGCTGCTCGGGCTGCCATATGTCCTTTCTCGACATGGACGAGCGTCTGATCGCACTCGCCGATCAAATCGACATCGTCTACAGCCCGCTGGTCGACACCAAGGAACTCCCCGAACAGGTGGACGTGGGTATCTTGGAGGGCTCGATCAGTTCGGACGACGACCTGGAAAAGGCGAAGGAGTTTCGCCAACACTGCAAGCTGCTCATCAGTCTCGGCGACTGTGCGGTCAACGGCAACGTCCCCTCCATGCGGAACCATTTCAAGCTCGCCGATGTCATGGATCGAGCCTACCGCGAGAACGTGACCCTGCAGCCCCAGATCCCGGTGCACGGGGTTCCGAACCTGCTTGGCACCGTCAAACCCATCCATGGGGTGGTCGCAGTCGATCTCTTCGTGCCGGGGTGCCCGCCACACGCCGACGCCATCTGGTATGTCTTGAGCGAACTGATCGAGGGCCGGACCCCCGATCCCAGCCAGGTCACCCGGTTCGGAGCTTGACACACAAGACCACCATCACAAGAAGACAACCGGAGACAACCACGTTGAGCGACTCACAATTAGAGGCAGGCGTCATCGTCGCCATATTGGATCGAATGAGCACCCAACGCCTGCCACGGGCGCTCGACCTCAAGGAGAAGGTGGACCAAGGCGAACGCCTCGATAGCTTCGATATCCAGTTCCTGCAGGATGTGTTCGAATTCACCCAGAGCCAGCAGCACACATGGGAGAACCATCCCGAACTGCAAAATATCATCGCCAGACTCGTTCATCTCTATCACGAGATCACGACCAAGGCGCTGGAAAACGAAGAAAAGGCAAGCGACGGCTGACACCCTTCAACGCCGCAGCAATCGACTTCATCGTCATGCACAAGGGGCCGAATCTATGAGCCGAACCCTCACGATCGAACCAGTGACCCGTATCGAGGGGCACGCCCGCATCACCCTTCAACTCGGTGACGGCGGCGAGGTAGAGGACGCCAAGTTCCACCTCACCCAGTTTCGCGGATTCGAGAAGTTCTGCGAGGGTCGCCCCTACCGCGAGATGCCGGCCCTGACCGCGCGCACCTGCGGCATCTGTCCGGTCAGTCATCTGCTCGCCTCGAACAAGGCCTGCGACCACCTGCTCTCGGTCAGTATCCCACCGACCGGCGAGAAGCTGCGGCGCATCATGAACCTCGCCCAACTGGTCCAGTCGCACGCCCTCTCCTTCTTCCACCTTTCATCGCCCGACCTGCTGCTGGGCTGGGATGCGGATCCGGCCTCGCGCAACATCTTTGGCGTGATGCGCCAGGAGCCGGCCCTAGCGAAGGACGGCATCCGTCTGCGCCAGATTGGCCAGACCATCATCGAGATGCTCGGCGGCAAGAAGATCCACCCCACCTGGGTCGTTCCCGGCGGCGTGAACGAACCTCTGTCGCAAGAAAAGCGCGACGCCATGCTCAAGCTCCTACCGGAAGGGCTGGAGATCGCCAAGCGCACCTATGCCTTCTTCAAGACGCTGGTCCCCAAATTCCTGGACGAGGCGAACCACTTCGGCAACCAGCCGACCATGTTCCTGAGCCTGGTCACGCCGAAGGGCGATCTGGAGCACTATGACGGGCTGTTTCGGCTCAAGGATGCCCAGGGGCGCATCCTGGAAGACATGGTTCCCCCAGAGGATTACGAACGTCTGATCGGCGAGGCGGTCGAGGACTTCAGCTACATGAAGTTCCCTTATTACAAACCGCACGGCTATCCCCAGGGCATCTATCGGGTCGGACCCCTTGCCCGACTCAACAACGCCAACACCTGCGGCACGCCCTATGCCGACGTCGCACTGGCCGAATTCCACATGCTCCAGGAATCCGGCCCCATCGCCAGCAGCTTCCACTATCACTATGCGCGACTGGTCGAGATCATCTTCGGACTGGAGATGATGGAGCGCCTCCTCAAGGATCCAGCCATCTTGGATAGCCGGGTCCGGGCGCGCGCGCGCAGCAACCGCTCGGAAGGCATCGGCGTCTCCGAGGCACCGCGCGGGACACTCCTCCATCATTACCGGATCGACGACGACGGGCTCATCACCTGGGTCAACCTCGTCATCGCCACCGGACACAACAACCTGGCCATGAACCAGGCCATCCGCCAGGTCGCCGACGCCTATGTCGACGGCAACGACCTGCGGGAGGGCATGCTGAATCGCGTCGAGGCGGTCATCCGCTGTTTCGACCCCTGTCTGTCCTGCGCCTCGCATGCCGTCGGCCAGATGCCGCTGCGCATCGAACTGCTCGATCCAGCCGGGCGGCTGATCGACACGCTCAACCGAGACTGAGCGCCTCGTGAAGACACTCATCATCGGCTACGGCAGCCCGATCCGGGGCGACGACGCGTTGGGGCCACTGGCCGCAGATCGGCTGGAGAATGCCGAACTGCCCGACCATGTGGCGGTGATCTCGCGCCATATCCTGACCGCGGAACTGGTCGCCGACCTCATGGAGGCGGATCGCGTGATCTTCCTCGATGCCGCCGTGGACGTGAAACCAGGGGTGGTCAGCTGCCGACGACTCGAACCGGATGCCACCGCCGTCTCGACCATGGCCCATTTCCTCGACCCGCGCGAGTTGCTCGCCTGGTGCCAGAGCCTCTACGACCATACCCCAGAAAGCTATCTCATCTCCGCCGGCGTCGCCTCGCTCGATTACGCCAGCTACCAGCTCACACCCATCGCCGAATCCGCGCTAGAGCAGATGCTGGCGGCCGTCGGTCGACTCATCAACGAACCGACCGACGCCTTGCCTGGATAGAACGAACGCGAAATTCGGGAATCAAGCACGCGCGGACGCGCATGATCGATCGAGCGCTGCCTCGGCTTACGGATCGAGCAGATCCTGATCGCGCAACCAAGCGGCGATGCGCTGGGCGATCAGTCGATTGCCCTCTGGCGAGACATGTGCGCGCAGAAAGAGTCCGCCGAGCGCTTCCGGCCCATGGGTCTGCACGTGCTTGACGAAGAGCGAGACCATCTCGATACAGTCGAGCGAACGGGCCTCGCAATGATCGATGATGTGCTGGACCGCGTTGGGCAGACGACCGGTACGCAGCATTTCCTGGACCTCTTCCCGCTGCGGTAGAACCAACAACAATGGACGCGCCTCCTGTTTGCGCGCATCGGCAAAAAAGCGGTCGAAGATCGCGAACATGAGCGAGCGCGGCTCCTCCTGCTCCCAAAGCTCCGCCCAGGGCCGAGGATTCATATCGGTCACCGGCCGTTCCATCTTGCCGGAGATGGCCTCCTTCCAGATACGCTGATTCAACAGGATGGCGCTATATGGAAAACCCAGAACCGGATACTCGTCGCGATTGAACCACCAGTCATGCTTGCCAACGGAGCGCAAAAAGGCGTCGTCCATCAGATTGGGCAGATCCGCCTTATCCTGGACGGGATTTTCCAATAGGGTTAGCTCGCCGTCGCGCTGGATGAATCTCGGCTTGGTGAAGTGGAGCTGGGTACCGGGATAGTAGTAGGGTCGATAGACATTGACCGTGCGGTTGATGTTCTCCGTGATCAGACCGAGCGTGACCACCGGCGTCCGATGGCTCGAAAATTCGTCTCGGAAACGAAGATAGGCCTGCCCGGTCCCAAAACCCCCAACGCCGTAATTGAAGACATCCGAGCCTGTTTCATCGGCCAGGAAGGTCTCCCAGGTCTGGTCGTCCTCCACCTCGTCGCAATGGGTATAGGAGTCCCCATAGGCCGACATCAGCGCCTGACCGTAAGAACGCACGCGTGGACGCTCGCCCTGCGGCGTCGAATAGTGCTCGCTCCACCCCAGACGCGCGTCGAAATGTTTCTCGGCCAGCGGAAGATCGGTCTTGGGCAGGCGATAGAGCTCCGTATCCAGGAAGGTGAAGCGATCCTGAAAAGCGCGGAAGACGCCGAAGCTCATGAGTTCGATCGTCCCCAGCAGAAAGAGGACGAGACAGCCATAGAGGAACAGTTTGCGGGCCATGTGGATTCCAGTGATCAATAGGTGCAGGCTTCGCGGACGGGGACCACCCGTTCGAGTGCGGAAACAGCTTTTTGAACCAAGGCGTTAGACTGCGTCTGATCGACGCCTCGGTCGACGATTTTGACGAAGGTTCGCTCACCGTGCGGATATTGATCCTCACCATCGAACCAGGACCAGGTATCCAGCCCGGCCGGATTGGCATCGAACTCGGTGCGCTGGTAGATACCGCGAATCGCGTAGAAGGCGTCCGAGGAAAACCTGGTACGAAATGCCGGCAGATGCCAGTCGCCGAGATCGAGGTACACCGCCTCATCTTCGTGAAAGATAACCACCGTGTTGAGCGCCCAAACGTCCTTTCCATGTCGCGCGGCCGCCTCCCTGACCGCTCGGTTCACCCAGCGATGATGGACATGTCCGTACTCGCCCCAGTTGTTGTGGGTCACGATCCGAGCGAATTCGGGCTTGGCGACCCAAGGCTCGACCGCCGAGAGGATCCGCTCATAGTTCCAGTCCTTCTCGCGCTCGCAACGATCAAGCAGACCAAAGCTGTCCAGCCACTCCTGATCCGTCGCCGTGCCGGCAAACAGGCTACGCCATCGGTCTTGATAGGATTTCGAATGCTGGGCCACAACGCAGGCATGGGCCGGCGCCGGCGGAGCCGCCGCAAGCAGCAGCGTGGCGGCGGAATCCTGAAAGGGCTGCATCCAGAGCAGGTCGTCGTCCTGATGGGCGAAAACGAGGAGCGTAGCCCCGTCGTCGAAACGTTCATCGGTCGATGGCATGGGAGTCGGTCGGTATTGGCGCGGTCACCGCGAACGGTGAGCCAGAAACGCATCAAAAAGATCGCAAGGATCGGAAAACGGAAACGAAAGCGAGACCCGAAACCATTGAGGATCAGGCTCCGTCTGAACGATCAAAGCACGGAGAGGACAGGATTCAGGAATCGGACATTGGGAAACCGAAGCGAGCGTAAAGGACAAATCGGGAAGACATCGTGAAGACTGGAGGGCGAAATCCGTCGCTCACACTATTGGAGAAAATGATCGTAACCGACCTGAGCAAGGGGCCAGATATCCCCGCCTGGGAGACGGCAGGTCAGGCCGGAACCAGCACGAATCACCCCGATCTGGGCAACGGAACAGCCCAAGGAAGCGGCAAAATCCTTGACCTGCATGAGCCGCTCGGCAGGCAGACAGAAACAGAGCTCGTAGTCGTCGCCGGACGCCAGGGGCAACCCCCAATCCGATGATTCAGACACCGCATCGGCAACCGGAGGCGATAGCGGCAGCTTCATCAGATCGATCTCGGCCGCAACCCTGGAGGCGTCGAGGATGTGCCCCAGATCCGCTGCCAAGCCATCCGAGATATCGATCATGGCGGTCGCGAGACCACGCAGACGCCGACCGAGCTCAACCCTTGGGGTCGGATATTCGAGCCGACGCCGTAGGCTGGGATCGACCGCCTCGCCCGCAAGCAGGTGGCGCAAGGCAAGGCCCGCATCGCCAAGGGTTCCACTGACGCAGACCAGATCGCCCACGCGCGCGCCGCCACGACGCACCGCCGCGCTCGGGGGCACGAAGCCGTGGACCTGAACGGTCACGCTCAATGGACCACACGTGGTATCACCGCCGACCAGACGCATGCCATAGGGCTTCGAGAGACGGGAATAGCCCGTGGCGAATTCGCGCACCCAATCCGAATCGACCCGAGGCAAGGTCAGCGCCAAGGTCGACCAAGCCGGATCGGCACCCATGGCAGCGAGGTCGCTGAGTCCGACAGCGAGCGATTTGTATCCCACAGCCGACGGATCGCAGTCGGAAAAGAAATGGGTGCCCGCGACCAGCGTGTCCATGCTGACGGCGAGCGACTGGCCCGCCGGGACCTCCAGCAGCGCGCAGTCGTCGCCAACGCCGAGCCCCACGTCGGAACGGCAGGGGCCGACATCGGTGAAACAGGCGCGAATCAGATCGAACTCGGACAGGCTCACGGACTCACACCTTGCGGTTCATGTCCCCGGCACGGCGTCGGGCGATCTTGTCGAGGACGCCATTCACGTATCGGTGCCCCTCATGAGCGCCGAGCAGTTTGGTGAGCTCGACCGCCTCGTTGATGGCGACCCGATCTGGAATATTGTCCGCGAAAAGGATCTCGAAGGCGCCAAGGCGCAGAATGGCCAGCTCGACCGGATCGACCTGACTGATGGGACGGTCGAGAAAGGAATCCAGCTGGGTATCGATCTCCTCGATATGCTCGGGCACCCCGGTCAGCAACTGTTCGAGCAACTCCAGATTGAAGTTGAAACGCTGCCCGTTCTCCAGGGCCTCGTCATCGCCGACACCGCTCAGCGAGGCGGCAACGGCATCCAGCCATTCCGGGTCGTCGAGCAGATGACGCTTGATGGACATGGGGTCGTCGCCGGTCAGACGCCATTGATAGAGCGCGAGCGCAGCATAGCGCCGCGATTGAGTACGGGGACTCACCATGTCAGTCGATCTGCCTCAGAAGGTCCACCATTTCCAGGGCGGACATGGCGGCTTCGGCGCCCTTGTTGCCGGCCTTGGTGCCGGCACGCTCGATCGCCTGCTCGATGCTGTCGACGGTCAGCACGCCGAAGGCCACCGGCAAGCCATACTTGAGGCTGACCTGGGCCATACCCTTGACGCACTCACCGGCAACGTACTCGAAGTGCGGGGTGCCGCCACGAATCACGGCGCCCAAGGCGACGATGGCGTCATAGCCGCCCTTGGCCGCGATCCGCTCGATCGTCACCGGCATCTCGAAGGCACCGGGGACGCGTACGATGGTCAGGTCCTCGTCGGTCGCACCGTGCCGCTTGAGCGCGTCGATCGCACCCTTTTCCAGACTTTCCACCACGAAACTGTTCCAGCGGGACACCACCAGGCAGAAACGGGCACGGTCGGCGCGCATGGCGCCTTCAATGGTCTTGATCGTCATAGAACCTCTAGATGAATCAGCGTCTATCTCTATCTATCTTGGACACCGGGTGCATTCGCCCTGATCGCGTGGCGGTCGCCGATCGGTCTCCAGCCAGACGGAATGGGCCTTAGCTCGGCCGTCCACCGGTATATTCCACGACCTCCAGATCGAACCCGGAGATACCGTGCATCGCCTTGGGCGCACTCATGACCCGCATCTTGCCCACACCCAGGTCGGCCAAAATCTGGGCGCCGATCCCGTAGGTACGCAGTTCGTTGCGGTCCTGACGGCGGGACGGGACCTGATCGTCGCTATCGTGCAACTGGAAGTCCTTGAGTCGAGCCAACAGGTCTTCGGAGCCGTCACGATTGCGCAGAACCACGACGACCCCCTCCCCCTCCGAGGCCACTTGACGCATCACATCCTGCAACGGCCAACCGCAGGCATTGTGAGTCGTCCCGAAGAGGTCGCAGAGCGTGTTCTGCAGATGCACACGAACCAGCGTCGGGCGATCGGCGCGGATCTCACCCAATGTCAGGGCCAGATGAATCTCGTTGTCGATGGTGTCGCGATAGGCCACCAGGCGGAAGTTTGCATAGGCGGTCGGCAGTTCGCACTCGCATTCGCGCCGCACGGCCTTTTCGTTGCGGACCCGGTAATGAATCAAATCGGCGATGGTGCCGATCTTGAGATCGTGCGTCTTGGCAAAAGCCTCCAGATCCGGGCGGCGCGCCATAGTGCCGTCCTCGTTCATGATCTCGACGATCACGGCGGCGGGGGTGAAACCAGCCAGACGCGCCAGATCGCAACCGGCCTCGGTATGGCCGGCGCGCACCAGCACGCCGCCCGGCTGCGCCATGACGGGGAAGATATGGCCCGGCATCACCAGATCCTTGGGACCGGCGTCCGAGGCGACCGCTGCCTTGACGGTGGTGGCACGATCCGCCGCCGAGATCCCGGTGGTCACGCCGCGCGCGGCCTCGATCGAGACCGTAAAGGCGGTGGAATGGGCAGCCTGGTTGTCATTGACCATTAGGGGCAGGCGCAAACGCGTGCAGCGCTCCTTGGTCAGGGTTAGGCAGATCAGGCCGCGTCCATGTTTGGCCATGAAGTTGATCGACTCCGGGGTCACGCAGTCCGCGACCATCAGAAGATCGCCTTCATTCTCGCGATCCTCGTCGTCCATGATGATCACCATCTTGCCTTGACGCAGGTCTTCGATGATCTCTTCGGTGCTGTTCAGGCCTGGGCTGGTCATAGGTGTCAGTGCGTCGATCATGCTGGGAAACGAGTGGAATCTAAACGAAACGGATACGACGCGATGCGCATCCTCTATCGAGCGAAGCCGTGCTCGGCGAGAAAATCGAGGGTCAGACCCGATGCCTTGGGATCGGCCGCGCGCTCGCCAAGCAGCAAACGCTCCAAATAGCGCGCGACCAAATCTACCTCCAGGTTGACCCGCGATCCGGGACGATAATCGCCGATAATGGTCTCCTGGACGGTATGCGGAACGATGTTGAGTTCGAACACGGCCCCTTCGATCCGATTGACGGTCAAACTGGTCCCATCGATGCAGATCGAACCCTTGTGCGCGATATAGCGCGCCAACTCGTCGGGTGCCTGGATGCGCAAACGCCAGGAACGCGCGTCCTCGTGCCGCTCCAAAAGCGTCCCCATCCCGTCGACGTGACCGCTCACCAGATGCCCACCCAAGGGGGTCGAGAGCGTTAGGGCCTTTTCGAGATTGACCCGGCCACCAGGCACCAGTGCCCCCAGGGTCGTGAGCGACAGCGTCTCGCGCGAGACGTCGGCGGCGAACCCCTGAGGACTCAGCTCGACCGCGGTGAGACAGACCCCATTGACGGCAATGCTATCGCCGAGCGCCACAGCGTCGAGCGAGAGCTTGCCGGTCTCGATCGTCAGCCGCACATCGCCGCCGCGCGGCTCCAAGCGAAGAACCCGACCGACGGATTGGATGATTCCAGTGAACATGAGTGGATTCCAGTGACCGAGAGCGTGGTTAGCGAATTCAAATGTTGGAACGACCGACCGACAGCCGGATGCGCAGGTCCGGCCCGATCCGTCGCACGTCCTGGATCTCCAGCGCCAGCCGGTCGGCCATCGCCGAGATTCCGGGCAAATGGAAGAGTCCGCGCGCGGCATCGCCCATCAGATGAGGCGCGAGATAGAGCTGTATCTCGTCGACCAGGCCCGCCGTCAGCATGGCCCCGGCCAAACGCGCGCCAGACTCCAGCAGCACCTCGTTGATGCCGCGCCGCGCCAGCTCATCCATCAGCGCTGCGAGATCCACGCAACCGTCCAGTTCGGGCGCGCGCCAGACACCAGCACCGACCGCCTCCAGGGCTGCCATACGCTCGGGCGCATGCGCGGTTCCGACCACCAGCGTCTCGCCCGCGAGCCCAAGCATTCGCGCATCTGCGGGCATGCGCCACTGACTGTCCACCAGGACGCGTAGCGGCTGGCGCACCGGCTCGTGCGAATCCATGCCAGGCACATCGCTCGCCGATAGGCGCACGTTCAAGCTTGGGTCGTCGGAGAGGACCGTTCCGATCCCGGTCAGGATCGCCGAGCTTCCGGCACGCAGTAACTGAACGTCGCGACGCGACTCGGGCGAGCTGATCCATTGGCTCTCGCCATCGGCCATGGCGGTGCGACCGTCCAGACTCGCGGCCATCTTGCAGCGCACATAGGGCCGGCCCCGCTCCAATCGCTTGATGAAACCGGGATTCAGTGCTCGGGCCTCGGCCTCCAGCACCCCGTTCAGCGTCTCGATCCCGGCATCCTTCAGCCGGGCGAGTCCCTTGCCGGAAACCAGCGGATTGGGATCGACCATGGCGCACACCACACGAGCGACGCCGGCCTCCACGAGCGCATCGGCGCAAGGTGGGGTTCGGCCGTGGTGGCAACAAGGTTCCAGCGTCACATAGACCGTCGCACCGCATGCCTCGGCACCCGCCTGCGCCAGTGCATGACGCTCGGCATGCGCCTCCCCGGCCCAACGATGCCAGCCCTCACCGACGATACGACCTTCGCGCACGAGCACACAGCCGACGCGGGGATTGGGATCGGTGGTGAAGCGCCCAAGCCGAGCCAGGCGAATGGCTCGGGCCATGTATTCCTGGTCCGTGCCCTGCCCCGGATGATCGGCGGTCATCGCGTTTTCGACTCCAGATCTTCGAGCAGATCCATCTGGTGATTCTGGAGATCGGGGCTGGGATGGCGTTCGAGCCGCTCGATCTCCTCGCGGAAGGCGGCAACGTCCTCGAAATGGCGGTAGACAGAGGCGAACCGCACGTAGGCGACCTGATCGAGCTGACGCAATTCATCCATGACCATCTCACCCACGCCCAGCGAGGGGATCTCGCGCTCTCCGCTCGACATGAGCCGACGCTGGATGCGCGCCATGGCGGTATCGATCTGCTCAGTGCTGACCGGGCGCTTCTCCAGCGCACGCATCATCCCGGAGCGCAGCTTACGTCCATCGAAGGGAACCCGGCTACCGTCGCGCTTGACGATCCGAGGCAGATTCAGCTCAGCCGACTCATAGGTTGTGAAGCGCTCATTGCAGACCGAGCACTTGCGACGACGCCGGACCTGATCGCCCTCGCCCGAGAGGCGCGAATCGACCACCTTGGTATCCTGGGCACCGCAGAAGGGACAGCGCATGAGTCAGCCTCC
The DNA here is from genome assembly GCF_000224065.1 of Thiorhodococcus drewsii AZ1. Classification (GTDB taxonomy): domain Bacteria; phylum Pseudomonadota; class Gammaproteobacteria; order Chromatiales; family Chromatiaceae; genus Imhoffiella; species Imhoffiella drewsii. The sequence goes on from NZ_AFWT01000041.1 coordinate 25,399, forward strand.
AGCCGCCAGCATCCAACCACCAGCAACACTGGCGGCCAAAAACCGATGGGGCGATGGATTCGAGGTCATGCGCCGCAACCGCCAGATCCGGCTTCAGCGACCGTAGACGGGGAAGCGCTTGCAGAGATCCAGCACCTTGGCCTTCACGTCCGCGATGACGGAAACGTCGCCGCGCCCATCAATGACGTCGCACATCCAGCCAGCCAGCGCGGTCGCCTCATCGGAGCCGAAGCCACGGGTGGTGATGGCGGGCGTGCCGACACGAATACCGCTGGTGACAAAGGGCGACTGGGGATCGTTGGGCACGGCGTTCTTGTTGACCGTGATGTTAGAGTCCCCCAGCCAGGCGTCCACGTCCTTGCCGGTCAGACCCTGACTGATGAAGCTCACCAGGAAGAGATGATCGTCGGTCCCACCGGAGACCACATCGAAACCGCGCGCGATGAAGACCTCGGCCATGGCCTTGGCGTTGCGCACCACCTGCTCCTGATAGGTTTTGAACTCGGGCTCCAGCGCTTCCTTGAAGGCGACGGCCTTGGCCGCGATCACGTGCATCAGCGGACCGCCCTGGATGCCGGGGAAGACCACCGAGTTGAGCTTCTTTTCGATCTCGGGGTTGGACTTGGCGAGGATCAGGCCACCGCGCGGACCGCGCAGGGTCTTGTGCGTGGTGGTAGTGGTGACGTCCGCGATCTGGACCGGGCTCGGATAGACGCCGGCCGCGATCAGACCCGCGACATGGGCCATGTCGACCATCAGATAGGCACCGACGGCGTCCGCGATGTCGCGGAAGCGCTGCCAGTCGACCACGCGCGAATAGGCGGAGAAGCCGGCGACGATCATGCGCGGCTTGTGCTCCTTGGCCAGACGCTCGACTTCGTCGTAGTCGATCTCGCCGGTCTCGGGGTTCAGACCGTACTGGACCGCGTTGTAGAGCTTGCCGGAGAAGTTCGGCTTGGCGCCGTGGGTCAGGTGACCGCCATGGGCCAGGCTCATGCCGAGCACGGTATCGCCCGGCTGACAGAGCGCCATGTAGACGGCCGTATTGGCCTGAGAACCCGAATGCGGCTGGACGTTGGCGTAATCGGCGCCAAAGAGCTGCTTGGCACGATCGATGGCGAGCTGCTCGGCGACATCGACATACTCGCAACCGCCGTAGTAACGCTTGCTCGGATAACCCTCGGCGTACTTGTTGGTCAGAACGCCGCCTTGAGCCTGCATGACGCGGGGGCTGGTATAGTTCTCGGAGGCGATGAGCTCGACGTGCTCCTCCTGACGGCGCTCTTCATCTTGAATCGCGGCCCAGAGCTCCGGGTCATAATCGCTGATCTGCATGGTCTTGTTAAACATCTGTTCGCCCCTCCGGCGCCGCAAAGCGAGGCATTGTAACGATTTTTACCGATCAAGTCGCGAACGGATGAGGTTGCACGACACCATCCCGCCGACCGGCCACGCTTTGAGCACGACCGTATCGACAAGCCGAACGCACAGCCGCCCGATTCATCCGTTCGGGTCCTGACACAGGAATTTTTTTCGGCCGGCACGCGTCACGACGGCGATCACGCCCGGTGGCCGACACCCAGCGCCAAAACGCGGCTATTCCTCAAGCTTCCCCGACTCGCGCGACACCTCATAGGGATAGCGCACATGCCCGAAACGGATCAGCAGGACGGCCGCCGCCAGGATCAGCACCGCGACCGAGGAAGCGATGAGCTGCCATTCGGTGAGTCCCTTCATGTCCAGAATCAAATGGCGGGCGAGCGCCACCATGGCGATGTAGAGCGGCATTCGCACGGGCAAGGCCCCGGACTCCAGATAGACGGCCACCATGCTCAACACCTCCAGATAGATGAAGAGCAGCAACAGATCGGCCAGGGTGACCGTGCGCAGCTCGACCATCTCGAAGATCGCCTGACCGCCCGCGATCACCGCCGCGACGGTGATCGCGCAGAGCCCGAACAGCTCGACATAGGTCAGGGCGCGTCCGACGAAGCGCGCGATACGCGGATGACGTGGCTTGTTCGTCATACCGAACCCCCACGCCGACTGCATCCGCTCACATCATCGGGTCCTGACTGGACATCGGGCCATTCACTAGCGCCGGGGTTGGTCGTGCTGGTCACGCTCATGGATTTCACAATCTCGTTCAGTCTGTTTTCAACGGCAATAGGGCCTCGACATAGCGACGCATGCACCTGTCGATCGGCTCGGGAGACGCGTCTTTACACCGCTTGCACGAGTAGACACAAGCGCTGGGAGACGCGCGGCAGGCTACTACGACCGACAGCCTGCATCTGGGTTCCAGCGATCGCCGCCTAATGGAGAAGCCATGACCGAACGCTGCCCGCCCGCGTCAGCGCGTCTTCGACCAAGGCATGAAGGATGGACTCAGAAACGGCGGATCGATCAGATCTCGCTCGCATAAACGCGCCATCGGGATACGATGCCTTTCAGGGCGATCCATTCGAGCATCCGACACCCGCAGCCCAGATGGCGGTCATCGAATTCCAGGTGCGCCCCTGGGGACCAGGGTGGTTTAGCCCGATTGGAACGCAGCGCCACCTGGGCGGGTTAGATCTGGCAGGCCCACTGAGCATCGCCGATGGAGCGCCAGGCGTGGCCGTTCCACTCCAGCAAACCATCGGCCTCGTGCGGACCCTCGCTACCCGCCGCATAGGTCGGTAGGGACACGCCGTCGCAAGCGGCCCAGGCGGTTTCGATTGGCGTCATGATCCGCCACTGGGCCTCCACCCCGTCACACCGGGTGAACTGGGTCAGATCACCGCGCAGCGCATCGAGAAGAAGCACCGCATAGGCCGACGGAGGCGCTTCGGCAAAGGCCGAGTGATAACAAAAGTCCATGCTCACCGGCACTGCCCTGCGCGAGGTTCCGGGCTCCTTGGCGCCGAAGGTCAGGCTGATCCCCTCGTCCGGCTGGATGCGCAGAATGATGACGTTGGACTGGAGGCAATCCTGGCAGGGGAAGAAGCTGAGCGGCGGCTGACGAAAGTGCACCGCGATCTCGGTGACCTGCCGGGCCAAGCGCTTACCGGTGCGCAGATAGAAAGGCACGCCGGCCCAACGCCAGTTGTCGATGCGCAGATCGAGTGCGACATAGGTCTCGGTGCGCGAGTCCGACGGCACGTTCGGCTCCTCGTGCCAACCTGGGACCGAGGCGCCGTCGATGGTGCTGGCAACATACTGGGCTCGCACCGTCCGACTCGCCACCTCATCGGAGGTCATAGGCCGAATGCTACGCCAGACCTCGGCCTTCTTGTCGTTCACCGAATCCGCGTCCAGTTCGACCGGCGCATCCATGGCGGTCAGCGCCAGCAGTTGCAGCAGATGGTTGGCCACCATGTCGCGCAGCGCGCCGGACTCCTGGTAGTAACCGGCACGCGACCCGACACCGAGCGACTCGGCAGCCGTGATCTCGACATACTCGACGTGATTGCGATTCCACACCGACTCGAAGAGCGCATTGCCGAAGCGAAAGAAGAGCACGTTCTGAACCGTCTCTTTGCCCAGATAGTGATCGATGCGGTAGACCTGTCGCTCCTCGAAGACCTCGGCGATCAGCCGGTTGAGTTCCCGTGCCGACTCAAGGTCGTGACCGAAGGGTTTTTCGACGACGAGGCGCGAAAACCCCCGATCCTCGCGTTCGAGCCCCACGTCGGCGAGACGCTGGATGATGACGGGCGTGGCGCTCGGCGCGGTCGCCAGATAGAAAAGACGGTTCGCAGTGGAGAACTCAGCCAACCGCTCGGCCAAGGACTGATAAGTATCCGGTTCCAGAAAATTGCCGGAAAGATAGGAGATCCGCGAAGCGAAGTCGTTCCAGGCCGCCTCCTTGAACGCCCGGATCTCGGAGGATTGGGCCACGCCCTCGCGCAATTGCTCGCGAAAACGCGCGTCGTCCATCTCCCTCCGCCCGATGCCGATGATCTGGAAGTCACTCGCCAAACACTGGTTGTTGGCCAAACTGAAGAGCGCCGGAATGAGCTTGCGCTGAGTCAGATCACCGGTTGCACCGAAGATCACCAAAACGCAGGGTTCGGCCCTGGGCAAGGGCGACGGCGGTGGCTCGGCAGGACGCGTAAAATCGATATTCGAAGACATATCCCGCCCCTATGCGGCTGAAGATTGGAGAGACCGCGTGCTGTCGGAACCGATGAGCGTGAAGACATCGACCCTTTCGATCGCCGCAATCCGGCTCGCGGGCAGATCGCCCCCGGCGCACCAGAGAAAAACCGCATCCTGTTTGTCGGATCCGGCGACCAGATAGAGACAGCGACGGGTGTAGCTCAGACGCGCCGGACTCAGCGAGACACGCTCCTGGGGCGGCTTGGGTGCGCCATGCACCGGAATGGCGTCCGGCCAATGCGTCTCATGCTCCCAATCTCCCCCAGGAAAGAGACTCGCGGTGTGTCCATCCTCGCCGAGCCCCAGAAGCACCAGATCGAAGGAGCCGACCTCGGCGAGCCGCTGGGAATAGAGTTCCGCCGCACGCTCCGGCCCGAGCTCGGCCGGGATGACGTGGATCTGCTCCGAGGGGATAGGCACCACGTCCAACCAGGCATCCGCCGCCATGCGACTGTTGCGCTCGGGATCGGTCGGTGGCAGACAGCGCTCGTCACCGAAATAGATCCACCATGCCGACCAGTCCGTCTCGATCGAGCACAGCGCCTGGTAGATGGATCGCGGCGTCCGGCCGCCAGCAAGCACCAGGACAAAGCGTCCATTCGATTCGATCGACTGTTTCGCGACGCCTTGAATGACCGCCAGGGTCGCCCGCTCGAAATCATCCCGTCTCGCGAACGCCCGAAAATGCGGATGCTGATGCGGCCAGGTCACCATCATCCCCCAGACGGCTCGCGATGCCCGCCGAAACCGTGCCGCATGGCCGAGAGCATCTTTTCGGCGAAGGTATGCTCCTGACGCGAGCGAAAACGTGCATAGAGCGCGGCCGTCAGCACCTCGGCAGGCACCGCCTCGTCGATCGCCGCCTGGACCGTCCAGCGACCCTCGCCCGAGTCCTGTACGAAACCGCTGTAATCCGCAAGGGCCGCATCTTCGGCCAAGGCCGAGGCCGAAAGATCTAGAAGCCAGGAGGTCACGACGCTCCCGCGCCGCCACAGCTCGGCGATATCGGCCAGATCCAGGTCGTAACGCTCGTCGTCGGGCAATGCCTCGGCGTTGGCGTTGCGCAGGATGTCGAAACCCTCGGCATAGGCCTGCATGAGGCCGTATTCGATACCGTTGTGGACCATCTTGACGAAGTGTCCCGCACCCGAGGGGCCACAGTGGAGATAACCGCGCTCGGCGCTACCGTTTCCGGTTCGCCCCGGAGAGGGCGGAATTCCGGCGTCCCCCGGGGCGAGCGTTGCGAAGATGGGCTCCAGGCGTTTCACCGCCTCGACCGGTCCGCCGACCATCAGACAATAGCCGCGCTCCAGTCCCCAAACCCCACCGCTGGTGCCCGCATCCAGATACTGGATGCCGCGCTCACCGAGCGCCTTGGCGCGCCGAACGTCATCCTTGTAATAGCTGTTACCGCCGTCGACAATGCTATCTCCCGCGTCGAACAGCCCGGCCAGTTCGAACACCACCTGATCGGTGATGGCCCCGGAAGGCAACATCACCCAAGCGGCGCGCGGAGGCGTCAGTCGCTCAGCCAAGGCGGCCAAGCTCTCGACCCCGATCGCCCCCTCGGCGACCAACGAATCCACAGCCGCTGAATCACGGTCGAAGACCACGCATTCGTGTCCGTCGTGCATCAAACGCCGGGCCATATTTCCACCCATGCGCCCCAAACCGACCATTGCAATCTGCATACACTGCCTCCTGACTCGTTCGGTGGACGAACCGCGCACTCGCGGTTCCCGGTGTTCGACCTCGCTCGCACAGATGCGTTTCCAGCACGCCCCATCGACAGAGACCCTAGCGAAAGGGTCCGCCTAATTCCGACCGCGACCACAGAACTGCAGTGCAGCCTAACCGTAAAGATACAACCATGAAAACGACATGGAATAAAGCGTGATCCGACTCACCGCCCTGGCCGCAGCTCGCCGGACAGCCCCCTCTGACTCGAACGACCGAAGACCTCGGTCACGGCACCGAAACCCCGCGATCCTGGAGTCGAGGCGCCAGAGAACTTAAGATCGCACCCCACATTCAGTATCGGCGCATCATGCCGGTCGCAACCAGACCGAAACAGACGCCGAGATCGTCACCCGCCGAGACCCAAGACGCACCAGCCCTCGGGCACTGGCGCTCGAGAGCGCGATACACAAGGAGACACCCTTGCCAAGAACGGAAACCGATAGCGGAGATCGGCCAGAACCGAGACAGCCGCCGACCGAGATCCGCTTCGGCGCCTTCGTCCGCGAGATCACGGTCCAGCAGAACCGCATCTCCTATAACAACCTCACACCAAAGCTCGATGCCGAGGGCAGCGAGAGCCCCTATCATGCACCACGGATTCGACTGCGACCGATCGATGCCTACCGCCTGATCCGGCCCTACGTCAGCACCCGCTTCATCGAGCAGATCCGGGCCGTGGTGCCGCTGGCGCTCTATCTGGTGCTCTTTCAGCTCTTCATCCTGCACCAGGACATCCTCGATGCGGGGATCATCGCAGGCGGACTGGTCGCCGTCATCCTCGGGCTCATGTGCTTCATGGAAGGACTCAAGGTCGGGCTCATGCCGTTCGGCGAGACCCTCGGCAGCACCTTGCCGGCCAAGGCGCATCTCCATCTGGTGCTGCTCATCGCCTTTCTACTCGGCATCGGCGTCACCTTCGCCGAACCGGCGATCGGCGCGCTCAAGGCGGCCGGGCAGATCGTCCATGTCGAGTCGGCCCCCTATCTCTACGCCCTGCTCAACGACTGGTCCGATATCCTGGTCCTCGGGGTCGGGCTCGGGGTCGGCATCGCCGCCGTGCTCGGCACCCTGCGCTTCCTCTATGGCTGGAGCCTCAAGCCACTCATCTATCTCACACTCGTTCCCACGCTGGGATTGACGCTCTATATCCTGACCGACCCCGAACTCGCCAAGACGCTCGGACTGGCCTGGGACTGCGGCGCGGTAACCACCGGACCGGTCACGGTGCCGCTGGTGCTCTCGCTCGGGATCGGCATCGCCGCCTCGGCGGGCAAGGGCCAGACATCGCTCTCGGGCTTCGGCATCGTCACCCTCGCCTCGCTCTTTCCCATCCTGGGCGTGGAGTTGCTGGCGATCTATGTCTCGCTCGTCACCAGCCCCGAACAGATCATCACCGCTGCGGCCGAGGCCAGCGCGCTGGCGGCGCAGCCGGACTGGACCGCCCGAACCCCGTGGCTGGAGATCTTCGGCGGGCTGCGCGCCATCCTGCCGCTGGTTCTTTTCCTGTTTCTGGTGATGCGCCTGGTACTGCGCGAGCGCATTCCGCATCCAGGGAACATTGCCTACGGCATCACCCTGGCCGTGCTCGGCATGATCATCTTCAATCTGGGCCTGACCTATGGACTCTCGAAGCTCGGCGCACAATCGGGCGGACTGGTCCCGGCTTCCTTCACCGACATCGCTAGTGTCACGGGCGATCCGCTCTACAGCTTCGGCGTCGGGCTGGCCGTCGCCTTCCTCTTCGCCTGGCTGCTCGGATTCGGTGCGACACTGGCCGAGCCGGCCCTCAATGCGCTGGGATTGACCGTCGAGAACCTCACCAACGGTGCCTTCCGCAAACAGCTGCTCATGTACGCGGTCTCGCTCGGGGTCGCCTTCGGTCTCGCACTCGGCGTTGCCAAGATCGTCTTCGGCTTTTCCATCGCCTGGCTGCTGATTCCGGGCTATCTGCTTGCGGTCGTCCTGACCTTTTTCTCGACCGAGGAATTCGTCAACATCGCCTGGGACAGCGCCGGCGTCACCACCGGCCCCGTCACCGTCCCACTGGTGCTGGCGATGGGTCTCGGATTCGGGGATGCCATGCAGGCGATCGAGGGCTTCGGCATCCTCTCCATGGCCTCGATCTGCCCGATCCTCTCGGTGCTCGTCACCGGACTCTGGATCCAGTGGAAGGTGCGCCGCAAGCATCGTCGCTACGACGAATCCATGAATACGACCGATGCCCAGGAGGCCTCCACATGAGCAAGCAAGAAATCGTCGTATTGACCGACGTCACACTCATCACCGCCAGCGTCCAACGCGGCATGGCCGACGAGATCGTCAAGGCGGCACAGGAGGCCGGCGCCCAGGGCGCCAGCATCCATTACGCCCACGGGCGCGGCGTGCGCGAACGACTCGGGATCTGGGGACTCGCGATCGAGGCCGAGAAGGAGGTGATCAACATCGTCGTCTCCAGCGATCAGGTCGACCGCATCTTCGAAACGATGTACGTCGCCGGCAAGATGGACACCCCCGGCATGGGCTTCATGTGGGTCACGCCGCTGGAGAAGGCGGCCACGTTCGTCCCGCCCGAGATCGTCGAGCGGCTCGCGCCCCCGAGCCCGAAACGGCGAACCTGATCGAGGAGTCAAACAGCGTGCGCAACAGCCAACGCCAAAAGGTCATCACCTGTATCCTCCCCAAGGGCCGTGCCAGCCCCCTAGCCAAGCACCTGGCATGCGAGCACGGCCTGACCACCGTCGACGTCCACTACGCGCGCGGCGTCGGGCGCATTACCCCGCTGCGCCATCGAGGCATCGGCGAGACGTCCGAGCGCGAGATCCTCACGGTCGCCGTCCCCGCCGATGAGGCGGATACCCTCTTCGCGCACATCTACGAGGTCGCCGAGATCAACCGACCGCATGGCGGACTCATGTTCATGCACGCCAGCCTGTGCTCCACCACATTCGAGTTGCCCGATCTGCCCGAAGAGGATTAGACGACTGCCGGAAAGACCAAAGGCGAGTTACGAAACACGTCAGGTGGCATGAACATTGACGTAAATCACCTTAAGACCCCAGCCACGAAACCCGATCCGGACGCAACGCTCAAAGGATTCCACAGGCGCGTCGACCGGATCGCGGAAACAGCCCAACCCGCCGGATGACGAGATCTCAATGGCCTAACGCCAGCAAGCAGTTATCCTTGCGCTCCCGACACGCGTCGCCCCCAGCGGACGACATTCCAGGTCACACCCAACAACCATTCCGATGTCGCAATCCGATTTCATCACCGACCGCAGATCCCATGAACGCAGGGTCATGCATGGCAACGCACGACTCACGACCATGGACTCGCGCTCCTTCTCCGTTAACATCGCCGATATCAGCCCGAGTGGCATCCGAGTCATCGCACCGATCAATCCACGGACAGGCACCAACTTCATCCTGAGCGTTCGCCTTCCACTGAAACCATCGGGAAGTCTCCCTGTGGAACTCAAGGTCCGAGTCGCCTTCAGCATCCTGATCGGCAGCGAAGATGGCTACAGCGATGGCTTCAGCGTTGGGCTCAACTTCCTAGGGCTTCCTGAAGAGGCCCGGGACGCGATCAACGATTATCTGGACGTCTGATCCAGCGCCGTTGTCCTCAGTCAAGGCGATCCACCATTAACCCAGCGTTAGGGAGATCGGGAAACATGCTCCCGATCCCCGACGCCCTATTTGCAAGGCTTGGCGCTGTCGACCTTGAACTGACCGACGAGCTGGTGCAGCTCCTCGCCGAGGCTGGAGAGCTCCTGGCTGGCCTGAGCCGTCTGGTGCGAATTGCCGGCCGACTCATCGGCCAGATCCGAGATGCGCACCACACTGCGATCGATCTCGCCCGCGACCATGGCCTGCTCCTCCGCAGCGCTGGCGACCATGGTGTTCATGTCGCGGATGCGAGTGATCGACTGCACGATCTGAGTCAGTGCCTCGCCAGCCTTGCCGGCCTGTTCAAGCGTCTCCTGGGTCGTACTCTCGCCGACAAGGATCGCGTCCACCGCTTCCTGGGCCCCGGCGCGCAGTTTCTCGATCATGCTCTGGATCTCGGTGGTGGACTGCTGGGTGCGACCGGCGAGCGAGCGAACCTCGTCGGCGACCACGGCGAATCCGCGACCCTGCTCTCCCGCCCTGGCCGCCTCGATCGCGGCGTTGAGCGCCAACAGGTTGGTCTGCTCGGCGATGCTGCGGATCACGTCCAGCACGGTCCCGATCGCCTCGCTCTCGTTCGAGAAACGACGGATGGTGTCGGCAATGTGCTCGACCTCCTGGGCCAGGCGCTGATTCGCGGAAACCACACCACTGACGGTCTCGCCTCCTGCACGCGCATTCTTGTCGGCGTCCGCTGCCCCAGCGGCGGCCTCTTCCGCGCTCTTGGCGATATCCTGAATGGTCGCGGTCATCTCGGTGACGGCGGTCGCGACCTGCTGGATCTCGCCACGCTGGCGCTCCATCCCCTCGTCGCTGGAGCTCGTGATCGCAGAGAGTTGCTCGGCCGCAGCGGCGATCTGGCGCGTGGCCTGACCGACGCAGACGATCGTGCTCTCGGTCTTGCCGACGAAGGCATTGAAGCCGACTGCCATGTCTGTGATCTCATCGTGCCCGCTGGTCTCGAGACGCTGGGTCAGATCCCCATCGCCCTCAGCGATATTGTGCATGGCACGCGCGGCCATCCGAATCGGCGTCACGACGGAGCGCCCGGTCAGGACAACCCCAAACACGACAACGAACAGCAAGACGCCCGCGAGTCCGCCAAAGCGAGCCGCGCCTCCCCAAAACTCGGCGTCCACGTCGTCGACATAGATGCCGGTGACGATGACCCAATTCCAATCCGGAAACAGGTGAAAATAGGTAATCTTGGGCACAGGATCCTTGGCCCCCGGCTTGGGCCAGAGGTAGTGCTCGAACCCTTCGCCCTCGGAACCCGCGCGCTTCAGCATATCGGCAACAAACAGGTTGCCAGTAAAGTCCTTCATTTGCCTGGCATCGGTGCCGATGAGCGCAGGCTTGACCGGATGCATCAACATGCGGCTGTCGTCGAGCCCCACCACCCAGAAATAGTTATCGCCGTCGAAGCGCAGATCGCTCAACACGGCCAGGGCGCTCTTCTGCGCCTCGGCGAGGGGAAGTTTCCCCTGATCGACCAGTTTCTTAAAGTGTTCCTCGACCCCCTGGGCCGTTTCGATCAAGGTCCGAACCTGCGTGACCTTTTCCAGCATGAGCGTGGAGCGAATCTGAAAGAGCGCGAGCGTCAATATGATCAGCAGCCCGGAAACGACCAGACCCAATAGGATCCACAGGCGTAGATTGATCGAAAGCGTCCTCAAGAACTTCATACGACATTCCTCGTTGTAACACATCACGACTCAGATCCAATCAGACGCCTCATTGCCTGATAGACCGGACACACGAACTCCCTTTGAGTCCTTGTCAAAAAATCGTCCTTTGAAAACCAACGCAACCGAACCAGCGGCGAAACGGTGACACAGCAACGACGCCGACTCCACGCCGCCGATCGGATCCGTGACAGAAGTCTCGCCGCTTCATCGACACCTGATGCTGCGGGATCCCGGTCGATGCAATAGCATTCGCCCACTTCACCGATCAGCCGGAGCAACCCCACATCGTGTTGGAGTACGCCGCACTCTATGCGGCCATCTGGATCGGCTTCCATTTCGGATCCGGTTATCTGGCCCATCGTCTCCCACAGCGCACGCTCACCGCATTGCCGTTGGTCAACGACAGCTACGCCTGGGAGCATGATGGAAAGACCTACGAATGGATCGGTGTACGATCCTGGAAGGACAAGCTGCCGGAGGCGGGTGCCTTCTATCCCGAGGGCTTCTCGAAACGACGATTGCAGGGCCGCGATGCGGCCTATCTGGAGCAATTCGCCCTGGAGACGTCCCGCGCCGAATGCTCGCACTGGCTGACCTGGGGCCTGTCTCTGACCTTTTTCGCCTGGAACCCCTGGCCGATCGGGGTGGTGATGATCATCTACGGAGCGATCGTCAACATCCCCTTCATCCTGATTCAACGCTACAACCGATGCCGTCTGACACGCACGCTGAGGATTCTGGATCGCCAGCGACGGCGGAGGCATCTGAGATGCGGATGATCCATCATCGACCCTGGAGAACGCTACCGCTCTCGCATCCCAACACCACGCCCCTCGACGTCGGGGATCGAAGATCCATGGATGGAATCACCGACCCCATATAGTTCCATCGATCACCGGATACAATGCCCCAATGAATCAACTGAAACGTCTCATGCTGCCCGTCGTTGTCTGTTGCTCCATACCGGCACAGGCCGAACTCCCGCTTGGACAACGGCTTGCCACGCAAGGCGATCCGAACCGCGGCATCCCGGCATGCGCTTCGTGCCACGGACCGAAGGGTAACGGCAACGAGGCCATCGGCGCGGCCCGGCTCGCGGGTCAGAGCACCCTCTATCTGCAACGCCAGATCGAGAACTTTCGCGACGGGCGACGCGACAACCCCCTGATGGGCCCCTGGGCGAAACAGCTCACCCCGACCGAACGGGTCGCGGTAAGCGACTACTACGCCGCGCTCTCGCCCGTCGGCCAGACGACACCCCACCCCGTCCCCAATCCCGCCATCGGAGCCGACCTCGCCCTGTTCGGCGACTGGCCCAACCGTATGCTGCCTGGCTGCGTCCAGTGCCACGGCCCGGGTGGACAGGGTGTTGGAGCAACCTTTCCCGCACTGGCCGGTCAGCCATACAGCTATCTGCTCAATCAGTTGACGGCCTGGACACAGGGCACACGCTCGGGCGACCCGCTCGGCATGATGAAGCACGTTGCCTCTCGGTTGAGCGAGGATGAGATGCGCTCCGTCGCGGCCTATTTCGCCGCGCAACCTGTGGCATCCACCCCAGAGGGAATCGCCTTGGACGTGCCTGACGGAGCATCGCCCGGCGCAACGCACGAATCATTGCCCGCCCCGAGCCCAACCTCAGCCGGCCTCCAGTCCGAGCGTATCCCGAATCAGGACGACATTCCGGCCGGCCGCACACCCGACACCCAGGGCTATTTCAAACCGCCGTCGCGTCACGATCGACCCGAAGGTCCGTTCGGTGAGATGGTCGCGCTCGGCGAGGCGATCTTCACCCAGACCGACACACACCCGCAATCCGCGCCGCACGTCGGCAATGGGCTAACCTGCCGCAACTGCCACCTGGACACCGGACGCCTGGCCAGTTCCGCTCCCATGTGGGCGGCCTGGGTCTCCTACCCCGCCTATCGTGCCAAGAGCAACCGCGTCGATACGCTCACCAGCCGCCTCCAGGGCTGCTTCAGCTATTCGATGAACGCCCAGGATTCGGTCAGCGGCACACCGCCAGACGCCGACTCCAAAACGATCGTCGCCCTGCTCAGCTACGTCTACTGGCTCGCGACCGGCGCACCGACCGGCGATCGAAGCATTCCGGGACGCGGCTTCGCGGATATCCAAGAACCCGCCGACGGCTATGACGCCAAACGCGGTGAAGCGCTCTATCGGCAGAACTGCGCCATCTGTCATGGAGAACAGGGCGCTGGCGCAAAAAAGGATGACGTCTCGGTCTTCCCGCCGCTCTGGGGACCCAAATCCTACAACTGGGGCGCCGGGATGCACGCCCTCGACACGGCGGCCGCCTTCATCCGCCACAACATGCCGCTGGGCGGAAGCATCAAGCTAACCGATCAGGATGCCTGGGATCTCTCAGCCTTCATCAACAGCCATGAACGTCCGCAGGATCCGCGCTTCACCGGCGATCTGGCCGAAACCGCGCAGCGCTATCACGGCGGGCACTACGACCTCTACGGCACGCCGAGCGCGCTCGACGGTCATCAGCTCGGCGAAGGCACCCCAGCTACGACCTCCGGCCCAAGACAGCACTGACGGAGACGATGCGGACGCCTCGGTGTCCGCATCGCACATCAGCTGCTGCGACCGAACAGCCAGAGCCGCAAACGCAGCCCCCAGGAGCTGCTCAGCCCCATGGTCGTGTCGGCGATTTTGCCATCGGCATTGACGATGAAGGTCGCCGGTACGCCAGAGACACCCCAGCGGACACCGATCTCGCCCTCGGGATCGGTGATGGTCGGAAAGGCGATATCGGCCTTGTTCATGTACTGCTGCACCTCCATCCAATCGCCCGACTGGAGTGCAACGCTAATGACCCGATGATCTTTGGCGACAGCATCGATGGCCCCGTCCATCGCCCGACACACCGGACACCAGGTCCCCCAGAAATGCACCAGCACTGGCTCGCCGCGCAGATCGCGCAGATCGAAGCGGCTGCCATCGAGCGCGAGCCCCACCAGTTGCGGCGCCTCGCCAGTCGCCAACGGCCTGGACTTCCACCATTGAACGGCCGAAAAGACCACCACCAGAATCAGAATGTTGATGGCCCAACCGCGCAGACGACGCCCTCGCACAGAACCGGATTTCGAGCGATTTTGATCCTTACCCATCGATGACTACCCTTCGAGAGTGAAACAGCACACACCAGGACCGGAGATCCGTAGCCTGGGTGAAACACAGTGCAACCCAGAAAGCGACAGACCGGCCCGCGAGGTCGAACGCAACCGAACTCCAGCGGTCCGGGTGTGTCGAAATCGCCCATCAGACCATCCGCCCGCCCCCAGGATCCCGACATGCAAGCACGAGAAAAGCCCTACGCCCCTTCCTGCGACGAAAACAAGGCGCCCATCCTCGACGTCATCCGCCCCCTGTTCGAGACGGCACGCCATCTGCTCGAAATCGGCAGCGGCACCGGCCAGCACGCGGTTTGCTTCGCCGCAGCCATGCCGCATCTGACCTGGCAGACCAGCGAGGTCACCGAGAACCTGCCCGGCATTCATGCCTGGCTCGACGAGGCGAATCTGCCCAATCTGATCGCACCCATCGCGCTCGACGTCACCCGGAACTGGCCGGACGGCCCCTTCGATGCCGTCTTCAGCGCCAACACCTCGCACATCATGCCGATCGAGGCGGTCGAGGCCATGTTTCAAGGCGTAGGCCGCGTACTGACGCCCGGCGGCCCATTCGCGCTCTACGGTCCATTCAATCGCAACGGCACCTTCACCAGCGACAGCAACCGCCGCTTCGATGGCTGGCTGAAGACCCAGAACCCGCGAATGGGCGTACGCGACCTGGCGGATCTCCAGACCATGGCACGGAACGCGGGATTGAGCCTCGTCGCCGAGCACCCCATGCCGGCCAACAACCTCACCCTGATCTGGCAGCGCGACCCGGTGTAGGTGCGAATTCATTCGCATCTCAGACACGCGCAGCTTGCAGTGCGAATGAATGCGCAACTCACGGACGATCAGGCCCCAGGTGTATCGACCGGTGCCGCGCCCCCATCCGGATGCAGATGCACCGCCAGCCAGAGACAGGGCGGCTCACCCGAGGTTTCGAGCACCCGGTGCGGCGTATGGGCCGGAATGAAGCGATAATCGCCGGCCTGGAGCCTCACCGTCTCGCCGTCGATCCAGAGACGCGCCTCACCCTGCAGCAGACAGACCCACTCGTCCTGCGGCTGATCGTAGAGCTCGCCGCCGGGATCCTCGCTGCTGAGGATGCGCTCGATCTGCAGCCGGCCATGGCGCAGTAGATCCTCGAAAACCTCGCCTTCCGCAGGAAAATCCAGGCCGGTGAACAGGTTGCCGAACGAATGGTGCATGCGAAAACCCTGGTTTGAAAAGAGTCTTGCAATCGGCGAGAAAAATACTACCATTTTAGTCAGGAATTTCAGAATGCCCCGGAGAGGATCGAACAATGTACATAGACCCCAGCGACTGGCCTGCCCCGATCGGCCCACAAGGCACTGCCCAAGCATCCAGCCCAGAGTCCTTGCGTGTCGAGATCACGCTCGATCTGGTCCAGCAACTGATCGAAGAAGGACGCATCGGCGCGGCCGATCTGCATTGTCTGGACGCCGGCAGCAAGCAGAGACTGCAACGCGCCTGCCTCGACAACTGCGCCCGCGACCTGAGCTACCGCGCCCAGTTCGAGCACGCGCTTGTCTAGGCGCAACTTCAGCCGCATCGGCCGCGGTCGAATCCGCGACATGCGGCTGAAGTCCCATTGAATTGAAACGAAGCCTCCAGTCCTGAGCTCGACAAAAGGCCGCTCGAAGCCCTCTATCCAATCTCATCGACGTCCCTTCTCCGCTACGACCAACACGACCGCTCGAAGCGGCGCCCCCCCCGAATTCGGACCCGGAGAAATAGGGTCAGCTTGGTTCGTCAAGCTGACTGGATTTCACTCTCGGCGTCGGCACTCTAGAGTCCAGCCTTTCATCCTCGCCGAAGGCATCGTGAGGCGATAAGGCTCCTCGTTCCTGACCTCCAGCCAGCCATCCGCACGGCCATGCCCTCGGTCGTGGAGCAGCAGACAGACGGCTCTACCCACCGACCCGTCTTCCAACCACCACAGGCAGTGATTTCACATGAGACGCCTACGCACCATGCTGCGCGTCGGCAACCTGCAGCATTCGATCGATGTCTACACCCAGGTGCTCGGCATAAATCTCCTGCGCCAGAAAGACTATCCGGACGGCGAGTTCACCATAGCCTTTCTCGGCTACGGCGAAGAGTCGCCCGACTAATTGATGCGTTTTTTATGTTGTTTTTCGAGCACCCTTCCAACATGAATCAGGCTCGTCAATTTGATTACCGGCCTAATGATTAACTGCGCACTTCCCGCTATAAAAAGCCAAGTACCACTCTCAACAAGCGAATTGCTCAAAAAGAAAAAACTACCAATCAAAAACCAGACAGCTATCAAAAAATCATTAAATGCACCTAAAGCCTCATAGCGACGCTGAATCACTATATGTTCATTCCCAATATCTATATCAAGTTCAGCACTGCGATTCACGAGCACTCCTTAGATCGAGCTGTTATCAAATGACACGCAAGAGGCTTAAGACTGAAAAGCCAATTACTACATAACACTGCAAACAACCGGCAAAATGGAGCGCAGCGAAATTTGCATCAGAGTCAAATTTATTTATTATAATTGACTTTCTCTTTCTTGACAAAACCAGTGATTACTTCGACCAGCTCCTGCTTTATCTGCAACCCTGGTTGATTATAAGTTTCGAAATTATTTATCCGATTCAAACCAGCTTCTTTGAAGATATGGTTCATTCCCCTGATAATCTTGATTTCCGCTTTCGGATTAGCTTCAGAAAGTATCTTGGCATCTTCTTCGCTTACCTGAAGATCAGTAGTCCCTTGGATAATTAATACAGGAACTCTTATCTTGGCCACCTCTTTGGCTGGGTCATATTTAAACCAAGAGATCAAGTATGGCTGAACACTGGGCCTGAACAAAGAAAACAATAGCGGATCAACATCATCAACGACTTCCCCTTGCCTGAGCTTATCAATAATTGGCAATGCGATATCCAATATCTCAGGTGGCTGGGACTTGAGCTGCTCCATCAAGACTTTATCTACCGAACGCCCAGGACCTGCAATTGAAATGAATTTATCAATGCCACCCTCTTGAGCTGCAACCATCCCAATCAATGACCCTTCGCTGTGCCCGATTATTATCACCTCATCAAACCTGCCATCATTATTAAGTAATTCAACCCAAGCTTTCGCATCTGAAATGCAATGCTCGAATCGTAATTCCTCTTCCTTTTTACCGGCTTCCTGACTTCTCCCGATTCCTCTTTTGTCATACCTCAATGTTGCAATGCCGTCTCTTGATAAAGCCTCTGCCAGCATTCTCAAAGAATTATTGATCATTACATGTCAAGTCCCCTAAGATTATATACGCGCTTTTTGAATAGTTCGGGGCGCTTCTCAGCCCAATCCTTGAGGGCTTGAATCGGGGCGATGTGCCCGAGTGCTTTTTGCGGAATGTGCTGGTTGTAGACCTGGACGTAGCGGGTGATGGTCTGCTCCAGACTCTGGGACGAATCGAAGCGTGTCGTGGCCAGCACCTCGGCGATGCGCCCATTGAAACGCTCGACCATGCCATTGGTCTGTGGGGTTCTGGGTTTGGTCAGGCGATGCTCGATGAAGTGCTGGGCGCAGACCTGATCGAAGCGATGCTGTCCCGTTGGCGAGCGCTCGCCCGTGGCGCAGAAACGGTCGGTGAACTCCTTGCCGTTGTCGGTGAGGATCTTGGTGAGGGTGAATGGCGCCTTGGCGATCAGGCGCTCGAGAAAGCCACTGGCCGAGGCCGCCGACTTGTCATCAAGGATCTCGACATAGACCCAGCGGGTGACACGGTCGATCGCCGCGAAGAGGTATTTTCGGCGGTCTTCATCGGGCATCTGGGGCAGGTACTTGACGTCGACATGGACGAAGCC
>NZ_AFWT01000040.1 GCF_000224065.1 Thiorhodococcus drewsii AZ1
CGGGCTTCGTCATCTCGTGCTGACTCGCCCAGGGGCCAAGCCTTCTATGCGGTTTCTGTCCGTCGGCTCGCACTTTTGCACTCGGGCTTCCTCCAGACATCCCCTCGCGGGTTTGCCCTTGCCGTCAGCTAGTAGTTACAGTCCACTTCGTGGACACAGGTACTCCTACAGGGGACTTTCACCCCATGAGTTCACGCCCATGCCGGGCGTACACCAAGGGCTCAACCCGAGCGCATACTGCGCTCGTCGAGCTAAAGCGTATTTTTCAAAGTATGAGGAAGGCGCAGTATGCGCCGGGTTAGCCTTACGTTAGGCCATCCACAGAAAATAGGACAATCCCATGAGCAAAAGTGAACCTTACTGGTTAGGAAAGCGCCCGTTGGATGGAAAAAGGTGGGCGTATACAACATCTGCCGTTGTATTGGACGCAGGTGATTACCACGAAAAGTTGTTTCGGATGTTTCGTCGCTACACAAAACAGTGGAACGATATTGAACTTAACATGGATAGAGATTTATCCGAGCATACACACGAGATCCACGGAGCGCACATTGTCGGGGGCGCTGGCCGCAACTTCACGTTGCACTGGCATAACGATAAAGAAGATCACTGGATTCTTGAAATCCATTATGCCCGAGGATTCTCAGAATATTACCCTGAATTGTCTTGTGCGCGTAACCCCTTCCGTTCCGTCGATGATATCCGAAGCGCTCATCTTCATTCGAAGGGTAACGGTCAAGACAAATTCGAGAAATGGCTGGAGCTTGAAGAGAAGGAGAATAAGGAAAATGGAGAGTGGGACGAATACAAAGCCTAACGCAACTCAAGCCGACCCATACTGCGCCCATAGCTCAGTGCTTTTTTCAGCCTCATAGCAGCGCAGTATGGGTCGGCTTAGGTGTGACGTTAGGCATCTTCCTTTAGCGGATATCTATTGGAGTATCAAAATGATAAATAAGCCATTCGCATTAGCAACGCTCGTCTTTTTGAGCGCAACAAATGTTCACGCAACGCTTTACAATGTAACATATACCAACAACGACGGATCCCAGTGGACAGGTATCGTTGATACAATAACTGATTCACTGATGTTAACTAGCTGGATTGAGGGAGCTGGGGATAAGTCCTGGTGGACCCCCATTGATCCTACATCCATCATTTTTCATGCATATCAAGGTTCACGTTTTCAGAATACTTTATCAAGTCTAACTTCTTACGATGTGCCCGATGTCTGGAACGGAACGATCGATGCAAATTGGGGTTTCTTGTCAGACCTAGGTAAGAAAGAAATCCTCTGGAAAGAAGGTGAATTTACAGGAAATAATTCGCGTTTAGCTTGGGGGCTGGCACCCCTTAACAATGGGAATATTGACAACAAGGTAGAATCGTCGCTTGCTACAGAATATAGCTTCGGATACGTTCCAGCCAGCTCTGACGTCAATTATTATCAAGTATTAGATATTGGCAGTGGTGATACTGTATTAGTAACAAAATCGGTAGTTCCAATTCCTAGTTCTGTTTCGCTATTTGGAATTGGTATCGCTGTTCTTCTAGGCGCAATTAGGCCTTGGAAGACACTCAAGAGAAGGGAAACCGGGGCAGGCCACGTTTTATTTGCGTGAGCTGAAGAATCGCCTAAAACGCCCATAAAGCCGAGGCCATACTGCGCATTGACCTCAGAGCAATCCTATAGTGCCGTACTGGCCCAGTATGGCCCGGCTTATGGGTGACGTTAGCCTTCGAAAACCAGGATAATCGCTCTTTGAGCCAAATTTACATTCCAACTTCAAGCCCGGACCAATGGGCGCAATTTCTCGCCGAACCTGTCAAGCATTGGCGCCAGGGATATTCAGCGCGCGCCCTCGCTTATTCGTGGCAAGAATCTCGTGGCTTCCCCTCCGAGGTCGGATCTGTTCTGGAGTCAGCCTTCCCATCGATAGAGCTTCTTCTGGCCTTTCCAGAGCAC
The DNA here is from genome assembly GCF_000224065.1 of Thiorhodococcus drewsii AZ1. Classification (GTDB taxonomy): domain Bacteria; phylum Pseudomonadota; class Gammaproteobacteria; order Chromatiales; family Chromatiaceae; genus Imhoffiella; species Imhoffiella drewsii. Next base: position 1,967 of record NZ_AFWT01000040.1, read on the forward strand.
AAAGTCCCATTGCCCGGTGGTTCTCGTCCATCGCAAAACGACATCTGGGTTCTCGCTCGCTCGGAAGGTCGGCTTATTTCCATTGCGGTAGAGGGTAAAGTTTCTGAGCCATTCGGCCCCACAGTGCAAGAGTGGCAACCCGACTCCAGTCCTGGCAAAGCCAAGCGCCTTGCATACCTTCTTTCTTTGCTTGATCTGCCTTCGGTCTCAGAGACTACGCGCTATCAACTCCTACATCGCACGGCATCAGCCATCATTGAGGCTCATAGATTCAACGCGGCTGATGCGATCATGCTTGTTCATTCCTTCAGTCAGTCAGTCAAGCGAGTGGTTCCAAGACTACGCGGCCTTTGTTTCGCTCATGGGCGGCAACCCGGCCGAGGACAGCATAATTTCGGTTGGCACGCGCTCTGGCGTTGCGCTTCACTTGGCATGGGTACGTGGCAATGCTGACTACCTTTCCAAGTAGTTCGCCAGCAAGGGCTGGCTGTTGCGCCCTAGGGATTGATGCGGAAGTCGAGCTTCTTTGCCAGAGCAATGTGATGGCTGTCAGCTTCTAGAGAGTGGCTGTCGGAATACCGATCAAATCAAAAGCAGTGACGTAATCCAATAGATCCAGCTTGGATTATTCTAAGAAAATCTGGTGGAATACAGCACGCGTTAACACCGGCGTTAGAATATTCAAGGCGTCCACTCTTCCTTCAATCGATCCGGGACGACTGACGTCTTGGACGGTTTATGCGCAAGATGCGATTCGCACGCTCACCGCATTCTACGGAGAGATGCTTTTCTGGATATCATCTTGATGGCATGGCGATTTGGCGTAGGTGTGAATTCATTCACATCGTCAAGGTTTCGAGTGTGAATGAATTGGCACCTACGCGTATTGAGAGGCGATTGGTCGAAGTTTATGCGATTTTTTCAATGTGTCACAAGCACATGCCGAAGAATGGTGTAATCCTCCAGGCCGTACATGGACAAGTCTTTTCCATAGCCGGTCTGTTTCATGCCGCCGTGAGGCATTTCGTTGGGCAGCATGAAATGGGTGTTGATCCAGGTGGCGCCATACTGAAGCCTGGCGGCAACCGCATGCGCTCGACCGACATCCTTGGTCCAGACCGATGATGCGAGGCCATACTCGCAGTCGTTGGCCCACTCGACCGCCTGCTCGATGCTGTTGTCGAACTTGGTGATCGAAACGACCGGCCCGAAGGCTTCTTCCTGCACGATCTCGTCTTTTTGCAAGGCGCCCTTGAGGACCGTGGGTTCATAGAAAAAGCCAGGGCCATCCACCGGTTTACCTCCACACAGCACCTCGATATGACCGGTGGCCACCGCACGCTGGACGAAGCCATCCACGCGTTCGCGGTGACGGGCGGTAATCAGGGGCGGAATCTCACCTTCAGGGTCGTTGATATCGCCGTATTTGATCGTACTGACCGCTTTAGCGAGCTCTGCAGCAAACGCATCATAGATCCCTTCAGCGGCGTACACTCGACAGGCAGCGGTACAGTCCTGTCCGGCGTTGTAATAGCCATAGCTGCGGATTGTTTCCACGGCATCGGCAATATCGGCGTCATCGAAGATGATTACCGGAGCCTTGCCACCAAGCTCGAAGTGGGTGCGTTTCAAGTTCCCTGCCGCGAGTCGGAGCACCTCTTTACCGGTGTTGACCGAGCCGGTGACGGATATCATGCGCACACGAGGGTGCTTGGCCAGCTCGGCACCAACCTCTGGTCCATTTCCGGCAACGATGTTGAGTACGCCAGCCGGAAAGAGCTCGGCAAAAAATGGCGCCAACTCGAGCATGGTCAGGGGGGTGTTCTCAGAGGGTTTGAAAATCACGCAGTTCCCGGCCGCCAGTGAGGGCGCAATCTTCCAGGCGGCCATCATGAGCGGGTAATTCCAAGGCGAAATTTGGGCAACTACACCAATGGGATCGCGCCGGGTCATGCTGGTCATGCCCTCGAAGTATTCGCCTGCCGCTGATCCGGTCATCAGCCGACAGGCCGAGGCGTAGAAGCGAAAACAGTCGACAATGGCCGGGATCTCATCCTCGAGCATGCGTTGATAGGGCTTGCCGGTATCTAGTGATTCCAGCCGGGATAGTTCTTCGGCGCGTGACTCGATGGTATCTGCAACCTTGGCGAGCAAGGCGCTACGCTCGGCAGGCGTGACCCGCGACCAGCTTTCGAAGGCCTTTTCAGCCGCGATGACCGCATCATTGACCTGAGCTGGGTTTGCGCCCGTGATTTCGGCAATGATTTCCCCGTTTTCGGGATTGACGATCTTTTCGATGCTTCCCTGTCCTTCAACAAGCAATCCGTTTATGAGTAGTTTATCCTGCATACTGTCCTCCCTATTGGGCGACTGGGATCATTGGCCCGCTGTCACGGAACGGGGTTCAAATAAGACCCTTGGCCTTCAGCTCTTCGGTCGCTTGTTCGATGCTTTGGGCCAAGATAGACACCAATTGATCAATGCCTTCCTTATCGATGACCAAGGGGGGGGAGAGGATCAATAGCGCCTCGTAGGGTCGGACGATGAGACCTGCCTCGTCGCAAAATTTGTCGACTGTGCGTGCGGCGGTAATATCCTTGTCCTCGGCTGCCACCGGGTTGCCGCTGATGTTGCATTCGACACAGGCCATAAGGTGATTGCCCCGAGTCTCGCCAACGATGTCGTACTTCTCCAGGGTTTTCAGCCTTTCGATGAAGTAGGGGCCGACCTCCCGCACATGCTCGCAGATATTATCCCGCTGAATAATTTCGATATTCTTTAAGGCAGCGGCACAGGTGATCGGGTGACCGGAATAGGTGTAACCGTTAGTGAAATAGGCTGCTTCCGGTGCATTGTCGCCAGAAATACGGTCGAAGAGGCGATCCGAGATGATCACCGCGCCCATGGGCTGGTAGCCGCTGGTGATACCCTTGGCACAGGTGATCAGATCAGGGATGATCTCCCAGACCGGTTCTGCCGAGAAGAAATGACCGAGGCGACCAAAACCGGTGACGACCTCATCGAGGATATAAAGAATATCGTACTTCTCGCAGAGCGCCTTCATCCCCTTATGGTAACCGGTTGGAGGTACGAGCACTCCGCCGGAGCCCATGATCGGCTCGGCGATAAAACAGGCGATGTTATCCGCACCTATTTCATTGATCTTATCTTCAAACTCACCCAGAAGCTGCTGACAATACGCCTCCAGTGAGAGACCAGGTTCACGCCGGTACGGATTAGGGCAGGAAATATGGTGGATAATATCATCCATATAATGGAAATAGGTGCGGTCAACCTGTTTTCCGGAGAGAGAGGCTGTGAGATACGAGCTGCCATGATAGCTCTCCAGGCGCGAGATAATATGTTTTTTCTCCGGCTTACCAATGGCATTAAAATAAAAGTGGACAAAACGGATTGCCGAATCAACCGCTCCTGAGCCACTGGTCGTGAACTGCACGCGATTCAAATCACCTGGAGTCAGCTCTGCAAGAACGCGGGCAAGCTCTGCGGAAAGCGGATTGGTCATCGCGCCAAAGGGCGTGTAGTAGGCGAGCTTTTGAGCCTGTTTGGCTATAGCCTCGGCAATTTCCACGTTACCATAGCCAATATTGACGCACCACATACCGGCAATGCCGTCAATGTAGCGTTTTCCATCGCTATCGTAGACGTGATACCCCTCTCCCTTGCTGATTACCAGGTCGCCGGTCGTGGGTGCGGTGGCCAAGTCTGCCCAAGGATGAATGGTGTGGCGCTTGTCGGTTTCGCTGATCTGTTCTGTTGTTACTGCCGGATGGGCGGCAGTGGCCTTTACCTGTATCGTCATACCCACCTTCTCATTCGCACTCTACTTCTAGTGTCACTATATCGCTGGATTCGCGACCCAGCGCTTTGAGTTTTTGTTTAATGACGCGCAAGCCCTCTGGGTTCACCATCTCCTTACGGCCGGTGATCCAGAAGCGACAGTTAGGCGTGTCGCAGAGACATGGAAACTGCTTGAAGAGAACATCTTCGGTGGAAGCGTAATCCATGGTCAGGGCCTGTCCCGCCTCGATGTCCCTCAAGGCCCAAATCTCGAACTCGGTCATATCCAGGAAGATATTGGGCGAGCAGGAGTGAAGCAGGTAACCCGTGAAATAAGGGTCGTAGAGATGAGTGGTCGGCGTTATTTGCAGGCTGTGCTGAACGATATTGGGAACGATGTTGCCGGTAATTCGGGCGACAAACTCACCGCGTTTGATGTTATTTTTGGTATAGACTCCGGCTCCTTTTCCATCCTCCTGACGGGTGACAAGGAAGTCCTTTTTCTGAGGATAGCCGTCATTGGGATTAAGACCGTATTCATCAGGGTATATCAGCATCTATTCTCTCCTGTACATCTGATATTTATTTATGAGATCTGACTAATTAGCGGACCTCTTTGAGGCGCTTTATTTGCGCAAATCAACGCCATCGAGCAGAAGACATTCTGAATACTCTCCCCGCATGCAGTGGTTCGAGCCCATTGATGTGGTGTAGGCTCCGGAATTGATGAACACCAACAGGCTTCCCTCTTCAATTGAGGGAAATGGAAGGTCGTCATACATGACGTCGAGTGCCTCGTTGATATTGCCGACAAAGGTTGTCGGCTGCATATTTTCCGCAGCAAAGATCTTTTCTGGAGAATCCGGAAGCCGGCACATAACAGGTTCGGCGGGAAGCTGATAATGGACCGGTTCCATAGTCAGATTGAACCCGCTATTGACACCGACGAAGAGCTTGCCGGATTTCGTTTCCACGGTATTTGCTTCGAGAACGAGCAGGCCAGCGTCCTTGGCAATATAGGTTCCAGGTTCGACATGGATCTCATATCCGCTCGAGCCGAAAACGCGTTCGATAACCCCTGCCCACTGATCGAGATCGAGCTCACTATCATCGCTGGTGAGCGGGACGCCGAGTCCGCCGCCCAGGTTGAGGGCGCTGACGGTGGGGATTTTTCGGATCATCGCCAGGCTGGTTTTCAGGATTTCTTCCCATGAATCCAACTGGTCGTTGAGATAGCCGCAACCTGTGTGGAAGTGGATCCTGGTGATGGCCAGGTCATATTGAGCGGCAAGCTCTATGGCCTCGTCGAGTTCCGAGGCGTATATGCCAAATTTGGTCGGTTTTTCACCACTGTACCGGAGCAGTTCGTTGGAACCGTAACCCGTGCCCATGGCCGGATTGATGCGTAAACCGATCTCTCGACCAGGGGCTCGCTCGCCGACCCGCCGAATCATGCTCAAGCCGTCACAGTTGAGTTTGAGGTCATCGAGGCCGGTGAGGAAATCGAGATCGGCGTTGGAGACCGATGTACCGGTATAGGAGATATCCGAAGGGACGAATCCGCAACTCAGGGCATGAATAACTTCAGCAGGGGCACAGGCATCGATCCCGCAGTCGGTCGCGGTCTTGATGAAGGTCAGCAGAGGGGCGTAGCGATTGGCCTTGAGTGCGTAAAACACCCGGCTTGCCAGGCCCGTACTCTGCAGAGCCTGCTCTACCCGATTAATATTGGCGAGAATGCGTGCTGCACTGTGAACGAAAAGCGGTGTGCCGACCTGCTGGGCAAACTGCTGTATGTTTTTATTAGCGAAGATGAGTTCATTATTGTCGTCGTAGCACAAATCATCTCTTTCCCACCATAGTTTCATTTTTATGTGGCGCTCCATAAATCAGTCGTTCGGTTGATAGAGACTGAGCAGCAGACAAGTTTCTTGGTCTAGCCGCGAGGCGTGAAACTTTTATGAAGCAGACTGTCGCATTCTGATGTGATTTTTGTAACGTGCAGCATTGCGTTACAAACTAGAGCAGAGTCTTTTTCCGGTATCAGGAGGTGCGACCATCGGCCTTGATTTTACTCTTGCCCTTAATAAGTCACGCATGTATTCATGCAAAATGCGCGAACAGCGCTCAGGCAAGAGAAATGAATTCAGCCTTTCCTAGCATTACAACCATGCAGTGTTCCTGAAAGAAAACCCATGAAACTGGAACCCTCCGGATCGAAGGGTAAATATTTCTCAATCAGAACGCGGTACAACGAGGAGATGAGCAGATTGCCTGTATTCAGGAATGCTGGTTCCTGATTTATGCAAGAGGCGGGAAAATAATGCTCGTTTACTAATTCGACTTTGTCAGATTCGCGGAGCTAAATATTTGCAATGAGGGCGTGCAAAAAACTCCTTTTTTATAGCTAAAGAGTAAATTACGACACGAAGATCTCCCATGACCACCAGCCCGATACACCCGAGCCCACGCCAGTGAGAGACTTGACCCGTGCCCAAACTCAGTGGTTCTTCATCGAGCACCGTTTTCGCGAGATCAAGAGCACGTGCGTACGGACCAATTATTCAGGTCCACCGCTTGAATGCGGGTACCACCACATGGCCGTGGTGATGTTGGCGACGCTGTTCATACTCCAGCAGAAGATCCAAGAGTAGAACTCAGTGGCCGACGCTCTCGCTCAACGGTTCTGTCACGGCTCTAGTCCATCTCTTGCCAATGACCAATACCAAGGCGCCAGTCACCGCCGAAGAACTGGCGGACATCATCGCTAAGCGCCATCAACATCCGCCGCAGGCCAAAGCACTCTCTGCTCCGTAGACGACAGAAACGCTGGAATCAAGTCTGACAAAGCAGAACGAAATGATGAATAAATAATGGGTGAAAAACACACGCTTATTGATTTTCAGAGAAAAACAACAGCCTCTAGACCTCAAGTAGCGCTTGCTTAATAAGCATCCTAGCGAGTGGATGGGTGATCAGTCAACGGACCAGTGATTCGCGACGCATTTAAAAATCCTTTTATATCAGTTATTTGGAAAATCGGTCTTCATAAATCTTTAATGCTAATATCTTTATTTATCAAAGATATAAAAGGTTTCAAGGCAAAAAACCCTGTCAACGGGCTATCTTTATTGACAACGACCGGATCAGGGCGGCGAACGGAGGATCGCCAACCCCATCTACCGCGAAACGCTTCCATGCATGCTGGCCCGGTAAAGAAAGGCCGCGACCAGCGCGGTGAAGGGGGCCACTGTGATGAGTCCGAAGCTGCCGACCAGGATGTTGACCACCTCGGCGGCGACGAAGGGGGCGTTGAGGATATTCGCGGCCGGGAGCCCCTTGGCCATGAACAGCAGGAACATGGCGATGTGGCTGCTCGAATAGGCGAGCAGCAGGGTGGTGGTCATGGTCCCGATGACGGCCCTTCCGACCCTCAGCCCTGAGGTCAGGTGCTCGAACAGCCCGATGCCCGGATGATTGCGCTGGATCTCGTCCATGCTGGCGGCGATGTCCATCGCCAGATCCATGACCGCGCCCGATGAGGCGATGAAGATGCTGGCGATGAAGATGTCGGTCAGACGCAGATCGTAGTAGCCGGCATAGAGCAGCGTCTCGGCGAATGGCCTCACCGCGCCGTGCAGATGAAAGGCGTTGACGGACCAGACCGCCAGGGTGCAGGTCAGGGAGACCCCGAGCATGGAGCCGGCGAAGGTCGCGATACCGCGCCGGCTGAGCCCTCCGACCGAGAAGGTGATGACCCCGGTCAGCAGCGCGACCAGCGCCAGTCCGCACGGGATTGGCGGGTAGCCGAGCAGCACCAGGGGAAAGAAGACCTTCCACAGCACCAGGGCGGCGAAGACGAACGACAGCGCCGCCTTGAGCCCGGTGACACCGGCAACCGCGATCAGCAGTACCACGAAGATGCCGATCAGCATCAGCTCCAAGCCCAGCCGGTAATAGCCGCGCGCCATCCCATTGGCCGGCTTGCCGTTCTTGACCCCGTACTCGACCAGGATGACCTGGCCCTCCTCGTAGAACTCGTCGAGCTCCATCTTGCCGGTCAGCATGTTAGTGACCGCCAACTCCTGACCTTCGTATGGACCGTTGAGCAGACGAACGATGAGGAATTGATCCTCGGTCTTGACGATGAGATTGACCCGCACCTGGCTGTTGTCGACCTGGGTGACCAGGGCGCGCGCGTGCAGACCCGTCTCGGCGGAGGGCACGGGCGACAGATTGATCAGGGCGAGCAGACCGCAGATGAGCGCGATGACCAGGGCGAACAGCCAGTCTCGGCTCAAGACGAAGGGAAAGGATTTCATCGGAACTCCATGACCGAACCGCCGCATCACGCGCGACATCATGGCGGTCCGGAACACAAGAACGGCGCCGTCGCAAGGACGGCGCCGTGTGGCGGGAAACGGAGACGGCGGGAGGTCTTATTTGACGACCGGAAGGGTCTCCCGGAAGCCCATGGCCTTGGACAGATTCTTGGCGATGTCCGTGTTGTCGTAGAAGCCGGCGAAGAGGTCTGCCTGACCTCCTTGCGCGAAGACGGGTACCGGAACGCCAGTGTGGGAGTAGGACGTCCAACCGATGCTGGCGACCTCGTTCAGGATGTGGGTAATGGTGACGATGATCGGCTCGTAGTTGCCGTACAACAGCTTGTTCTCGGCGCCACTGTTGTCGTTCTCGCCAATCATGGACATGTCGTAGGCGTCTTCCAGCTTCTCCTTCTGGTAGTCGTTCAGGTCGTTCCAGACGAGTCCAAAGTCATCCTTCAGCAGGGCGACCATCTCGGCGTTGGAGGAGAGATTGTCGTCGGCTGTCCAGTTGTAGCCGCTCTCGTATTTCGCCTTGTGGGCCTCCCACTGATTGGCGGCGAAGTGCTCGAAGCTGTTCGATTGACCGAACAGCTTGTCGTAATAGGCGCTATAGCCCGTGGTCGCGTGACCGATGGTCATGCCGCCCGTCTCGTGGTCGCCGGTCACGACGATCAGGGTGTCGTTCGGATGCTTGGCGTAGAAGGCCAGCGCCTTGGCGATGGCCGCGTCGAAGTCGAGCACGTCGTTGATCGCGGCAACCGCGTCGTTGGCGTGGCAGGCCCAGTCGATCTTGCCGCCCTCGACCATGATGAAGAAGCCGCGGTTGTTCTTCGCGTAGAGGTTTTCGATCGCGACCTCGGTCATCTCGGCCAGCGACAGATTGGTCTCCGGGCGATCGATGGCGTAGGGCATAGCCGAGGAGCGGTCCAGGGTCTCGTTGATGGCGACGACCTTCTCCGGGGCACCACGATCCTTCAGCGCCAGAATCGACGCGCGACCGTTGACCACGGTGTAGCCGTTGGCGGTCAGCAGATCCCAGATGTTGTTCTCGGAGTCTCCGCTACGGGCGGCACCGGTCGGAGCGACGAGGCCACCGCCGCCGAAGAAGTCGTAACCGGACTCGGCGAGCTGGGTCTCGATCTGGTTCATGTAGCCACGGCTGGTCACGCTCGCGTAGTAGGCGGCCGGGGTGGCGTGATCCAGCGAGACACTGGAGAGGATACCGACCTTGCGGCCATGCTCGTGGGCGAGCTGGGCGACGCTCTTGTAGCTGGTGGTCAGGGTATCGTCCATGCCGAGGACCCCGCTCTTGGTCTTGATCCCAGTCGCGAAGGCGGTACCGGCCGAGGCCGAATCGGTCATGAGCGCACCGGCGTCATAAGTGGTCTGCATGCCCTGGATGGGCAGCTGGGTCATATTCAGACGGTTGTCGGGGTTGAGCAGATCGACAGCCTTAATCGCCGAGCCACCATTCTTGGTCGTCAGATAGGCCTCGGTCGCCTGGATCTGGCCGCTCGCCATGCCATCGCCAAGGAAAAAGAAAACGTACTTCGCCAGTGGTGCCGCGTCGGCCAGGCTGGCGGAACAGAGGGCCACCACGGCCAATAACCGGGGGATCGAATGTGTCGGGGTCATTTGCTCAACTCCTGCAAATAGAGACGGACACCGCCCCGGAAACCGGAACGATGAAAAAATCGGGGGGAATCCCAAGCGATCCCCCGTGGTTTGGCGCAGGAAATCTAACGAATAACCATTTCAACAGTGTGACAATTAGATGAAGCTATTCCCGGATCGCCGCCACTGACGACACGGCCGCATCGACCGAAAACGCCCCTCGATCACCCCGCAAGACAGGGATGTCGTCCGCTGTTCCGATTCTCACAAGCGCTTGCCCAGCAACCTGTCGCAATCCTCACAAAGCGGAAAAGCGCCACAGAAAAAACAATTTAAAATCAATTATATATACAGCAAAAACAAGCAGGCATGGCAATTGCTTACATATGGATCAGATTCTTCGATCCACTGGGGCGGGTGCCCCCGATTCTCTGGAGGCAGCGTGATGGAGTTGAAGGTAAAGAGCCAAGGCGGTTGCGCATCGAGCGGCTGCGGCAGCAGCGCGGACCGACTCTCCCATCTACCGGAGGCGATCCGCGCGAAGGTCAACAACCATCCCTGTTTCTCCGAGGATGCGCATCATCACTATGCGCGGATGCATGTTGCGGTCGCGCCGGCCTGCAATATCCAGTGCCACTATTGCAACCGTAAATACGACTGTTCCAACGAGTCGCGCCCCGGCGTGGTCTCCGAACTGCTGACACCGGACCAGGCGGTCAAGAAGGTGCTGGCGGTCGCGGCCAACATCCCGCAGATGACCGTACTCGGCATCGCTGGACCGGGCGATCCGCTCGCCAACCCCGAGCGCACGCTCGAGACCTTCCGCCAGCTCTCCGAGAAGGCCCCGGACATCCGGCTCTGCGTCTCGACCAACGGCCTGGCGCTGCCCGAGCTGGTCGACGAGATCTGCAAGCACAACATCGAACACGTCACCATCACCATCAACTGCGTGGATCCGGACGTGGGCGCCAAGATCTATCCCTGGATCTTCTGGAAGAATCGCCGCGTCAAGGGCCGCAAGGCCGCCGAGATCCTCATCGCGCAGCAGCAGAAGGGGCTCGAGATGCTGGTCGAGCGCGGTGTGCTGGTGAAGGTCAACTCGGTGCTCATCCCGGGCGTGAACGACGCGCACCTCAAGGAGGTCAGCCGTGTCGTCAAGGCCAAGGGTGCCTTCCTGCACAACGTCATGCCTCTGATCGCCGAGGAAGAGCACGGCACCTTCTACGGCCTCATGGGCCAGCGCGGCCCGACCAACGAGGAACTCCAAACCCTGCAGGACGCCTGCGCCGGTGACATGGCCATGATGCGCCACTGCCGCCAATGTCGCGCGGATGCGGTCGGCATGCTCGGCGAGGACCGGGGACACGAATTCACGCTCGACAAGATCGAGACCATGGAGATCGACTACACCGCAGCCATGGCTCGCCGCGCCCAGGTCCATGCCGAGATCGAGGCCAATCGCGCGGCCCAACGCACTCAGAGCGGCGAGGTCTTCGTCTCGCTCGCCTCGCTCAAACGCCCAGCGCCCAAGAAGACCGAGACGCGTCCGGTGCTGATGGCCGTCGCCACCGCCGGCAGCGGTGTCGTCAACCAGCATTTCGGGCATGCCCGCGAGTTCCTCGTCTACGAGGCATCCGCCACGGACGTACGCTTCATCGGGGCACGCAAGGTCGACCTCTACTGTTCCGGCGGCGACACCTGCGGGGACGCCGAGACCACCCTGCAGAAGATCATCCGCACGCTCTCGGGCTGCGAGGTCGTGCTCTGCTCCAAGATCGGCTACGAGCCCTGGGGTCAGCTGGAAGCCGCTGGCATCGTCCCGAACGGCGAGCATGCGATGGAGCCGATCGAGGAGGCCGTCGCCGCCGTCTATCGCGAGATGCTCGAATCGGGCCGCCTCGACCACGCGCCCGCCCCCGAACAACGCATGTCGGCCTGAGAGGAAACGCGACCATGGCACTGACAATCATCGAAAGCTGCGTCAATTGCTGGGCCTGCGAGCCCCTGTGTCCGAGCAAGGCCATCATCGAGGCCAAGCCGCACTTCCTGATCGACGCCAAGAAATGCAGCGAATGCGATGGCGATTTCGCTGAGCCCCAATGCGCGAGCATCTGCCCGATCGAGGGGGCGATTCTCGACGCAGCCGGACTCGCAGTGAATCCGCCGGGCTCCTTGACCGGAATTCCACCCGAGCGTCTGGCTGCGGCCCAGGCCGAAATCCGCGCCCGCTGATCCAGGGCGCGGAGCCGAGACACGCATCGACCGCATAGTGGGATTCCGTTGAACGCCGCACAGGATTGGCTTGTGTCGCATTCAGGTCGAACAGACGACCGGTGTCGAACGACCGAACTCGGCGATCCGAATCATGACGAGCGCCGCGCCGCATCCAGGTGGAGGGCTCATCGAACAGACTGACGAGAGGAGAAGCGCAACGTGAGCACGTCCGTGATCTTCTACGAGAAGCCGGGATGCATCTCCAACGCCAAGCAGAAATCGCTGCTGAAGTCGCTGGGCCATCGCCTGAGCGTGCGCAATCTGCTGACCGAGTCCTGGACGGCGGAGCGGCTGCGTCCCTTTTTCGGCGAGCGTCCGGTGCGTGACTGGTTCAATCCGACCGCACCCCGCATCAAGGCGGGCGAGGTCGAGCCGGGCGCGCTCGACGCAGCGACCGCCCTATCCCTGATGGTTGCCGATCCGCTGCTGATCCGCCGCCCCTTGATCGAGTGCGACCTCGGGGTGAGCTGCGGTTTCGACGCCGGCCCCCTGCTCGATGCCCTGGGCGTGCAACTGACCGAGGGTCAGGATCTGCAGTCCTGTTCGCAGACAGGGCCTGATCCCCATTGCGATCTGCCGACCGCCGAGGCGGACCTCCGATGACGCACCTTCCGTCGACCTCCCGAAACGGCATGGCCGAGGCGACCGAGGCGGTCGAGATCCGGCCCGGTCTGCATTGGATCGGTGCGCTCGATCCGGGATTGCGCACCTTCGACATCATCCTGCGTACGGCCAACGGCACCACCTACAATTCCTACCTGGTGCGCGGGAGCGACGGGGTCGCCGTCATCGATACCGTCAAGGCGGAATTCGCCGACGACTTCTTCGCCCGACTGGAATCGGTCGCCCGTTACGACGAGATCAAGGTCATCGTGCTCAATCACCTTGAGCCGGACCACACGGGCGCGCTGCCCGAACTCATGCGTCGCGCGCCCCAGGCGCGGCTCCATATCTCGACCCGCGCGCCGGCCATGCTCAAGGCGCTGCTCAAGCCGAGCGAGGAGCATCCGCTCGAATACCAGGCAGTCGATACCGGAGACGAGGTCTCGCTCGGCGACCGCACGCTGCGCTTCCTGCATACGCCCTTTCTGCATTGGCCGGATACCCAATGCACCTATCTGGTCGAGGAAGCGACGCTGTTCTCCGGAGACGTTTTCGGCTGTCATCACTGCGACAGCCGCATGTTCAACGAGCAGTGCGGGGACTTCCGTTTCGCGTTCGATTACTACTACGCGCACATCATGCGACCCTTCAAGACGCATGTGATGGACGCCCTCAAGCTGATCGAACCACTGCCGCTCCAGATCATCGCGCCGACCCACGGCCCCATTCTGCGCGACCGGCCCAGACGCTATCTGACCCGGTATCGCGAACTCTCGACGTCGACCTTCGCCGAACGGATCGGCAACGAGGAGCCGACGCTGGTCGTCTTCTATATGAGCTCCTATGGCAACACCGCGCGGATGGCCGAGTCCATCCGCACCGGTGCCGAGGAGGCCGGGGCGCGCGTCTCGCTCTACGACCTGGAAGGCGGCGAGATCCAACCCTTCGTGGACCTGGTCGAATCGGCCGACGCCCTGGCGTTCGGATCGCCGACTATCAATGGGGACGCTGTAAAGCCGATCTGGGATCTGCTGTCCTCGCTCGCCGTGATCGAGCTCAAGGGCAAACTCGGCGCCGCCTTCGGATCTTACGGCTGGACCGGCGAAGCGGTGCGCATGATCGAGGACCGCATGCGCGGATTGAAGATGCGTGTTCCGGTGGCGGGGCTGCGCATCAAACTCATCCCGACCGATGAGGAACTGGCCGAGTGCCGCGACTTCGGACGTGCGCTGGCCAGTGCCATCGTGAGTGGAGAGAAGGGCCGAGTCATCGATTTCGCCGACTTGGGCTGAACAGGTCCGAGACCTTGACTCGACCTGCGGAGCCTATGCGATTGGCTAGGCTGTGCACCCTCTCCCACGGTCCTTCTCCCGTCCGCGGGAGAGGAAAACCTATCCGGTACCCCTCGGGGATTCGGATCCGGGAGAGCGGTAAATGGACCGAACAGCGACGCCAACCCCAGGGTTTCCCGGGGCGGCCCGCCGATCGACAGCCATTGACCAAATCAACTATCGAAACATAGGAGTCTGACGTCATGGCGAAAGCCAAAATCACCTTTTCGGACATCGACCAGACCGTGAACGTCCCGGCCGGTACCCGTGTCATCGAGGTGTCCGAGAAGATCGGCGCCGGTGTCATCTACGGCTGCCGCGAGGGCGACTGCGGGACCTGCATGATGCATGTGGAGGAAGGCTGGAACAATCTGACCGAGCCGTCCGTGCTCGAGGAAAAGGTCCTGCGCGAGAACATGGCCGGTCGTCACGACCGTCTCGCTTGCCAGGCCCAAATCCTCGGCGACTGCCGCGTCAAGCCCGCCTGATACAGGGGAGAAGTATCGTGCCACTCGTAACCTTTTCGAACCCCGAGTACAAGGACAAGACCGTTTACGCCGTGGCGGGAAGCCACACCGAGACGCTGCTCAAGCTGGCCAAGGAGCACAAGATCCCGGTCCATCACGACTGCCAGGACGGCGAGTGCGGCAACTGCATCGTGCGCGTGTCCAGCGTCGACAGCAAGCAACAGCGGATGGGGTATCATTTGACCGACAAGGAGCAGACCGTTCTGCGCCACCTCGGCAAGCTGACCAAGGAAGACATCGAACGCCTGGCGCTCGATGACATGCCCAGCGAATGGCGTCTGGCCTGCCAGATGATCGTTCGCGACGAAGACATCCTCGTGGAGTACTGACCATGTCGACCCTGGCCTACGACCTGACGCGGGAAGCCGATCGTGTCTTTGCCCGATTGATGGTGCGTGCGGCCAGGGACGGCAATGATCGGGCCTTCGCGGCGATGATCGCAACGCGCGCCGCCGGTGGCGGCGCGCTCCCCGCCTGGCTGGGTCTGGAGCTGAGCGAGTTTCGCGATCTCATGGCCCATCACTTCCCGGGCGTCTCGCCCGACGTGCTCAGTGCCATCGACTCGGGTCAGCCGCTGACCGGCGCACGCCAGGACGAGCGCGATGAGCTGATCGAACTCATGCTGACGCATCGCGCCAACCGCACCCTCTCCGAGGTCTGGATGGCCCGTGTGGTCGCCGCCGGCTGCATGGCCAGCGACCATCTGTGGCAGGATCTCGGGCTCTGGGAACGTCCAGAGCTGACCGCCCTGATGAACAGAAACTTCCCGACCCTGGCCGAGCGCAACACCAAGGACATGAAGTGGAAGCGCTTCCTCTACAAGCAGTTGTGCGAGGCCGAGGGCATCTATGTCTGCCGCTCCCCGTCCTGCGAGGTCTGCGTCGACTACCATGTTTGTTTCGAATCTGACTGACTCCTCGCCCATCCAAGGCCGGAGCGACCGACTCCAGCAACGCGCCATCGGTGCCTATCTGGGCATGGCCGTCGGCGACGCCCTGGGCGCGACCGTCGAATTCCTCACCCCGCGCGAGATCCGGGACCAGTACGGTGAGCATCGCGACATCATCGGCGGCGGCTGGCTGCGTCTGCGCAAGGGACGGGTGACGGACGACACCGAGATGAACCTGGCGCTGGGCCGAAGCCTGCTCGCTGCGGGCGGACTGGATGCCGTTGCCATCGCCGAGTCCTTCAGCGACTGGATGCGCACCAAACCGGTCGATATCGGACACACAGTCCGGCGCGGTATCAGTCTCTATCGGCGCACCGGAGAGACCCAGGTCCCGGAGAACGAGTACGACGCCGGCAATGGCGCCTGCATGCGCGCCCTGCCGATCGCGCTCTACACCCTGGGCGCGACGCCCGATGAGGTCGACGCGGCCAACCGTGTCCAGGCCCACATCACCCATCACAACGCCTTGTCCGATCTCGGCACCTTCGTCGTAATCCGCATGGTCCAGACCGCCCTGCTGGGCGGGACCATCACCGATCTGGCGGCGCTCGCCAAACAGCTCGTCGAGTCCGACGCCCATTTCCGCTACGACCGCAAACGCACCGAGAATCCCGGCGGCTATATCGTCGAGACCCTTCGGGCCGTCATCCAGTCGCTGTTGCAGACCGACTCATTCGAATCGGCGCTGGTGGATGTGGTCAATCGAGGAGGCGACGCAGACACCACGGGCGCGATCCTGGGCATGATCGTGGGCGCGCTCTATGGCCCCGAGGCCATCCCCAAGCGCTGGATGAACACGCTGGACAAGGAGACGGCCAAGGCCTGTCGAGCGCAGGCCCTGGCCCTGGTGCGGGCATCCCCGCACCAGGGGGGGAGTTTGCACGCCCTACCGCACCCCGCCTCCTAAAGAGCCTGTCGGACCTCACGACGGCATCAGACGATCCCTACCGGAAAACCGAATTCCAGGGGGCAATCGCGACATCGCCCGGACGGACTCAGGGACGCGCCGACTCCACGGCCCTCGCCCCAAACCGACGGCTCGCCAGTCCACGCCCAAGGTCGCGCATCGGTCGCTCGATCAGCAGGTGGGCGACCCCCGCCAGCAGGACGACCAACGTCGCACAGAGCAGATAGGCGTAAGGCCCCGACAGGGCGAGGCCGGAATCCTCGTAGAGTCTCAAGATCAGGATGTGAAAGAGATAGACGCCATAGCTCAAATTCCCGAGCGTGAATGCGATCCAGAGACAGAGGCCGCCCTGGCAACGCACCTTCAGCAGCAGCCAAAAAAGGATGAGGCCGTAACTCAACGCGGACAGGAAGGAGAAGTAGGAGCGCAGCAGTAGACTCGAGTTGATCCCCGGATCACCTCGATAGGCGAAGAACACCGCGAGCGCCAGCCACAGGACAATACCGCCGAGCAGCGCTCGCGTGGGCCAGGGTCCACCCCCGGTCGAACGGCAACGCTGATAGACCCAATAGAGGACGGCCCCGACCAGGAACTCGATCAGAATGCCCGGAAGGTGGACCCGGAGGATGGAGAGCAGGTTCGGCGTCGGGGCCGAGAAGGAGGTCGCGCCCGCGACGATCGGCAGACGCAGCGCCAGGAAAAACGCAAGCAGGAGCAGCACGAGGCGAATCCTGCCCACCAGGATCCAGGCAAGCAGCGGCAGCACCAGGTAATACTCGACCTCGACCGGCAGGCTCCAATAGGCCGGATTGAAAAAGAACGCCTCCCGAGCCGACTCCGTGGTCCCGAGGAACAGCAGGTGCTTGAGAAAATAGAGCGGTTTGCTCGGATCGTCCGGTGTCGCCAGCGCATAGAGGAGTAGCGAGAAGAAATAGAGCGGATAGATACGGAACAACCGTCTGATCGCAAAAGGACGGACCGCAAAACCCCCGGAGAACAGCAGCGGACCGAAGACGAAGCCGCTGATGACAAAGAAGAGATCGACGCCGCTCCACATGAAGCTCAACAGGGACGGACCGGTCACCAGGAATTTCGAGTAATGCGCGGTCAAAACCATCCATGCGGCGGCCCCGCGCGCCAGTTCGATGGCGGGATTTAGCTTGGGATCCATCGCGGACGCCCTCTGAATCGGCCATTCACCGTTGCATTTTCCATGCGTTCCCGACCCGACACCCTGTTCCGAAACCGCGTTTAGCGGTCGACGACGGCGGCGACCTGCTTGCGCCTCAGATGGGCGGCCAGAGCGCTGTCCATGGTGAGTGCGTGCTGGGCGAACCAGCCCGGCATCTGCTCGATCACATAGGCACGCGCCATGGCAACCCGCCCGCGCCGCACCTGCCGCGCGAACCGCTCCAGATCGCCGAGAACGCGTTGATGTTCGGCGCGATGTTCGGCAATCGGGCCGAAGGCCGTCTCGCGCATCATCGCCTCCTCCGCCGCGAAGTGGGCGTGGGTCTGCAGCACCATCTCCGCGAAGAGATCGGCGAAGCTCGCGCTCGACGCACCGTCCATACGGTTGAGGAGGTCGACGAACTCACGGTGGTTCCGGTCCATGGCAGGCACGCCCAACAAAAAGCGCGCCTCGAAATCCTCGATCAGGGCCATGAATCCTCCTTGGCCAAATCGACGAGCCAGGGTATCGATCCGAGGTCCGAATCGGCTCGTCGATGATTCGTTCCTCCGCTATGTCATCCGGTCGCCAGACGCGGATCAGCAGCCGCTCTCATGCGCGACAGGAATCAGCTCGTCCATCGGATCCAGCGTACCGGCCGCAGCCAGGAAATCCGGGACATCGGCCTCGATGATCTCCACATCCTTGGTCGCACAGAAACGGCGTTCCTTGTCGGTCGGGTCGGGAATCAAGGCCCAGCCCGCCGGCGAGCCGGCAGCATAGATCATATCCGACATCACCATCCGTTCGGTGTCGCGATTGAGGCTCAGCCCGAGGAAGAGATAGCGCTTACCCGGCCGATAGGTCTTGATAAAGGACGGGATGGCAAAGCCGCCCATCAGCTCGGTGAGGTAGTCCACATAGTCGGCGTCGGACGCAATGTAGGTGGAATCCGGGCGCGGACTGCCCATCGGCTTGAACAGGATCGGCAGACTCGGGTCCACCTCTTCCTGCATCACCTCGCGGTAAGCCGTCCCGTCGTAGGCATGGATTCGGAACCGATAGTCCGTACCGCCGGTCCGGGCGATGCCCCTGACCAGGGTGTGCGGCACGTCGGAATAGGACTCCTGCAACTGTAGGTCGCGGTTGATGTCGATCAGATAGCGAGGGCGAATCGACCGCAACCAATCGTGCAAGGGCGCACGCGTCCAGGAACGCGTCGCATAGGTCGCCTCGAGAAAACGGTGGACGGCGCCACGTCCACGCTTGAGTTCGACATCCATGGCCGCGCGCGAGAATTCCCACATAAGACGAGGCGACATGGGTCGGCCGTTGTTCATGGCCAGAATCAGACTATCGCTATCGGCCGGGATAGGCTCGCCCGTAGACGTATCCACGGAGCCGGTCAGAGCGCCGGCCCCCAGATAGGGAACCAGTTCGCCGCGAGCCACCTCGTTCGCGAGAGATTCGAGTTGTGCAGACACCATCGGTTTACCCCTGAGCAGCGAATGAATTACTGAAGCTCAGCAAGAAACCTGCCACAAAACGACGCGCGGCATGTATTCATGAATTTATCGGGCCGATTCAATCGGCTGCGATCTCCCGTCAATGCCGATCCAATGCCTGGATCGGAACACATCGCGCGGGAGACCACGCATTTCGTGCAAAGGGGTACGCACTGTCGCAAAGACGACAGATCCGTCGCCTTCCAGACCGCGCATACCCCTCGGGTCAGCCAATCGCTCAATCGCGCGGTTTGCGGCCACCCGGTCCATGATCTCCACGGAAGCCCTTGGAGTCCTTGCTGCCAAAGGATTTGCGCGGCCCAGCGCCCTCGGCCTGACGACGGACATTGCCCGATTGCCGGAAGGTCTTTGGCTTGCCCTGACCCGGGCCGGCCTTGAAGCGCGACGCACCCGAGTCCTGACGGGGCTCCCAGCTGCGACGCGCCGGAGAATCCTCGTTCGTGGCTCCAGCGGCCGAGATGCGCAACGCCTGGCCGCAGACGAAGACGCGCTTGAGATGGCTGAAGACCTCGCGCGGCATTCCGTCCGGGAGATCGACGATCGAATGGTCGTTCTGGATGTTGATGCGACCGATGAAACGGCCTTCCAGACCCGACTCGTTGGCGATGGCGCCGACGATCTCGCGCGGCGTCGCGCCGTGCTGATGTCCGACCTCGATGCGATAGCTGACCAGATTCTCGTTGTCGCGCCGCGCCGGGCCACGCTCCGAACGCGGCGGACGACCCTCACGCGAGTGATTGCGGCCCTCGCCTCGCCGCGAACGCTCGTCAGACCAGTCGCGACGCTGGGGCCGCGGCAGATCTTCCTTGACGTCCAGCGGACGCTCGCGCTGATAGAGATAGGCCAGGGAGGCGGCCACATCGATCATCTCGATTTCCTGCTCCTGACCGATGCGGGAAAGCAATCGATAGAAGAAATCGAGATCCTGATCGCTCATCGTCTTGCGCACATCGGCGATGAAGCGATCGATGCGCGACTCGCTGAGCGCCTCGGCGGACGGCGGATCCATCGGCGGCACACTGCGCCGGATCGTGCGTTCGATCGCCTTGAGCAGGCCACGCTCGCGCGGCTCGACCAGCAGAATGGCACGCCCCGACCGACCGGCACGCCCGGTGCGACCGATGCGATGCACATAGGCGGCCGGATCGGTGGGGATGTCGTAATTGACCACGTGACTGATGCGATCCACGTCCAGACCACGCGCGGCAACGTCGGTCGCAACCAGGATGTCGAGCTGGCCCTGCTTGAGCCGCTCGACCGTGCGCTCGCGCATCTCCTGGTTCATGTCGCCATTGAGCGGCTCGGCCGCGAAGCCGTGCGCCTTCAGCTTATCCGAGAGCTCCGTGGTCGCGTTCTTGGTGCGCACGAAGATCAGCATGCCGTCGAAGGGCTCGAGTTCCAGGATGCGCGTCAGGATGTCGAGCTTGTGGAAGCGAGTGACGATGCAGTGATGCTGATCGATGGTATCGACCGTCTCGGAGTTGGAGGCGATCCTCACCTCGATGGGATCGACGAGCCGTTCCTGCGCCACCTTGCGGATCACCGGCGGCATGGTCGCCGAGAAGAGCGCAACCTGGCGCTTTTCGGGCGCCTGGTCGAAGATCCAGTCGATGTCCTCGGCGAAGCCCATGTTGAGCATCTCGTCGGCCTCATCCAGCACCAGGGTACGAATGCCGTCCATCGACAGGGTGCCGCGCCGGATGTGGTCCATGACACGACCCGGCGTGCCCACGATCACCTGCGGGTTGCGCTTGAGATGACTCAGCTGCAAGCCATAACCTTGACCGCCATAGATCGGCAGGACGTTGAAGCCCCGCAGGTGAGTGGCATACTGTTGGAATGCCTCGGCGACCTGGAGCGCCAGCTCACGGGTCGGAGCCAACACCAACACCTGGGGCTGTTTGAGCGAGGGGTCGATCCGGCTGAGCAGGGGCAGCGCGAAGGCTGCGGTCTTACCGGTACCCGTCTGGGCCTGACCGAGCAGATCGCGCCCAGCAAGCAGATGAGGGATGCACTGACCCTGAATGGCGGTCGGGGATTCGTAACCGAGATCTTTGACGGCTTGTTCAACGCCGGGGGCAAGACCGAGTTCGCCGAAGCTGATGCTCGTGTCGGGGGTATCCATGGTGGGGCCTCGAAGGGAAGGGAGCGTCCTCGAGGCCGACCTAATGCAACCTTTGGGACGATATGCGGAAGTAACAGAGTATTATCCGCGTAAAAACACATTCCTGCAACTGCATTCTCGTGACACCCGGCGTCGTCGTACCCTGTCGCAGGGCCCCAAACTCCCTAACCCAGGTGCAGCACAGCGAAACCCGGAACAACGCCAAACCAACCGCTATACCCCGACCACGAGGACTCCCCGGATTGCGCTATCGCTCCATCCGGGCTACGACAAACGACGACACGACAGGCCACGGGCGGTGGTCGAAACGGGAACCGCCGCTTGAGCGAGAGGTCTATCGGCAGCAGATCCGTGGCTCACAGACGCCACACAGCACTCGCATCCTCAGGAAGTCATCCCATGTCCGAATCGTCCGGCCCCCGTGGAACCGCCGTTCCCAGCAAACGACTGAGCCGACTCTGGCACCTGGGTCGCGCAACCGGCGACCTGGCCGCCGGCATCGGCGTCAAGGGGCTCATCGACCTGGCCCGTAACCGCAACAGCGACCAGCCGACCCGCATCCAGCTCTCGCCCGACCGCACCCGCCGCTTCACCGACCGGCTCGCCCGCATGCGCGGCGCCGTGATGAAGATGGGCCAACTCATGTCGATGGACGGTTCCGACGTCTTCACAGCCGAGACGGCCGAGATCATGAGCGCACTGCGCGACAGCGCCGAGCCCATGCCGATGAGCCAGGTCGCAAAGGTTCTGGAGTGCGAGTATGGCCACGACTGGAACCGCCGCTTCAAGCGATTTGAGTTCACCCCCATCGCCGCCGCCTCCATCGGTCAGGTGCATCGGGCGGAGACCCAGGACGGCCGACATCTGGCGCTCAAGATCCAGTTTCCGGGCGTGCGCGAGAGCATCGACAGCGACATCGACAACCTGGCGTTCCTCGGCCGCTCGCTCGGCATGGCACCCAAGGGCATCGACATCGCCCCCTTTCTCGACGAGGCCCGCCGCCAACTGCACCGTGAAGCCGACTATGCCGCCGAAGCCGAGGCGCTGGAGCGCTACCGGGCACTGATCGGCGACGACCCTGATCTCTTCATCCCGAGCGTGCACCACGACCTCACCACCCACAACATCCTCGCCATGGACTTTGCCGAGGGCGTCTCGATCGATCGCCTCTCCAGCCCGGACTACCGTCGTGCCGAGCGCGATCACGCCGCAGAGTCGCTGATGCGGCTCACCCTGCGCGAGCTGTTCGAGTTCGGCCTGGTCCAGACCGATCCCAACTTCGGCAACTATCTCTACGACGCAACGAACGGACGCATCACGCTACTGGATTTCGGCGCCACCAAACCGGTCTCGCCCGAGCTGATCGAGCGCTTCCGCAACCTGGCGCGCTCCACCATCGACGGCAAGCGCGAAGGGATGCGTGCCGCCTGCGTGGCAATCGGCTATATCGGCGAGGACGACCCGCGCGAGCATGTCGACACCATGCTCGATCTGCTGCAGATGGCCGCCGAGCCGCTGCGCCATCCCGGACAATACGACTTCGCCACCTCGGACCTGTTCGAGCGGGTCTATCGGAACGGCCGAGCCATGTTCCACTCCGGTGTCTTCAGCACCGCACCCGCACCGGAAACGCTCTTCCTGCACCGCAAGTTCATGGGCTCGTTCATGCTGGCGCGCCGTCTGCGCGCACGGATAGACCTCGCGGAGATGGCCGAAACCTTCATCTGAGTGCGCTCGGACCGTCCCGCGCGGATGTTCGAGCAGATGACGGACAAGGAAGGGGGTGACGCGCATCCAGACCCATGCGCTCAACCGTTCGGGCAAATCGCGGGCGCCGCGCAGGTCGGCCAATGGCGTCGAACGGATTCGGCGGCAAGGCCTGTACGCCATCCCCATCCTCCGCCCAAGACTCGCGATTCACACAATATAATGGGGGTATCTCGCCGGACCCAGTGCGCAACCCTCGGTCGGCGCTATTGATATAGAGTAGCGACCATGGAACTCAGCAGCTTCGTCTTCTCGGCTATCGTGCTGCTCTCGGCAGCCGCCATCTCGGTTGCACTCTTCAAACATCTCGGGCTGGGGTCGATCCTCGGACTGCTGGTGGCCGGCATCGTCGTTGGTCCCCATTCGCCAGGCCCCTACGTCACGGCGCACGTCGACGACGTGCGCAACTTCACCGAACTCGGCGTCGTCCTGCTGCTCTTCATGATCGGACTGGAGATGCAGCCCAAGCGACTCTGGGCGCTGCGCCGCGAGGTGTTCGGGCTTGGGACCATTCAGATCCTGCTGAGCGGTCTGGCGATCTCGGCCTACGTCTCCATCTACGAGCCATCCTGGCGGGTCGCGCTCCTGATCGGGCTGACCCTGGCGCTCTCATCGACGGCGTTGGTGATGCAACTGCTCCACGAGCGCGGCGATCTCGCAACCCGTCACGGCAACGCCACCTTCGCCGTGCTGCTGATGCAGGACCTGGCCGTGGTCCCCATGCTGGCCATCGTGCCGCTGCTCTCCGACTTGGGAACCACCACCTCCCTACCGTTCGCCGAACAGGCACTGAACGTAGTCGGCATGCTCGCTCTGGTCATCGTCTTCGGACGCTATGTGGTGCCCTTCGCGCTCGAGCGACTGCTGCGCCAGAGCAACCGCGAGGCATTCGCACTGGTCGTCATGCTGGCGGTCTTTCTCGCCGCATGGGCCATGCATCAGGCCGGACTATCCATGGCCCTGGGCGCCTTTATGATGGGCATGCTGCTCTCGACCTCGCGCTTCAGTTTCCAGATCCAGGCCCACATCGAGCCCTTCAAAGGCCTGCTGATGAGCCTTTTTTTCGTCTCCGTTGGCATGTCGATCGACCTGCCGGCCATCGCCGACGAGCCCTGGCTGATGGCCCAGCATGTCCTGGTGATCCTGGCGATCAAGCTCGCCGTCCTCTTCGGCATCGCCCGCCTCTTCGGTCTACCGCGCGGAGTCGCGACCCGAGTGGCCTTCCTGCTCGCCCAGAATGGCGAGTTCGGCTTCGTGCTTTTTGGCTTCGCCAAGACGCTCGGTATCATCGACTCGCACACCTTCGTGATCGCGGTTGGCGTCATCTCGGTGAGCATGATGCTGACCCCATTGTTGGTCAAACTCGGAGACGCCCTGGCACGCCGCGCCGAGCGGCGCAAAAACGCCCCGGTCGACTTCACTTACGAAAAGACCGGCATTCAGCCCAAGGGACGCGTCGTCATCGGCGGCTACGGCCGGGTCGGACACACCGTCGCCACCTTGCTGGAGGTCAACAAGATTCCCTTCATCGCCTTCGACACCAACCCAACGAACGTCGAACGGGGCGTACGCGACGGCCGCGCCGTTTTCTACGGCAACATCGGCGATCTGGAGCTTTTGAGAGCCGCTCAGGTCGGAAGCGCCACACTGGTGATCCTCACCATCGATCACGGACCCACCGCGCTACGAGCGGTCTCGCACATCCGCACCGCCTTCCCCCGGGTCCCTGTCATCGCGCGCGCTCGCGACCTAGAGGCCTGCGGCAACCTGCTGCGTGCCGGCGCCTCCCGCGTCTATCCCGAGGCGATCGAAAGCAGCCTGCGTCTCGGTGCCGAGGCGCTGCAGATGCTCGGCGTCTCGACCGACGAAGTCGACGCCATGCTCCAGGGCGTGCGCAGCCAGGGATATGTACAGGTCGCCGAGTGAGCACCATTCCCACAGACGGGAGCCGGCTGGTTGCCGATCCCCGGCAAACTTATTAAGCTCGTTCACCGCCTAGCAAAACCGACTCATCGGGGGACCCGTTCGAGATGGAAGAAAGTATCGAGCTCGCGCGTTTCAACATGATCCAGCAACAGATCCGCCCCTGGGGTGTTCTGGATGATCGTGCACTGGAGGCGATGACGGAGATACCGCGCGAACCGTTCGTTCCGGATGCCTATCTCGGTCTGGCCTACTCGGATATCGAAATCCCCATCGGCTCTGCGGCCAGCATGCTGGCCCCCAGGATCGTTGGGCATCTACTGCAAGCGCTGGCAGTGAAACCGGGCGACAAGGTGTTGGAGATCGGCACCGGCAGCGGCTATGTCAGCGCCTGTCTGAGCTGGCTCGGCGCGCGCGTATTCAGCCTGGAGATCGATGCGACCCTCGCCGCCGAGGCCCGCCAGCGGCTGGCGGCGCTCAAGTTCGAACGCATCGAGATCCGCGAGGCCGACGGCCTGGCTGGTCCGGCCGCAGACGCCCCCTTCGAGGCGATCGCCGTAACCGGCTCCATGCCGACCGACGCATCGCTCGACATGCTCAAGGGGCAACTCGCGATCGGCGGACGGCTGTTTTGCGTCATCGGCGAGGATCCGCTGATGCAGGCCACCCTGATCACGCGACTCTCCAAGAGAGATTTCCGCCGCCAGCCGCTGTTCGAAACCAGCGTGCCTGCGCTCCGCAACGTCGCCGAGCCCGCTGGATTCGCGTTCTGACCACGACCTCCCGGATACCGCCGAGCCCATCAAAAGGGTTCGGCGGCTCGCAATCGCTCCATCAAGCATTACCTAGATCAATTCTTGATCTTTGCCTAACTAATAGCGCACACTCCTCCGACCCCTCGCTCAGGGGATAAAAAAGAAGTAAACGTCGGAGGACATACGACATGAGCATCAATCAGGCCCAGATGCCGCTGTGCCAGCGGGCATCCTCGCAGCTACTCATCATCGACGCCCAGGAGCGGCTCGCCGCCGCCATGGACAAGGACGAACTGGAAGGCGTCGTCGACAACATCAATCGCTTGGTGACGGCCGCCAAGATTCTGGAGATTCCGGTCTTCGCGACCCAGCACAACTCCAAGGGACTCGGTCCGATCATCAAGGACATCCGCGACAATATGCCCGAGACGGCGGATCCGACCGAAAAGACCGCCTTCTCCTGCTGCACGGCACCGGGCTTCGAGCGCAACATCTCCTCGCATCCCGAGCGTCGGCAGCTGGTCGTGGTCGGCATGGAGGCGCATATCTGCATCTCGCAGACCGTCTCAGGACTCCAGCGCTGGGGCTACCAGGTCTTCGTCCCGGAAGACGCCATCATCTCGCGCAAGGCCTTCTACAAGCAGAATGTGCTCCAGCGCATGCGCCACAGCGGCATCCAGGTCGTCTGCACCGAGTCGGTCGGTTTCGAATGGATCGGCGACTCGACCGACGCCCAGTTCCGCGACGTCTGGTCGTTGTTCAAGTAAAGGCTTCCAGCCGCCAGCGCCCAGCCCTCAGCGGTTGCTTTGCCGAGGTTGTCGCCTCTCGACCCCTTCCCGAGCCATCGAGAACAGACATGCCTGACTCGAAGCTCGGGGGTCTGCGTGCAACGAGCTGGTAGCTGGAGGCTGTTAGCTGGCAGCTTGACTCGCCAGCGCCTCGTCGATTACGCCCAGCAGACGCTCCAACGCCCCCCGATTGCGCTCGACCACAGCCTGACCCTGCGCGCCGACCTCGGCGCGCAGGGCCGCATCGGTCAACCAGACTCCAAGCCGCTCGGCGAGCGCCTCGGCATCGGCGACCCGCGCCGCGCCGCCCGCCTCCAGCATCATCTCGGTGATGGCCGCGAAATTGAAGGTATGGGGTCCGACCAGGATGGGCACGCCCCAGGCCGCAGCCTCCAGCAGATTGTGCCCCCCGACCGCGACCAGACTGCCGCCGATGAAGGCGACATCGCCCGCCGCGAGGAAGGCGGGTAGCTCGCCCATGGTGTCACCGAGGAAGACCGAGATTCCGTCGCCGCAGACGTCCTGATGGCTGCGCCGGACCAGAGCCAGCCCCTGGCGCTCGACCAGGGCGGCGACGCGCTCGAAACGCTCAGGATGACGCGGCACCAGCACCAAGAGCGCCTGGGGCAGCCGCTCCAGCAGACGACGATGGGCCTGCAGCAGCAACGCCTCCTCCCCTTCGTGCGTGCTGGCCGCCACCCACACCGGACGCTGCCCCCACAAGCGTCTCATCGCCTCGGCACAGTCGCGCTGACTGGCGGGCTGGCGCAGATCGAATTTGATGCTTCCGGTGACCCGAACCCGCTCGCCCACCGCTCCGAGCTCGATCAGACGATCCGCATCGGCTTGGCTCTGGGCCGCGATCCGGGTGAAGCGCTGCAGTGTCTCGCGGGTGAACTCGGGCACGCGCGCATAGCCCCGAGCCGAGCGCGCCGATAGACGGGCATTTGCGAGCACGACCGGAATACCGCGTCGCTCGCAAGCCTCCAGCAGGTTGGGCCAGATCTCGGTCTCCATCACGATCAGCAGACGTGGACGAACCTGGTCGAGAAAGCGCCCGACGATTCCAGGCAGATCGTAGGGCATGTAGCGGTGCGCGACGCCGTCTCCGAACAGTTCACCGAGCCGTGCCGCGCCGGTGGGCGTGGTGGTGGTGACCAGGATCCCCTCATCGCGAACCCGTTCGAGCAACTGGCGAATCAAGAGCCCCGCCGCCTGAACCTCGCCTACCGAAACGGCATGAATCCAGATGCCGGCCTTGGGCGCATGTGCCCCCAGGACCAGTCGCTCGCCGACACGTCTGCGATAGCCCGGCGCCTTGATGCTGCGCCAATAGAGCCGCAGCACCGCCAGCGGAAGCGCCAGCCGTAGGATCAGGGTATAGAGACCCCGCGTCGCGATTCTCAATCCCCGTTTCCCATCGGTGCGCTCATTCATCAAGCAGCCAACCGGTCGAGCAGCCCCTGAAGCTGCACGGATTCGCCGATCATCTGCTCATAAAACGCGTTTGCTTGGACCTGATTGGCCGCATCGTGTGCCTTTACGACCTGCTTGCCCAATTCATGCACCCGCTGGTGATGACCATCGAGTTCCTGGAACGACTGGTTGTCGGCGAACTTCGCCTGCCCCGCCCCCTTGTACCAGAGACCGAATTCACAATGCCGATGATCGGGCAGCGCGCCGGCATCGAGCTGCTCCTGCCCCATCTGGTGCAGTTTGATGCGACGCACGAACAGCATATGGGCGATCTTGGCCTTGTGGACGATGCTGTCCAGATCGTTTTCGCAGCGGAAACGGCCCAACGCCCCTTGCAGTTCCTGGAAGATCCCCATCAGGCGCCCCGCCGTCTCCTCGGCGCGGCGCGATTGGTGCAACGACTCCTGAGTCAGCGCATTGATCTGGGCGATGTCGCGGGCGACCTCGCTGTTGGTCACGGCGAGTTCCTCGGCAGCAGCGGCGATCTGATCGATCTCTGAGTTGACCGCCCGCGCCCCGTCGAGGATGTCGCTCAACGCGGCGCCTGAGCGCGCCGCAGCATCCGAGCCCTGCTCGGCCTCGCTCAACCCCTGCTGCATGGAATCCACAGCGGTGGCCGTCTCCGCCTGGATCGACTGGATCATTTCGCCGATCTCCTGGGTCGCCCGGTTGGTGCGATTCGCCAAGGCACGCACCTCGTCCGCCACGACCGCAAATCCGCGCCCCACCTCGCCCGCGCGCGCCGCCTCGATCGCCGCGTTCAGCGCCAGGAGATTGGTCTGATCCGCGATCTCCTTGATGGTGCCGACGATGGTGCCGATCTGATGGGAGCGCACCCCCAGACCCTCCACCACCCCTGCCGAATCGCGCACGCGCGCTGCGATGTTCTGCATGGTATCGACCGTCTCCCGAACCACCTCCGCCCCCTGCTCGGCGTTCTGGCTCGCCTGGCGCGAACGCTCGGCCGCGTTGCTGCAGCTTTGGGCGATGCTCGCGGTCGTCATCGTCATCTGCTCGGTCGCCGCCGCCATGCCGTTCATGCGGTCGGCCGACTGCTCCACCCGCACCAGCGCCTCGCGCGACTCGACCTCCAGATGGAAAACCGTGTCGACCGCCTCGGCGCTGTGACCATGAACACGCCGAACGACGCCCCGAATGCCCGCCGTGAAGGACTCCAGCGCACGGGCCACCTGACCCAGTTCGTGCTGATCGTGCACTTCCAGAGAATCGGGCATGCTCCCGCCGCCCTTGGCGAGATCGCCCAGCACAGCGCCCAACTCATGCAACGGCCGGGTAATCGAGCGCACGATCGCGAACAGTGCCAGTGTCAGCAGCAACACGAAGACGGGCATGGCCGTATTCAACAGACCAAGAAGCCGATCGAATTCGGCCAGCATCTCACGCGCCTGCCCATCGACCTGGGCCGCCTGGTCGAACACCTCGTGAGCCATACGTTCGAGTCCGCCGATGGAGAACACCACGGCGCCGTACATTCCCAGCACGAAGACGATGACGATGGCATAGATCAGATACAGCCGGTGGGAGACCTTCAAGGCCACGAAGGGATTCATGTTGCGTTCCTATCGAATGGGATTCGGAGCGGAGAACCAGGCCTACCGCATCGCCTAAAGGGCATGAGTCGACCAGAAAATCAGCTGTCGCGGATCGCCCCGATGATACGGCTGGTCGAACGCCCCGGAAGAAAGTCAAAGACCCGCACCTCGCCGCCATTGGCCCGGACGCACTCGGCGCCGGCGATCTGATCGGGGCGATAGTCCCCACCCTTGACCAGCAGATCCGGCTTGACCCGACAGATGAGCGATTCAGGGGTGTCCTCGCTGAAGGCGCACACCCAATCCACAGAGGCCAAACCGGCCAGCACTGCCATGCGTTGCTCGACCCCGTTGATCGGCCGGCCATCACCCTTGAGACGCCGCACCGAATCGTCGTCATTGACCGCGACGATGAGCCGATCGCCCATCCGCCGGGCCTGCTGCAGATAGGCGACATGGCCCTCATGGAGGATATCGAAACAGCCGTTGGTCATGACCAGACGTTCGCCGCGCGCCTGTGCCTCGACCGCCGCCGCGACCAATGCCTCCTGATCGAGAATGGCGTGCCACTCGGCACCCAGATAGGCGCGCTCCAGCTCTCGCGCCCCAACGGTCGCCGTGCCCAGTTTGCCGACCGCGAGCCCGGCGGCGCAATTGGCCAGTGCGCAGGATTCCTCGATCCCGACCCCGGCCGCCAGCGCTGCGGCCAGAGTCGCGATCACCGTATCGCCCGCGCCGGTCACGTCGAACACCTCGCGCGCCTGGGTCGGCAGATGCAGCGCCTCGGCATCGGCGCGCACCAGCAGCATCCCACGCTCACCGAGCGTCACCAGCATGGCGTCCAGATCCAGTTCGTCGCGCAGATTGCGCGCCCGCTCGACCAAAACGGCATCGTCGCCACAGACACCCACGACCTCCTCTAGTTCCCCTCGGTTCGGCGTCAACAGGGTCGCACCCCGATAACGGACGAAATCGCGCCCCTTTGGATCGACCAGGACCGGCTTGTCCAGCTCGCGCGCCAGCCGGATCAGCAACTGGGGATCGGACAGGGTGCCCTTGGCGTAGTCGGATAGAAGCAGCAGATCCGCATCCGCCAGCGCCGCCTCGATCATCGATGGCAGAGGATCCTCGCCGAGCGGGGTTAGCGACTGCTCGAAATCAAGCCGGATCAGCTGCTGATGGTGACTCAACACCCGCAGCTTGGTGATGGTCGGCAGATCCGCACGCCGATGCAGCCGAGTCTCGATGGATTGGTCGGCGAGCCGCTCGGCCAGGATGTCGGCCGCCTCGTCCGCCCCAGTGACGCCTATCAGCAGGGTCCGCACACCCAGCGCCGCCAGATTGAGCGCCACGTTCGCCGCCCCGCCCGGCCGATCCTCGACCCGATCCACGTGCACCACGGGCACGGGGGCCTCGGGCGAGATGCGCCGCGTCGCCCCAGTCCAGTATCGATCGAGCATCAGATCGCCCGCCACCAGGACGCGAGCACGGGAGAAATCGGGAAAGGCAGAGACGGGTATGGTGTTCAAGACGGCAGGATTCTTGCGGGGCAATGGAATTAGTCTAGCTCGCGGCCAAGCACTCTGACCAGAACAGGCCAAACCTCGCGTTACCCCGATACGCTGAAGAATCCCACCAACCCTGAATTCCGCTGCACTCCATCCAGGCTACCCACGGGAGAGCGTGGCGCGCCATTCGGCCAACGCCGGCTTGGGCGCATTTTTGATGGCGAGCTTCCACCAATAGCCGATCAGATTGTCGCCGTAGGAGATGGCCTTGCGCGGCAGAACCAGCGGATGGTCGAGCGCCGTGGCGGCGCCGCGCAGACAGGTGGTGGCGCTACGATAGCCCGCCTCGGCGGCCAGCTCAACCGTCTCCCGATCGAAGCTGCCGAAGGGATAGCAGAGATGCTCGACCGGCTCGCCGAGGACGTCCTCCAGCACCGACCGGCTCTCGGACAGCTCGCGCATCTTGGTCTCCCGGCCGACCTCGGCGAGCTTCACATGCTCGAGCGTATGCGAGCCAACGGTAACACCGGCAGCACGCATGGCCCGCAGCCGTTCGCCGCTCATCAGGGTCGGGATGGGCCGACCTGGATCCTTGCCGAACCACTCGGCCGAGCGCCCAAGCCAGCCGCCGATGGCATAGAGCACAGACGGAAAACCGTGGCGCTGCAGCACCGGCAGGGCATGATCGGCGAAGTTGTCGTAGGCGTCGTCGAAGGTGAGCACCACCGCCCTGGGCGGCGTGGGACGCTCCCCGCTCAGACAGGCCAGCGCCTCGTCCAGCCCCAGCACCGAATAGCCGAGCAGGTCCAGGAATCCCATTTGATGCGCGAACTGACGATGGTCGCAATAGTTCGCCCGATGCGCAGCCATCGGCGCGAACGCGCCGACCTGGTGGTACATCAATATGGAAATGCCCGGCGATTCGCTCATGCCGATCCTTCTCGCAGTGCCGCCAGCAACCCCTGGAGCAACTCCACCGGCGTGGGCGGACATCCCGGGATCTTCACGTCCACCGGAACGACATTCTCCACCGCCCCGCAGCTTGCGTAGGAGACCCCGAATTCGCCTCCGGTGCAGGCGCAGTCTCCGGCCGCGATCACGAATTTAGGCGCGGGCGTCGCGCGCCAGGTGCGGCGCAGCGCGGTCTCCATATGACGCGAGACCGGGCCGGTCACCAGCAGGACATCGGCATGACGGGGCGAGGCGACGAAATGAACGCCGAACCGCTCGACGTCGTGATAGGGATTGTTGAGCGCATGGATCTCCAGCTCGCAGCCATTGCAGGAGCCGGCATCCACCTGACGAATCGCCAGACTGTGCCCGAAGCGGGCATCGATGCGCCGACGTAGCTCGACACCGATGCGCTCCAGCTCGGCATCCGTGGGATCCGAAACCGGCTCGGTGACGACGCCAGGGGTCAGCGCTTGTTTGAGAATACGGAACATGGTCGGAGTATCCGGGATATACGTATTGCGAGCGTGATGATCGATCAACCTGCGGGATGTGACGAGCGTACCCTATGCTAAGTCATCCGCCGAACGAAAATCGACGCTGATGCAGACGCAACCATTCACGGATACGAGTCCAGGCGCGACGACCTAGGATCGGGTGCATCGCGGGGCAGGCGCATGCTGAAGGTCGCGCCTGCACCCACCTGGCTGGAGACCCTGACGCTGCCGCCGAGCACGCCGTTCACCAGGTTGTAGACGATATAGAGTCCGAGGCCACTACCCCCTTGTCCCAGTCGGGTGGTGAAGAAGGGCTCGAAGATGCGTTCCTGCTGTTCCGGCGGGATACCGACACCATTGTCCTGATAGATGAGCTGTATGGCGTTGGAGTCATCCGCACACCCCCGAATCTGGATCAGGCCATGCTCGATCCCGGCAAGGCCGTGGGTCAGGGAGTTGGCAATGAGGTTCGTGATCACCTGCTCTAGCGGGCCGGGATAGCTGTCCAGCTCCAGGTCTGACGCGATATCCAGCTCGATGCAATGGGCCGTGCGTTTTAGGGTCGGCCGCATGGTCACGAGCACCTCGTTTACCGTCTCCAGCACGTTGAAGCGGCGGCGACGCATGCTCGTCTGGTCGACCGCGACCTCCTTGAAGTGCCCGATGAGATCCGCAGCTCGGATGGTGTTGCGCTCGAGCAAATCGACCGCTTCTCGGCTCTGGTTTAAGAAGTCAACGAGCTGCGAGCGACGCATTGCTCCGGAATCCAGCGCATTGGCAAGCTCTTGAACCTGATCGCTCAGGGTGCTCGCAATCATTCGGGCGTTACCGAGCGGCGTATTGAGCTCGTGCGCAACTCCAGCCACCAGATGCCCCAAGGCCGCCAGCTTCTCCGACTGCACCAGTTGACTCATCGCGTGCTTCAGGGCCTCGGTGCGCTCTTGCACAAGCTCTTCCAGATGCTCGCGATACTGGCGCAGCTCTGCCTCGGCCCGGCGGCTCTCGGTAATATCCATACTGAGGCCGACGACCCCACGCACCGCATCATCCCTGACCGGGGCAATCACATTGCGGAAATAGCGTTCCTCCTCGCCAGTTGCCATGCGGGTCTCTTGATCGACAAGCACGCCCGCGATCGCCCGACTAAGCATGGCTTCCAAGCCGGCAGAGATGGTTCGGCTAGCCGCTGCCTGCGCGGAGCAGGTACCAACAAGATCCCCCCATCGCACCTGCGAAGCCGAATTCTGCAGCACGAAGCGACTCTCGGCATCGAGCACGAAAAAGTCGAACGGGATGCTCTCGATGGCCGCGCGCAGTCGCGCCTCACTCTCCTGCAAGGCCCTCTCCGCGCGCTTCTGCGTTGTGAGATCGTGCACTGAGGACAGTAAGACTTCCTCATCGCCAAGCATGACGATCTCGGTGGACCAGAGGATTTCGCGACGCTCGCCATTGGTGGCGATAATCACAAAGGGCATATCCCTGAACGGGCCGTTCTCACGCAACTGCGAGACGATATACTCACGCGATGAAGCATCCTCCCAGAAGCCAACCTCTCGCGTTGTGCGACCCAGTAGATCCTCGCGCCGGGAGCCAACCATGCTGGCCCAGCTCGCGTTGGCATCGATAATCCGGCCCCCGGCGAGGTTCGAGATCAGCATCGGCGCCGGACTTAATTGAAAGGCCTTAGCGAACCGTTCCTCGCTCTGGCGTAGCGCCGCCTCCGCCCGATTGCGCACGGTGACGTCCTGAAGGTAGGAGATGCGCACCATCTCGCCACTCAGCTCGATGGTATTCGCGGACCAGAGATAGTCGCGCGGTTCGCCACTTCTGAGTACGACGGGAATCGGAAAGTCGCGCAGGGAGCCTGATTGCTCGAACAACGCATAGGCGGAAGCAAGAAGCACTGTATCCGTCACAATCCCGAGCTCGACGAGGGTTCGTCCTAAGGCCTCCTCGCGCGTGTAGCCTGTCGCGCTCACCCAACGGTCGTTGACGTCGATCAGACGGCGCTCTTTGAGACTGGTCATGGTCGTCGGCGCGGGACTGCAACGAAAGGCCTTGAAAAAGCGCTCTTCACTTTGGCGTAACGCCTCATCGGCACACTTACGCTCACTGATATCGCTGACATTGGCGAGGATGGCCTGCGCGTCACCGAAACGGATCGCTCGCAGCGTAACCTCCACGGGGAAGAGGCTTTCATCGACTGGCCGCTTCGCGATCCACTCGAAGCGCTGGCCCTCCCCCCGAACTGCGGACTCCCAATAATCGAGCGCCAGTATCGAGGATTGCCCGGGACCGGAAAGGTCTGGGATACCGCACGCCAGTGCGTCACGGTGCTCCAGTCGAAACATATCGAGCATGGCCTGGTTCACCGCGAGAATCCCCCCTTGGGGATCGTGCACGATGATGGCGTCGAAGGCGTTATCGAAGACGGTACGGTAGCGCGCCTCGCTCTCCTTGAGCTGGGCGAGCAAGAGCTGACTGTTGAGCGCCTCCTCGACTCGCTCGGCGATGCTTCGGAACAGACGCTGCTCGGCCGATGTCCAGACGCGCGGGGATTCGCACTGCTGGATGCCCAGCAGCCAGGGCCGATCCGCTTGCGGACGCAGCGCGACAGCCATTTGGCTACAGATCCCTTCGGCGCGGGCAGCAGTCGATAACGCGTGGAAGTCAATCATCACGGGGGCGTCTTGTGCCAGAGCGGCGCGGATGACCCCTCGAAAGTCATCATCCAGAGGGAATTCCCGTGCCGACGCATACGCCTCAGGGTCGGCGTTGCGGGTGGCCTCCATAGTGATCCGAGCGACGGTCGCCTCGGGATCGCAGGGCGTCAGAAAAAAGGCTCGATCGACCTGAAAGATGTCCAGAATCGCATCGACCAGCTCTTTCAAGACATCGGTGTCGGGCGATCTGCGGGTGAGTATCCGCGAGATACGATCCAGGTTCTCCAGGAAGTGGGTCTGCGCTCGCAGGGCCAGCCCGGATTCACAGCGCTGCAGGCTATGAGCGACGATCTCGGCCACCATGCGCGGCAGCCTGATCTCCTCGTCGGACCAGACAGGATTCGGTCCCGGCATCTCCAGACCGAGACAGCGGCGCAGGCGATCGCCCCAACGCAGCGGGATACAGATCAACGGATGCGAGCCAGACTCGAGCGGTGTCACCTTGGCAGACGTTTCCTGGGCCGGCGACAACACTTCGGCGATTGCCACCTCGCCACGCTCAAGACTCCCGAGGAAGGCCCGGTCGTCGGCGACAGGGAGATCTTGCAGACCCCGAATCCGAGGTGCGACGCCCTCAGCGCACCATTCATGGACTCGACTCGCTGTTTGGCCATCCGGGGCCATTTCGACGAGGAAGGCCCGCGCGGCGCCCGCGAGCGAGCCGACACGCTCCAGTGTCCAATCGAGGCGTGCATCCAGGTCGTCCCAGCCAGGTTTGATCATCAAGGCCGAGATATCGGCCAATGCCTTCTCGGAGTTCAGGTGATAGCGCAGCTTGGCTTCGGCGTCCTTGCGGCTGGTGATGTCGCGGACAAAGGCAACGTTGTAGTTCTTATCATCCACCGAGATGAAATTGCTGAAGATCTCGACAGGGAAAATGGAGCCATCCTTGCGCCGGTGCCTGGACTCGAAGCTGAGGGAGCCGGCTTCGCGCAGGCGCTGTAAGAACTCCGCTGTCTGTTCGACAGGGAAGTCCGGATCGAATTTATCGACTTGGCAGCCAAGCAGTTCTTCTCGACTGAAGCCCACCGAGCGGCAGGCCTCGTCGTTGGCATAAAAGAGCTTGCCATCGGCATCGAACCAGGTGATACCGATGACGGCCCGATCAACAGCGACCTGGGTCAGCTTGAGAGCCTCCTCGGCCTTCTTTCGCCCGGTGATATCCAAGTGAGTGCCGAGCATGCGAAGGGGGTTTCGCCTGTCATCCCACTCGACCACGCGCCCCACCGAACGCAACCAAACCCAGTCTCCAGATCCAGACATGATGCAGAAGTCGGCCTCATACTCGGAGCGCTCGCCCGAAACCAGCTCCTGGTAGAGCCCCAATACCAGATCGCGATCGTCGGGATGCAGCCATCCGCTCCAAGTCTCGAAGGTCGCGGACCGCGCGTCCGGATCTCGTTTGAGCATGCGCGCATGGGCCGCGTCGAACACCACATCGCCGCTCGTCAAATCCATTTCAAAGAGCGCCTGACCGGAGACATCGAGCGCGAGCGCCACTCGTGCCTCGCTCTCCCGTAGAGCCCGCGCGGTCCGCCGCTCGCTCGTCATCGGCCGGACCAACGCGCAACTGCATTCGAAGCCATCGAGATCGAGATGCTGGCTGGAAATCTCGACCGAGGTGATCGAGCCGTCGCGGTGACAGTGGCGCGTGAGAAATCGCAAATGCCCGGCACGGCGCAGTTCCCGCCAGTGCTCGGACCAGCGTTCGCGAGAGAAGTCGAGGTCAACGTCCCAAACGCACATCTGCCTGAGCGCTTCCCGGCTGTATCCCAGGGACTGGCAGGCGGCCTCGTTGGCATCGAGCAGGCGCCCGTCGGGATGAACCCAAAAAAGGAGATCAAGCTCAACGGATGCAGTATCGATGAGATTCATGCACAACCTCTCTCGCAGCCAAGAGTCCACTGATGCTTGAGGCGGTGAATGCCTAAAGCTGGATTCTCCTGATTCTAGATCGGTTCAGCGGAGCGCTGTGGGCGCAGGTCGCTTGGAAGGCGACGGCATCGGTTTCGGGACCCCCGAAGGTCAGATGGAAGAGGGCCGGTCTCCTCGTTCACGTGGCGTTCCGTGTGTCACCGAGCAGCCTCATTCGACAACGCCTCGCGGTCGCCGAACGACTCGGCATCGGCACGCCAGGGGCACGCATGGTCGAAGCGCTCATAGGCCGAGGCGAATCCTCCAAGCCCGATCCTCACGGCTGAATCGGCGAAGGTCACCCGCATATGCGATGCCTTCTGAATGGCGACGAGCAGCGGATCGGAGGGGGCGAGATCCATGCGAGGGACCTCGCCGAGCTGACCGAAATGGACAGTCGTCGCAGTACGCCGAAAGACCTCTCCCGCGACCTCGAAGCTCAGAGGACCGGTGGTGCGATTCTCGGTATCGAGCGCAGCCCAGTAGATGCTGGCCGACGCAGGTCTGCCCCATCCATGGCATTCGATGAGCATGCCGATGTCATCGCCGCAGTCCGTACAGTCCATCAAGGCGATGAAATCGCTATTCAGGGTCTGGCTCCATTGCCGCTACGGCTCGGACGGCTCCGGGACGCCCTCGTCGAGGATCTCGCCGCCACTGCAACGATCCAGGATCTCGTCATCCGTCCCGTCAGCGGCATACCCGAAGACAAAACCCTCCGTGCCCTTGCTCCACCAGCCCCAAGGCACGTCTGGGCCGCCGAACTTGGCGCCGCTGCCCGAACGCACGGGTACGAGCGTCAACACCTGATCGCGATAGCGGACCCGCATGGTATCGGTTTGCGGATCGTAGGCACTCACGAGGGTCGAACCGCTCTCGCAGCGATAGGCGTATCGCTCGATGTGGGTCGGCATATCCTCGTCCAGGGTCGGCGGTTGGGCGCAAGCCGTGCCCGCGAGAATCGCCTGGATCAGGACGGCCGATACCCATGTCAGACGCCGGGGATGTGATTCCATCGAGTGTCTCCGAGTTCGACAATGGCGGTTGCCATGATTCACCTTCCAACCAACCGGCAAGCTGGCCCCAGTAACCGGACCGTTTCACCATCAATGCGTCAGCTTCTCGTACTCCCCGATCAGCTCATTGCCGATCAGAACCATACCGCCACTGCAAACGCATATTTTTTGACAAAAACAGTCGGCGATCTAGTGTAAACCAAGACCGCAGAAATTCGTAGTTCCAATGATCTGGTCAAGCAAATAGCAACCGATACCGCTCCCACTGTCTCTGAAGGGATGCAAACAATGCATGAAAACGTTTGAATCAAAAAACATCGGAGACGGTCTGGTCCAAGTCGATTAGCGATCGTAATGCATCAATTCAAAGCCTGAATCGCGCCTAACCGCGAGTTGCTGTCATTATCCTCGGCCCAGAGGGTGCGGCGCACCAGTGCATTGGTTCGGGGATTTTACCGTTCATATCAACGGTGAGTTCATTCAGTTCCGCATCGGCTACTGCTCTGCGAATATTAACGCGATCCGGAGGGAAGCCGGCGATACTTTCATCTACGAGTTCGATTTAGGCGTATTTCGGTAAGACTCTTGTCAAACCTTGCTTCCAATCGTTTACGAACTCTTCAATGGATTCGATAAATTCGTTTTCCGCTTCTGCATCATCGATCGTGCAGTGCACCACCACGACAGATTCCTCTGTTTTAGCCGCGACGGTCCAAGCCAGTGCGTGTGGGCAATTCAACAAGGCTATGCGTACGCCATTTCGAATTCTTTCGCGTGAAACCTGAAATTGGCCCCAGACGCAGTAGATCTCTCCAATTCTTTCGGATTGGATAGAAACGACAGAGTCAATTGACGCGCACAATTCGGGCAGGCGGGCGATCGTGATCAATTCGCAAACCTGTTCTGCAGTAACAGCTTGAATATCAATTTCTGCGAAGAATTCCATGAATAACCTATGTGAGTCAATTATGTGTCAGTCTGAATTTCCGAGGTGGGTGCGTCCTCGTCTTATGTGGGATCGGCCCGAAGACGATCGGTTCTATCACATAGCTCTATTCAGAAGATCTGTCCCGAAACAGATCGGGACGCCGTCGATGGGCGGCTTCTGAAACCGCGTCGGCTTGGGCGGTCGTCGATATTGTCCGGGAACGACCCAATCCACAGAGTCTCGCTGGCATTGCAAGAGGCGGTGTAGTCTTTCCCGCGACAGCATTCGATAGGATGACCTTCATGACCCAGCCAAGACCTCCAGCCGATCGGGCTCCAACGACCGCATGTCCGGATCTCCGCTCGACCTGTCAGACATACAGGGTCGAGTCCGAGCCGAAAACGTCTGTTAGGAGCATGCACGAAGACGTCGCCGTTTGGGAGGGCTGCGGTTCCTGCGGGGCCGAGCCCTACTGGATCGAGATCGGTGCCGGGATGGAGCTGGCGCCGGACGGTGCGGACGAGGACAGCCGCTGATGTCGGTCGAGTTCGCGCGATTCGCGCATTGGTGGCGGTCTCTGACCAGGCACGGCGAGCAGGATCCATTTGCGGCGGAGGACTGGGAGCAGGCCTGGCGATCGCTGCCGCAGCTCCAGGGGCTGGACGACGATCAGTGCGCCAGGCTCCGTCGGCTCGCGCTCGGTTTCCTGGATGACAAGACCTTCGAGCCCGTGCAGGGGCTCGTTCTGACGGATCCCATGCGTCTCAGGATCGCCCTTCTGGCCGCGCTGCCCGTGCTCGAGCTGGGGCTCGACTGGTACGGCGGCTGGTACTCGGTCATCCTCTATCCGGATGCCTTCGTCCCCGAACACCAGATGATGGGCGACGACGGCGTGGTCTGGGTGGATCGAACGGTCAAGGCCGGTGAGTCCTGGGATCTGGGGCCGGTCATCCTCTCCTGGGAGGACATCCGCCAGGACGGCGAACTGGACGGCCACAACGTCGTCATCCACGAGCTGGCACACAAGCTGGACGGGCGCTCGGGCAGCACCAACGGTTGTCCGCCGCTGCACAAGGGCATGTCCGGGGCGGACTGGAAGCGCGCCTTCGCGGAGGCCTATGCCGACCTTTGCCGCCGCGCCGATTCGGGCGAGGACACGCCGATCGATCCCTACGGGACCGAATCGCCCGCCGAGTTCTTCGCCGTGGTCAGCGAGGCCTTCTTCGAGATTCCCGGTTTGCTCCTCAAGGAGTATCCGCGAGTCTACGCCCAGCTCGAACGTTTCTACGGACAGGTTCCGCTGCGGCGGCTCGGCGGGCTGAGCCGCTAGTCCTCGGTGGGCCGCCGGGAACGTGTCTGCTTCACGCGGGCGCGGAGCTTCTTGGACGCCAGCCGACGCTCCTTGGAGCCTCTGGTGGGGCGGGTGGCGATGCGCGGCTTGGGACGGTGCGCGGCCTGGCGGATCAGATCGGCCAGACGCTCCCGGGCGTCCTCGCGGTTGCGCTCGCGGGTACGGAAGCGATGGGCCTCGATCGTCAGGACGCCATCCCCGTCGATCCGCCGCCCGGCCAGCCCGTTCAGTCGCCGGCGCACGTCCTCCGGAAGCGAGGGCGAGCGTGCGACGTCGAAGCTCAGCTGGACGGCCGTGGCGACCTTGTTGACGTTCTGCCCGCCCGGTCCGGGGGAGCGGATGAAGCGTTCGGAGAGTTCGGATTCCGGGATACGGATCGCGGTGGTGATCTGAAGCATGCGCGGATTCTGGCCCGCCGTTCCGTGCCGGGCAAGCCGCGATCGCCGTGAAACGGCTGGTTTGGATGTTGGAGCGAAGGCGCGAGAGTTTAGGCGCCGAGGCATGTTGGGCCTCCTTGCGTCGGCCCAACCTACCGGTTTTCAGGCGGCTGCCTCCTCGTGCAGGTCATGGCTCAGGGCGTCACGGTGAGAGGGAGGTTCTGCCATCGGCGTCTCCCGCCATCCATGCGGAGCGCCTGGTGATCGATCAGACGAGTATCCAAGTGAATTACACCATTCGCTGATGAATGTCTTCGGATGTCTCGAGGCTGGTGGTGGCAGCGATCGGGGGATCAGGATCCTTCATTGGACGCCGAGGCGTCCGATCCCGGCCGCCTGGAAGGCTCAGGTCCGATCCGAGTCGTCCCCTCCCGATTTCTGCTCGGACCGATCGCTGCTCTCGCTGCTGGAATGGCTGCCCGAACTCGACGAGTTGATGTAGATGAGCCAGGCCACAAATCCGACGAGCACGATGGCCTCTCCCACGGCAAAGCTCTGGTTGTATTCCACCGTCTTCCTCCTCTGTATGAGAGCGCGCATACGAGCGCTCGATGCATGCTTCTGTGCTTCTGAGGCAGCATTGGGACGCATGCTGGATTTGCAACCTCAGTATGAGAAGGGGGGGATAGATCGCTCCAGGGTTTCGGCCTCGAACTTCGATGAGATCTCATCAAATGAAGGCGCGGCTACGGCCGCTGTCCTTCTTCGCTTCGTTCCAACGTATCCTGATTGACCCTTTGTACGGCTAGTGCTGGATCTGCCGATGAGTCGTTTTGAGGATACGGAATTGGAGTCAGATCATGCAACTTTCCGCTTCATCCCGACCTGAGTGACTGGGCCGCCGCTAGGGCTGGCGTGATTTGGCGCAACTTCACGGCTCGATATTTCAAAACCTAGCTTTTCGAATATTGCAACGTTTCCCGTCTCTTCGATAGCACACAAGGCCAACGTCGGCAGAGCATTTCTCTTTGCTATCTCTCCGACTTCCAGTACAAGCGCACGACAGACACCTTGACCGCGATATCGGGCATGAACGGCAATGCCCTGTAGGTATACCTAGCGAATGCAGGATTTCGGTTCTCAATTACCGATAATCTGGAAGTTCTCAGCAAGCAGCGTGCGCAGTTGGGGCGCATAGAGATCCAGCTCCGCAAAAAACTCTTTGCAGGCTATTCGGAACTCGGCAAACCGCTCGTAATAACGATTGTAAAGCACTTGCTTCTTG
>NZ_AFWT01000039.1 GCF_000224065.1 Thiorhodococcus drewsii AZ1
CGTGAAACGCTGCCTCGCCGATGTTAGTGTGGGGCTTCCCCATGCGAAAGTAGGTCACCGCCAGGGCCTTATCCCGAAACCCCTCCACCAACAGGTGGCGGGGGTTTCTTCTTTGCGCAGACAAAAAATGTCCCGGTCTTGAACTAGAATCGAGGTTCCCTCGGTTTTTCGGGTTGCGAGAATTGAGTTTCTCGGCGCTGCGGAATATGCTACGCGATTCTCTTTTTCCCACTGAGGTAAGGCCATGGTCGCCAAGACCCTCTACGACAAACTCTGGGACGAGCATGTCGTCCGTGTCGACGACAATGGCACGGCACTGCTTTACATCGACCGTCAGCTGATTCATGAGGTGACCTCGCCGCAGGCCTTCGAAGGTCTGCGGTTGGCCGGACGCACGCCTTGGCGCACCAGCGCCAATTTGGCGGTTCCAGATCACAACGTCCCCACGACCGATCGCGCTGCGGGTATCTCGGATCCGGTCTCGCGCATCCAGGTCGAGGCGTTGGGCACCAACTGTCTGACGTTCGGCATCACCGAGCTTGGCATGGGCGATAAGCGGCAGGGTGTCGTGCACGTCATTGGTCCTGAGCAGGGCTTCACGCTGCCTGGCAGCACCGTCGTTTGCGGCGATTCGCATACCGCGACTCACGGTGCTTTTGGTGCGCTGGCCTTCGGTATCGGTACCTCCGAAGTCGAGCATGCCCTGGCGACTCAGACCCTGATCCAGCGCAAGTCCAAGTCGATGCTGATCAGCGTCGACGGCAAGCTGGGCACGGGCGTCACCGCAAAGGACATCGTGCTGGCCATCATCGGCAAGATCGGTACTGCGGGTGGTACCGGTTATGTCATCGAATTCGGTGGCGAGGCGATCCGCGAGCTCACCATGGAAGGCCGCATGACGGTCTGCAACATGGCGATCGAGGCGGGTGCGCGCGCCGGTCTGATCGGAGTCGACGACAAGACCGTCGAGTACATGCGTGGGCGCCCGTTGGCACCGCAGGGCGAACTGTTCGAGCGCGCCGCCGCTCACTGGCTCACGTTGTCGAGTGACGAGGGCGCCCAGTTCGATGCGGTCATCCACATGGATGCCGCCGACATCAAGCCGCAGGTCACCTGGGGGACCTCGCCTGAGATGGTGTTGCCCATCGACGGCAAGGTGCCGAGCCCTGAAGATGCTGACGACGAGGTCAAGGCGAACGGCATTCGTCGCGCGCTCGATTACATGGGGCTGGAGGCCGGCACCCCGCTCACCGAGGTTCGTCCCGATAAGATCTTTATCGGTTCCTGCACCAACTCGCGTATCGAGGATCTGCGTGCCGCAGCCTTGATCGCCAAGGGACGCAAGGTCGCCGAAAGCATCAAGCTGGCGATGGTGGTGCCCGGTTCGGGTTTGGTGAAGGAGCAGGCCGAGGCCGAGGGTCTAGACAAGATCTTCGTCGAGGCCGGTTTCGAGTGGCGCGAGCCCGGCTGTTCCATGTGTCTGGCCATGAACGCCGACCGACTGGAGTCGGGCGAGCGCTGTGCATCGACCTCGAACCGCAATTTCGAGGGACGTCAGGGCCAGGGCGGTCGCACCCATCTGGTCAGTCCAGCCATGGCCGCCGCAGCGGCCGTGACCGGACATTTCGTCGATGTGAGGGAGCTGTGATGGAAGCGTTCAAGAATTTCACCGGCGTCGTCGCTCCGCTCGATCGCGCCAATATCGATACGGATGCCATCATCCCCAAGCAGTTCCTCAAGAGCATTCAGCGGACCGGTTTCGGTCCCTTCCTGTTCGACGAGTGGCGCTATATGGATCATGGCGAGCCGGGTATGGATTGCACCAATCGGCCGCGCAATCCTGAGTTCGTTTTGAACGATCCGCGCTTCGCGCAGGCGCAGATCCTGTTGGCGCGCGAGAATTTCGGTTGTGGCTCGTCGCGCGAACACGCGCCCTGGGCGCTGACCGATTTCG
The DNA here is from genome assembly GCF_000224065.1 of Thiorhodococcus drewsii AZ1. GTDB lineage: Bacteria > Pseudomonadota > Gammaproteobacteria > Chromatiales > Chromatiaceae > Imhoffiella > Imhoffiella drewsii. Next base: position 1,955 of record NZ_AFWT01000039.1, read on the forward strand.
GTTTTCGGGTCATTTTGGCACCGAGCTTCGCGGATATCTTCTTCAACAACAGCTTCAAGAACGGTCTCCTGCCCATCGTGCTCGATGCCAAGGTGATCGACGCGCTGTTCGCCAAGGCGACCGGTGAGACGCCGCTGTCGATCTCGGTCGATTTGTCTGCGCAGACCCTGACACTGGACGACGGTACTTGCATCTCTTTCGAGGTGGATGCGGGCAGCAAGCATCGTCTGCTCGAAGGGCTCGACGATATCGGTCTGACCCTGCAGGAAGTGGATCTCATCCGCGCCTACGAGGAACGCCGCCGGGCCGAGACGCCTTGGCTGTTTATCTGATTCGCACATCCTGAGCACTGTTCGGAGACACCTTTCGCGGCGTCTCCAACGGGCTTACCAAACTGATTTCGATCCCTTTCCTCCTTCCGGGCTTCGTCCCTGGGCGATGCGCGTTGACGTGGCAGAAAGGGGTCAACCAATGGGAGATAATCGCTTGAGCAAGAAGATTCTGGTGGTGGCTGGTGATGGTATCGGTCCCGAAATCGTCGCCGAGGCGATCAAGGTCCTGAATGCCCTTCAGGCCGATGGCGCGATCGATGTGACGCTCGAAGACGCGCTGGTCGGCGGAGCTGCCTATGACGCCGTTGGCAATCCATTGCCGGAGGAAACACTGGTCAAGGCCAGGGCCTCCGATGCCGTGCTGCTTGGTGCGGTCGGCGGACCCCAGTGGGAGTCGCTGCACATCTCCAAGCGTCCCGAGCGTGGTTTGCTGGGGCTGCGCGCCGAGCTCGGGCTGTTTGCCAATCTGCGTCCCGCCGTCCTTTATCCGCAGTTGGCGGCGGCCTCGACCCTCAAGCCCGAGATCGTTGCGGGCCTCGATATCATGATCGTGCGCGAACTGACTGGCGACATCTATTTCGGTCAGCCACGCGGTGTCGAGACCCTGCCGTCCGGCGAGCGTCGTGGTATCAATACCATGGTGTATACGGAATCCGAGGTGGAGCGCATCTGCCGCGTCGCCTTCGATATTGCTATGAAGCGCGGCAAGAAGGTCTGCTCGGTCGATAAGGCCAATGTGCTTGAATGCACCGAGATGTGGCGTGAGGTCGCGACCAAGACGGCGGCCGAGTATCCTGAAATCTCGCTCAGCCACATGTATGTCGACAATGCGGCCATGCAGCTGGTGCGTGCACCCAAGCAGTTCGACGTCATGGTGACCGGCAACATCTTCGGCGACATCCTCTCCGACTGCGCTGCCATGCTGACCGGCTCCATCGGTATGCTGCCCTCGGCCTCCCTGAACGAAAAGGGGCAGGGCATGTACGAGCCGATTCACGGTTCGGCGCCGGATATCGCGGGTCGTGGCGTGGCCAATCCATTGGCGACCATTCTTTCGGTGGGCATGATGCTGCGTTATTCGCTCGACGCCCCCGAGGCGGCGGACCGCATCGACGCGGCGGTGTTCAAGGTACTCGATCAAGGGTTGCGGACTGCGGATATCATGTCCGAGGGCATGCGTCAGGTGGGTACCGCCGAAATGGGCGACGCGGTTGTCGCGGCCCTCGCTGGCGAATAATTTGTTTGGTTGGATCGGAAATGACGGGGTGAGGTGATGAAGCGAGTCGGTTTCGTCGGTTGGCGTGGCATGGTGGGTTCGGTTCTCATGGACCGAATGCGCGCGGAAGGTGATTTCGCGCGAATCGGCGATCCCGTCTTCTTCACAACCTCCCAGGTCGGGCAGCCGGGGCCGGATGTCGGGTCCGGCTCGCGTCCGCTTGAGGACGCTGGATCCCTGGATGTGCTACGCGAGATGGATGTGATCGTCACCTGTCAGGGTGGGGATTACACCAAATCGATACATCCGCGATTGCGGGCCGCCGGCTGGGATGGCTACTGGATCGATGCCGCCTCCTCGCTGCGCATGAGTCCTGAGGCCAGCATCATCCTCGACCCAGTCAATCGCGACCTGATCGATTCCGCGCTGGATGCTGGGCGTCGCGATTTCGTCGGCGGTAACTGCACCGTGAGTCTGATGCTGATGGCCATCGGTGGGCTGTTCCGCGAAGGGCTCGTGGAATGGGTCAGCTCCATGACCTATCAGGCCGCCTCGGGCTCGGGTGCCAAGCACATGCGCGAGTTGTTGTCGCAGATGGGTGCGCTGCGCGATTCGGTCGATGATCTTCTGCAAGACCCGTCCTCTGCGATTCTGGAGATCGATCGCAAGGTGACCGAGACCCTACGTGGAGCAGACTTCCCGGTTGCGAACTTCGGCGCGCCCTTGGCTGGCAGCCTTATTCCCTGGATCGATACCCAGCTCGACAACGGCCAGAGCCGCGAGGAATGGAAGGGGCAGGCCGAAACCAACAAAATTTTGGGGCTGGAGGCAAACCCCATCCCCATCGACGGCTTGTGCGTGCGCGTTGGATCCATGCGCTGTCACAGTCAGGCGCTGACCATCAAATTGGCGCGCGATGTCTCGATCGCTGAGATCGAAGCGGTCGTGGCCAGCGCCAACGACTGGGTGAAGCTGGTACCGAACGATCGCGAACTCAGTATTCGCGAGCTGTCTCCTGCCGCCGTGACCGGAACTCTTGGTGTTCCAGTTGGCCGTCTGCGCAAGATGAACATGGGGGATCGCTATCTCGCCGCCTTCACCGTCGGCGATCAGCTCCTCTGGGGGGCTGCGGAGCCATTGCGGCGAATGCTGACTATCTTGTCGGATGTCTGAGGGTCCTTCTCTCTTCCAATTTCCTTGATGTTCTTGGTTAAAGAAGGCTAATCCGATATAGTCTGCCCGTGTTCAGGGTTTCTCGTATCCGAGGTGAAACCGGCGGGCTTCCAGGCTCGGAGAAAGTGGATCGACTCGAACCCTAGCCTTGATGCATGTCGGTTGCTTGAGATCGTATTGATCTATCCCAGTTAGACTACTGCTAACGTGATCCGCAGCGAGGAAACCGGGTAATGGTATGGTCCGGGTTTCCCCGTTTTGTTAACAGCTGTTCGCCGTTGCTTGGTGCACGAGGGAGGAGGATGTCTCGCAAGCTCATTCTAGCGTCGGCCATGACCATGGCTCTGGCCGGCACCGATGCCTTCGCCCTCGGGCTGGGTGGATTGAATACACAATCCGCCCTCAATCAGCCATTTCTTGGCGAGATCGAGCTACAGGATGTCCAGCCCGATGAGATCGATGCCGTCAAGGCGTCGCTTGCATCGTCGGAGGCATTCGCCAAGGCTGGGGTCGAGCGTTACTACTATCTGACCAAGCTTACCTTCAAGCCGGAGCGCTCTCCGCAGGGTGGAGTCGTGTTACGCGTCTCCAGCCGCGAGCCCATTCGCGAGCCCTATATGGATTTTCTGGTCGAGGTCACCTGGCCCGCCGGGAAATTGCTGAAGGAATACACCGTGTTGCTGGATCCGCCGGTTCTGGCGAACCGTGGCGCTCCAGCGGTTCGCGGTGCCAGTGCGGGTTCGGCTCGTGCCGGTCGTCGTGCTGAGGCTCGGCCGAGCACGGCAACATCCTCGAACTATATTCCCGCCCCGGGCGACGGCTTTCCCATTTATGTAGGCCCGGTCCGATCCGGCGTTGGTCTTTGGCGGATTGCGAGCGAAACGCGTCCATCCGGTGCTACCGTCGCTCAGACGGCGATGGCCCTGTACCGCAACAATCAGAAGGCGTTCATCCGCGCCAATATCAATCGCCTGCGCGTCGGTTCGACCTTGGTCATTCCAACCGGGGCCGAGTTGTTTGCGCTCGATGCTGCCGAGGCCGAGCGCGAGTATGCCGCCGCCTTGCGAGGCCGGGTGGTCCGTCGCTCGCCGCTCACCGACATTCCTCCTGGCGCGCTCGATTCGCGGCTCAGGGTTGCCGGCGCGACCTCTCCGAGGACGGCGGCTGCCCCGGCACTCACGACCGGCAGTCCCTCGGCGGAACCCGGCACCGCTTCGTCCTCCCGGCCAGGCGCCACTTCGCCTGCGGTTCAGCAGGAGGTGCTGCTCGCGCTCGAAACCAGCGAGAGCACGCGTCAGGAAACGCTTGAGTTGCGTGAGCGGATCAAGGAGCTCGAAACCCAGCTCTCGGGCATCGAATCGCTCCTTCAGTTGCGCAACGCCGAGCTGGCTCGTGCCCAGAATCAGCCGGCTCCCGGCGTGCTGGGCGATCAGACGTCTTCCGAGCCTGCCGTCGGAGCCGAATTGGCTGAGTCAGCTTCGTCGCAGCCGGCGGACACCCAAGTTCAGCCACCGCTCGAAGGTGGCGAGACTCAGGCGCCGATGTTGGACGAGGCGTCGTCGGTTGATGATAGCTCCCAGCAGACCGAGTCTGATGTGCAGTCCGACGCTTCGGGGCTTTTGCCCACTCCCGATGCTGTGGAAACGGAGCCGGCTGGTTTGATGCCGCTTCCGGTTCCGACTCCTGCGCCCGAAGATGCCGCGCCGTCCGAGCAGGCTGCCGAGCAACCCGTCGCTCAAGAGTCTCCAAAACCCGTTCCGACCAAGTCGGTGCCTCCTATCGCTCCGCCTGTTGAGGCGCCAGCCTCATCGACCTGGCATTCCTTGCTGTTGCCACTTGCTGGCCTTGCTGCGGTGACGGTGATCGGTATTCTCGTTTTCTCCTGGCTCAGTATTCGGCGCAAGCGTCGGGAGGAGGACGAGGAAGATCACGATCTCGACAAGGATCTGCTGCTCGAGCCGCTTGACGAAACTACCGAGCCTCGCACCATGGCCGCCGCAGAGGAGGACGTTTCGACGGTCGCCTCTCCGAAGGCTCCTGATGAGTCGGCCACCAGCGGCGAAACCTCGTCCAGCAGCGGTCCAAGGGAGAAGGTGGAGGAGACAGGAGTGACGCTCATGTCTTCTCTCAGTAACTTCGATGCCGAGACCGATGAGGCCGATCCCTTGGCCGAGGCCGATATCTATATCGCCTATGGCCGTCACAGCGAGGCGCAGGAGCTTCTGCGCGGCGAGTTGAAGCGCTATCCGGAACGGGTCGACATTAAGTACAAGCTGGCCGAGGCCTATGCCGGTGCCAAAGATCTGCAGGCGCTTGGCGAGGTGCTCTCGGAAATCGAGGAGTCTGGAGGCGATCAGGCCGATCCGCGTATGTGGAGCCGATTGCAGGAGGCGCATGCGCGCCTGCGTTCGGCGACCGACAGCCAGGGCGAATCGGGACCATCGCAAGTACGCGATGCTCTGCGGAGCAGTGGCGGCGATTCTGGGGGCGATTCCATGACCCTGGGTGTCGACGATTCCTTCTCGCTCGACATCAGCGATCTCCAGCAGGCATCGGCCGTCCCCTCCGATCCCCTCAAGGTCGATAGCGGCACTGAGCCGGCCACCGCTGACTCCGATTTCGAGGATGACGTCCCCCTGAAGATCAGCGACGATCTGTTGGGAGACATCCTGAGCGAGCCGCGCGATGGTCTCGGCCCCGATTCGGAGCAGGACTCCTTCGGAGCGGCTCCGACGGTAGCCGTTCCCCAGGCCAGCTCCGATCTCGCACGCGATCCCGGAGAGGATTCTGTTCAGATCGAATCGGAATTGGTCTTGTCACTGGATGAGCGGCGCGTGGAAGTCGTCGATGACCTGGATTCCATCTTCGATTCGACCGTCGAGGACGAACCGACCCTGGCTCGCAACGAGGCCTCTGGCACGCCTCCCACTGGCCCGCAAAGCGGGCAGGTGTTGTCCTCTGTCGGGTTCGATTCGAACGATTCGGTAGAGCAGGAGAGCACCCCGACCGATCTCTTGTCGTCGCAATGGCAAATGGACTCGGGGATTTGGGACGAGACGGCGACCAAGCTCGATCTGGCGCGTGCCTATATCGAGATGGACGATGCCGAGGCGGCGCGCGAAATTCTCGAAGAGGTTATCGCCGAGGGTCGTGACGAGCAGCGAAGTGAGGCTCAGGCCATGTTGAGCAAGCTGGGCTAAGTGATCGGTCGGCGGCTTCTCCAAGATTTCGACCCAGCTCCAGATGTTCGTCCGGCAGGTCGCTCGATCCGCGAGGACATGGCGCCTTGATCTCGGGTCGGATTGCCATGGGCGTCGAATACGACGGGACGGATTTTCACGGCTGGCAGACGCAGTCCGGGGTCCGTACCGTTCAGGCTACGCTGGAGGCGGCGGTCGGTCGTGTCGCCAATCATCCTGTTACCATCCATTCCGCCGGACGCACGGACGCGGGCGTGCACGGTTTGGAGCAGATCCTCCATTTCGAGACCTCGGCCGCGCGCTCTGAGCGGTCCTGGGTGCTCGGCACCAATGTGAACCTGCCGCCGGACGTGGCGGTGCGTTGGGCGCATCCGGTTCCAGAGGACTTCCACGCGCGCTTCAGCGCGATGGCCCGTCACTATCGCTATCAAATTATGGTGCGTCGGACACGCTCTGCCCTGCAGCGTTCGAGAGCGGTCTGGGTGCACGAGGCGCTGGATCTCGGATGCATGCGCGAGGCCGCTTCGGCATTGGTCGGCGAGCATGATTTTTCGAGTTTTCGCGCCGTTTCCTGTCAGGCCAAGAGTCCGATCCGCCGCATCCATTATCTGGATGTCCTGGAGAGGGACGGTCTCATTAGCTTGCATGTGGGCGCCAATGGGTTCCTGCACCACATGGTGCGCAACATTGCCGGGGTACTCATCGCCATTGGGCGTCAGGAGGCGTCGGTTGACTGGACCCGCGAGTTGCTCGACCTGCGCGATCGCACCCTGGGTGGGGTGACCGCGCCGCCGCAGGGTCTCTATTTCGTGCGGGCCGACTATCCGGAACGATTCGCGCTTCCTCAGGTCGAGAAGACCAATCCCTTGCAGCGACTGACTGCCGATTGATGTCCATCCACTCTCTAGTCTCGTGTTTCACGAATCTTCGCAGATGATCCGAACCCGGGTTAAGATTTGCGGCTTGACTCGCGTCTCCGATGTGGAGGCCGCAGTCGCTGCGGGTGCCGATGCGCTCGGCTTCGTCTTCTATCCGCCGAGTCCGCGTGCGGTGACGCCTGAGCAGGCAGCGCGGCTGTGCGCCAAGCTGCCGCCGTTTGTCTCGGCGGTTGGTCTATTCGTTGATGCCGCGCCAGAGGGCGTGCGCGCGACACTGGACCAGGTGCCGCTCGACCTGCTTCAATTCCACGGCGACGAGGCTCCCGATTACTGCGCCAGTTTCGGACGGCGCTGGATCAAGGCGCTGCGCATGCGTCCGGGGGTCGACCTCATGGCCGAGCGTGCGCGCTATGCGGGTGGGGCGGGGCTCCTGCTCGACGCCTATGATCCAGCGCGCGCCGGCGGCACCGGCCAATGCTTCGATTGGGATCGGATTCCTCCCGAGATTGCGTCTTCGGTCGTATTGGCCGGTGGACTGGATGCGAACAACGTGGCCGAGGCTGTGGAGCGGGTTCGGCCCTATGGCGTTGATGTCAGCGGTGGTGTCGAAGCCGCCAAGGGCATCAAGGACCAAGACAGAATCAATGCTTTCATGCAAGGGGTGAGAGATGGCGATACACGCCGATAACAGTCATGCGTCGCGCATGGAGCCAGGTCGGGAGTCGGCCTACGATATGCCGGATGCCAATGGTCATTTCGGCCCCTACGGCGGGATGTTCGTCGCCGAGACCCTGATGTATCCGCTGGAGGAACTGCTCAAGGCCTATGAGGGCTGCATGGCCGATCCTCTGTTCCAGTCCGAACTGGATGCCGATCTGCGCGACTATGTGGGCCGTCCCTCGCCGCTCTATCACGCCGAGCGTTGGAGTCGCGAGGTCGGCGGGGCCCAGATTTATCTCAAGCGCGAGGACCTGAATCACACCGGCGCGCACAAGGTCAACAACACCATCGGACAGGCGCTGCTCGCCAAGCGCATGGGCAAGACCCGCATCATCGCCGAGACCGGCGCCGGTCAGCACGGCGTCGCCACCGCGACCGTCGCCGCGCGTTTGGGTCTGGAGTGCGTCGTCTACATGGGGGAGGTCGATGTCGCACGCCAGGAGGCCAACGTCTACCGCATGCGTCTGCTCGGCGCCCAGGTCGTCGCGGTCAAGTCCGGCTCGCGGACCCTCAAGGACGCCATGAACGAGGCGATGCGCGACTGGGTCACCAATGTCGATAACACCTTCTACATCATAGGGACCGTGGCAGGTCCTCATCCCTATCCCATGCTTGTGCGCGACTTCCAGGCGGTGATCGGGCGTGAGGCGCGGGCACAGATCCTTGAGCGTACCGGGCGTCTGCCGGACGCTCTGGTCGCCTGCGTGGGCGGCGGCTCCAACGCACTCGGGCTCTTCTACCCCTTCATCGGCGACACCGAGGTGGCCATCTACGGCGTCGAGGCTGCGGGTGACGGACTTGAGACCGGACGTCATGCGGCGCCTTTGACCGCCGGCCGTCCGGGCGTGCTGCACGGCAATCGCACCTACCTGATGGAAGACGACAACGGTCAGATCATGGAGACCCATTCGATCTCGGCCGGGCTCGACTATCCCGGTGTCGGTCCCGAGCACTCCTGGCTCAAGGACAGCGGACGCGCGACCTACGGCGCGGTCTCCGACGATGAGGCATTGGCCGCCTTCCATCATCTGACCCGGACTGAGGGTATCATCCCGGCGTTGGAGTCCAGTCACGCACTCGCTTACGCACACACGCTCGCCGCGACCATGCGCCCGGATCAGTCTATCCTGGTCAATCTGTCCGGGCGTGGGGATAAAGACATGCATACGGTCGCGCATCACGACGGGTTGGTTCTATGAGTCGTATAGCAGCACGTTTCGAACAGCTTGCCGGTCGCGGGCGCACCGCGCTCGTTCCGTTCGTCACCGCCGGCGATCCGAATCCCGAGGTCACGGTCCCGCTGATGCACGCCATGGTTGCGGCTGGCGCGGATTTGATCGAGCTGGGCGTTCCCTTCTCTGATCCCATGGCCGACGGTCCCGTGATCCAGCGCGCCACCGAACGCGCGCTTGCCCGTGGAGTCTCGTTGACCCAGGTGCTGGAAATGGTCCGCGCGTTCCGTGCCCAGGACCAGGACACCCCGGTCGTCCTCATGGGCTACCTGAATCCGATCGAGGTGATGGGCTATGCCTCCTTCTCCGAGCAGGCCGGCGCCGCCGGAGTGGATGGCGCACTGATTGTGGATCTGCCGCCGGAGGAGGGGCATGATCTCATCACCATGATGCGCGACCAAGGGTTGGATCTGGTCAATCTGATCGCTCCGACCTCGACTGAGGCGCGGATCGCCAAGATCGGTCAGGTGGCCTCCGGATTCGTCTATTACGTCTCCATCAAGGGTGTCACGGGCGCGGCCCATCTGGATGCCAGCACCATCGCCGATAAGGTTGGCGAGATTCGCGCTCAGATCCGGCTTCCGGTCGGTGTCGGCTTCGGCATCAAGGATGCCGAGACGGCGGGACAGGTGGCTCGGGTGGCGGATGCCGTCATCGTCGGCAGCGCTATCGTTGGTCGAATCGAGTCGCTCGCCGATACCCCCGAGCGGATTCCTGAATCCATTGCCGAATTCCTCGGCGGTTTGCGAGCGGCTATCGACGTCGCAGATGGGGTGGGGCATGGCTCAACTTCCCGTTAAGTCGAACAAGGCGAAACAGATTGATCCTGAAGCAGGTGCCACATTGAAGCAGGCGATGGACAAAGGTAAGAGTTGGTTCGAGAAACTCATTCCGAGCCGCATCCGCATCGAGTCCAGCACCAAGCGTGCGGTTCCGGAGGGCGTTTGGGCCAAGTGTCCAGGCTGCAACGCCATTCTTTACCGCGCTGAGCTGGAGCGTAATCTGGAGGTCTGCCCCAAGTGCAGCCATCACAGCCGCCTTACCGCCCGCAAGCGTCTTGAGGCCTTTCTGGATCCCGACTGCCGAGAGGAAATCGGCGCGGATCTGGAGTCGCTGGATCCATTGAAGTTCAAGGATCTGAAGAAGTACAAGGATCGTCTCGCTGCGGCTCAGAAGCAGTCCTCCGAGAAGGAGGCGCTGGTCGTGATGCGCGGTCGATTGAAGGATGCGCCCATCGTCGCTTCGGCCTTCGAGTTCAACTTTATGGCCGGATCCATGGGGTCGGTGGTCGGCGAGCGTTTCGTGCGCGGCGTCGAGGCCGCCCTGGAGCAGGATGCTCCCTATGTCTGCTTCTCGGCGAGCGGCGGCGCGCGCATGCAGGAGAGTCTCTTCTCGCTGATGCAGATGGCCAAGACCAGTGCCGCTCTGGCCAAGATGCGCGAGCGCTCGCTGCCCTTTATCTCGGTGATGACGGATCCCACCATGGGTGGCGTGTCGGCGAGTCTGGCGATGCTCGGCGATATCAACATCGCCGAACCCAATGCGCTCATCGGTTTCGCCGGTCCGCGTGTCATCGAGCAGACCGTGCACGAGAAGCTCCCCGAGGGCTTTCAGCGCAGCGAGTTCCTGATCGAAAAGGGCGCCTTGGACATGATCATCGATCGTCGTGATCTGCGTGAGCGTATCGCCGATCTGCTCGCCATCCTGAGCCACCGGCCACGCTATTGCCGGACGGTCGTTCCGGTCTGATCGCAGGTTCCAATCATGAAGGCTCTTGATCACCCGGATTCGCTGGAATCCGGGTCTGGTGGCGCATGTCGTTTCGAAACGCTCGACGCCTGGCTCGACTGGCAGGTCACCCTCAATCCGAAACGGATGGAGTTTGGCTTGGAGCGGGTTGGCGAGGTCTGGCGCAGGTTGGGCCACGGCGATCCGTCCTTTCCCGTCATCACGGTGGGCGGAACCAATGGCAAGGGTTCCTGTGTCGCCATGATCGATGCCATCGCCCGCGCGGCGGGCTATCGGTGCGCGAGCTACAGCTCGCCGCATCTGCTGCGCTATAACGAGCGGATCCGTATCGATGGCGATCCCATCGCCGACGCCCCTCTGTGCGAGAGCTTCGCGCGTATCGATCGGGCCCGTGGCGATGTGCCACTGACCTATTTCGAGTTTGGAACCCTGGCCGCGATGGATCTGTTCGTCCAGGAGAAGCCTGATCTTGCCGTGTTGGAGGTCGGGCTCGGTGGACGACTCGATGCGGTCAACCTCTTCGACGCGGATGTGTCCGTGGTCACGACGATTGGTCGTGACCACACCGTCTGGCTCGGGGAAACGCTCGACGAGATTGCGATCGAAAAGGCGGGTATCTTCCGGGCCGGGCGGCCTGCGGTCATCGGTCAGCGCGATGCCCCGGAGATCTTGCGCGAAGAGGCGATTCGCGTCGGCGCGTTGCCGCTGCAATTGGGGGGCGAGTTCGATCACGCCTCCGCCGAGGCGGGTTGGATCTGGCAGGGGCCGCACGGGCGGCGTTTCGCCTTGCCGTTACCGAGTATGCGTGGCGGCTTTCAATTGGATAATGCCTCCGCCGCCATGGTGGCGCTGGACGGCTTGGCCGAGCGTTTGCCGGTTCCGCCAAGCGCCATGCGCACGGGCTTGCAGCGTGCGCGGTTGTCCGGACGTTTCGAGGTTTATCCGGGGCCGGTGACCCGAATCTTCGACGTCGCACATAACGGTGCGGCCGCCCGCTCGCTCGCCGATAATCTGCGTGCGTTCAAAACGGGTGGGCGCATCAGGGCCGTGCTCGCGGTTCTGGCGGACAAGGATCCAGAGTCGATCGTGGCGCCGCTGTTGCCTCATGTCGATCAATGGTATCTGTCGCAGAGCGATGACGAGCGAGCGCTTTCCGTGGACGCTCTGGCCGCGCGGCTGTCCGGTTTAGTGCCGAGTCCGGCGGGCTGTTTCGCCCGTATCGAACAGGCGTTGGATGCCGCCGATACGGTCTCTGTCGAGGGCGACAGCCTATTGGTGATGGGGTCCTTTACGACGGTTGGTCAGGCTTTGCGTTATCCGCGCGGTATCTGCGCCGATTCGTGACGGGCTATACTTATCACTCTCTGCACGAGAGTCGAATCATCGATGTCAACGTGCGGTTGATCGAGCCGCGCAAGACAACCAGGTAGATATCTATGCGAGAAGGGGCCAAAAGACGCTTGGCGGGTGCCGTTGTGATCGTCGCTTTGGTGGTGATCTTTGTGCCCATGCTGTTCGAAGAAGATTCGTTGGCGCCGTCATTGGATCAATCAATCATTCCGGGCGAGCCGGATCTCGGGGATCGCTTCGGTGCCGCGCCGCCTCTGCAGCTTCCCCTCGAGGGGAGCGATGGCCTCGCCGACGATCCAGCGGAGTCCGAGACGGGTGTGTCGATGGGGTCCGATTCAGACGTCCAGCCTGCGGGCGCACCGGGTCAGATCGATCTCCAGTTGCCTGCGCTTCCGTCTCGGTCTGCTGAGCCGGAGCCGGACCGTCCCGCGCGGCAGGCAGCGCAGAAGCCGGCGGCACCATCCAAGCCGCCTTCCGCACCGCCGCAAAAGCCGGCGGTCGTGAAACAGAAACCCGTTGCGCCGATCGCTCCGCCCCCGCGCGGGCCGAGCGATGGCATGCCCTCCTGGGTGGTTCAGGTCGCGAGTCTCGGTGCGATCGAGAAGGCCAATGGCCTCGCGAGCAAGCTCAAGAAATCCGGCTTCTCGGCCTTCGTCGAGAAGGCCGAGGTGCGCGGCAAGACCTATTATCGCGTGCGGGTGGGGCCGGAGCTGGATCGGGCGAACGCCGAGCGCACGGCCGCCATGCTGCGTCAGCGACAGAAGCTGGATACCCTGATCCAGCGCTATCCATCGAACTAATGTCGGTCTGGACATCAGAATGAACTGGGTCGACTACCTCATCATTTCAGTGATCGTTCTGTCCGCCCTGGTCGGGGTGGCGCGTGGTCTGATCCGTGAGGTGTTGTCGTTGGGCGTCTGGATCCTGGCGTTGCTCGTCGCCTGGTTCTTCCATCGCGATGTCGCGGATGCGCTGATCCCCTATCTGTCGCAGCCTCCAGTGCGGATCCTCGTGGCTTTCGCCGCTCTGGTTCTGGCCGTGCTATTCGTCGGCGCTATTCTGGGTGCCGTTCTGGTTGCTGTCGTCGACAAGGTCGGGCTCAATGGTTTGGACCGTTTTCTCGGGCTGGGTTTCGGGGCCGCGCGCGGGGCTCTGATCGTCTCCATGGGGGTCTTTCTCGCGGCCCTGACTCCATTGCCCGAGGATCCTGTGTGGGCCGGGTCCAGTCTGATCGGCGACTTTCAGGTCTTGGGCGACTGGTTTCTCGGCCTGGTGCCCGAGGATGTCCAGACGCGATTGAAACAACTCTGAGCAGGAGCTCGGATCCTCTTAGGCCGTTGCAGGGTTGAAGGAATCCTCTTTTCTAGAGTAACCTGGCCGGCTTCCAGTTATTTGCGTTCGTCTTTCGAGGCGAAGCACGGGCGAGGCCCCCATGTGCGGTATCGTTGGAATCGTCGGCAAGACTCCAGTCAATCAATCACTCTACGACGCGCTCTTGTTGCTTCAGCATCGCGGGCAGGATGCGGCGGGTATCATCACCTGTCAGGGTGACAAGCTTTATCTGCGCAAGGATAAGGGTTTGGCGAGGGATGTGTTCCAAACCCGTCACATGATCCAGCTGCTCGGCAATATCGGTGTCGGTCACGTGCGCTATCCGACCGCCGGTGCCTCCAGTTCGGCGGAGGCGCAGCCCTTCTACGTCAATTCGCCCTACGGCATCGTGCTGGCTCACAACGGCAATCTCACCAATGCCGAGGAACTCAAGCACGACCTGATCGTCGACGATCTGCGTCATCTCAACACCGAGTCAGACTCCGAGATTCTGCTCAACATCTTCGCTCACGAACTGCAGATCCAGGGCAAGCTGCGCATCGACGAGCAGGATGTCTTCCGCGCGGTTGCCGGCGTGCACCGTCGCTGTCGCGGCGGTTATGCGGCTGTGGCCATGATTCCGGGATTCGGTGTTTTCGGCTTCCGCGACCCTTTCGGTATCCGTCCCCTGGTCTACGGCCGTCGCGAGACCCCCGAGGGCACCGAATACATGATCGCCTCCGAGAGCGTGGCCCTGGACAGCAACGGCTTCGAGGTCATTGCCGACGTAGCCCCCGGCGAGGCCGTATTCATCACGGTCGACGGCGAACTCCATACCCGTCAATGTGCGGCTCAGCCGACCCTCTCGCCCTGTATCTTCGAGTTTGTCTATTTCGCCCGGCCCGACTCCATCATCGACAACATCTCGGTGCACAAGGCGCGTTCGCGCATGGGCAAGAAGCTGGCGGCCAAGATCAAGCGCGAATGGTCGAACCACGACATCGATGTCGTCATTCCCATTCCGGACACCAGCCGCACGGCGGCCCTGCAGTTGGCCAACCATCTCGGTATCAGCTATGCCGAGGGCTTCATCAAGAACCGCTATATTGGCCGCACCTTCATCATGCCGGGCCAAAAGGTGCGCAAGAAATCGGTGCACCAGAAGCTCAATGCCATCGATCTGGAGTTCCGCAAGAAGAACGTGCTGTTGGTCGACGACTCCATCGTGCGCGGCACCACCTCGCAGCAGATCATCCAAATGGCGCGGGATGCGGGCGCGCATCGGGTCTATTTCGCCTCGGCGGCTCCACCGGTGCGCTATCCCAACGTCTATGGAATCGACATGCCGGCTGCCAGCGAATTGATCGCTTCGGGACGGACCGAAGAGGAGGTCGCGCGTGAATTGGGCGCCGACGGCCTTATCTTCCAAGATTTGCCGGATCTCATCGATGCCGTCCAGAAGAAGGGCAAGAGTCATGTCGATCGTTTCGACACGGCCGTCTTCGATGGGGTCTATGTGACGGGCGACGTGACGCCGGAATACCTCCAAGCCTTGGAGGCCCGGCGCAACGATGGTGCCAAGGAGACACGCCAACCACCCAACGAGAGCGCCCTTGACCTCCACAACAACTACTGATCCAGGCCCGCTCGACTCGGATCCCTTTCAGCCGGGATCCGAGCGGTTCCTCGCCGGCCCCGATGCCGGTTTCGCCACGCGCGCCATCCGCATCGGGCACCAGCGCACCCCCGAGAACGAACACAGCGAGCCGGTCTTCGCGACCTCCAGCTTCGTCTTCTCCAGCGCCGCCGAGGCGGCTGCGCGCTTCGCGGGCGACGTGCCGGGAAATATCTATTCGCGCTTCACCAACCCCACGGTCCGCGCCTTCGAGGAGCGTTTGGCCTCCCTTGAAGGCGGCGACTGCTGCGTTGCGACCGCGTCCGGGATGGCGGCGATCCTGGCCGTCTGCATGGGACTGCTCAAGCAGGGCGACCGGATCGTCTCGTCGCGCAGCGTGTTCGGCAGCACCACCATGCTGTTCAACAAGTATCTGGCGCGCTTCGGTATCGAGACCTGCTTTGTTTCGTTGAGCGATCCGGACGCCTGGGAAGCGGCGATCGACGACCGCACACGGATGCTCTTCTGCGAGACCCCGTCCAATCCGCTCACCGAGATGGGCGACCTGGCGCGCCTGGCCGAGATCGCCCACCGTCACGACTGTCTGCTGGTGGTCGACAACTGCTTCTGTACCCCCGCGTTGCAGCGTCCGCTCGACTTGGGTGCGGATATCGTCGTCCACTCGGCGACCAAGTATCTGGACGGGCAGGGGCGTTGTGTCGGTGGGGCGGTCGTCGGGGACCGCAAGCGTGTGGGCGAGGAGGTCTTCGGCGTGCTGCGCACCGCCGGTCCGACCATGAGTCCATTCAACGCCTGGGTGTTCCTGAAGGGGCTGGAGACGCTGGAGCTGCGCATGCTGGCCCACTCCGAACGCGCGCTTCGGCTCGCCGAGTGGCTGCTGGAGCAGTCTGCTGTGGAACGTGTTTATTATCCTGGACTCGCCGATCATCCGCAGCATGGACTCGTCGGACCCCAGCAGCGTACCGGCGGCGGTATCGTCTCCTTCGACGTGCGCGGCGGCAAGCAGGCTGCCTGGGATTTGATCGACGCGACGCGACTCATCTCCATCACTGCCAACCTGGGCGATGTCAAGACCACCATCACCCATCCCGCGACCACGACCCATGGGCGACTGAAGCCCGAGGAGCGCGCCGCGTCCGGGATCGGCGACGGGCTCATCCGGGTCGCGGTCGGGCTGGAGAACATTGAGGACATCCAGGCCGACCTGGCATCGGGTCTGGCCGGACTCTGACCTCGGCGCTGCCCGAGTGCGTCTGAACCGAGAATCCACATACAAGCGACAGATGACCGCGCCAGCCAGTATCCAGCTCATCTGTCCCGGTCTGCTCGGTCCAGTCCCGGCGCTACCGCAACCCATGCCGCCAACGGTTGCGATCGAGCGATTGCTGGGGCGCGCCGATTCCCGTCGGGATGATTGGCATGATCCCTTGTTGGCACTGTTCGGGGCCTTCGGTCTGTCCCATGCTGACGCGCGCGATCTTCCGAGCGCTCCCGTCTCTCTGCTAGGCGAGGGCACGGACGTCGATCCCGACGCCTATTGGTTGCATGCCGATCCTATCCATCTGCGTCCGGATCGCGATCGACTGCTACTCTTCGCCGGCGACTCGGTTGCTCCGGATCGGGTCGAGGCCGATGCGCTGCTCGCGGCCTTCAATGACCATTTCGCCGACGAGCGTCTGCGACTGGTCGCGCCCACACCGAACCGCTGGTATCTGCGTATCGAGACAGCGCCACCACCGTCCGAGTTGCCGCTCTATCGTATGCTCGGCCAGCCGCTCGAAGCCGTCCACTCCGGGACATCCGACTCGCGACGCTGGTCGAGCCTGCTCAACGAGACCCAGATGCTCTTCCATGCCCATCCGGTCAATCAGATGCGCATGGATCGCGGTCGCCCGACCATCAGCGGACTTTGGGTCTGGGGCGGGGGACGCTTGCCCAAGGGTATCGACACCGATCTGAGGTGCGTCGTCGCCGACCATCCGCTCGCGCTCGGCCTGGCGCGTTTGGCCGGTCTCGACAGCATGACGCTGGAGCGCTCGGCGCCCGAGCTGCTGGTGGAGAAGGGCAGGACACTGGTGTTTTGGGACGCCCTTTGGAATACGCTGGAGGCGCGCGATCTCGATGCGTGGGGTGCAGCGTTGGAGGATCTCGAAGCCTGGATAGCTCGAATCGAGACCGAGCTACGTCACGGTACCCTATCGGCCCTCGATATCCAGACCGGCGCTGGCCAATCCCTGTCGGTTGGTCGCCGCCACCTGCGTCGTTTTTGGCGCAAGGGAGGATTCAGCCCGCGACTGCAGGTCGGGTAGCCCCAAGCGCTCGATCTGTCGGTGCGAATTCATTCGCACCTCAAACCGCCATCTCGACCAGTGTCGGCTGCAGCAATCGCAGTGCGTCCTGGGTGTCGAGAGAGATGATATAACCGCGTTTGCCGCCGTTGATATAGATGCGCGGTAGCGCGGCGATCCCCTGCTCGCAATAGACAGGCATCGTATGCCGGGTGCCGAACGGCGAGGTGCCGCCGACCTGGTAGCCCGAGTGCCGGTCGGCGACTTTGGGCGCGCAAGGCGCGATGCGCTTGACTCCGACGGTGCGCGCCAGTGCCTGGGTCGAGACCTGGCGATCGCCGTGCATCAGCACGATCAGCGGATTGCCCTTTTCATCCTCCATGATGAGCGTCTTGATGACGAGATGTTCGTCCACTCCCATCTCTTCGGCGAACTGGGCCGTGCCTCCGCCATCGACATATTTGTAGGGATGCCCCTCGAACGGGACCTTGGCGGCGCGTAGGACACGGATGGCTTGGGTGACGGGTTCTTTGGCGGTTTTCATCTGAATTGGCTATCAGCCTCCAGTGGCCGGCGTCCAGCTGGATGGGCTGTGTTATCGAGGTATCCGTTCGCGGCAGCCCTTGGTTGAAAGCGGGTCGTTGAGCGCCGGCTGCGGAACATGAATTGACACCGTTATCATACGCCCTTGGTGGCGACAAGCAGAGGAGGGGGCATGTTGCGCAAGCTGTTGCGGTGGACTGGATGGTTGGTGGGTCTCTTTCTGGCCCTTTCGGTGGTGTCGGTCGGGACACTGCGTTGGCTGGATCCACCAACCTCTTCGTTCATGCTGCAGCATTGGCTGGCTGGGCGGTTGGGGATGATCGAGGGCGCCCAGGTTCACCATGAATGGGTCGACTGGTCCAGCATTCCGTCCGAGATGGCCCTGGCCGTCATTGCGGCCGAGGACCAGCGTTTCCCTCGGCACCATGGATTCGATCTGGTCGAGATCCGGCGCGCACTGGCGCGTTTCGAGTCGGGCGGCAAACTGCGCGGAGCCAGCACCATCAGTCAGCAGACCGCCAAGAATCTCTTCCTCTGGTCCGGTCGTGACTATGTGCGCAAGGGGTTGGAGGCCTGGTTCACCTTCCTCATCGAGACCCTCTGGTCGAAACAGCGCATCCTTGAGGTCTATCTCAACATTGCCCAATTCGGACCCAACACCTTCGGCGTCGGTGCCGCCAGTTGGCAGTATTTCGATCGTCCTGTTCAGGCGATCGGCGCCCAGCAGGCCTCCCTGCTCGCCGCCGTCCTACCCAATCCCGTTCGCTATCGGGTCGACCGGCCGAGCGCCTGGGTGGAGAGACGCGCCGGTTGGATCCGTCGTCAAATGAACAACTTGGGCGGCACGAGTTATCTCTCCAAGCTCTGATGGAACGATCCTGTCCGGTGCGTGTAGTGCTAGGATGGATGACAACAGAACGTGATCGGCGTCGCGCTGATGGGGTTCGGTACCAAGACGGGTCGACAGTCACTGGGAGACAGTGTCCCGAACGCTCCAACCCCAGCGTGTCGCCCCCAAGTCAGTCACCACACCAGGTTTGGAGATCGCCGCGATGCAAGAGGCCCGCTTCTACGATCAGCTCGAACAGTCTCGGGTGCAGTGTCGGCTCTGTCCGCACGACTGCGTGATCGCCGAGAGCGGACGTGGTGTCTGCGCGGTGCGCTATAACAGCGACGGTAGGCTTTACAGCCTGGTTGCCGACCGGGTCATCGCCCGCACACTGGATCCGATCGAGAAAAAGCCGCTCTTTCATTTCTATCCTGGCTCGACCGCCTATTCAGTCGCCGCCCTGGGTTGCAACCTGCGCTGTAATTTCTGTCAGAACTGGGAGATCTCTCAATGGCCGCGCGAGGCATTGCCGAGCCGGGTCGGGTCGCAGAGGGACGCGTTGGGGGAGGTGGATGGCATTTGCCCGGATGTCGCTCGGCTGACCGATCGGATTCCGGGAGAGGAGGTGACTCCAGCGCAGATCGTGCGGGCGGCCCGCAACGCGGGGGCGCGCACTATCGCCTATACCTTCACCGAGCCGACCATCTACTACGAGCTGGCCTATGCGATCGCCTGTGAGGCGAAGGAGGCGGGGCTCTTCAATGCCTTCATCACCAACGGATACATCAACGAGACGCCGCAACGCGAGTTGTGCCGGGTGATTGACGCAGCCAATGTCGATCTCAAGTTCTTCCGCGAGGAGAGCTACCGACATTTCAGTCGGGTCAAGATGGTGCCCGTGCTGGATGCGATTCGGCGTTATCACGCGTTAGGCGTCTGGCTGGAGATCACGACCCTGGTGATTCCTGGCGTCAACGATTCGGATGAGGAGCTTCGTGGCATCGCCGGATTCATCGCCTCCCTGTCCCCCGATATTCCCTGGCACGTTTCGCGCTTCCATGCCGACTATGAATTGCAGCAGGTTCCGCCAACGCCGATCGCCAGGCTCCAACGTGCGGTCGAGATCGGAAGGGATGCCGGACTGCGCTATGTCTATACCGGCAATCTGCCGGGTGATGGTGGCGAGCATACCCAATGCTACCGCTGTGGTAAGCGGTTGGTTCAACGCCATGGTTTTCACCTGCTCGCCAATTACGTCCGCCACGGCGACTGTCCAGACTGCGCGGCTTCGATCGCGGGTGTGGGGATGGGGTAGATCGTTGGCCGTCTGCGGTTTCAGGAGGCTCAGTGTTTTGAACAGAAGGTCTTCAGTCGGGATTCGGATAGCCACGTCTCCTCACCGGAGGGCAGCTCGCCGCTTGGATCGAGGAGCCAGGCGACGATGTCGGCTCGCACGCGGGCGCCTTGGCGATCGCGCGGCAGCATGTGCCAGCCGTTGCGGTAGAGCACCAGCCGAGTCCGGTTTCGGTTTGGCAACTCGCGGATCATGCCGCAGAAGGCGGGCTTGGGGATGATCTCGTCTCGCGCTCCGTAGAGCAGGAGCGTCGGCAGTTTCAAGCTCGGCGTGCGTGCCCGTGCCTTGTCCATCAGCTCGGTTACGCCCCAGAGCGCGTCGACGCGCGCCCCCTTGATGATCAGCGGATCGGCCGACATGGCGTATAGCAGGGCGCGATTGTCGGTTGGACGGATGCGGATTCCCTTTCCGGTGAGGATCATGGATGGAACCGTATGGACGGCTGCAGTCAGGGCGAGACGTTGGTACCAGGGCATCGAGTCGCGCGACCAGACGGCTGGGGCGATGAGGATCAGTCCGGCAATGTTGCTCGGGCAGCGCGCGGAGGCGAGCATGGCGACTGCGCCACCCATGCTTTCACCTGCGATGTAGATTTCCGCCTGCGGGTGGCGACGGTGTAGGAGATTGATGAGGATGCAGGCATCTTCGACCAGCCTTTCGCTGCCATGCCAGCGTCCGGCCAGCCGGGTGGCTCCGAATCCGCGCTGATCGACCGCATAGGTCCTGATCCCCTGCTTGGCCAGGTCGAGTCCGAGCGGCTCGATGGCGTGGCTGTAGTCGTTGAAGCCATGAAGCCCCAGAACCAGGATCGATGGCGATGCCGATCCTGACCAGACCCGCAACGGTAGCTGATAGCCATCGGGCATGAAGACATGATCCGCTTGTAGTGCGGGGGCTCTTTCCAGAGGGCCGGGCTCGATCGCTTGAGGCCCGGCGCATCCGCTCAGGAGCAGTGCGGTGGCGATGAGTCTCTGAGCCCAGCAGCGGCCGGCCGATTCGTCATCTCGCATGAAGGGCACCAGATCAGGTCGTGAGCGGCATGGGGCCTTGCTGGAGCAGGCGCGTGAAGTCATGCGATGGGACCGGCGGGCTGAAGAAATAGCCCTGTATTTCATCGCAACCCTGGCGTCCGAGAAACTCCAGATGCTCTTGGGTCTCGACGCCCTCGGCAATGACGCTGAACTCGAGGCTGTGCGCCAGGGTGATGATGGAGCACACGATAGCGGCGTCCTTATCGCTGGTGCTGAGATTGCGGATGAAGGATTGGTCGATCTTGAGCGTATGGACCGGGAAGCGCTTGAGATAGCTGAGCGAGGAATGGCCCGTTCCGAAATCGTCGATACTGATATGGATGCCCATCTCCTTGAAGGTATTCAGGGTGCGGATGGTCTTCTCCATATCCTCCATGGCCCCCGATTCGGTGACCTCGAATTCGAGCTGCGCCGGATCGATGCCCGTGTTCTCCAGCGTCTCGACGACCTTGATCACCAGGTCAGGCTGGCGGAACTGTAAGGGCGAGAGATTGACGGCGATGCGCAGGTCCGCGTACCCCTGCCGGTTCCAGTCCAGGGTCTGCAGACAGGCGGTTCGGATGATCCAGTCTCCGATTGGAATGATGAGGCCGGTCTCTTCGCACAGTGGGATGAACTGGGCGGGCGAGACCCGACCTCGCTCCGGATGATTCCAGCGCAGGAGGGCCTCGGCTCCCAGGATACGCCCAGTTCGGGTGGCCACCTTGGGTTGGTAGTAGAGCTCGAATTCGCCGCGTGCGAGCGCGCGGCGCAGTCCGTTTTCCATGTCCAGTCGCTCGGTCGCCTCCGCGTTCAGAACCTTTGAATAGAACTGATAGTTGTTCTTCCCGATCGCCTTTGCGTGATACATGGCCGTGTCCGCGTTCTTCAGCAGATCGTTCGCCGTTTCGCCATCGGTCGGGTAGCAGGCGATACCGATGCTCGCGGACGTGAAGATCTCGCGGTCGTTGATTTGCAAGGGGCGCTCGAGAGCCCTGATGATCTTGCCTGCGATCGCGCTGGTCAGCGCGACGGACTCCTTCGGGTTGGCGCCTTGCTGGATCAGCACGACGAATTCGTCCCCGCCGATCCGCGAGATGGTGTCCTCCGTTCTGACCAGGCTGGCGAAGCGCTCCCCGACCTGGCGCAGCAAGAGGTCGCCCGAGAGGTGCCCGAGCGAGTCATTGACCGTCTTGAAACGGTCGAGGTCGATGAAGAGCAGCGCGACGAATGAGTGTTCGCGCTCGGCGCGGGCGAGCGCCAGATTGAGACGGTCGCGGAGCATCAGGCGGTTCGGCAGTCCGGTCAGCGTGTCGTAGTGCGCCATGTAATAGAGCTGTTCCTCCCAGCTCGCGTTGGTGAGCGCCACTGCGACGCGATTGGCGAAGTCGCAGGCGAGCTGGATGTCCTCGTTCGATGGCCCCGGTGCTTGCGTGTATCCCAGTGAGATGACCGCCGAAATCTCCTTCTTGATGACGACGGGTAGCAGCAGGAACAGTGAGGCTCCCTGGCGCTGGAGCGGAATAAGCGGTTCGGGTAGCGCTTCGTGATCGGAGACCAGGAGATATTTCTGGGCCTCGAGTCTTCGATGCCACGCGGGGGAGGCCGGATGTCGTTCCAGACTCAGTTCGTCACGCAGGCGTTCGTCTCGGATATAGGTCTTGAGGTCTTTCTCGTCCGTTGCGGTCAGGGTTATGGCGATGCGGTCGTGCGGCACCACCTCGTGCATGCGGGCGAGGACGATCCTCACGATGTCCTCGATCTTGAGGGTCGAGAGAATGAGTCGATCGATGTCCGCCATGGTCGAGAGCGTGCCGATCTGGCGATCGATGGTCACGGCCATTCGGTTGAGCGAGTGCGCGAGCGCTTCGAACTCGTCGCCGCTTTCGACCCGTACGGGCTGGTCGAAGACCCGGCTTGAGATGCGTTGCACTCCATCCATGAGCCGCTCGAGTGGGATCAGGCTCTTGCGGATCTGGTGCAGACTGAGCAGCGCCACGACCGCAATCGTTAGCGGGATGACGAAGATGAAAATGGTGCCGAATCGCTTGACCGGAACCAGGGCGACGTTCCGGGGCAGGGACCGGAAGATGGTCCATTCGGAGATGTCGAAGTCGGGCTTGAGGAAAAGCCGCCAAGACATGACGAGGATCGCCTTGTCCAGGTGTATGTCTTGCTCCTGGGCGTTGGGACGATCGATCGCCCGAAGTTGTTCGGGGGAGGGCGGTTGGCTTGGATCGGAGCAGAAGAGCGGTCGGCTCGATGGATCGAGAACACAGAGCTGGGTCTTCTGGTCCAACGCCTGCGGTGCCCAGAAGAGATAGTCGGGATCGATGGTGCCGATCAGCGTTCCACGCTCGGGATGGCGGGTGTCGAGCCAGCGGGCGAGTGTGATGAGGGGCAACCTGTCGTGACGGGGTTGGGTGCGTAGCACGGCCTTTCCAGCGGCCAGGTGGTCGGTGTGCTCGGCCGTGAAGACGGCGAGCGGGTCGATCCCTGGAGCCGTGCCGCTGTCGGCGTGCTCCGTCAGCAGCGAAACGCGCTCGAAGCCGTGCGGTGTGTCCAGCAATCTCCACGGGTGAGCCTCGTCGCCTGTCATCGACATAGAGCTATCGGCGTGCGTCCTCATCCAGTCGAGCTGTTTGTCGAGCAACAGCAGGCGGTCGAGCAATGCGAGTCCGTATTCCTTGTTCGACTGTCGAAGCTGCTCGTATCGCTGTTCTGTGAGGAGCGAGACGATCTGATCGTAGGCGAGAATGGATAGGGAGATGACCGGGACCAGAGCCGAGACGATGAACAGGAAGAAAACCCTGCGAGCGACCCGACTACGCAGGAATTCCATTTCGATCTTCATGGTTGATCAGTAATCCGAGGCCAATCCCAAATATCCGCCGTTGTTGGCTCGCACGATGTCGTCCTGGCTGATCTTGGCGGTCAGCGGAGAGGTGCTGCGACCGTCCGCGCCCATGCTGTAGAGGTCGTAGTCGGTGTTGATCGGGACCAGGTTGTGATCCTTGCGGAGCTTTCCCTTTCCCTTGGTCTTGGCGATATTGAGATATTGGTATGGATTGCCCCAGGGGTCGAGCAGGCTGTCGAATCCGCCACCGAGTTCGGCGAGGTCGTCTGGATAGCGTTGATTGACGACGTAGAAGCGCTCCATGGCCGACTCGATCTGCACCATGTCCGATTTGGCCTGTTCGAGTTCCGTCTTCTGCATCAGGTGCGAGTAGGAGCCCATGGCAATGGAGGCCAGGATGGCGGCGATCAGAATGGAGAGCATCAGCTCAACCAGTGTGAAACCACGGCTGCGTGCACGGAGGAGTGATTCGATCAGGCGTCGCAGGAACACCATGTGTCGTGAGCCGTCTTGCATCAGGTGACTGCCGGGGTATGAGTGTGCGGCACTGTAACCCTTGGTTGCGGTGTGCCGGTGGGGCGTTGTTCGCAGATCCAGCATGCGGTTTTAGGCTACTCCCGGGACGCGAGACGGCTGAGTTTCAAGTCGCGGCCCCTCCGAAGGATTCGGTGCCGTAGCGTGAGACCTGGATGTCGGTCGACCAGTATCCGAGCGGCAGTCCGGCCTTGCGTTTGAGATGTGCGAGAAAATCGACGGGGTCGGGAAGCTGCTCCCAGACCGAGGGCAGAAACGTCCCGCGATGGGCACCGGCCGTCAGGATGAGCCCGTCGCGACCGGGCCGGATTCGGCGCAGCAGGTCGTGCTCGGAGTCGAATGCGAGCGGTTCGGGCGGCGTCAGAACGGAGATGTGGAGCTCCAGTTGGGCGAACTCACTGGGGCGCAGACGGGGAAAGCGCGGATCTTCGAAGGCCGCGGCGAAGGCGTTGTGGGCCACGTCGACGACCAGCGGACGACGCGCCTCCAGCACCCCGATGCAGCCGCGTAGATCCCCCTCGATCTGCAGCGTGACGAAGGTGGCGCGCGTTTCGCGCAATGCCTCGGGATAGGCTTCCGGGTCGGGGCGTAGCACGACACCTTGTTCCAATCCATGGGCGATGGAGCGCGCAGCGACCCCGAGCAGTGACATCCGCAGGTCGGCGTCGTAGCGGTTCGATTCGCCTTCGGGTGTCTGTGGATCAGTGGAGTGCATAGGCGCCATATCCCACCACCTGGTCGCGAGAGCCGGCCGTATCGCCCGAGTTGCGTAGATCCAGGGTTTCGGCCTGGAGTCCGCGTCGCTTGGCGAGGGTGAGAAGACCCCGCAACGGATAATGGCCGCAGGCCTGGTCGGGGCCGATCCCGTTCGGATCGAGCGTTTCGATCGCGGTCGACGTCTGGCGGTCCAGGCGGTTTGCGGTCTCGTAATCCAGATAATGGCTCAGGTCCGAGCTGATGAGGATCAGGGTCTCGGGGCCGCCCCAAAGAGCGTCCAGCACCTCGGCGACCGACTCGGGGGTTGCCTCACCGACCACGAAGGGCACCAGCTTGAAATCACCGAGCGCCCGTTGCAGGAAGGGGAGCTGGACCTCCAGGCTGTGCTCGAAGGTGTGGGCGGACTCCAGCGGTTGGACCTGGGGTAGCTTCAGTGCCGATTCGATCGCCGCGCGATCAAGTCGAACGAGACCGAGAGGTGTCGCGAAATCGCTTGCCATGCTGGCCGCCAGCCCCTGAAAGGGCAGGCGATGGCTCGGACCCAGGAGCACGACGCGCCGTATGGCATCACGGACAGGTGCGAGCGTCGCGTAGGCGCTGGCTGCGATGGGGCCGGAGTAGACGTAGCCCGCGTGCGGAGCGATCAACGCCTTTGGTGGCTGGGCGCCGGTTCGGTCGCTGGACAGATACAGGTCCAGCATGACGCCCAACTCTTGGGCGTTACCTGGATAGAAGCGGTTGGCCACCGCAGGTTGCCGAATCTGAGACATGGATTTCGCCTCCTGCTTGGACTCTGTGATCGATGCGCTCGGTTGGTCCTCTGGGATTCTATTATGCGTGGCGATGTCGGATATCGCAGGACCCGATCATTCGGGTCTTGGTTTGGGGCCGTCCGAGAATTTCTCCAGCAGGGTTGCGCAACCGTCCGCATCCTTGATCCACTCCATTCCGGCCTCGTTGGGAACGGCGGCCGCCTTGGCCCGGATAGCGGCGATCGACTGCATGATGATCGCGTTCAACGCGTCAGGATCGCCCAAGCCTTGTTTTTTGGCCGTGTCCGCAGCGAGGCAGACACCGGCCTGGGCGCCCATCACCAGACCGCCAGCCGCTCCCATGCCGGCACCGAACCCGATCGCGAGCACACCGCCGACGGCTGCGCCGACTAAAAGAAAAACGAGTGCGATAATGGTCGTTCGCATGGGGCAAACCCTCCTGTCTTAGCCTGAGTCTTGATATTGCTGTGAGTCTTCGAAGCCTTGACATGCTACCCCTTGTGCTGGCTTGCGTCTCGATCTTCGTCGTCGGGTTGGCGCGTGCCGATCAGCGCCAGGATTTCCTCGCCGCCGAGTCGGCCCTGAAGCGTGGCGATCGGGTCGAGTTCGCGCGTCTGTCCGATACGCTCAAGACCTATCCGCTCTATCCCTATCTGCGTTTCGCCGAGCTCACGCGCGATCTCGATGACGCCTCGGATGCGGACATCGAATCCTTCTTGCATGCGTATCCGGACACCCAGTTGGCCGAGCGGCTGCGTCGCGCCTATCTGGCACGGCTGGCTAAGGCCGAGCGCTGGTCGGACTATGCTCGGGTCTATCGGTCCGAGGACTCCGTGGCGCGCCAGTGTCTCTATCTGCGCGCACTCGTCGAGACCGGGCGGATGGCGCAGACCCGCTCCGAGATCGACCGGCTCTGGGGCTTCGGCGAGTCGCGTCCATCCGAGTGCGACCCCGTCTTCGCTGCCTGGCGCGACGCGGGTTGGCTGACCCCAGAACGCATTCGAGGGCGTTTGACTCTGGCGATGGGGGCCGGGAGTCGCGGCCTGGTGCGCTATCTCGGTGGATTCTTGCCAGACGCGGAACAGGCATGGCCGCAGCAATGGTTGGAGGTCGATCGCGATCCGCGTCGGATTCTGGATCCCGCCTGGAGTCCGACCGAGCGCGCATCTTCGGTTCCCATTCTGGTCCAGGGCATTCTGCGCTTGGTGAAATCCTCGCCGCGCGATGCGGCACGGGCGATCGATCGCTGGCGCGCGTTGCTCGACGCCGATCCAGCGCCGGCCGCTTCGGCCTATGCTGCTGTCGGGCGCGCGCTCGCCAGCCAAGGGGATCGGCTAGGGCTTCTCTATTGGGACCACCTCGTTGCCACGACGTCCAATCTATCCCAGCAGGAAGCGCGACTGCGTGCCGCCGTCGCTCTGAGAGCCTGGGACTGGTTGGCCAAATGGGTTTCGCGCATGCCGGACAGCGAGATCAAGCGCGATCGCTGGCTCTATTGGCAGGCGCGTGCGGACGAACAGCTCGGGCGCACGGAGGCGGCCTTGGCCGGCTTCCGTCAGGCGGCGCGCCAGCGCAGTCTCTGGGGATTCCTGGCCGCCGATCGGGTCGGGGCGACCTACAATCTGTCGCACCGACCGACGCCGGCCGAGCCGGAGCGCATCCGTCGCATTCTTCTGAGCCCGGCCTATCGACGGATCAGCGAACTGGAGCGGCTCGGTCGCGAGACCGATATTCGCCGCGAATGGCGTACCCTCACGGCGGACATGGACGACGCGGATCTCATGGCCGCGTCCTTCATCGCCGACGTCAGGCGCTGGCACGACCAGGCCGTCTTCACGCTCGCCCGAACCGGATACTGGGACGATCTGGAATTGCGCTTTCCGCTCGAATACCGCGAGGAGGTGATGGATCAGTCCTGGCAGGTCGGCATCGAGCCGGACTGGATCTTCGCCATTTTGCGCCAAGAGAGCGTCTTCGCCCGAACAGTGGCCTCTCCGGTCGGTGCGATCGGGCTGATGCAGTTGATGCCGGAGACGGCGCGTGAAGTCGCCGCCTCGCTGGAGTTGGACGCGCCCTCGCGCTGGGATCTCGTCGATCCGTCTCTCAACATCGTCCTGGGCAGTACCTATCTGAGCCAGATGCGCGATCGTTTCGGTCATCCGGCCCTGGCGACGGCGGCCTACAATGCCGGACCTCGGCGTGTCAGCCAGTGGCTGCCGGAGTCTTGCATGGACGCCGACCTTTGGATCATGGAGATCCCATTCGCCGAGACACGAGGCTATGTCGAGCGCGTGCTCACCTACCGGATCATCTATGCCGCCCGTCTGGGCCTCGACATCAGGCGCGCGAGCGACCTCCTGAGGCCAATACCCGGCGTCGCGTTTCGGCGCGACTCCAGCCGCTGAATGATCGGGATCCCGGTCCCATCTGCTAAACTTCGTCCTCCGCGCTCGCGTCCGATGGGCGATCGATGCGCTCCTCCGATATCTCGCTTTCTGGTCCCATCCCGATGATCATCCCGCGTCTCGCCCAGTGGTTAAGGCCCCATCTGCTCTTGTCCTGTCTTCTTGGGCTCGGTGCGACCGGCTGGGCGGTGGCGGAAGAGACGCCAGCGCAGGCAATGGCCCATGCCATCGCGCGCATGATGGAAAGCATGGGGTTCAACGGTGCGGCTAGTGGGGCTCGATCACCTGGCTACCCGGCGCCGCCTAGCGTCGATGGATGGCCGTCGGCATTTGGTTCCTGGCCCATGAGCGGCAATCCGGCGCAGGGCGCTGCGGCCAACATGACGCAGATGGCGGGTCGGGCCTATCAGGGCATGATGCCGTCTGAACAACCGACTGGCTCGAATTGGACGCCTGGCCCCCTTGAGGGCGTGTGGGAGGACAATCAGGGCGGGCTCCTGATCGTGCAGGGAGCCCTATATCGGATCTATGCCGTCTGCAACGCGCATATCGACGGCGATATCCGCGTTCTCGACGGGCGCGTCGAGCTGACCAACCGGCAGCAGAATTTTACTCAGACCTTCGAGTACGCGCTCGACCAGGGCCGCTTGGCGCTACGCGATCCGAGCGGCCAGGTCTTCCTCTATCGGCGTTTGCTGCTTGGGCATTGAATATCCAGCCGCCAGCCGCCAGCCGCTATCCTTATGCTGGTAGCTGGTAGCTGGTAGCTGGTAGCTGGTAGCTGGTAGCTGGTAGCTGGTAGCTGGTAGCTGGTAGCTGGTAGCTGCCTTATCCGAAGGCGAGGTCCGTCGCGATCAGCAGCAACAGCACGCCGAACAGCCGTTTCAGCGTCTTGACCGGGAGGCGATGGGCCAGTCGCGCCCCCAATGGGGCTGTGGGCATGCTGGCGATCAGCATCCCAAGGACCGCCGGCCAATAGACGAATCCGGTGGCCAGAGGCGGCAGTCCCTCGCGTCCCCATCCGGCCAGGACGAACCCAATGGCCCCGGCGATGGCGATCGGTAGGCCGCAGGCCGCCGAGGTACCGACCGCCTGACGCATGTCGATCCCCCGGCTGCTCAGGAAGGGGACGGTCAGGGTTCCTCCGCCGATGCCGACCAGCGATGAGAACAGACCGATGCCGCCTCCGGCGGCCAGGAGTCCGGGCATGCCGGGCATTGGGCGGGTCTGAGCGTTTTGCGATTGGCTC
Organism: Thiorhodococcus drewsii AZ1; assembly: GCF_000224065.1. GTDB lineage: Bacteria > Pseudomonadota > Gammaproteobacteria > Chromatiales > Chromatiaceae > Imhoffiella > Imhoffiella drewsii. The sequence continues at coordinate 31,311 of NZ_AFWT01000039.1, forward strand.
AGCAGCATGCGGCTTCCCACCAGGGCGAGAAAAACGGCGAAGAGCCGTTTGAGCCAATCGGCAGGAATCCAGGAAACCACCGCCGCGCCGATCCAGACGCCGATTACGATCCCGGGAACCAGTTTGGCGAAGAGCTCCCAACGGACGCCTCCACGCCGATGGTGGGCGCGTGCCGAGGCTGCTCCGGTGCCGATAATGGTTGCAAGCGAGGTGCCGACGGCAAGATGCGGGACCCAATCGCCGCCGATGGCGATATGGCCGAAGACGAGGATCAGCGCCGGAACGATGACGGCACCGCCGCCGACTCCGAAAAGGCCGGCGAGGAGCCCGGAGAATGCGCCGATGAGAATGTAAGCGGCAAGTTCGATGGGTGACATGTTTCAGAGTCTATCGAGTCTTAGGGGCGGACTGATGAGGGTGGTTTGCGAGCTGGTGGCTATAATACGCGACACTTCGCAATCGAAAGCCTCATCTGGGGGTGTCCCTAGGCCGGTCGGGTGTTACTAAGCTGGTCGGGTGTCCATCTGATGGATGAAATAGGCGATCGAAAACAGCATCCATCGATAACAGAATCCAATGAATTACAAGAATCGTGTCTTTGTTCTTGGCGGGACCGGCTTCGTCGGTCAACACCTGTTGAACCGTCTATCGCGCGCCGGCATCCGGTCTCGGGTCGCAACGGCGCACCCCCATCGTTTTCGGGCGCTGCGCCTGATTCCGAACTGCGAGATCGTCGAGCTTCGGGACTGGTCGCACGAGGGTCTGGCGCGGTCGATGGAGGGGTGCGATGCCCTGATCAATCTGGTCGGAATTCTCAATCCGGGCTCGGGGCGCGGTTTCGAGGCGTCGCACGTCAGGCTCGTCGAGCACGCGACCCAGGCCGCCCTCGATGCCGGTGTCGGTCGCTTTCTGCAGATGAGCGCACTCAATGCCGATGCCGAGAAAGGACCAAGCGAGTATCTGCGCACCAAGGGTCGCGGCGAGGCCATGGCGCATGCCGCCGCCGCTCGCGGCCTGGCCGTCACGAGTTTTCGACCCTCGGTGATCTTCGGACGCGGCGATAGCTTCTTCAATCGTTTCGCACGTCTTCTGCACCTGTTGCCCGGACCCTTTCCCTTGGCCTGTGCCGAATCCAGATTCGCTCCCGTCTATGTTGGTGACGTGATTGAGGCCATGGTCAAATCGCTTGGCGACTCGGCCACCCACGGAAAAGCCTATGAGCTCTGTGGTCCGCGCGTCTTTTCGCTTCGCGATCTGGTCGTCTATACCGGCGAGCAGATCGGCCGCCCGGTTCGAGTGATTCCGTTGAGCGATCGCGCGGCCCAGCTTCAGGCCAAGGTCTTCCAGGTCCTGCCCGGCAAGCCCTTTACCCTGGATAACTATCTCTCGCTCCAGGTGGATAGCGTCTGCCGCACCCAGGGCCTGGCCGAGCTCGGATTGACGGCGACCGATATCGATGCGGTGGTGCCCGGTTATCTCAAATGACGGACAAGGGGCGCGGGATCATGGGTCGTGCGGGTCCTCGCCGGCTTCGACTTCTTCTGCCGTGTCGTCGCTGAAGGCGCGGCTGAAGCGGATGATGAGGATGGCGATGCTCACCAGCACGATGGCGCCGCTTTCGTAGAGTAGGTTCTCGGGGGCGATGTTCTTGCCCTGCAGCACGATGAGCCGGGAGAGCGCGGTCACGGCGATGAACATGGGGTAGGTGAAGGGCACGGCACGGCGGACGAAATAGACGTTCGCCATCGCCATGATCTCGATGAAGATGAACATGAGCAAGAGGTCTTCGAGCTTGACCTCGTCATGCTGGTAGATCCCGAACATGAGCTGTCCGATACCGACGAGCGCCAGACCGCCGACGATGACCAGGACGAACTTCTCGATGTAATGGAAGAGAATGGACAGCCAGCGGTCGATTCGGGTTCGTGATGTCATCGCGCGGCTCCTCGTCGTTGCTTTAGGGACGATGGCTCGTTAGACAGGATAAACAGGATCGAATCTCGGATGCTTGAGCCATCCTGTCGATCCTGAAGTGTCCTGTCCATTGCTTTCTGATCCCGCCCGGGCTCGACGATGTCATCGGGCGGCATCCATGCCTTTATTTCTACTCCTGGGGGCGGAGCGTCGGGTTTTCCTTTTCGATCGCGTTCGTCGCCCGCTGCTGGTTTGGCGAGAGCAGCAGATAGAAGGCCGGGACCACGAAGAGCGTGAAGATGGTGCCGATACCGAGCCCGGTGATGATCACCAGACCGATGTCGAAGCGGCTCACGGCTCCAGGGCCGCTCGCAGTCAGGAGCGGTACCATGGCCACCAGCATGGCGACCGTGGTCATGAGGATGGGACGCAGCCGGGTCTCCGAGGCCTGCTCGATCGCCTCGTGCTTGGTCAGCCCTTCCTTCTCACGCAGCTGATTGGCGAACTCGACGATGAGAATGCCGTTTTTGGCGATGAGTCCGATGAGGGTGATGAGCCCGACCTGGGTGTAGATGTTGACGCTCGCCAGCCCTAGGAAGAGGAAGGCCATGGCCCCGGCGATGGAGAGCGGCACCGACATGAGGATGACGAAGGGATCGCGCCAGCTCTCGAACTGGGCGGCGAGCACCAGATAGATGACCAGGATCGAGAGGAAGAAGGTCACCTCCAGGGCAGACCCCTCGGTCTTATATTGGCGCGACTCGCCCTTGTAGTCGATGCGTGTGCCGCGTGGAAAGATGTCCCTGGCCTCCTGCTCCAGATAGCCCAGGGCGTCGCCAAGGGTCATGCCGGGCATCATGACGCCCGAGAGGGTCAACGCGTTGAGCTGCTGGAACTGGGTGCGCTTGGAGGGTTCGACCAGATCGTTGGTGTCGATCAGTGCGCTGAGCGGGACCAGATCGCCGCTGGCGGTGCGGATCTGATAGTCCAGCACCCGTTTGATATCGCCGCGATAGTCCTGCTTCACCTGCGGGATCACCTTGTAGCTGCGTCCCTCCATACTGAACCAGTTGACGTAATCGCCGTTGAGCATGGAGGAGAGGCTGTTGCCCAGTGTCCGCATGTCGATGCCGAGGTCGCCCGCCAGGTCGCGGTTCACATTCAGCAGTGTCCGGGGGCGCTCCATCTTGACGTCCTTCATCAGGAACATGAATTTTCCGCTTCCCATCGCCTTGCCGAGCAGCTGGTCCGAAAGCTCCGAGAGCTCATTGAAGCTGCGATCGGACAGGATGACGAACTCGATCGGCATGCCGCTTCCGGGCGTCGGCAGGCTTGGCAGGGGAAAGACCACCGTGTCGAGTCCCGTGATTTGGGACAGTGCCCCCTGCAGATGGGGCTGGACCTCCATCTGTGAGCGGCTGCGCTGGTCGGACGGCCGCATCTTGAAGCCACCGAAGGTCGTGGTCGAGTCGCCGAATCCGATCAGGATGAAGCTCTCGTTGTATTCCGGGAAGGACTCGAAAATCGGCCGCATCTGACCGACGTAACGCTGGTTGTAATCGATGGTGGCGGTTTGCGGTGAGGTCGCCATGAAGAAGAGGATGCTCTGGTCCTCGGTCGGGGCGAGCTCCTTCTGGGTCATGGTGTACATGCCATAGATGGCCAGCAGCACGACGATCGCCACCAGGATCGTGGCGCTGGGAAATTTGAGCCAACTGTGGAGCAGGCGCCGATAGCCGCTGGACAACCCATGGAAGAAGCGCTCGACCGTCTGTTCGAAACGCCCCTGCTGACCGCTGCCGCGCAGCGCTGCGGCCGAGAGCATGGGCGAAAGTGTGAGCGCGACGATTCCCGAGACCAGCACGGCCCCGGCGAGGGTGAAAGCGAACTCGATGAAGAGCGATCCCACCAGACCGCCCATGAAGCCGATCGGGGCATAGACCGCGATCAGCGTGGTGGTCATGGCGATGATGGGCAGTGCCAGTTCGCGAGCCGCATCGATCGCCGCCTCGCGCTTGGATTTGCCCATCTCCAGATGGCGGTGCACGTTTTCCACCACCACGATGGCATCGTCCACCACCAGGCCGATCGCCAGCACCATGGCCAGCAGGGTCAGCAGGTTGATGGAGAAGCCCATCAGCAGCATCAGGAACCCGGCACCGATGATCGACAGCGGCACCGCGACCGAGGGGATGAGCGCCGCGCGTAGCGAGCCGAGCGAGAGGAAGATGACCAGCAGCACGATCAGCACCGCTTCGGCGAGCGTCTTGAAGACCTCATCGATGGATTGCTGGATGAACTCGCTGGCGTCGTAGGCGATGGAGGCCTTCAACCCCTCGGGGAAGCCGGCCTCCAGTGTGGGCATGAGGTCGTGAACACGTTCGGCCACATCGAGCGGGTTGGACCCCGGGGCCGGCTCGATGCCGATGAAGATGGCAGGGATGCTCTTGTAGAGTGTGGTCGAGTCGTAATCGGCGGCGCCCAACTCGATGTCGGCGATGTCCTCCAGCCGCACCAGCGCACCGCCTTGCTCGCGGATCACCAATCGACGGAAATCGTCGGCCTTACTGATGTCGGTCGTCGCCGAGAGATCGATCTGGACCATGTTGCCCTGGGTATGTCCGAGGCCCGCCAGATAATTGTTGGTCTGCAGAACCTCGGCGACCTCCTGCCCGGTCACTTCGTGCGCGGCCATCCGCGCCGGGTCCAGCCAGATGCGCATGGCATAGGTCTTGTTGCCGAACAGTTCGGCCTTGGCCACGCCCTGAGCCGCCTGCAATTGGGGCTGGACCACGCGGATCAGATAGTCCGTGATCTGGGGCAGCTCCATCTCCTCGCTGTAGAAGGCCAGGTACATGAGCGCCGTGCTATCGCCCGTGGTCGAATCGATCACCGGGTTCTGGGCGGCCTCGGGCAGGACGTTGAGCTGGCTGGCGACCTTGGCCTGGATCTCGGCGACGGCGGCGTTGGGGTCGTAGTTGAGGCGCATGTTGGCCTCGATGACCGAAACGCCCGCCGAGCTGGTGGAGGATAGGAAATCGATGCCGTCGGCTTCGGCGATCGCCTGTTGCAGCGGCTGGGTGATGAAGCCCTGGACCAGGTCGCTGCTCGCACCGGGATAGGCCGTGGTGACGCTGACGACCGTGTTCTTGGTTTCGGGATACTGGCGAACCTCCAGGTCGAGGAAGGAGCGAATGCCGAGTACCAGGATCAGCAGGCTCACCACGCTCGCCAGCACGGGGCGATGGACGAAGATGTCAGTGAATTTCATGGCGGTTACGGCTGCTGGGGCTGATCGGCCGCGTTGGGCGCGGTTTCGTCTTGGATCGCGATCTCCTGGTCATTGGTCAGCTTGACCTGACCGGCCGAGACGACGCGGTCGCCCTCGGCGAGTCCGTCGAGGACCACGACCTCGTCGTCGCGGACCGCGCCGGTACGGATTTGGCGACGCTGTACCTTGAGCTTGCCGTCGGTCTCTCGGATCAGGAAGACCGAGTCGCCGTAGGTGTTGAAGGCCACGGCCTGGCGCGGGATCACGAGCGTGCGTTTCTCGACTGGCAGTACCGTGGTGGTGCGGGCGAACATCCCTGGGCGCAGCAGATGCTCCTGGTTATCGAATCGCGCCCGGATCGAGATGTTGCGCGTCGCCTTGTCGAGGCTGGGGCTGATCGCCTCGATGCGACCCGTGAAGACGCGGTCGGGGTGGGCGGCGACCTGGATGCGTACCGATTGTCCGAGCGCGAGTTGCGGCAGGTCGCGCTCGGGCAGTGCGTAGTCGACATAGACGACATTGAGCGCCACCAGCGAGACGATCGCCGATCCCTCCGCGAGATACTCTCCGAGGTCGATCTGACGAATGCCGAGCTGACCGTCGAAGGGTGCACGGATCTGCTTCTGGTCGATGATCGCCTGCTTGGCCTTGACGAGTGCCCGCGCCTGGTCGAGCTGCGCAGTGCTTTCGTCCACGTCGCCCTGGGCCACGGCGCGGTCGCGGAGCAGTCTGCTGTTGCGCTTCAGCTTGATCTCGGCGAGGTGTGCGGCGGCGACCAATCCCTCCAGGTCGGCCCGGTCGACATCGTCGTCGAGCTGAACCAATAGTTCGCCTTTCTCGACCTCGGCGCCGGACGCGAACAGGATCGATTTGACCTGCCCGGCGACCTCGTTATTGACTGAGACTCCCTGCATGGCCTTCACCGTGCCGACGGCGCTCAGGGTCGGCTCCCAGGTCTTGGCCACGACCGTCGCAGCGGATACCGTTGAGGGTGGCCTCGGCGTCGAGAATTGGGCCATCTGTTTCTGGATCTGGGTGTATTTCAGAAAGGCCAGACCGCCGACGAGCGCGGCCAAAAGAATCAGAACGAGCGAGAGCCGGGCAAACATGCGTGCTCAATGCCTCTGTGTGCGGGGAAAAATGGGAGTGGACGGGTTGACTTGCCCAGGCTCGATACCGAGTCGGCGAGAGTCTCGGTGAGCGGACGCGAAATGCGAATAGTGGGACACTGTCCGAGTTCTCGTCATGAGCCTGCGTGGCGTGGGTGACCAAGCCGCTGATCCCTGCGAAAAAGAGGTCACAGTATAAGACCTCGACTCGCGGGCTGTCTTGGTTGAACGTATGACGGTGACCACGGCGGGGACATCGACTGCTTTCGAACGACTGGAGATGCCTGTGATGCGAATCAACGACCCGATGGCCTATCGCCGCTGCGATGAGGCGGATGTCATGGAAGAACTGGTGGATGTGCATGGACGTCGGATTCTGGAGCTGGGATGCGGCGCGGCCTGGATGACTCGGATGCTTGCCACCCGATTCGGGGCCGGCGAGATCACGGCGACCGAGGTGGACCGCGTTCAGCTCGAAAAGAATTTGGCCGTCGCGGATCTTCCCACCGTGACCTTCCGTTACGGTGGGGCCGAGGCGATCGCCGATCCGGATGGCAGCTACGACCTGGTGTTCATGTTCAAATCGCTGCATCACGTTCCTCGCGCGCTCATGGCGCAGGCGCTTGCCGAGATTCATCGGGTGCTGGTTCCGGGTGGGCTGCTTTATGTTACAGAACCCGTTTATACCGGCGAGTTCAATCGGTTGATGCGATTGATCAACGACGAGCGTGAGGTTCGGGAGGCGGCGTTTGGGGCCTTGACGGGCGCGGTCGAGCAGGGGCTCTTTGCCTCGGAGCGGGAAGTCTTTTACGAGGCCGAGGGCGTTTACGAGAACTGGGATACCTTCGCCGCTCGCTTCCTTCAGGTCACACACAGCGATTTCAATCTCGATGAGGCTCGGATCGCCGAGGTGCGAGTCGCCTTCGAGCGGCACCTCACCCCCGAGGGCGCACGTTTCCTAAAGCCGCACCGGGTGGATCTGCTGCGCCGGATCGATTGATACGTCCCCCAGGCTCCCTCTTACGGTCCGGGCGAGGCGATCTCCATCAGATCGGTTCAACAACCGCCGTCACGATCAATCCGTGACCGATCAGGAAGCGCCCCGCGATCTTGGTCCCCAAGGGGAATCCTGGGATCTCTTCGCGGAAGATGGCACTGAATCGGTCGCGAGCGAGGTCCAACTCCACATCGAGTGTCTCGAAGCCGAAGAGGGTTCGACTGTAGGGGTATTGGGCCTTGTAGACCGATTCCTTGGCGCTGAAGATCAGCTTGGCGTAACGGTTAGGCATGGCGTGGGTGTCCAACCAGGCCCGCTCTGCATCCGTGCAGACCATGGGCACGAGATCGCTCCCAAGCGGTAGGTCCGGTTCGACGTCGAGTCCAAGTAAACGGATGTCGGAATCCCATGCAACGGCTGCCAGGCAGATATCCGAGGAATGCGTAATGGAGCCGCGAGTACCGAGGGGCCAGATCGGCGAGCGGTCGGAGTCCATCGGGATCTCGGTCTCCGGAACGCCGAGTTCCGAGAGCGCACAACGGGCTGCAGCACGTCCAGCGGAGAACTCATTCACCCGTTTGGGAACCGCATGGCGGACGGCCGCATGCTCGAGGTGGAAGAGGTCGTAACGTTGACGCGGATCGGTTGCCGCAAGAGCCACTCTGCCGTCGACGAGGGCATCGGTCAGTCTGCGTGCAAGGACGTGGGCACTAGGCGGTGTGGGCATGGCCGAAAAAGAATGTGTGCTTATGGGGTTGAAAAGACAAATAAGATCATATTATTCGGACACGCCATGCGTCTTGGCGATGTCATGGTCCGCACGGCGGCCAGCGGCCGTTTTTACAGGACTAGACGGTCTTTGTTGTACACGAAAAGACAGCTGAATTAGGCCGTCAAAAATATTCTCACTGCTATACTCCCGACTGACCCAGCTCAGTTCATTCATCCCAGTCATTCCGCCGAGAGGTTCCGCCAATGGTTACCGCCGCGAATCCGACCACTGAAGATGTCCAGACTGAAACGCAAGAGAGTCAGAGTCACCAAGACCGCGTGTCGAAGATTATTTCCTCCTCGGTGAGCTGGTCTGCCGCAGCGGCTGTCGTCCCCGTTCCCTATCTCGATCTGCTCGCCATCGGCGCGGTTCAGGTCGAGATGGTTCGCCGTCTGGCGGCTGCCTATGGTGTCGATGCGGACAAAGAAACCCTGAAGGGTCTGATCTCGGCCTTGCTCGGCACCCTGGCGCCAGCCGCGATCAGCGCCAGCCTGCTGGGCTCTTCGCTGAAGATCGTTCCCATGTCGGGCACCCTGATCGGCAGTGCTGGGCTGGCTGCCTTCGCGGCTGCCGCGACCTACGCAATCGGCAAGATCTTCGTACGCCACTTCGAAGGCGGTGGTTCGATCGGGGATTTTAGCGTCGAGGCTGTCAAGGACGACCTCAAGAAGGAGTTCAGCGCCGCGAAGTCCAAGTAGAAGGCCGGACGATGTCTTTGGCCCTGGTCATCCTCTACCTTGCATTCTGTGTATATGTTGGTTTCTTGGGCAGGGATCGGGTCATTGGCTTCTCCGGAACCTTTCTTCTTTCGCTGATCTTATCCCCGCTGGTCATGGCATTGGTGGTATTGCTCACACGCCCGAAGGAGGGCTAGGGCCGTGTGAGACCGCCGATGTCGCCTCAAGCCCGCAACCGATACCTCTCAGGCGCTCTTCGATGCTTTCCGCAGGGTCGCCGACCATACCCTTGCTCAACGACTGACTCCCCGAGAGATCACCGACCAACTGCAGGGCCGTGGCCCTTGGTGCGGGATGCTGGGGCGACACAGAGGCCGAGCAGTTTGAAATTCGCTTCCATGATCCATCCAAGCTGGACAGCTGGTCGACCACATGCGTCAGGACGATAAGGTTGAAGGCTCTCTGTCCCTTGGGGACCGTCTGCTGGCACTGTTCGGTGAGACGCGGGCTCACGCCAAGGCCAGGCGTCCCAGTGTCTGGAGTGGATTGTTCGGCTGCCTAGACGATGGCGGCATCTTCAACCTCTCCTTGGTGGCGCTGCTTTCGGCGGTCTGCGGGACCACGGTGCTCTTGCTGCTCAATGCCGAGGCGCGTGAAGTCGAATACCACGGCTATTCGGATCTGATGGCATTTGCCTTCCTGGCTCTGTTGGTCGTCTACCGTTGGTCGCAGAATTATCTGATTCGCGAGGCGACTCAGGAGATCGAACTCGCCCTGCATGCGCGTCGCTTGGCGACGACCCGAAACGTGCTGCGCCTGTCGCTCGAAGATGTACAGACGCTCGGTCTGCGGAGCGTCATCGACGGGATCGGTGCCCACTATGGGACGCTGTCACAGACGCTGGTCCCGATCGTCGCTGGTGCCGAAGGGGTTGTCCTCTTGGTGTTCATGTCGGGTTACCTGGTGGTCCTCTCGCCCATGGCTGCGGCACTGACCAGCGCCGTGGTCGTGCTCACGGTGGCTGGCTTTCTGGCAAGCCGGACCCGTCTCGACGAGGACATGTCGCAGGCCGTGCGCTCCGAGGACGCCTTTCGCGAGCTGGCCGAAGGGCTGGTGAGGGGCAAAAAGGAACTCCGCCTCAACCCCGACAAGCGCGCGGCCTTCCAGAACGACATGATCGAGCGTTCCGAAGAGCTGGCCATGGGCCGCAGCAACGCGGCGGCCCATTTTGCTGCGATGCTGGCAACCGGCAACTCCGCCTCCTATCTGATGGCCGGGGCCGTTGTCTTCATCATGCCCTTGATCACTGGGGTCGAGCAGAGCGATATCTCGCGTATCGTCGTTGCGGTCATCTTCCTCCTGGGGCCGATCAGCAGCGTCGTGCAGACCTTTCAGCAGGTCACCACGGCTCGCTTCGCTCTCGCGGAGATCGCTGCGTTTCAGGATCAGGTCGAGGCGCTCGCCAATCGACACGACGCCGATCAGTCCAATGGCCGTGTTCCTGAATTCCAGGAATTGAGGCTCAATGGCGTCTCCTATACCCATGCGGGTGAGAATGCGTTTTCGATTCGTGATATCGATTTGACGTTACGAAAGGGCGAGATCCTTTTCGTGACCGGCGGCAATGGATCGGGAAAGACGACGCTGCTGCGGGTTATCACGGGTCTCTATCCACATCATGATGGTGTGATCCAGATGAATGGATTGCGTCTTGCCCAGTATCCTCCGCAATCCTATCGCAATCTTTTTGCAAGCGTGTTCTCAGACTTTCATGTCTTTCAACATCCCTATGGCCTGGACGAGGCCGGACTGGAGCGGCTGGATCGCTGGCTGGTCGAATTCGATATTCGCCACAAGCTGGGTGCCGACCTCCGCTCCATCGACGCCAATGCCTTGTCGACTGGCCAGAAGAAACGTGTGGGGCTGGCGTTGGCACTCGCCGAGCAACGCCAGATCCTTATCGTCGACGAATGGGCGGCGGATCAGGATCCGTCGACACGCAAGCGCTTCTATCATGAGATTCTGCCCCGCTTGAAGGCGGACGGCCTGACGATATTGGCGGTTACGCACGACGACAGCTATTTCGATTGCTGCGATCGTCGATTGCACATGGCCGAGGGACGGATCACCGAGGATAGCGAAGCATGGCGACAGTGAAGAAGCGAATGCGGCGCCTGACCAACGGGATGGCATTTACCATCCTGATCATCTTCTTTGCCGTGATCATCCTCTGGAACCGTATGATCTTCACGACGCCTGTCGGACATGCGAGCATCGTTTGGCACCGTCTTTGGGCGGGTGAACGCCGATCACTGGGTCCGATGGCCGAGGGTCTGCACATCATCCTGCCTTGGGACAAGTTCTACACCTATGACGTCAGGCTGCAATCGAGCGATCAGCGCTACGAGGTGGTGTCGCACGATGGCCTGCATCTGGAGATCACCTTGTCCTTTCGCTGGCGTGCGGAAAAGGACGGGATCGTGGACCTCAATCAGTCTGTCGGCCCGAATTATCTGAATACACTGCTGGTGCCTGTCGTTGGCTCGGTGGCCCGCGAGGTGATTGCCGAGCACGATGCGGAAAAGCTCTTCAGCGTCGAGCGCGGCCTGGTTCAGAACCAGATTTTCCAAGGGGTCGTCTCTCCGAACTATCCAAACGGTATTGGATCGCACCGCGCTGAAGATCTCACCGATAGCGATCATCTCATCAATCTCGAGGATGTCTTGATCAAGCGTGTGACGCTACCGCCGCAATTGCGCGATGCGATCGAAAAAAAGCTCGAACAGGCCCAGAAGGTCAAGGAATACGCCTATCGTGCCGAGCGGGAAAGGTTCGAGAGCGAGCGCAAGGCCATCGAGGCTCAGGGCATTCGTCGGTTTCAGGAAATCGTGACGCCGGCCATTTCGGAAAGCTATCTGCGCTGGCGCGGTATCGAGGCGACGCTCAAACTGGCCGAATCCAATAACAGCAAGGTGGTCGTCATCGGCAACGCGGCGAGCGGTCTGCCATTGATTCTGGACACCAGGACCGAGTCCGCTCCAGCGATGGCGCCTCGTCTGTCGCCAGATATCGATCCCGGTCCCTTGGACCCACCCGATCAGTCCTTGCTGGAGACGGGCGAAGGGGCGGTAACCCTGTCCAAGCCGGCCTTGAAGCGCGATGGGGGCGATCTCGATACAGGGGATCTACAGACCTTGCCCTTGGTAACGGCTGGTCAGAATGCCGAAGGACGTTCCATTGGGTCGCCGCCACTCCAGTCTCAGGGTACGGCGATAGATCGACCATGATCGATTTGATTTGTCTGCCCTATGCTGGAGGGGGAGCCAATGTGTTCCGGCCCTGGGAGAAGGAGGCTCCCCGGATGGGTGTCCGTATCCATGCCGTCTGTCCCCCGGGACGCGAGACGCGATTCAACGAGACGCCGTTTCGCGAGATGGATCCCATGCTCGACTGGCTCGAGGCGACCCTGCCGGATGCGCTGCGACGCCCCTACGCGCTGTTCGGACATTCGCTCGGCGGCTGCGTCGCCTACGCCCTCGCTCGGCGCCGTTTCCTGGAGGGTCGATCCCTGCCGGTCTGTCTCTTCGTCTCGGCCACCTTGCCCGCGTGGCGCGAACGCTCGCATCCATTGCATCGCCTCGACGAGGCCGGCATGCGCGAGCAGCTGCGGGCATACGACCCGCACCGATTCCCCTTCGACCAGCATCCCGAACTCTGGGAGACCTTCCTGCCGGTGCTGCGGGCGGATTTCCGCCTGGTCGAAACCTATTCACCTCCCGAAGAGGGCAGGACCCTGCCCGTACCGCTAGTGGTCCTATCCGGCCGCCAGGATTCGGTTGCGACCCCCTCGGCGATGAGCGAATGGCGGCAGGCTACGGATGTGAGCTTTGATCAGATTCTGATCGACGACGGGCATTTTTTTGTCTGTGACCAGCCGCTGGCTGTTCTCGCCACTGTTGAGCGAGGTTTGCTCAGGGTGCTTGAGACCTCGGCGGTTGACGAGCAGATCGCACCCTATTGATCGCCATCGATTTTATGCCCCTAGATTCGGCGGAAGCAGTCTTCGCTCCGTCGGGGACTGGAGTGGTTTTCTGGGTTTCGCCAGGCTGTACATAGGCTCGCGAAACTCAGGAAGTCACTCCCCAAGCGCCGCGTCCGTCTCCCCAAGCCCCATCCTCTGTTGCGCAGCAATACACTTTTTGCGGGGCTTGGTTCAGTAACGTGCCGCCCAACAGCCCGTACACGATGCCAGGTGTGTGTGTGAGCAGGCAGAAAAATGGCTGCAGAACGAATACAATCGGGTCAGACTGGGGGGCGACGGTCATGGTTGGGTTTCGGTCGATATCAGACCTGTAGCCAGTCATCCTTTGTATACCCGTTTCATACGAATTTTCGGCTCAGGCTCCCTCGTTAACCGTCTGCCCGCCATGGTAATCCTCCAGGCATGAACGACTACCGACTGAGCGATGAAGAGCTGGCTGAGCTGCGTGCGGCCCACGCAGGGTGCGCGACATC
>NZ_AFWT01000038.1 GCF_000224065.1 Thiorhodococcus drewsii AZ1
TCGCCCAGATCAATCGAGGCCAATTCTTCCGACGCCCAGCCCATCGTGTGCTCCAACATGTCTCAGAAAAAATAGTTCGCTATCGTACACTCAGAGTTCTGTGTAATGGGATGGGTTAAGCGGCCCCGCTTGCACGCCCTGGCAGAATAAGCTCCGCCGCGTCTGTGGGGTCCGCTCTTTAACCGCTTGTTGGACGATCTAACCTTATTCGTTAGGCGATTATTGATTGTAATGTTGGGATTCCCCAACCAGGGCTTTGAAGGTGCGAAAATACAATATTCATAATCATAAACTTACGCCACTTGCTCACCATCGTTTTAGCGCCATTGACGAGATAAAGGATTCGCCAGTTGAGCCAAATCAGAGCGTTACGCGTGAGCACTTTGCGTGACCTTAAAAGCCCTGGATTCCCCAACCTACGTGGGCTGATTACCAATAAGCCCCATTATTCCTTCTGGCAACGGAAGTCTGTTTTCGGTACCCCGTTGCTTTGCGTTCTGACAGTCGTTGAAATAAGTAATCATGAAGTTTGCAAATCTTCCTTCATGCGCATTTTTGTTTTCTTTTTTATACATGTTGTCAAGGATTTGTTTTCCATGATTGTATATCAGAAGCACCATTGGTTTTGGCATGTCAGAAAAATTATCGATTAATTCTCTTTTCATTTCATCCAGGCTGTCCAAAAAGTCCTTGTAGTCTTTTAGTCTCCTTTTTTGTCTTTCCTGTTCCATTTCCAGTTCACCCTTGTGTCGAGCCTTAATAAGATCGATGGCATGTGCTATTTCCTGTTCCCCTAGCTGTTTTTTTCTTTTTAATTCTAACAGATCATCACAAGCTTGCTTTTTCCAGGCCAAATCATTGCCTTTAAATGCCGTGATGACATCAACTACAAAACTTGCAATTTCGTATCCGCCAGCCACTTTATGACTCCTCTCAATCTAAAAGGTTATCGAGCTTTTGGTTTAATTGGTTTGGCTTTGTATTAATAATTAGTTGATGAAGGGAGTATGCCGACTTAAAATCATGAGTGCCAATATAAGTTGCAAGCTTATTTTCAATCCTTTCGAGGTTATTGGGAGTTATGTATTGTTTTCTCTTGCTTGTCTCCGACCTGATAATATTCGCCATTTGCGTCATATTGATTTTGTTTGCAGAATTTGAAGTCGAGCTAAAATTGGAATCGGCTCTTATTTTTATTTTCTTCATTTTGCGATTATAGTCTCGCTGACTTAGATGTCGCTGAACGTCATGATGCTTAGCCACTTTGCGTTGGATAAACATAAAGACATAGATTATAGAGCTAGCGATGACAAATAATGTAATAGTGAATGATGTGCCGCCGATTTCTTCAATGGCTACCCAAAGCAATAATACAAAAAAACCAACAACAAAAATTGTTATTGTGGTAATAAAATAATATAGAAATGGCATTCAAAAAACCTCATTATCTTGTTTTTGCTTTATCTTAGATTGCAATGGCCGAACCGACACCCCGACCCAGGGAAATCGCATCAAGAAACGCTTATATAGATTATCCATCAATGTCTTATGCGACAGCGTGAAAGCTGGTTGTACGTTGTAAGGCATTGATCTATAAAGTCGTATGATCGCCCTGCACCCCGACCTAACATGCAATGGACGGCGCAGCCGTCCAGCCAAAGTTTCTAGATCTAGAAACATGCTTGCATATTTAGATGCTTGGCATGCAAATCTAGATACCTAAATCTAGGCGCCTACATTTAGATACCTTGGTCGTTTACTCAGGCACGACTTCATCCTCTCCCACGAGTCTGTTTTCGAGTCCCAACACAATCACGTTTTTATACTTCATTTCCCAAAGTTTTTGACGCGGCCGCCAAATGCAGGTTTTCACCTGCTGTCGCAGTTCCGCTTCCCAATAGTCGACGCGGACGGCCACTCGGCGCGACGTCGCGAATTCGGATGGTTGGGAAATCCTGGTCATTGGGGTTTCCCAGTCGGAGACCTCTTCGACGAGTTCCACCGTTGTGTAGCGCCTGCTCGTCTGCTTATCATATCTATAGTGTACGCAGATCAATCGCTCTCCATATTTCTCCATCAAGCGTTTGGTGCCCTTCTGTCCTGGCTTCAGGGTCGTTTTAGTCATCATGGAGATGAGTCCACGAGCCAATGAGCTTCGTCAAGGAACTCTTCACGCCCATCGGCCCTTTGTTCATCACGTGCGTATAGATCATGGTCGTGCGCACGTCGCTATGGCCAAGCAATTCGCACGGTTCGGATGTCGTAGCCGTCTTCGAGCAGGTGGGTGGCGAAGCTGTGTCTGAGTGTGTGACAACTGCCGTGTTTATGGATACCGGCACGGGCGATGGCATTCTTGACGGCTCGCTGGACGGCTGATTCGCCGATGTGATGGCGACAGGTCTTTCCCGAGCGTGGATCGGTTCGACCAGATCGGGTGGGAGCAGGGTGACGCGGTCCTTGGCGCCTTTTCCGCGGCGGACGCTGATCTGATGGCGTCCGAATTCGACATCCTGGATGCGCAGCCGCAATGCCTCGAGCAGGCGTAGACCGGAGCCGTAGAGCAGGGCGGCGACGAGCTTATGCGTCCCTTCGAGATGGCGGAACAGGCGCGCGATCTCGTCGCGGTCGAACACCGTCGGTAGGCGCTCCGGGCGTTTCGCGATCGCGATGTCTCCGAGCGTCAGGGTTTCGCGACCGAGGATCTGCTTATAGAGAAAAACGAGTGCGTTGAGGGCTTGATTCTGGGTCGAGGCGGAGACGTTGCGCTCGACGGCGAGATGGTTGAGGAAGGCGACGATCTCCGCCTCGCCCATCTCGCGGGGGTGGCGTTTGCCGTGGAAGAGGATGAAACGCTTGGCCCAGCCGAGATAGGCCTGCTCGGTGCGGATGCTGTAATGCTTGAAACGAATGCGCTCGCGCATCTCTCCGAGCAGCCGCGAACCGCTAACGATCCGGTCGGTGTCGGTCCGGGGAAGGGCATCGCGAAGCGGTTCGTGTTTGATTGGCATGTCCGACAACACCATCCCGGCGATACGGTCTGGATTCGATGCTAGCTTGTCTTACACGATATGACAACGGCTGGAGTGTGGGCGGGCGTTTCATTGCGGGCTTCGAGCCCGCGAGTATCCGTTTGCTCTCCCAGCCTGCTGGAACCTCACAACGACCTCATGATGGCGGGCGAAACGCGAGCAAAGGCTGGCGAGTCCGGCGGGTCAAGCGGACTGGAGCGAATCCTTCAATGCCCTGACCGTGGCCATCAGGATCGGCCGCTGGGCGGCGGGAAGCTCGGAATAGATCATCATCAGCTCCCGCATCTCCTCGGGAAACGAAAGGAACAGCGGGTCGCGCTCCACATGCTGCTCGTCGAGCCAGCCCGGCTGAGTGCCGAGCAGACGTTCCAGGCGTCGCGCCAGTTCGTCCGTGATCGGCAGGAAGGGGTTGTCCAGGTGTTCCCTGAGCCGCTTGCGCGAGATCCGCAGCCGTTTCACCGTCTCGTCCAGACGCTCCTGATCCTCTTCGATCCCATCCATGGCGTGCGTCAGGTTCTGGTGTCGAACCGCCTGCAGATCGCGCTCGTTGGGCCGGATGGGGCCCTGTCCGAACATCAGCCAGCAGGCTGACACGCCGGTCGCCTCGGCGATCAGCAGCATATCGTCCGCGCTGGGCGTGGAGATTCCGGCCTCGTAGTTGCCGAGGCGAGAGGATTTCCAGCCCGGAATGCGGGCGAGGAGACTGGCCTGGGTGCGAAACCCCGCCATCTTGCGGGCGAGCTTGATACGGCCTGGTATGTTGGTTGATTGCATAGGGTCGTTGCTTGGGTCCTGTGTCGGTCGGTATCGGTTGCGATCTCGTCGCCGCTGTTTTGGATGAGAAGCCGCCAGGCTCTGTTTCACTTGCGCTGGCGGCTGGCGGCTGGCGGCTGGCGGCTAATTTTACAAGAATCTTGATATTTATGTTGACTTGCTTGAAATTCTGGCTAGACTAGCCAGCCATCGAAATCAGCAGTCAATTCAATCGTGAGGAACAGGATTCAGATGACATTCAGAGACGACATCGATCAACGAGGGAACCGCGGCTCCTTGCTGGGGCGGACGCTGAGTACCCTGTCTCTGCGCTGAGTCTTTCTGCGATTGCGATCTCGGAAGGCCTGGCATAAGGGCCTTCCGGTGGGATACGAAACCCCGACCGGGAGCACTGGTCGGGGTTTTTTATTGCCTGAAGATCGAGGATTTCAGGCATCACCATCTTGCGGAGATCGTCGAGCGATCAGCGCCTGGGGTTCCCTATGCCCCGGTGGCGGACCTGGGCGCCCAGTGCGTTCCCTCGGTCCGTACCCATTGCTCGATATGACCGTGAGGCGACAACGTAGCTCAGTGGGTAGAGCAACTGGCCGATAACCAGTCCGTCGCGGGTTCGACTCCCGCCGCTGTCTCTTTGGCGACTGACCGTCGCCCTCGATTGGAATACCCGTCCAATCAAAACCACAGGGTGAGCCCCGGCCCGATCGGATGGAACTGCGTGCCGCATGGCGGCCGGCAGGGAGGCCGGATCGGGGGCGTCGTGACGATCTTGTGCCAGGGTGCGACGCATGGATCGAAATCGTGCGGTTTCGAGCGATCTCGCCGGATGGCGGGCGATGCCGCAGGGATGCGAATCGATCGAGCCGAATGATACCGGTCATGCAGCTGCCCTGGCCCATCGGCGCAACGTGGGGCGAGCCTGTCCACTTTCAGCCGGTGGTTTCGAGCGGCCGGCTCCGAACGATGTCCGGCCTGAGCTGGACACCGAATCGATAGAACGCCGGGATCGGGCCGAACGTTGGCGACCCGATCCCGGCTCCACCAACCAACCAACGACAACAGGTCACTGCAATGCCGGATTCTTGATCGGGGCGGCGGGCGGGCCGAAACGGCCGGTCATGTCGTCGATAGCGACGGCACAGAGGAGAGCGGGAAGATGAACATGATTGGATACAAGCGACAGGTCGTCGCCCAGCACGAGCGTGTGCTGGTGCTAAGGAATGGAGTGCTGGATCAGGTGCTCGGACCTGGCGTCTATCGCTGGCTGGATATCGTCGGATCGCTGGAGTTCGAGACCTTCGATCTGACCGATCCGGAACTGGCCCATCCGCATGCCGAGGTGTTCCGCAAGGAGTCCTCAACGCTCTGGAATCTGTGGGTCGAAACGGTCGAAACCGGCGAGCATGAGGCCGGGCTCATCTATCTGGACGGACAGCTGACCCGCCTGATTCCGCCCATGAGCCGTCGCTTCTACTGGAAGGGGCCGGTCGAGGTGCGGGTCGAGCGAATCGATCTGACAGAGGGGGCCGCCGTGGGGGCGGAGGTGATGGAGCGCATCCGCCGGATGCGCCATCGGGATGGCTGGACCAGGGCAGCGGCCGAGTATCGGGCCAAGGCACGGTCGGCCGGAAGCAAGCTGCCGGGTGCCGAGTTCCTGGACAACATCATCGAGGAGGAGATCGCCGACCATGAGACGGGTCTGTTGCTGCTCGATGGCCGGCTGGTCGGGACCCTGGAGCCGGGCGTGCACGCCTTCTGGAATTTCGATCGCAATGTCCAGGTTGAGCTGACGGATCTGCGTCTGCAGGAGCTCGAGGTCCAGGGCCAGGAGATTCTGACCCGCGACAAGGTGAGTCTGCGGATCAACCTGAGCGCCCAGTATCGGGTTATGGATCCGGTCCAGGTTCGGGCCGGGTTGCCCAAGCACAAGGACTTCCTGTACCGGGAACTCCAGTTCGGACTGCGCCGGGCCATCTCGGACCGGACCCTGGACGAACTCCTGGAGCGGAAGGGTACGACCGAACAGGAGGTGCTGGTCGCCATTCGCGAGCGGGCCGAGCCGCATGGGATCGCGATCGAATCATTGGGGATCAAGGACGTCATCCTGCCGGGCGACATGAAGCAAATCCTCAACCAGGTGGTGGAGGCGGAGAAGGCGGCCCAGGCCAACCTCATCCGTCGACGCGAGGAGACGGCCGCGACCCGGTCGCTGCTCAACACCGCCAAGCTGATGGACCAGAACCCGGTGCTGCTGCGGCTCAAGGAACTGGAGGCGCTCGAGCGCGTTACCGAGCGGGTCGGCAACCTGACCGTCTTCGGCGGCATGGAATCGCTGCTGCAGGGACTGGTCCGGATCGAGGCGCCCAAGGGGGGATGAGCGGCCAGCCTCCAGCTGCCAGCTGCCAGCTTTGGCGCGATGGGGCGCGCTGGTCAGGACGAAACGGAATGCCGCCATGGACGGCGGCCCTTCATGAAAGGACGAATCGAGATGAACAAACGGAGAAACCCGGTGGCCCGATCGCCACTGTTGCGCAAGGGCGGTCCACACGTGCGATCCGCCTCCAGCATCCGCGCCGGCCATCGCCGGGCCATCGAGGACGGCATCGACGCCTTCCATGGACTCGATCCGGTCGAACCTGACCGGGTGCGAGGTCGCGGGAATACGGATAAGACAGTTTGAACCGCAAAGGCGCGAAGAACGCAAAGTCATTCGATATTCGACCTTAGCGCGCTTTGCGCCTTTGCGGTTCGATTCGATGAATTTCGGTTCGTCGACGGAGAGACACATGCCTATCAAGCGAGTCATCAGCAAGGGCCGAGTTCCGGTCAAGATCTATACGGACGACGTGGCCGAGAATGCCATGAAGCAGCTCGAAAACGTCGCCCATCTGCCCTTCATCCATTCGCATGTGGCGGCGATGCCCGACGTGCATTGGGGAATGGGGGCGACCATCGGCTCGGTGATCCCGACCCTCGGGGCCATCATTCCCGCCGCCGTGGGCGTCGATATCGGCTGCGGCATGAACGCCCTGCGGCTGTCGCTGCGTGCGGACCAGTTGCCGGATTCGCTGGCCAAGGTGCGTTCGGCGATCGAGGCCCGAGTGCCGGTCGGGATGGATGGCCATGGCCAGGAGCACTGGTGCGATAAAGGATTGGCGCGCGTGGCGCCCGGTCTCGAGCCCATCCTGGCCAAGCATCCCAAGATCAACGCCCGTTGGCAGAGCCAGCTGGGTTCGCTGGGCGGTGGCAACCACTTCATCGAACTCTGTCTCGACGAGTCCCAGCAGGTCTGGATCATGCTCCATTCGGGATCGCGCGGGATCGGCAACCGGATCGGGATGCATTTCATCGAGCGGGCCAAGCGCGAGATGGAGCGCTGGAAGATCCAGCTGCCCGACCAGAACCTGGCCTATCTGCCCGAGGGTAGCCAGCACTTCGACGACTATGTGGAGGCGGTCGGTTGGGCGCAGGACTATGCGATGGAGAATCGCCGTCAGATGATGCGGCTCATCATTGAGGCGCTGCGCGGCCAGTTGCCGCCCTTCGAGGCGACCTCGGAGGCGATCAACTGTCATCACAACTATGTGACGCGCGAGCACCATTTCGGCAAGGAGGTCTATCTCACCCGCAAGGGTGCCATTCGGGCGCGCGAGGGGGATCTGGGCATCATCCCAGGGAGCATGGGGGCCAAGTCCTACATCGTGCGCGGACTGGGCAACCCCATGTCATTCTGCTCCTGCTCGCATGGAGCGGGTCGGCGCATGAGCCGCGGCGAGGCGACCCGTCGCTTCAACCGCAAGGATCTGGAGGCCCAGACCCAGGGCGTCGAGTGTCGCAAGGACAAGGGTGTGATCGACGAGATCCCCGCCGCCTACAAGGACATCGACGCCGTCATGGCGAACCAGAGCGATCTGGTCGAGGTCGTGCATACGCTGAAGCAGGTCTTGACGGTAAAGGGGTAGGCCCTCAACCGCTGGACGGATGGGGAGGCGCGCCGGTATGCGCTCAGAGGTCGAGCGAGTGCAGACAGCGTTTCAAGGTCTCGGCCGATGTAGTCAGTGCCTGCCGTTCCGCGTCGTTCAGCGGAATGGGGACCCGTCCACCAGCGCCTCGGAGTCCGACGGCGACCGGGATGCTCAGGCACACGTCCTCGATACCATATTCGCCGGCAAGCCGCACGCTGATGGGGAGCACGCTGTTCTGATCCTCCTGGATGGTGCGCACCAGATGGGCGAGCACCAGCCCGATGGCCCAGTTGGTGTAGCCTTTGCGTGCGATGATCTCCTCGGCCGCACGGCGCACCTGGGTCAGGATTTGGTCCATCTGCGCCGGATCGTAGGGCTTGCCGAGGATACTGTTGCCGCAGATCGGTGTGCCTCCGATGTTGGCATGGCTCCAGACGGCGATCTCGGAATCCCCGTGCTCGCCCAGGATGAGGGCATGAACCGAGCGCGGATCCACCATGTAGTGCTCGGCCAATAGGGTGCGCAACCGGGTGGTGTCGAGCATGGTTCCGGTGCCGATGACCTGTTCGTGAGGGCGCTTGGAGAGCGTCTGCATCACATAGGTGAGCACGTCCACCGGGTTGGAGGCGATGATCAGGATGGCCTCGGGGGCATGACGGTCGAGCTGCTCGGCGATCTGGCGGAAGACCGCCGCGTTGCGGTTGAGCAGCGAGAGGCGGTCTTCGCCGGGCCGTTGTCCGACACCCGCCGTGACGATCACGATCTGGGCCTGGGCCAGATCGGCATAGTCCCCCGCCCGTACCCGACGGCGACCGACATAGCCCTGGGCATGCATGAGATCCATCGCCTCGCCTTCGGCCCGGTTTCGGTCCAGGTCGACGAGGATCAGCTCGTTGGCGATGCGCTGCTGGAAGAGGGCATTGGCTGCGGCCATGCCCACCTGTCCGGCACCAATGATTCCGATGGTATGTTGATACAGCATGCTGTCGTTTCCTTTGGTCAGATTTTCGTTATGGTCCGCCGAGTTGAGAGCTTCTTCCGGCTCATTATTCGGTCGCGTCGTGTGTGTTATACCCGTCTCGGTCCCTCCATGAATCGTTCGCAGAAACAAGAATGGCCCAGCCGTTGAGCTGGGCCATCAGGTTTTTTTGCGGCTGCGGTGCTCGATGTCCCGTCCGCCCGACGTACCCTATTTGATCGGGTACACCATGCTGTCTTTGCCGTGCTTTCTCAGGATGGCGCGGATCTTCTCGACTTCCTGTTTGCTGGCGTAGGCGCCGGTACGCACGCGGTGTGTGACCCGGCCGCTCGACAGGGTCGCCACCTGGATGTTGGTGGAGATGCCCAGCAGGGCCAGTTCGGCCTTAAGCCGCTCGGCATCGGCCTGGCGTCCGAATGAACCGATTTGGACCACATAGGTCCCGCTGCGCGGCTTCACCGTGTCATCCGGCGGCGTGGAGGCTGCTGGGGCCGCCGTTTGAGGCTTGGCGGCGGGCTTATTCGGCTCCACTCGCGGCGGTGGGCGCGGTGCGGGTGGCGGAGGCGGCGGGGCGCTATCGCCGATGTCGACCTGGGTATCGGACAGGATCTCCTGGAACCTGAAGTTCGGCGCGGCGTGCGGCTTCTCCGTCTCGGTCGCCGGCTTGGCGGCGGTCTCGGGAGAGCCGCTGGTGTCGCTGTGCCGCGCGCTCAGGATGTTGGTGGCCAGAACACCGAACGCGGTGCCTATCAGGAACCACCAGACGCAGGAACGGTTCTGTTTGCGCTTCTGGCTCGCTCGAATCGGAGTGCCCCGTCGGTAATCCCTGGCCATAGGTTACATGCTCTCTGGTGACGAGACGCCGATTAATCCCAGGCCATTGCGCAACACCTGCCGCACGGCCAGGATCAGCTTGATGCGGGCGTCGCGCAGGACGCCGTCGTCCACCAGGAACTGGTGGGCGTTGTAATAGGTGTGGAAGTCGTTCGCCAGCTCGCGCAGATACTGGGTGAGCTGGTGCGGTTCGGCCTTGAGTGCGGCCGACTCCACGACCTCCGGGTAGCGGATCAGGGTGCGCAGCAAGGTCTCTTCGTGCGCCTCGGTCAGTCGCTCCAGGTTGGTCGCGCCCGGGCTCGGATCGACCACCAGCCCCTTTTCGGCCGCCTGGCGCAGCACGCTGCAGACACGCGCGTGGGCATACTGGACGTAATAGACCGGGTTGTCCGAGGACTCGGATTTGGCCAGGTCGAGGTCGAAGTCCAGATGCTGCTCGCAACGGCGCATCACATAGAAGAAGCGGGCGGCATCGCGTCCGACCTCCTTGCGCAGTTCGCGCAGGGTGACGAACTCGCCGGACCGGGTCGACATCTGCGCCTTCTCGCCGCCACGGTAGAGGATGGCGAACTGAACCAGCAGCACCTCCAGACGCTCGGCGTCGCCGCCGAGCGCCTGCAGCGCGGCCTTCACGCGCGGAATATAGCCGTGATGGTCGGCACCCCAGATGTCGATGACGCGGTCGAACCCGCGCTCCATCTTGTCCATGTGGTAGGCGATGTCGGAGGCGAAATAGGTGGCCTGGCCGTTGTCGCGCACCACCACGCGGTCCTTTTCGTCGCCGAAGGCGGTGGAGCGGAACCAGAGCGCGCCCTTCTGTTCGTAGATGTGGCCGCTCGCGCGCAGCCGCTCGATGGCCTTGTTGACCGCGCCGCTCTCGGTCAGCGAGCGCTCCGAATACCATTCCTGATAGTCGACCCCGAACTCCGACAGGTCGGCCCGGATGTCGTCGAGGATGGTGTTGAGCCCCAGTTCGAAGACATAGCGGTAGCGGTTGTCGCCCAGCAGACGCTTGGCTGCGGCGATGAGGCCGTCGATATGGGCCTCCTTGTCGCCGGCCGCGTTTTCCGGTTCGCCCTCGATCGGTGCATCGGCCGGGAGGTCGGCGAAGACCTGATCGGCGTCCACACGGTAGGCATCGCCGTGCTCGCGGTGCAGGGTGGCGGCGATGTCCCAGACATAGTCGCCCTTGTAGCCGTTGCTCGGGAAGCGCAGCGCCTCGCCGCACAGCTCCAGATAGCGCAGCCAGACCGAGGTGCCCAGGATGTCCATCTGGCGGCCGGCGTCGTTGACGTAGTACTCGCGATGGACGTCGAAACCGACCGCAGCGAGCAGATCGGCCACCACCGCGCCGTAGGCCGCGCCGCGTCCGTGCCCCACATGCAGCGGGCCGGTCGGGTTGGCCGAGACGAACTCCACCTGCACGCGCTTGCCGGCACCGACCTGGCTCAGTCCGTATGCCTGCCCAGTCGTCAGGATCTGCGGTACGACCGAGTGATAGGCGCCCTCGGCGAGGAAGAAGTTAATGAATCCGGGACCCGCGATCTCGACCTTGTCGATCAGCGGGGAGGCGGGCAACGCCTCGATCAGTCGCTGCGCCAGATCGCGCGGCTTGGTACGGGCGAGCTTCGCGAGCACCATCGCCAGATTGGTGGCGAAATCGCCGTGGCTGGTGTCTTTGGTGCGTTCCAACTGAGGCTCGGGCAACGTTTGAAGGTCGAGCAGACCCTGGTCGACGAGGGTTTGGAGCGCGGTGGCGATGAGATCTTTGATGTCTTGCTTCATGCAGATTGACGCTTTGGTCCTGGCACACGGTCGAGCACGCGTAGCTGCCGTTTGGATGGCTGGCTCGGGCCCTGAACTGGTCCGCAATGGGATGAATCGGGATGCCTCGGCGCCTGGTCGCGGCGACCGAAGTGGTTGTGATCACAGACCATTAGAATACCTGAATCCATCGACTAGAGCATGTCCTGCGGGTCCACGTCCAGCGACCAGCGTAGCCCCTTGGGAGGACGCAGCGTACGCAGGGCCTGGTTCCAGCGGGCGAGGAAACGCTGGAGCGCGGGGCGCTCGTTCGACAGCACCATGAGCTGGCTGCGGTAGCGGTTGGCGCGGCGCTCCATCGGGGCTGGTGCCGGGCCGAGCAGATGGACGACGCTCGGATCCAATCCCTCGGCCAGTGCGCGCGCCTCCCGCAGGAAGGCCGTCGGCTGGTCCGCCTGCGGGGATTCCGCGCGCATCAGAACCAGATGTGCGAAGGGCGGGAGTTCGGCGGCCTGCCGTTCGGCCAAGGCGGCGGCGGCGAACCCGGAATAGCCGTCGCGCAGCAGTGACTGGAGCAGCGGGTGCTCGGGGTGTCGCGTCTGGAGCACCACCCGGCCCGGTCGTTCGGCCCGTCCGGCACGGCCAGCGACCTGAACGATGAGCTGCGCCGTGCGTTCGGGGGCACGGAAGTCGCTGGCATAGAGTGACTGATCGAGATCCAGGATGCCGACGAGCGTGACCTGCGGGAAATCGTGTCCCTTGGCGAGCATCTGGGTTCCGAGCAGGATCTGGATCTCGCCGCGCCGGATCGACTCCAGCACGCGATCCAGCTCGCCCCGGCGTCGTGTGCTGTCGCGATCGATGCGGGCGATGCTGGCCTCGGGAAAGAGCGGGCGCAGTTCATCCTCCAGCCGTTCAGTGCCGCGTCCAATCATGCGCAGATCCTCGCCGTTGCAGCTTGGGCAACGCTCCGGCAGTCGGTTCGACCAGCCGCAATGGTGGCACCAGAGCCGCCGTTGACCGAGGTGCAGGGTTAGGCGCGCGTCGCAGTGCGGGCATTCGCCGACCCAGCCGCAGTGATGGCAGGTGTAGAGCGGTGCGTAGCCGCGCCGATTGAGGAACAGCAAGATCTGATTGCCGGCGGCCAGTTCCGACTGCATGGCCGTGCGCAGCACGTGCGAGAGGCCGGCCTTGAGCGGTTGGTCGCGGATATCCAGTAGCGAGATCGTCGGCGCCTGTGCGCCGCCGGCGCGCTGCGGCAGTCTCAGCCAGCCATAGCGTCCGGATGTGGCGTTCTGAAGGGTTTCCAGCGAGGGCGTGGCCGAGCCCAGCACCACCGGGCATCCGACCAGCTGGGCACGTCGCACCGCCAGGTCGCGGCCCGAGTAACGGAATCCGTCCTGCTGTTTCAGCGAGGCGTCATGCTCCTCGTCGACCAGGATGAGCCCCAGACGCGGGATGGGCACGAAGATCGCCGAGCGCGTCCCGAGGATGAGGGTCGCCTCTCCGCGCGCGGCCCTGTGCCAATTGAGCTCGCGTTCGCTCGCGTTCAGGGCGGAGTGGAGCACTGCGATGGGACCGGGAATGCGCTGTCGGAAACGGTCGCGCAGCTGCGGTGTCAGGCCGATCTCGGGCACCACCACCAACGCCTGCTGTCCGGTCGCGACGAGGGTCTGGATGAGTCGGATATAGACCTCGGTCTTACCGCTTCCGGTGACGCCTTGAAGCAAGAAAGGACGGAAGGCGCCAAGGGCTTCGCCGATCGTCTCGACCGCCCTGTGCTGATCCGCGTTCAGTTCGGGACCGTCGGGGCTGATATCAACGACGGCCGGTGCCGGCGCCTTCAGCCGGCAGCGTTCGATCAGACCCTTGCGCTCAAGCGCACGAATGCCCCCCGCGCAATCGCCGAGTCGAGCGGAGAGCTCCGGTAGCGGCACTCCGTCTGGGCACTCGCGGGCCGTCTCCAATAGGATGCGCTGTTTGGGCGCACGGGACAGTGTCGCCAGGTCTAGACTCAATCCTTGCGCGGTCGCCCGGATCCCCGGGACCCATTCCTCCAGGATCGGGCTGGGCTGGCGCAGTCGGGCGGGCAGGGCGGTGAAGAGTGCGGTGCCGAGCGGCTGCTGATAGTAGGCGGCGGCCCATTGGATGAGGGCGAGATCCTTCTCGCCGAAGATGGGTTCGGCATCCAGTGCTTTTTCGATCGGCTTGAGCCGCGCCGGATCCTCCTGGGTCGCGTCGGCGATCTCGACCAGAATGCCGACCCGCTGGCTCCGCCCGAAGGGCACCAGGAGTCGTTGTCCCGGGGTCGGCCGAGCGGTTGAGTCCGAGGGCGGGAGATAGTCGAAGAGTCCGAGCAGGGGGGCCGCGATGGCGACCCGCAGGATGATCGTTGGGGCGTCATCGGAAGGGCGTTCGAGGTTTACGCTCACGTCGTCGCTGCGTCTCCGTTCAAGGGCCGCGTTGATACTCCGTTGGTGCTAGAGATGGCTGTCTGGCGGTACCGTCGAGCGAGGGGAGTCTTCATTTGTTCACAATGCCTGTGGATAAGTCTGGGGATAGCCTTTCGTGGGCGCTCCCAAGTTGGCGTCATTCAAGCGCTCCTGCGGTTCTGGTAAAATATTGACCAGCCACCGTTTGAGAACAAAAAATCAATAAGTTGCGCGATCATCCCGGTTAGCTTGGAGCGGTTGTCTTGACAGGCTCGAAATTTAACCGAGACCCTTTAGAGGGTGTGAATGATCAAGTGGTTAACCCCATTTAGAGGCTGTTCGATTCTCGGTCTCATCAGAGGTTTTGGGTCTGCATCCAGGCGCGAAATCCTCTCCCGATCGTCCACCGAGCATCGTTTGCGCAGGTGCCGCAAGCGTGTATGATGCTCGCAAATTCCGAGCCGCTTCCGACTATGTTGCCATTGAATCAACAGGTACTGCGAACGGATCTGGCCGGTATGCCACTCGAATGGGTGGATTACCGGACCGCCGCCCGACTCTATTTTCTCGGTCAGGTCGCCTACTCCTGCGGCGATCCTCTGTTCCTGTTGCGTGGCGGCATCAATGCCGCGACCCAAATCCAAAGCCGGCTTCTGATTCACTCCATCATCGCCACGGTCGGCCTCCATCGCTCTCTGAACAAACTTCAGAGTGACGACTATGTCCCCCCGCTCTCCAATCGCACCCTGTTTCAGCGCGACGACCACATGTGCATGTACTGCGGTCAGCGGTTCTCGCCGCGTCTGCTGTCGCGTGACCATGTCCGCCCCTCCAGCAAAGGTGGCGAGGATCACTGGAACAACCTGGTCACCGCGTGCATTCGCTGTAACAACTACAAGGCCGGCCGTTCTCCCGAGGACGCTGGAATGGAGTTGCTGGCGGTTCCCTTCACACCGACGCACGCCGAGTACGTCTATCTGATGGGCCGCAACGTGCTGGCCGATCAGATGGAATTCCTGCGCGCCCATTTTCCTCGCTGCAGTCCGCTGTTGCGCCGGCTCGGACGCGAGAGTCGTCCATGAACCAATGGGTTGGGATCGCCGACTCGATCGGCGATGCGACAGGCGAGTCGTTTCGGGTCGAGCAGGAGCAAGCGGTCGGCGGCGGCTGCATCAATCGGGCGGCCGTGCTCGGCGATGGTTGTCGCCGCTATTTCGTCAAGCTGAACTCGACCGACCGCGTCGAGATGTTCGCGGCCGAATTCGAGGGATTGATCGCGCTGGCCTCGGCCGAGGCCATTCGGGTTCCCCGCCCGATCTGTACCGGCGTCGCCGACGGTCAGTCCTTCCTCGTTATGGAGCTGTTGGATCTCGGCGGGAGGCTGGATGGCGCGCTCGCTGGCGAACGGCTGGCGGACATGCATCGCTCCAGCGCCGAGACCTTCGGTTGGCACCGGGACAACACCATCGGCTCCACCCCGCAGAGCAATCGCCGGGAGCGCGACTGGGTGTCCTTCTGGCGCGAGCAGCGTCTCGGCTATCAGCTGAGACTCGCCGCCGCCAACGGCCACGGCGGCGACTTGCAGCGCGACGGTGAACGCCTGATGGCGGATCTCGGCCTGTTGATCGGGCACGATCCCGTTCCCTCCCTCCTGCACGGCGACCTTTGGGGCGGGAACATCGGCAGTACCCCGGACCGGCAGCCGGTGATCTTCGATCCGGCCGTCTATTACGGGGATCGCGAGGCGGATCTGGCGATGACCGAGCTCTTCGGCGGCTTCGGTTCTGAGTTCTACGCGGCCTACCGCGCCGCTTGGCCGCTGGATCCGGGCTACGGAGTCCGTCGCCTGCTCTACAACCTCTACCACGTCCTCAACCACCTGAATCTCTTCGGCGGCGGTTATCTCAGCCAGTCGCATCAGATGATCTCACGCCTATTGGCTGAGATACGTTAAGGGAATTGCGTCGCGCGGTTACGCCAAAATGACGGATGTGTTAAAAACCGCCATTGTTGTCATTGGCAGGTTGTCGACCCAGATTGATCTACGCCGACCCCTTCTTTTCCATGTCCCGAGAACTCCTGCTGCTCCGTCACGCCAAGTCTGATTGGGACTCTGGCACCTCGACCGATTTCGATCGTCCGCTCGCCAAACGCGGTAAGAACGACGCACCCAAGGTGGGGGCCTGGCTCTATCGCGAGGGGTTGGTGCCCGATCATGTCGTCAGCTCGCCGGCCGAGCGGGCCCGTCAGACCGCGACTAAGGTATGCAAGCGGCTGGATTTCAAGAAGAAACGCATCGTTTGGGATGCCGCCATCTACGAGGCCAGACTCCCGGAGCTGCTTGAGGTGCTGTCACGGGTTCCGCCCGAGGCTGCGACCGTGCTCCTGATCGGTCATAACCCCGGACTCGAAGAGTTGCTGAGACATTTGGTCGCGGACGATTACGAGCCACCAGGCGATGGCAAGCTCCTACCCACCGCCGCCGTTGCCCGGCTCGAAATGCCGGACGATTGGGGGCTGCTCGATCCCGGGAGCGCGCAGCTCTTGTCCTTGACTCGACCGCGCGCCCTTTAGGGGTCGCCGGTTTCCGCTCTTCAGGCGTCGATCGCGCTTCGGCCAGCTTCGGCCTGTCGGGCGCCGATGGCCCAGAACCGCAGACCGACGATCACCCCGACCAGCAGTGTCAGTCCCCCTCCGATCCAGAGTCCCGCGCCCAGCGGGTCACGCTCGAAGGTCGCGGTCTGGTAGAAGATGCTGGCCGCGAGGAAGGCGACGCCCGTAGTCCAGGCACCGACGAAGAGCGCCCAGCGCACGCCGGCCTCGCGGACGATGGCCCCGATGGTCGCGGCGCAGGGGAAGTAGAGCAGCACGAACAGCAGATAGGCGAATGCGCCGGCCTGTCCATCGAAGCGTTCGGTCATGGCGTTGAAGGTCTTGCTGCCGACGCCCTGTTCCTCTGCGGCGACGTTCTGATCGCTTAGATCGCCGACGTCGAGTCCGAGTGGGTCGAGCAGGCGCGCACCCAGCGCCGAGAGGTTCTCCTCGATCGAGGAGGCGGCGCGCCCCAGATCGCGCCACAGATCGAATGGCTCGGGCGTCTCGGTCGGATGTTCTTCCTCGGCCAGGCGCCCATAGAGCGAATCCAATGTTCCGACGATGACCTCCTTGGCGAGAACGCCGGAGAAGATTCCAAGCACGGCCGGCCAATTGTCCTCGCGGATGCCCATGGGGGCGAACATCGGGGTCGCGGTGCGGCTGATGGCGGCCAGGACGGACTGGTCGCTTTCATGGTTGCCCATCGAGCCGTCGCTGCCGATGGTGGCGAGGACGTTGAGGATGAGCACCATCACCACGATGACCTTGCCCGCCTCGCGCAGGAAGAGCCTGACCCGGTCCCAGGTACGCAGCAGCACGCCCTTGACGGTCGGCAGGTGATAGGGTGGCAACTCCATCAGTAGACCCGAGCTGTCGCCCTTGAGCAGGGTGTGCTTCATCGCCAGTCCGGATAGGACGGCGACGGCGATGCCGGTCAGATAGAGCGCGAAGACCAGGTTCTGGCCCGAATGCGGGAAAAAGGCCGCCGCGAACAGGGCGTAGACCGGAAGTCTGGCCCCGCAGGACATGAAGGGATTCATGAGGATGGTGAGCTTGCGTTCGCGTTCGCTTTCGAGTGTGCGGGTCGCCATCACTGCCGGGACGTTGCAGCCGAAGCCCACGATCAAAGGCACGAACGCCTTGCCCGGCAATCCGATCGAGCGCATGAAGCGGTCCATGACGAAGGCCGCGCGCGCCATGTAGCCCGAGTCCTCCAGGATCGAGAGCACGATGTAGAGGCTGGCGATGATGGGTATGAAGGTTCCGACCACCTGCAGACCGCCGCCGATGCCCTCGGCCAGCACCAGGGACAGCCAGTCGGGTGCATTCAGGTCGTGAAGCAATGCCCCGAGTCCGTCGACGAACAAGGCCCGGCCGGCGAGATCGAAAAAGTCGATGAAGGCGCCCCCGATGTTCATGGTGAACATGAACATGAGATAGATCATCAGCAGGAAGAGCGGGATGCCGAAGATACGATTGAGAACGACCCGGTCGATGCGGTCCGATAGGGTGCGCTCGACCCGGTGGCTCTCGCGCATGACCCGTTGCGCCAGGGCGTGTGCATGGCCGAAGCGGGTATCGGCGATGTGGAGGTCCGCGTCTTCTCCGGTGCGCACGGCGATCTGATGACGCAGCTGTTCAGCGCGTTCCAGTATCTTGGGGGCGACCGATTGCTCGGCCGAGGGGTCCGATTCGAGGAGCTTGAGTGCCAGCCAGCGGCTGTTGGCCCGATCGGCGACCTCGCTCAGACTGGGTGCGAGGTCCGCGATCGCTTCCTCGACGAATTCACTCTGGCCCAGTGGCAGCCCGGCCGGCTCGCGCCCCTCGGCGACGGCCAGGAGGCGTGCCTGGAGCTCGGTCAGACCCTCCTTGGCGACCGCCACCACGGGGACGACGGGGCAGCCGATCGTCTCCGCAAGCTGAGCGATGTCGATCCGCACGCCGCGTTTGCGCGCGACGTCCATCATGTTGAGTGCGACGATGACCGGAATGCCCATCTCCAACAGCTGGACGGACAGATAGAGATTGCGCTCCAGGTTGTTCGCATCCAGGACGTTGACGATGAGGTCGGCTTCGCGGCTGAGGAGGTAATCCCGCGTGACCACCTCGTCGAGCGAGCTGGCGTCGAGCGAATAGATGCCTGGCAGGTCGATGACCTTGATTCGGCGGTCATCCAGCTCCAGAGAACCTTCCTTACGTTCGACCGTGACGCCCGGCCAGTTCCCGGTGGTCTGGCGGATGCCGGTCAAGGCGTTGAAGAGCGCGGATTTACCGCAATTTGGGTTGCCAGCCAGTGCGACGGTGAGTGGGCGCGGCGGCTGCGCCGAGACGGCGGTGGGGTGCGAATTAGGCGCTGTCATCGTATGTCATAGCCCCATGCTGGAGCGCGCGGGATCGGTCGCCGTTTCGGCATCCGGGTCTGGGTCATCCTCCGAGAGATCGCATGGGGTGACCCAGAGCTTGTCGGCGATTCCAGAGCCGACTGCGATGCGTACCTCGCCGGTCGCCAGTACCAGGCCCTGACCACGGCGCTGTACCACGCTCAACCGGCTACCTTGCCGCAGACCCAGTGATAGAAGGCGGCGCATCAGATGGCGTCCGCCCTGGATTTCGGCCAGAAGTGCCGGCGTGCTTTGCGGAAGATCGGACAATCGAATGAGTTCGGCGGACTGGGGCATGGGTCGGTACTGCTAATGATGGGCGGGCGAGAGACATTGTCGATGATGGAAGCATACCTGAATGGAGGGGCTTCTACAGACGCGCGGACAAGAGGAACTCTCAGGCGACTGAAACCTGTCTAGACTCCGATTCCATATTGGGACCGATCTGTAGACGTTGCAATTGCTCGGCCAGTTCCGGCGGTGGCTGGGAGCTTCGGTCCGGCGTGATGGTGTCCAAACACCAGCATCGTCGGCTTGCTCATGGCATATGATGACGGTACCCGAGGCTTACGAATCGGCCGCGGGCTAGATGATGAGTCCCGCGTCGGGGCGCGATCGAGAGTGAGCATTCATGGCTGGCAAGAGAATCGAGTTTCGGGAGGATTTGCACACGTCCTCCGACTATCTGCGGATGGCCATCCCCTTGATGGTGCAGCGCCAGATTCCGCCGACGCCCTACAACTATGCGCTCTGGTACGCGCATGTTCAGAACGCGCACCCCGATCTGAGCAAGGTGTTGCTCGAACAGTTTCCGAGTGCCGGCTGCTACGACCCCGAAAAGAGCGAATCGCTCTTTTTCGAGCACATCATCAAGGGCTATCTGCCGAACAGTCCGGATGTTCAGCATCTGCTCGTCGGCATGCTCGCGCAGTTGGCGCAGTCGGTCTCGAAAAGCGCCGAAGGGGCGCGGGACTACGGCAGTACGCTGAAGGATGCGATGGAGGTCCTCGACCTCTCGATCGACCAGGAGCAGACCCAAGAGGTTCTCGGTCGGTTGCTCGCCGAGACGGTTGAGCTGGAGAAACGCAACAAGGCGTTCCAGGAACAGCTCGCATCGGCCAGTCTCGAGGTCGAGCGACTTCGCAGTGAATTGGAGGAGACTCAGCTCAGTGCGCGCATCGATCCGCTCACCAAGATCGCCAATCGGCGCGCCTTCAACGACGCCATACTCCAGTCGCTGAGCCTGCCCGGCGCACCGACCTCGCTGCTGTTGCTGGATCTGGATCACTTCAAGCGTTGCAACGATACCTATGGTCATCCGATGGGCGATCGGATCCTGCAAATGTTTGGTAGTTTGCTCAAGGGGTTCGAGAGCGACACGCTGTTCGCCGCGCGCTATGGTGGCGAGGAATTCGTCGTCATCATCAACGAGGGTATCAGCGCGGCCCGCAGGGTCGCCGAGGATATTCGGCACAAGGCTGCAGGCGTGCGCATCAGGCGCAAGAACAGTCAGGAGGTGATCAGTGCCGTTACGGTCTCGATCGGTGTCGTCCAGGCCTGGTCAGGCGAGAGCGTGGAGAGCTTGATCGAGCGCGCGGACCAGGCGCTCTATCGTGCCAAGGATCTGGGGCGCAACCGGGTTGTGGTGAACGAGGACCGGGCGGGTTCGCAGGCGCCGGACGGGAGTTGATCCCCCGCCGAGCGGAACGGGTTCAGCAGAGATCGAAGCGATCGAACTGCATGCTGAACTGTCCCCGGCCCTGGGTCATGCTGCGCAGGCGGGTGCTGTATCCGAGCAGCTGTTCGAGTGCGACCTCGGCCTGGATGGTCACCTGATCGCCGAGCGCTGCCGTGTCCTGGATGAGTGCGTGGCGAGCCTGCAGGTCACCCAGCACGGTTCCGAGACTGGTCGCCGGAACCACCGCTTCCAGACGCATGATGGGATGCATGTGGGTTGGCGTCGCCGACTCGAACGCCTTGCGCAATGCCTTCGAGGTCGCGGCTACGAGGGCCTCGGGCGTGGATCCGGGCCCAAAGAGTTCGACCTCGGTCACCTGGATGGCGACATCCATGACCTGGGTTCCATTGAGCGGGCCCGATGCGAGTGCGCCTTGGATACCGTCTTGGATCGCCTGGACCTGAGCCTGGTTCAGTGACGCCCCCTCGGGAAGGACCCTCGGGGTGAGCTGGATCTCGCAGCCGCTGCCGCGCGGGCGTGGCGTCAGGGTGACCGCGACGCGGGCCATGAGGTCCGGTTGGCGAACGTCCGGGCGCGGCGGCGGGGCGAAGAGCGCGTCGGCACTGGCGGTGCGACGGATCGTCTCGCGCACGGCGACCGCCGGACGGCCGGCTCGGACTTGGATGCCGAACTCGCGCTCGATGCGTTCCAGAACGATCTGCAGGTGTAGCTCGCCCATTCCGCGCAGCAGTCGCTGGCCCGTTTCCGGATCCTCCTCGACCAGAAGTGTCGGGTCCTCCTGCTCGATCTTGCCGAGCACCTCCAGCAGGCGTTCCTCGTCCGTTCCGGCGGCGGGCTCGATCGCCAGACCCAGGACCGGCGCCTGTAGTGCGATGCGCTCCAGCATCAACAGATGCCCGGGCGCGCAGAGTGTGTCGCCGGTCGTTGCCCAGCGCAGCCCGGCGAGCAGGACGATCTGACCGGCCTCGGCATGATCCAGTTTGATCTTTTTACCGGCGTCGATCTCGAACAGCCGGGCGACCTGCTCACGTCGAATTCGGCCGTCGCTTGAGCGGAATTCCAGCGTATCTCCTGGGTTGAGCGTTCCTCGGTAGAGTCGGACGAAGACGTGACGCCGTCCGTCCCACAGCTGGACCTTGAAGGCCAGCGCGGCGAGCGGTCCTTGAGGGTCCATCTCGACCGACTCCTGCTCGCCGTCGGGGCCTTCGGCGGACACGGGCGGTCGGTCGAGTGGCGCGGGAAGACACTCGATGATGCCGTCCAGCAAGGGCTGGACGCCCATGTTGCGTAGCGCGCTTCCGCCATAGCAGGGGCAGAGGAGTCCGTCCAGGGTGCCACGGCGTAGTGCTGCGCGGACGGCCTCGGGGGTAGGCTCCGTTCCCGATAGAACCGCCTCGGCCAGGGTTTCGTCGGCCTCCGCCGCAGTGAGTAGAAGCGCCTCCCGTAAGTCGGCGCAGCTCTCCCACAGGGCTGGCGGACAGGGCTCGGTGATGACCTCCTCGCCCTGTTCGCCGGTGAAACGAATCAGCGTTCGGTCGATCAGATGAATGACGGCGCCGCCGTCCGGCAGCGGTACGGTGACGGGCGCCGGCTCGGCACCGAGACGTTGTTTGACGGCGGCGAGACTTCGGTCAAAATCCGCGCCCGGCCGATCCATCTTATTGATGAAGAAAAGGGTCGGAAGCTTGAAGTGCGAGCGTTGCCGCCACACCGTTTCTGTCTGTGGCTCGACTCCGCGCACCCCGTCGAGAACGATGACGCAACCGTCCAGCACCCGCATCGCGCGTTCGACCTCGATGGTGAAATCGACGTGTCCTGGGGTATCGATCAGCTGGATCTGGTGGTCGCGCCAAGGGGCCTTGGTGACGGCGGCGGTGATGGTGATACCGTGCTGCTGCTCCTCGGCCATGTAGTCCATGTGGGCCGCTCCGTCATGCACCTCGCCGATTTTGTAGGAGGCGCCGGTGTAATACAGGATGCGCTCGGTAAGCGTTGTTTTACCCGCATCCACGTGAGCGGCGATCCCGATATTGCGGACTTGCGAGAATCGGGCCGGTTTTTTCATCGCGTTTTACTTCGATTAGGAGCAAGAGGGGTTATGAGAGCTGTTGTTCATGGCAAACGCAATCGGGTGTGGTTCGTGTCGGTGATGTGCGTATCGCTGCTTGGTTGGGGGGGGAGTACCAGTGCCCTGGCCGAAACCTTCCGACTCGAGAATCCGAACGACTCGGTCGTCGGGGTTCCCTTCTATTTCAAGGCGCGCAATAAGGATACGCTGCTCGACATCGCTCGCCAGAACAATCTGGGTTTCGACGACATGCGCCAAGCGAATCCCAATGTTGATATTTGGGTACCCGGCGATGGAACCGAGGTGATGGTTCCGAGCCTCTTCGTGTTGCCGAACGTGCCGCGTGAAGGGATCGTGATCAATCGGGCCGAGAAGCGTCTCTATTACTATCCGCCCGAGGATCCCAGTGAGGTGCGGATTTACACCATCAGCGTCGGCAAGGACGCCATGGGAACCCCGCTCGGTAACTTCAAGGTCATCCAAAAGCGCAAAGATCCGACCTGGACTCCGGGACCCAACGTGCGCGCCATGCATGCCGCGCGCGGCGATATCCTGCCTCCCCAGGTTCCGCCTGGACCGGACAATCCGCTCGGCCGTTATGCCATGCGTCTGAGCAATCCCGATTATCTGATCCATGGCACCAGTATGCCATGGGGCCTCGGGATGGAGGTGAGTGGGGGCTGTATCCGTATGTACCCCGAGGGGGTCGAGGAACTGTTCGGGTTGGTGGACGTTGATACGCCCGTGGCCATCATCGATCAGCCGTATAAGGTGGGTTGGCGCGGCAACGATCTCTATCTGGAGGTCCAGACTGGGGAGAAGAGCGTGCGTCAGAGCGCGAGAAGCGTGATTCCTGAGGCGGTGGCGAATGCCGAAGGAGTCGAAGTCGATTGGGAGGGTGTCGAGCGGGCGGTCAAGGAAGACTCCGGTGTCCCACAGGTCGTGGGACACCGGAGTTCGTCGAACAATGGGTCTTACTTGCCCATGATCTTCTGATACATGCGGTCAAGACGCTCGGTGTTGGCGTTGCAGCAGGACTGGGCGCTGTTGGCGGTGTCCATTGCCTGCTGAGCCATGTCGCGGGCGGTCTGGTCGGTGGTGCAGCCACCGAACATGGAAACGGTCAGAATAGCGGCAGCAGAGAGGGACGCGAACTTCAGTGTTTTGTTCATCGGTTTGGAATCTCCTGGTCGTTGGCCCTTGGGCCATCAATGTATAACACAGTATGCGGATTATTTCCGAACCTCACGCGCACCAACGCCGCCTGCTCTGGCGATTCGCCATGGTCCAAGTTCGTACGGGAGCCTGTGCTCATGCGGACGTACTCAGACTCATGAAGAGGAGCGGCCCTGGGGTTGGGGTCGGTACAGAGATTGGGGCAAATTCGATTCAACATCAAGCCCACAGGTGGGCTCGAAATCAGATTTTTTACCACGGTTTGAATTCAGATGACATCCGACGATTGGTAACGCCCATGCTAAATATCGAAAATTTTTTAAATTATTCATTTAAATTAACTGCTTGAGCGATAATTTTGTTCTTTTTTCGCATCTCTGGAAAAGAGATGATCAGCCAGTCGATTCGTGCAGTTGCGTCTTTGATCGAGTTGGGCGAAGGTTGTGAAAGTAAGAATCGATGCCTTGAACCAACAAGTTGCAAAATCACCAAGCCCGCTTGAGTTGCAGGGATATTCCTCTCTGCCGTTCTCTGTTCGAGCCGCGTTTTCGAGCACGAAACGATCACGGTTGTCCGGCTGTTGTGCCGCAGCGCTATCCTGCATGTCGCCACCTGAGTCCATATCCTCCCGGCCGGGTCGAGTCCGTGAAGGAATCTAGGAGTTTTTGATGCATCGTTACTACGGACGCGCCTCGCGGGCGCCGTCTCAATTGCCCTTTCGCTGCGGCGGTTTCTCGCAGGATGCCGTGATCACGTCGGTATCTGGCGATTCCGTCCCTTTGAGCGATTTGCCCGCCTTTCTGCGTGCCCTTTTGGTTACCGATGGCACCGTGACCAAGACCCTGGAGGCCTATTTCTGGGAGTCGGTCGCGGTGGATACCTTGGAACAGCGGTTTGAGGTGGCCAGCGAATCCGTTCCATGGATTCAGGTCCAGACGGGCGATCTCTGTCTGGTGCGTGATGCCAGACTGCGCGGGACCAGTACCGACCGTAACTATGTCGAGGCCTTTTCGCTCATCCGTATCGATCTCATCCCGCCGGGTTTCCGGCAACGGCTGATCGACCGCGAGATCGGCATCGGGGTCCTGATTCGCGACAGCGGTCTGGAGAGCTATCGGGAGGTTCTGGACATCGGTCTGGACCGAACGGCCGAGGGCGCGGCGGCGGTCTTTCGCACCTACCGCATCATCATCGACGGGCGGCCGGTGATCTTGATCACGGAATACTTTCCGTTGACCCTCTATCGTTGATTCTTCAATCTTCAGCGCGAACGTCGCGCCGTCCGTCCTTCATCGATCGAGTCAGGCTCCCATGTCGCCACCCTTGGATACCATTCGCTTCAACGAAACCCCGGAGGGCGTCGATCTGGGGTTGCGGGTTGCGGGTCCCGTCCCGAGGGGGCTCGCGTTCCTGTTGGACGCGGTCGTTCGAGGTGCGCTCTATCTGGCCCTGACGCTGCTCATGGCCTTCGCGGGGGTTGGGCTCGGTCTCATGCTGCTCGGTTTTTTCCTGCTCGAATGGTTCTATCCGGTCCTGTTCGAGATCACCAAGGGGGCCACACCAGGCAAGTCGGCGATGGGTTTGGCGGTCGTCCATGACGATGGGACCCCGGTTGGTCTGTCGGCCTCGATGATTCGCAATCTGCTGCGTGTCCTGGATTTCATGCCGGTCCTCTATGGAGTGGGACTCGTCTCCTGTCTCGTTGATCGCGATTTCAGGCGTCTCGGCGATCTGGCCGCAGGCACCTTGGTGGTGCACCGTGAGCGCCGCCGGCCGGTTGCCGCGATTCCGCAGATCGCCTCGCGTCCGCCGCCTCCCGGTTTGGATCTGGCGACCCAGCAGGCGATTCTCTCCTTCGTCGAGCGCGGCCCGCGTCTATCGACGGCAAGACGCGTCGAGCTGGCCGAGATCCTGACGGCGGACACCGGCCATCGGGGGCCGGCGGCGGTCGATCAGGTGACTGGTTGGGCCAGTTGGCTGGCGCGCGGACAGGGCTGATCGACGATGAGACAGCAGCCCTTCGAATCCGAGAATCAGGCCGAATGGGATGACTATCGCGCGCTCATCTCACGGCTCGACACGTCAGGGAAGGGGGGGGACGGACCTGACCCGGTGGCGCTCGACGCCTTTCCCAGGCTGTTTCGACGTCTCTCCAGCCACTATGCCTTGGCGCGTCGGCGCGGTTACAGTCCGGGTCTGACCGAGGAGCTGCACGATCTGGTGCGACGCGGCCACGGTCATCTCTACCGGCGCAGGACGCGCCCCCTCGCCGCCGCGCTCGGATTCATGGCCTATGACTTTCCTCGAACCTTGCGCCGACATGCCGCGCTCTTCTGGCTTGCGGCGGCGCTCTTATTCCTGCCCATGCTGGCGATGGGGTTACAGGCGTACCAGGACGCGGAAATCATTCTTTCCCTGATGGATGCGGATCAGGTCGCCGAGATCGAAGCCCTTTACGATCCGGACAACCGCAAGCCGGGCCGTGCCCAAGAGCGCCAGGCGGACACGGATTTCGCCATGTTCGGTTTCTATATCCTCAACAACGTCGGCATCGGTTTTCGCAACTTCGCCGGGGGATTGATGTTCGGTCTGGGCAGCGCCTTCGTGTTGCTCTTCAACGGGCTGCACATCGGCGCGGCGGCCGGACATCTCACCCAACTGGACTATGGAAGTACCTTTTGGCCCTTCGTCAGCGGTCATGGTCCCTACGAACTGACGGCGATCGCCATCTCCGGTGCGTCTGGATTGCTGCTCGGAAAGGCACTGCTGGCGCCGGGCAATCGCACCCGGCTCGTTGCGCTTCGACGCAACGCCCTCGATGCCGTCCGGCTGGTCGGGGGCGCGGGGCTCATGCTGCTGCTGGCGGCTGTGGTCGAGGCATTCTGGTCCGCCGGTCCAGCTCCAGCGGTCGTCAAGTACGCCGTCGGTGTGGCGGGCTGGATCCTGGTGGCGCTCTATCTGACCTTGGCCGGTCGTGGGCGTCCGCGCATGGAGGCCGAGTCGGACGATGGAGATTGATCGAATCCAGGTCGCATTGCGTCCGCGTAGTCCCTGGGAGGGGTTGGATCTGGGCTTCGCGCTCGCGCGGGGCTGGTTCTGGCCACTGTGGGGACTCTGGTGCGTCGGAGCGCTGCCCGTCGCGCTCATCCTGTTGCCGCTGACCGGATTCCGCCCAGACATCTGGCTGCTGGCCGTCTGGTGGCTCAAACCACTCTACGAGGCGCCGCTACTGGCCTGGTCGAGTCGCGCGCTCTTCGGTCGCGTTCCAACGCGCGTCGATCTTCCCGGCCTGCTGCGCGTCGGATGGGGGCGACGGATCCTGCCGTTTCTGCTCTGGCGGCGGCTCGGTCCCAGACGCGCGTTCACCATGCCCGTGTCACTGCTCGAAGGGCTCGGAGGGCGTGACGGGCGCCAGCGTCGACGTCTACTCAATGAGGGCGGGGCGACCCCGAGCTGGCTGACGCTCGTCTCCTATCATTTCGAGATCGTGCTCTGGGCCGCGATGTTGCTGGGGCTCTTCTTCCTGGTGCCGTCCGAGCTGCCGCGCATCGATCTTCAATCGGCGGTGTTGGACGCGGATACATGGGCCTACTGGATCAGCGCATTGGCCTACGTTCTGGTGTTCTCCTGTATTGCGCCCTTTTACGTGTGTGCCGGCTTCATGCTCTATCTGAACCGGCGTACCGAGCTGGAAGCCTGGGACCTGGAGTTGGCATTCCGCAAGGCGGCCGAGCCCAAACCCCATTGGACCGCTTCGGCGCGAGCGGCGCCGGTCCTGTTGCTTGCTCTGGTCTTCGGTGCGGGTCTGGCACCCGGCTCGGCGCAGGCGGCCTCCACGTCGGACCTGGACCGTGCGCGACAGCTCATCCAGGAGGTCCTCGAGGCGTCGGACTTCGGTCAGGAGCGCGAGGTGTGGGTCTGGGCTCCGATCGAGCGAGACGAGCAGGGTGCCGAGCCCGCCGAGACGCTTCCTGAATGGATCGCCGCGATCGCGGTTCGCGTCGCCAGCACCCTCAAGTGGGGGCTTATGGCCCTGGCGCTCGTGGGGCTGGCCCTGCTCGCGCGGCGCGTGCTGCGCGACTGGCGCGGCCTGTCTCGCCGGCCACCAGATCCAGGGCCGGAGCCGGTCGGTATCTTCGAATCGATCCCCGAAGGGATGTCCCTGGATGCGATCCCGGACCAGGTTCGCGCCTGCCTGGCCGAGGGCGATGCGCGCGGTGCGCTCGGGCTCTTGTACCGTGCGGCACTGCTGCATCTCATCCAGCAGGGGCTCGGTATCCCGGACGGCGCGACCGAACTCGAATGTCTGGCGCTGGCCCGGAAGCGATGCTCCGCGAGCGAGCTTGGCCCCCTGCCGCGCTTGGTGCGCGAGTGGCGGGGGCTCGCCTATGCCCATGTCGTGCCTGATCCTGGTGTGATCGAATCCTTGCTGACCGATTGGTGCCGCTGGAGGGAGTCCAGGTCCACCGAGGACGTGGCTGTATGAACTCCGAGCGGCGCCTTGCCGCGCTGGTCCTCTATGGTTTGCTGCTCGTCCTCGGCGTCGGGGGCGTGCTCTGGTTTTTCGACAACTTCGAGCGTCGCGCCATCCAGATTCCGGTCGGCTATTCCGCCGAGGCGCGCCGCAATCCCTGGTTGGCCTTCGAGCGTTATCTGAGGCGCAGCGGGATCCAGGTCGAAAGTGTGGCCGGACGCGCCCCGTTGAACGATCCGCAGTCTACGACCGACACCCTGGTCGTCAGAGGTCTCGGTCCATTGAATGCCACGCGTCGCGCGGCGCTGCGGCGCTGGATGGAGGAGGGCGGCCATCTGATCGTTGAGGCCGTGCGGCTTTGGGACGAGGACGAGCGCCCCCGCGACGACCTGCTGGCCGATTTCGGCATCCGGCTCCAGAGCGAGTCCGACGAAAAACGGCTTCAAGAGGGTTCGGAGGCATCCGCATTCGAGATTCCCGCACCGGATCTATCCAGGCCGCTCAGGGTGGCCTTCGATCCCCGTTACCATCTGGTCGTGGAGTCCGAGGCGCCCGGCGATCTGAGGTTGGGCGGTCGGCTGCGTCTGGTCGAGCGAGCGGTCGGGGCCGGCCGGCTGACCGTGGTCAGCGACAGCGGTTTCATGACCAACGCCGAGATCGGCCGTCATGATCACGCCTTTTTCGCGGCGCGGCTTGTTGCGCCGAACGCTGGCGGCAAGGTCTGGCTGCTCTATGACAGCTCCGTTCCCTGGCTCGGCGAGCTCATCTGGTCGGCCGCGCCCCAGGCGGTGATCTCGGTCGGCGTGCTGCTTCTGGTATGGCTCTGGTCGCTCGGCGTTCGTTTGGGGCCGTTGCGGAACGAATCGCGAGCGCGTCAGCGCGATCTGCTCGAACATCTGGATGCCAGTGGCGATTTCCTCTGGCGCCACGGCCGTGCCGCCCGTCTGGTTGAGACGAGCCGGCGCCGGATTCTCGCCGCCTGGGTGAGACGTCACCCGCATCTGGAGCGTTCGGATCGGAACGCCCAGGCCGATGCTATCGCCGAGTTCACCGGCTGGCCGGCGGAGCGGGTGAGCCGTGCGCTCTTCACCCGAGCCGAGGATGCCGCCGGATTCGTCGAACAGGCTCGGTTGCTCCAGTCGCTCTGGCGCCGGGCTGGACCCGGCCGTGGCCGACCGGCGCGGCGGGCGTCGTCGAGTCATCGGCGATGAGGGAAAGAGCTGTCAGGTGCCAGCCTCCAGCTACCAGCCTCCAGCTGTCAGCTTGATGTCGGTGCGAATGTATTCGCACCTACGAAAATCGTGGCAAAACAACAGCTGGTAGCTGGCTGCTGAGCGCCTCTAAATAACTTCTTGGAGAACTGGATGAATCGAACTGAGACCGCGTCACCCCAGGAGGTGGAACGTGCCGCCGATCGGCTTGCACGGCTGGAGGCGTCGGTGGCACTGGCGCTCGTCGGTCAGCGCCGGGTGGTGCGCGAGTCGATCGTCGCCCTGGCCGCCGCCGGGCATGTGCTGCTCGAAGGCGTGCCTGGGGTCGGCAAGACGCTGCTGGTGCGCGCCCTGGCCGCCGCGCTCGGTGGACGTTTCTCGCGCATCCAGTTCACACCTGATCTGATGCCGAGCGATGTCACGGGTCACGCCATGTTCGACCTGAAAAGCGAGGAGTTTCGGATTCGGCGTGGTCCACTCTTCTGCAACCTGCTCTTGGGCGACGAGATCAACCGTGCGCCCGCCAAGACCCAGTCGGCCATGCTGGAGGCGATGCAGGAGCAGCAGGTCACGATCGAGGGCAAGGCGCTGCCCTTGCCGTCGCCCTTCCTGGTCTTCGCCACCCAGAACCCGATCGAGCAGGAGGGCACCT
Organism: Thiorhodococcus drewsii AZ1; assembly: GCF_000224065.1. Taxonomy (GTDB): domain Bacteria; phylum Pseudomonadota; class Gammaproteobacteria; order Chromatiales; family Chromatiaceae; genus Imhoffiella; species Imhoffiella drewsii. The sequence continues at coordinate 30,031 of NZ_AFWT01000038.1, forward strand.
ATCCATTGCCCCAGGCCCAGCTCGACCGCTTCCTGCTCAAGGTGTTCATCGACTATCCGGAGGTCGAGGACGAATTGGCGCTGGTCCGCGCGTCGACCCAGGGCAAGGTCGGCGATCGGCTGGATACCTCGGGGGTCGAGCAGGTCTGCGATCCCGAGGATCTGCTGGATCTGCAGGGGATCGCGGCTCGGCTGCGGATGGACGAGAGCCTGCTCGACTATGCCGTGCGTCTGGTGCGCGCCGCGCGCGATTGGCAGGGCATCGAGACCGGACCCGGACCGCGCGCCAGCGTCGCGCTGGTTCGCGCCGCCCGGGGTCATGCGCTCCTGGCCGGAAACGGCTTCGTCACCCCGGATGACGTCAAGCTGATGGCCCCCTCGGTGCTGCGTCACCGGCTCAAGTTGACCGCCGATCTGGAGATCGAGGGCTACCGCCCGGACGAGGTGTTGGCCGACCTCGTCGCCGGGATTCCCGCACCGCGTGTCTGAGACGTCCCTTGAGCGCGGGGGAAGCGTTTGTTACGGATTCTCGCTCATGGCGGATGCGGTCGGGCAGTGAGGTTCCGCTTCGTCCCACACGACGTTCAAGACCTCGATCTCCCGCACGCCGGCACTCGCCGGGCACCGATCGCAGATAGCGCGAACGGGGCGTTGCTGACAGCCGTGACAGCGCTCGACCAACGCCAAACCCCGCGCGATATCCTGGCGTCGTTCCTCGATCGCACGTGCACGCGCTTCGAGCTCGGTATCCATCGCTTTGAGTCGCGATGCCACCGCTCGACTCGCCTCATCCCCCGTCTGGCTTGACGCCCGCAGACCTGCAAGCTCAGCGAGCTGCTGCAAGGAAAAACCGAGTCGAGCCAAGCCCAGCAGGGCCGCGAAGCGCGCCTCATCGTCTTGCGTATAGAGCCGAGTTCTGCCGGGCGTGCGGCGGGGATGCACCAGGCCATGCTCTTCGTAGAACCGTAGGGTTCGCACCGTCGTTTCCAGTCGCTGCGCGATCGCGCCGATCTTCAGACTCATCAATCGGCCGCTCATAGATCCACGATTTGGACCTGATAGCCCTGCTCGCGCACCGCCGCGAGGACACGGTGTGGCGGTGCATGCACGGGATCGGTCGGAAAGAACAGTAGATGGGGTTTTTCGGAATGATGCGTTTCGCCCGAGACTCCCAACTGTTCGGCAAGCCGGGCAACCAACTGCTGCTTGGTCTCGCTGTCCAACGCTTCCTCGATATGCAACATCACATCAGTGGCCATGGGGGTTCCTCCGTGACAGGGGTGGCTGCATGATCTAACGTTGACGTTAGATGTCTATATCTCACGTCAACGTTAGATCAATGTCAAGCCCGATGTTTCGCGATCACGTATCCATCGATTGCTTCCAGGTCCGAGTCCCGGCTCGCGTCCTTCCGCTTTGCTTGGGTGCGAGAAGACCTCCAGAGGGGTGGTCTGGCTGATGTTCGAACTATATTTCTTGTTCGAGCTGCGTAGAGTAGACGTATCCAAACCTATGCGAGGTTTCATGTCATGAACGTACAAGAGCAGACCACGATCGAGGATTTGTTCCAGCGTCTGCGCAAGGCGGAGTCTCAGACCGGTCCGCGCGATGTCGAGGCGGAGAGTCTCATACTCGATCTGACGGATCGCCAGCCGGCCGCACCCTACTACATGGCCCAGGCGATCCTGGTTCAGGAGCAGGCGCTACGCCGGTTGCAGGAACGCGTCGAGGAACTGGAGCGAGCGGCGGCCGAGCGTCCCCAGGGCGGTGGATTCCTCGGTGGTCTATTCGGGGCCAGCCCTCAACCCGCCAAGACCCCGTCGACGATGAGCGGCGACTGGAACGCCAATCGTCACCAAGCGCGTTCGGCTGGCGCCATGTTTCAGCCCTCTGCGGGTGGTGGCGGCTTTTTGAGCGGCGCCGTTCAGACGGCTGTGGGCGTGGCGGGCGGTATGCTGATCGGCAATGCCATCGCGGATCTGTTCTCGGGCGAGGAGTCGTCCGCCGAGAGTCCGCCCGCAGCGGCTTTTGAGCCGGCCGACGGGACCCGTATGGCGGATGTCGAGGAAGAGGACGATGGCGGTGTCTTCGACGGCTTCGGGGGAGGCGACGACGGAGACGCCTGATCTGCCGCGCAGCCGTATCGAGCGAGCGCTTGTTTCCCGAGTCGGGTGTCGAGAGGCGCTTCAGCGGGGGCCGGCGAAGAGCCAGATCCCCAGGTTCAAGGTGACGAATGAGGCCAGGGTCGTGACCAGTAGCGCCGAGGCGCAGCGCTCGCCCTGACCGTAGCGTTGGGCGAGCAGCGGAAAGATGGTCACCATGGGCAGTCCTGCCAGGATCACCGCCGCCTGGGTCAGCGTCGGGTCGAAGGCAGGAACCAACGCCAGCATCAGGAGGACGGCGGCCGGATGTAGGAGCAGCTTGCCGGCGGCGATCGCCAGGGCGCCGTCCAATCCGTGGTGCAGACGTTGTCCGGCCAGATTGCCGCCGATGGCGAAGAGCGCGACCGCCGCTGCGGATCCGGCCAGCAGATCGACGGTTCCCGACAGCGCCCCCGGAAGATGCACGCCAAATCCAGAGAAGAGGAGTCCCAGACCGATCGCGAGCAGGAGCGGATTTTGCGCCACCATACGCACGACCTTGCCGAGTGTGTGCAGCATCCCATGATGCTCGCGACTGTGATGGACCTCGATCAGGATGAGCGTCAGCGGCAGGATGACCAGCACCTCGGTCAGGATCGCCATGGCGACCGCGTTCAGCGCCGTTTCGCCTAAGAGCTGGGCGATGAGCGCATAGCCGAGATAGCCGCTGTTCGACATGGAGACACCGAGTCCGAAGAAGGCGTTGTCGAACAGTGGCGTGCGGCGTACCGCCGTCGCCACTCCGAGCCCGACGGCGAAGGCGATCAGCGATCCGGCCACATAGGCGACCAGGAAGGGCGCGACGATGATGTCGTCGAGCGGGCGTTGCGCCAGCGCCTTGAACATCAGCGCCGGTAGGGCGAAGGAGAGTACGTAGCGCCCCATGGCGACCGTCCCCTCGCGTGGCATCCAGCCCGCGCGGACGGCGAGTGCGCCGAGCGCAATCAACAGGAAGAGCGGCGTGGTGGCGGCGAGAAGGGATGGCACGGCGGATATCCAGTCGGAGCGTCGGATGGTGTCGAGCCGAACGTCGGCTTGTCAACCCGCGCTTGGGGTGACATGCCTCTGTTCGCCGGCTCAATGTCATACAGTACCGAGACTGATGGCTTCGGTCGTCGTCCCGATCCTGATCGGGACGAACGCTGGGAACCGATGGGGCGTGAATCCTGAGCGAGAGCCTCCAGGGGGCAGGCGCATGACATGCGTGACACTGGCTAACGGATAGGCGATGTCTGGGCAAGATCCTCGGGCGCCGCTATGATCCACTCTCCTTCGACGCGGAAAGTCTGGATCCATTGGATTCGTCCCGCATTCGTTGCTTCCATCGTCAGCGCCGCCGCATGCAAACCCGAACCAAACTGGCCGCCGGGCTCGTTACCATTCTCGTCGTCAATCTTGCTGTCAGTCTCTATGGCATCTATCAGCTGAAAGCGACCGCCGATCGCGAAGCGGGTGTGCGCGAGCATAGCTCACTGGTCGTCACGACGGCATTGACCGCCCAGGTGCATTTCAAGAAACAGGTGCAGGAGTGGAAGAATGTCCTGCTCCGAGGGCAGGACAAGGCGCTCTTCGACCGCTATCTCGTCCGCTTCGAGCAAGAGGAGACGCTGACTCGCGAGAGCATTCAGCGACTGATCGGTCAACTGGCCGATGAGCCTCGGGCGATCGCCATCGCCCGACGTTTTCTCGACGCCCACGAACGGCTGGGTCGCGAATACCGCCAGGCGCTCGTGTTCTACCGCGCCGGGGACGCAAGTCCTCAGTTGGTCGTCGACCAGCGGGTGCGCGGGATCGACCGCGAGCCGACCGATCTCATCGACGAGGTGGTGCGAACCGCGCTCGCGCACAAGGATCGCGTCCTGGCCCAGCTCGATGCCTCGGCCAGGGGGGTGGAGGCCTGGATCCTCGGTCTCATGATCGGAGCCATGAGCGGGGCCGTCTTTCTGCTCATCTGGCTCGTCGATCGCAACATCGGTCAACCGATCGCCACAGCGACCGCCATTGCTCGCCGGGTCAGCGCGGGCGATTTCTCGGTTCCGATCAAGGTCGAGGGCTTCGGCGAGCAGGCCGAGATGCTCTCCGCGCTCAAGGCCATGCAGGAGAACCTGGCCAGCTCGCAGGCGAGTCTGCGCGAGAGCGAGGCGCGCTCGCGCATGCTGCTGGAATCCACCGGCGAGGGCATCTATGGGGTCGATACGGACGGGATCTGCATCTTCTGCAATCCGGCTGCGGCGCGCATGCTCGGCCATCAGTCGCCGGCCGCGCTCATCGGCTGCGACATGCACCAGGTGGTGCACCACTCGCACGCTGACGGCACGACCTATCCGCTGGAGAGCTGTCAGGCGTTGGCGACCTACAAACACGGCGTTCCGGCCTTTGGCGACGGCGAGGTCTTCTGGCGTCCGGATGGAAGCTGTTTCTCCGTCGAATACCATTCCAACCCCATTCATCGTGGCGGCAAGCTGGTCGGCGCTGTGGTGACCTTCTCCGATATCTCGGCGCGCAAGGAGGCCGAGTTGGCGTTGCGAGGTGCCCATGCCGCGCTCGCCGAGGAGCGCTCCCAGCTCGCCGACCGCGTGAAGCGTCGCACCCAGGAGCTGGATCGGGCCAATGCCGAGCTGGCGCGCTCGGCCCAGGCCAAGGACGAGTTCCTCGCCGCCATGAGTCACGAGCTGCGCACCCCCCTGACCTCCATCCTGGGCTTGTCCGAGACCCTGGGCGATCGTCTTCTTGGGCCATTGAACGGTCAGCAGGAGAAGGCCATCCGTATGGTCCACGAGAACGGCGCCCATCTGCTCGAACTCATCAACGACATCCTCGATATGTCCCGCGTGGCCTCGGGCCAGATGAATCTGCGCATGGATCAGGTCCCTGTCGATCAGCTCTGCGATGCCAGCCTGCGGTTGATCGGTCTATCGGCCAAGCGCAAGGAGCTCAAGGTCACCATGAGCGTCGACCCTGCAGTGCGCTTGGTTCAGGGCGACAGCCGTCGGCTCAAGCAGATGCTGGTCAATCTGCTGGGGAACGCGGTCAAGTTCACCCCTCAGGGCGGCTCGGTCGGTCTCGACGTCGTCGCCGATGCCGCTCTGCGCGAGGTGCGTTTCTGTATCTGGGATACGGGTGTCGGCATACCGGCCGAGCAGTACGAGCGTCTCTTTCAGCCGTTCGTGCAGCTCGACAGCCGGCCGTCGCGTCAGTACGACGGCACGGGACTGGGGCTGGCGCTGGCCTCGGGCATGGCCGAGTTGCACCAGGGTCGCATCGAGGTACGGAGCCAGGTCGGCGAGGGCAGCCGCTTCGAGATCGTCCTGCCCTGGGATCCGGAGGCACAGAGCGCCGATCGGCTCGATTGGCACGTGGTTCCGAGCGCGGACGTCGAGGGTCCGGTCGAAACGGGATCGCCTCCGCGCGTCTTGCTGGTGGACGACAACGACAGCAATCTGGAGATGATCTCGACCTATCTGCGCATCAAAGGCTGCGAGGTGCGCACCGCCAACAGCGGGTTGAAGGCGATCGCCATGGTCGGGGAGGCTCGCCCCGATATCGTTCTGATGGACGTGCAGATGCCTGAAATGGACGGTTTGGAGACCACCCGGCGTTTGCGCGAAGACCCGGCGCTGCGTCTGATCCCCATCATCGCGGTGACCGCCCTGGCGATGCCGGGCGATCGCGAGCAGTGCCTGGAGGCGGGCATGGACGACTATCTGAGCAAGCCACTCGGTCTCAAGGAGCTGCACGGAGCGCTCATCAACTGGATTAGCCGGACACGGGCTGCATGAGTGGCGCAGCCCAGGTGTCTCCTTCCCGTAGGGCCTCTGGCGTTCAGGGTGCGGTTGGCGATCACCTGGGATGGAACCCGCGCAGCAGACGACGGAGCCGATCGGCTGTCGCCTCCTGTCCCGCACGACCGAATCGGGCCGGGATATAGAGTGCGATGAAACGGCTCACCTTCGCCGCAAGGTCCGGGCGCTGTCGAGCGACCCGTCGGCCATAGTCGCTCGGTCCCTCCTGTGGCTGGCGCGCGATCCCAGCGCGCGCGAGGCGTTGGCAGAATCGCTGGTACTGGGCGTCGAGCGGACTCAGCCGGCGTTCGCCGCGCAGCATGGCGAGCAGGATGAGGCCGAGCGTCAGGGATGCGGCCAGGATCATGAGGATCGCGATCCCGTATTCGCCGAAATCGGCGAGTCCGATCCGTTCGAGCAGTGCGTACTGGTCGGCGAGGGAGAAATCCAGCACCCAATTCTGCCAGGCCGCGTCCAGGCTGTCGGTGAAGAGCCTCAGGTTCTTGATCAGCCGGGCGAGCCGGTCGGCATCGTGGAGATCGAAGCGGACGGAGGAGCCCGCGCCGAGCAGCCGCGTGGCGCTGCGGTTGTCGATGCGGCTCGGGTCGATGGCGGCGGTCGGATCCACCCGGACCCAGCCGCGTCCCCGGATCAGCACCTCGACCCAGGCGTGCGCATCCGATTGCCAGACCGCCATGTAGCCGCCGATTCGGTTCGGTTCACCCCCGAGATAGCCCAGCACGATGCGCGATGGCACGCCGCCGATGCGCATCAGCAAGGCGAAGGCGCTGGCATAGTGCTCGCAGAACCCGCTACGGGTCTCGAACAGAAACTGGTCTGCCGGGTTCGCGCCTAGTGCGGGTGGTAGCAAGGTGTAATGGAAGTCCTCGCGGTGCAGATACTCAAGTCCGCGTTGGACCAGGCCCCAGTCGTCGTTTGACTCGGCACGCCAATCGGCGACCAGATCGCGCATCCGTTGGGTGACGTTGGCTGGAAGCCTGAGCGCGTAGTCGCGTCGTGTCGCGTTGGGTTCCCCTGTTCGATAGTCGAGTGCCGAGCGTACCCGGTAGCGCTTGGCGGTATCCACCGGCTGACGCGAGACGAGCTGCAGGTCGGATGTGATGAAGCTGGCATCGGGCGCGGTGATGGGTACGTCCAAGGCGAACAGCCATGTCCGGTTGGTCTCCTCCAGCAGCACCTCGTAGTCGAGCTGTCTCGTCGCGCTCTCCAGCCGCGCTCGGGCGGGATCGACCGCTGGCGGGTTGCCGGGCGTCCAGCGCCGTCCATCCATCTCCCAGAGCACGGGGCCGCGCCAGTAGCGTTCGCCAGACGGCGGTGGTTGGCCCTCGAAGCGGACCCTGAAAGCGAGCGCTCCGTTCACCACCAGTTCGCTGATGCGTCCGGGTTCCATGGTGTCGGACATCCCGGTCGTTCCCTTGTCTCGATCCAGTCCCAGGTCCCAGAGCGGGGCGGTCAGTCGCGGGAAGAGCAGGAAGAGCACCAGCGTCAGGGGCAGGGCCTGGAGCGCGAGTCTGGCTGCGACCGAGACGGCCGAGCGGAACTCGCGGTTTCGGAGCCCGCCGTTGAGATCGACCAGCAGCGCGACCAGCCCCAGTGCGACAAGGGCGAGATAGAGCGCAAGTCCGAACGACTGGTCGAAGAGGAATTGGGCGACGATCAGGAAGCCGATCAGGATGAGGGTCAGACGCAGGTCGCGCCGGGTCTTCAGCTCCAACAGCTTGAGCGCCAGCATGCTGGTCAGGAGCGCTGTCCCGCCGTCCTGTCCGACCAGGGTATGGTTGGCGTACAGACAGTTGGCGATCGCGGCGATGGTGAGCAGGGCGCGTAGCGCGGGTCCGGGTAGCGCGGCCGGCCAGCGAAAGGCGGCGAGTCGCACCGCGACCACCAGGGCGAGAAAGGCGTCGATCCGCCAGTCCAGGTAGCGCGTCAGCGGCAGCCCGGCGGCGATCACCAGCAGGCTGGTCCAGAGCGTCTGGTGGGGCTCGGGACGCTCATGCGGTGGGATGGGGCGGGTTTTGCGCATCCTCGTCCTCCTTGGTGCCTGGTCTTTAAGTGTCGGTTGGCGACGACTGGTTGTACGCGTGCGAAGCGCGTGCGTCTTCCCACAGCCAGGCCTGATTGCGCCCGTTCCTCTTTGCCTGGTAAAGCGCCTGGTCGGCCCGCGCGATCAGCAGCGATGCGTCCTCGGTCGGCTTGGGGATCATGGAGGCCGCCCCGACGCTGAAGGTCAACACCCCGACTGGCGAGCGGGCATGCGGCAGAGCCCTCGCATGCATCGACTGGCAGAGCGCACGCGCGAACGACAGCGCACCCTCCTCGGGCGTCCCAGGCAGCACCGCCGCGAACTCCTCTCCGCCATAGCGGGCGACGGCGTCTCCGGCGCGATGGATCGAGTCCCGAACGAGACGCCCGACCTCTCGCAGACAGGTGTCGCCCGTCTGATGGCCGTAGTGGTCGTTGTACTGTTTGAAAAAGTCGATATCGATCATGAGCAGCGAAAGGGGCGTTCCGGCGCGTTTGGCGCGCTCCCATTCCTGCTCCAGTATCTCGTCGAAGCGGCGACGGTTGGCCACCCCGGTCAGGCCGTCCGTGGTCGCCAGGGCGGCCAGCTGCAGGTTGGCCTCGCGCAGCTGCGCGGTGCGCTCGCGGATTCGGTCCTCCAGCGAACGATTGACCTGTTCCAGTGCGTGCTTGCGTTCGAACAGCGTCGCCGTCATGCCTCGGATGGATGAGACCAGTTCGTTCAGCTCGCGGAGTTTGAAAGGGCGTACGGTGAAGTTGAACGTTTCCTCGCCATGATCGATACGGTAGGCCACCTGCGCCAGCTTCTGGAGTGGCTGGCTGAAGCTGATTGCGACCCGGTTGGCCAGAAACACCAGGAGGAGCGACATGAATACGCCCAGCAGGAGCATGTGGTAGCGCAGGTCGGCGACGGATCCAAGGGCCACCTCGACCGGCTGGCGAACGACGATGTGCCAGCTCAGGGTATCGGTGCCCGGTGCCCGAACGATCGTTTGGGCGGTCAGATATCTTCGATTGTCCCAGTCCAGGATCGCATAGCCCGACTTGGGAAGCCTCTGCCCGAGAGAGTGGAGCTGGCCGTCGCCTTGGATGGGGTAGAGCACATAGCCCTCCTGATCGACCAAGAGCACCTCGATGTCTTGAGCGGTGTTCTCGGGGCTCATTCCTTCGCTGATGACGGCATCGACCCAGTTCCAATTGGCATGGGTGGCAACGATGCCCAGCCATTGGCCCTCGGGGTCTCGGATCGGAGCGGCGAAGTCGATGAAGCGCAGGGGGACGTCCGGATCGGCGTTCTGGAGGTAGTGCTCCAGCAGCAGTGCTTGATGGACGTCACCGAGGAATGGTCCCGTGCGGCCGTGAACGAACCAGGGTCGCTGGCTCACATCCTTGCCTTCGAGGAGATGCCCGGTTGCGATCACCACCCTGCCGCTCGTGTCGGCCACGCCCATCCAGGCGTAGGGAGTGTAGCTCTCCTTCGCCGCTTCGATGATGGTTCGCACGGCGGGATTCGTCCAGTCACCACTGGTGAGTAGCGGGGAGCGGCTCATGAGTGTGATCTCGCGGAGTCGCTCGATAAGACTCTGCGAAATGCTGTTCGCGATGGAGCGCGAGATTTCGCGCGTCCGCTCCCCGCTGAGCGCGATCATGCTGCGTGCGGCGAGATGTTCGATGAGTCCTGTGGAGGTGATGCCGAGAATCAGCGAGACCCCACCGAACATGAGTGTCAGGCGGAAGCGAATGCCGCCCCAAAAGCGCCGGATGTCAGGGCGTGGTGAGGCCGTTAGGTCTTTTCCGGGACTGTTCATGCCATTGACGTCGGTGGGTTCTGATTCGCTTCAACGGATGAAAAAGATGCCGACAGTCTGTCGACGCTGTCGAGTCTCCTGCTGGCCGCCGAAGCCTCACGCACCTTCATATCCGAACAGCGCCAAGCGGGTCAGGCAGCGTTGGGTGTGGGCCGCGCCCTGGTCCAGCCCCTCGACGGCACCGGGAAGACGCAGCCCGAAGCGAACTCGGGCGGTGCTGGCGTCCAGCACCTGACGGGCCAGCAGGCTCAGGCGCACCTCGGGGTCCGTCGCGTCGAGGTGCGACCAGTCGAGCCAGAGCTCCTGGCCCTGATCCCCGCCGAAGAGCTTCACCGTCAGGCCGCGCTCTCGAGCAAAGGCCTTCCAGTCGATATGGCGCGGGGAATCGCCTGGGCGATAGCCGCGCGATCCCTGATAGTCCTCGGCCCCCTCGCCTCGGTGGCGATGCGGACGGCGATCCTCCCCGGCGTCCGATGTGGGTGGCGGCGCCTGAGTAGCCGGCTTTGGATAGACCAGCGTGCTGGCGTCGCTGGCGATGAGACACCAGGCGCGAAAGAGTCCCATCGGGTGGCGCGTTTCGACCTTCAGGTCCACGAGCCGGAGCGGGCCGCGACGCTCGGTCGCGATACCGAGGTGGACCGAACGTTGGTCGCCTGGCGGGACGTATTGCGGATCCGGTCCCTGGCCATCCTTGAGGACGCGGATGTCGTAGCGGGGGCGCGAACGCTCGGAGCGCAAGGCGACCTCGAACTGGGCCGCCTCCCCGGCGAAGACCGCTGTCCCGCCTCGGACCTGGATGGCGAGCCCGAGCAGATCGAACCAGGCGTGATGCATGGCCACAATCCCGATCGAGGCGAGGAAGAAGGTGAAGAGCAGCCCCAGGTTGTTCTGATAGTTCAGCGATCCAATCAGCATGAGCATGAGCACGGCGCCGAATAGCGTTCCGGTGGCGGTCGGCAGGATGTAGATCTGGCGCGCCCGCACGCGCGCGATGCCATCCGGGTCGCTTGGCACGCGACGCAGCATGCCCTCGAAGACACGGCGGATGCGGTCGCGCGGGCTCACACTGGGACCCGTTCCAATAGGAAGGTCGCGATCTCCTCCTCGCCGACCCGTTGTCCGGCGGCGCCAGCGCTCAGCCGGTGCACCGCGCAGGCAGGCAAGACCGCCTGCACGTCCTCCGGAATCGTGTAGTCCCGATCGGCCATCAGCGCCCAGGCCTTGGCGGCGTGCAGCATGCCGAGACCCGCGCGCGGAGAGAGCCCGAAGGCGAACCGCTCGCTCGCCCGCGTGAACTGGAGGATGGCGTGCACGTAATCGATGATGGGGGGCGCGGCATGAACCTGGAACACCGCGTCCTGAAGCGCGATTAATTGGGCATTGTCGAGCGCCGGCGCCTGACGGGCGACCATGGCGCGGCGGTCCTCGCCGGCGAGCAGGGTCTTCTCCTGCTCGGCGTCCGGGTAGCCGAGCTGGATGCGCATCAGGAAGCGGTCGAGCTGAGACTCGGGCAGCGGAAAGGTGCCGACCTGGAACAGCGGATTCTGGGTGGCGATGACGAAGAAGGGCTCGGGCAGGGGACGGGTTTCGCCATCGACCGTGACCTGGCGCTCCTCCATCGCCTCCAGCAGGGCGCTCTGGGCCTTGGGCGTCGCCCGGTTGATTTCGTCGGCCAGGACCAGCTGCGAGAAGATCGGCCCCGGGTGGAAGCGGAAGCCCTCGCTCGCGCGGTCGTAGACCGAGACCCCGATGACGTCCGCCGGCAGCAGGTCGCTGGTGAACTGGATGCGCGAGTAGTCCAGACCCAGCAGGCGCGCCAGTAGGTGGGCGAGGGTGGTCTTGCCGACGCCGGGCAGATCCTCGATCAGCAGATGGCCGCGCGCCAGCAGACAGGCGAGCGCGAGCCGCAGTTCGCGATCCTTGCCGAGGATGACGGCGCGCGCGCTATCGAGGATGCTTTCGGTGAGATTGGCGCGCGGTCTCGGATGGCGTTGGGTCAGGCTCATGGACTAGGCTCCGCTCGTGCCGTGCTTGCTGGGCACGGTGAAAAAGGCACTGGTATCAAGAGGGTAAACCTCTCCGGAGAGGCGATGAATTGGGTTAAACTACTCGGCTTGTTTGAAGCAGGTTTCCTATCATGATTGCGAGCGATCGATACGATGTCGTGGTTGTCGGCGGCGGCCACGCCGGGACCGAGGCGGCACTGGCTGCGGCGCGTTGCGGCGCCCGCACATTGCTGCTCACCCAGAACATCGAGACCATCGGTCAGATGAGCTGCAACCCGGCGATCGGTGGGATCGGCAAGGGGCATCTGGTCAAGGAGATCGACGCGCTCGGCGGGTTCATGGGCCGTGCCGCCGACCGGGGCGGGATCCAGTTCCGCATCCTCAATGCCAGCAAGGGCGCGGCTGTGCGTGCCACTCGCGCCCAGGCGGACCGTCTGCTCTACAAGGCGGTCGTGCGTTCGGCGGTGGAGAATCAGCCTGGGCTCTCGATCTTCCAGCAGGCGGTCGACGACCTCATCGTCGAGCAGGATCGCGTTGTCGGCGTCCAGACCCAGATGGGGCTGCGCTTTATGGCGTCTGCCGTGGTGCTGACGGTCGGGACCTTCCTCGGCGGTCGTATCCATGTGGGTCTCTCCAACTATGAGGGCGGGCGCGCCGGCGATCCACCGTCCAATGCGCTGGCCAAGCGGCTGCGCGAGCTGCCATTTCGTGTCGAACGTCTCAAAACAGGCACCCCGCCGCGCATCGACGCCCGCAGTATCGACTTCAGCCGCATGACCGAGCAGCCCGGCGACGATCCGGTCCCGGTCTTCTCCTTCATGGGCCGTGCGGAGGACCATCCGCGTCAGATCAGCTGCCACATCACCCATACCAGCGAGCGCACCCACGAGATCATTCGCTCCGGGCTGTCGCGCTCGCCGCTCTTCACCGGCGTGATCGAGGGTGTGGGGCCGCGCTACTGTCCCTCGATCGAGGACAAGATCGTGCGTTTCGCCGACAAGAGCTCGCATCAGATCTTCGTCGAACCCGAGGGACTCACCACCCACGAGGTCTATCCCAACGGCATCTCCACCAGCCTACCCTACGACATCCAAGAGGCGCTGGTGCGCTCCATCGTTGGCTTCGAGCAGGCCCACCTGACCCGGCCCGGCTACGCGATCGAATACGACTTCTTCGATCCGCGCGATCTCAAGCCGTCGCTGGAGACCCGCTTCGTCCAGGGTCTCTTCTTCGCCGGTCAGATCAACGGCACCACCGGCTACGAGGAGGCCGCCGCCCAGGGGCTGCTGGCCGGCGCCAACGCGGCGCTCCAGGTCCAGGGACGCGAGCCCTGGTCGCCCTATCGCGATCAGGCCTACATCGGCGTCATGGTCGACGATCTCATCACCCGTGGCACCAACGAACCCTATCGCATGTTCACCAGCCGTGCTGAGTACCGGCTCATGCTTCGCGAAGACAATGCCGATCTGCGTCTGACCGAGATCGGACGGGGTCTGGGTCTGGTCGGCGAGGAGCAATGGCGGTTCTTCGAGGACAAACGCGAGTCGATCGAGCGCGAGCGTCAGCGTCTGCGCGACACCTGGGTGCGGCCCGAGACGGTGGACCAGTCGCTCGCCGCCCAGGTGCTCGGCGAACCGCTGCGCCGCGAGGCGCGGGCGCTGGACCTGCTGGCCCGGCCCAATGTCGGCCATGCCGGTATCCGGGCGCTGGCGGGCGATCCGCCCGAGCCGCTGGCGCCCGAGGTCGCCGAGCAACTGGAGATCCAGTCGCGCTACGACGGCTACATCGCCCGTCAGCGCGCCGAGATCGACCGTCAGCGCGAGCAGGAGGCCAAGGTCTTGCCGGACGACTTCGATTTCGATCAGGTGCGGGGACTCTCGGCCGAGGTGCGCGAGAAATTCAACCGGGTCCGCCCGACAACCGTGGGTCAGGCTGCGCGCATCCCAGGTGTGACTCCGGCGGCGGTGTCGCTCTTACTCATCCATCTCAAGCGACAGGCTGGCTAGTTTGGGGGGCTGAGACGCGATCGCGCCTTCTCGGCGAAGGCGATCATGTCATCGAGGTAGAAGCCCCACTCCCGCTTGCTGTCGCTGGGCTCAGACACGAATCGCCTCGCGTTCGATATAGGGAGCCAGTTCTCGGCGCAGTGCCTTGCGTGTGACCAGGTCGACCGGGCGTCCGAGCAGGTCTTCGAGGTAGAACTGTACGCCGAAGTAGCGGTGAGAGGTCGAGGGGCCATCGAAAGAGACGAGGATGTCGACATCGCTGTCCACGCGGGCCTCGTCTCGCACCGTTGAGCCGAAGAGCGCCAGCTCGGCGACACCAAAACGCCGAGCGAGATTCGCCTTGTGCTCGGCGAGCAGCTTTAGCGTTTGTTCACGGCTCACGTTTTCCTCCTTACAGCAGGAGCAGAAGCTCGATTTCCCGTCTCAGAAGATACCAGTGGATCGACATGCGCTGCAGCAAGGCTAGCATGGGTCTCGCTGAGTCGCGATCACCTGCCTACCGCACTGGGCTCAGCGCATGCGTTTCCAGTCGATGCCGCGATAGACCCGCACTGCATTGCCGCGTTCGAGTTGGGTGTGCTGTCGCCAGCGCTGGTTCTCGGCGGTGTCCCGACCGTCCTCCGAGCCATCGCCACGGAACCCAGACACCGAGACCCAGTACGGCCAGGCCATAGAGCGCCCAGGTCGGGATCCGTGTCAGCCAGCGGGCGATGAGCCGGATCAGATCGCCCTTGTAGCCGATCTTGGTGGCGCGGGCGGAATACTTGACGAATGTAACCGCGCCGATTCTGTCTAGGGTGCGCAGCCCGCCTAGACCGAAGGTCGCGGCCAGCCTGACGGCGTCGCGGCCGAGAGCTCCGGCGCGTTCGGCGGTCTTGACGATCGTCTCGCCGCCAATGCGGTACAGGGTCGCGCTGTGCTGGCCGAATGCCTCGGCGAAACGGGCCATGCGAGTGAGCGAGGCGGCATCGCGGGTGTGGCTGAGCAGAGTCAGTCCGCCGCGCGTTTTAGCCAGGGTGTAGACGTCGCCGAACAGGCCCTTCACCGAATCCAGCGAGCGGGTCTTCTTGACCGTCTGGGCCTCCTTGACGAGTCTCTTGCCCAGCCAGGAGGGCAGTTTACCGAGCTTGCGTGCGCTCTTGAGGACCGCCGATCCACCCTTGACTGCGGTCGCGGCGGCCAGGGCCGGCGAGGCGGCGCCCGCC
>NZ_AFWT01000037.1 GCF_000224065.1 Thiorhodococcus drewsii AZ1
GACCCGGCTGCTGGACAAGCTGGTCGCCGCCGACGCCGACAGGCGGTCGCGCGGCGGCGAGCCGCTGGTGGTGCTGACCCACAGCATGGGCGGGCAACTGGTCTACGACGCGGTGACGCACTTCCTGCCCCGGACCCCGGCCCTGAGCGGGATGCGCGTCGACTTCTGGTGCGCCACCGCGAGTCAGGTCGGTTTCTTCGAGGAGGCCAAGCTCTTCCTGGCCAGCGACAAGACCATCCGCGCCCCGGCCAGGGTGTCTTTTCCGGCCGCCCACCTGGGGGTCTGGTGGAACGTTTGGGATCACAACGACGTGATCAGCTTCACCGCCCAGGGTATCATTGATGGTGTGCATGACGAGCCCTACGACACCGGTCTGCAGGGCGAGCGCGTATTAACGTTAGATCTGACATGATGTTGCGGCACCCTGTTAGCCAATCGCCTTGAGGAGCCTCGCGTGTCTGCCTGCCTGATCGAGCATTTTGCCAGCCTTGAAGATCCCCGTGTTGAGCGTAACAAGCTGTATCCGCTTGAAGACATTCTGATGTTGACTGTCTGCGGGGTACTGAGCGGGGCGGACGGTTGGGAAGCGATCGAGCAGTTTGGAGAGGCGAAGTTGGAGTGGCTGCGTCGCTTTTGTCGGTTCGAGAACGGGATTCCGTCGCATGATCGCATTGCCAACGTGATCTCACGGCTCAATCCTAAGCGGTTTGAAGACTGCTTCATCCGTTGGATGCAGGCCGTCACTGGGACCACGCAGGGCGAGGTGATTGCGGTGGACGGCAAGACGGCCCGAGGCTCGCGCGACCGACGCCGGGGACGTGCGGCGCTACACATGGTCAGTGCTTGGGCCGTATCGAATCGTTTGGTGCTTGGGCAAGAAGCCACGGCGGAGAAATCCAATGAGATCACGGCACTTCCCGAGTTGCTTGAACTCTTGGCGCTCCAGGGCTGTATCGTCACGATCGATGCAATGGGCTGTCAGCGTGCCATCGCCGAGCAGATCCGTTTGTTCCCAGGGCGGGGATTATGTGCTTGGGCTCAAAGGCAACCAGAGCACGCTGCAAGAGCCTGTCGAGGATTTCTTCACCACCGCCGTTGCGGGCCAATTCGCCGGTGTCGCCCATGCCTATACCGAGGAAACCGACAAAGATCACGGACGCCTGGAGATCCGCCGTTACTGGATCATGGAGGATCTGAGGACCTTGCCCAATGCCGCGCGCTGGGCGGGCTTGCGCAGCATTGGAATGGTCGAACGCACCTGTTGGCAGGACGGTGTTCAGAGCGTCGAGCAACGCGACTTCATCGCCTCCATTGGCGCCGATGCCCAGCGCTTCGCCACGGCCGTGCGGGGCACTGGGGCGTAGAAAATCGTCTCCATTGGCGCTTGGATGTGATCTTTAACGAGGATGCCAGCCGGATTCGCAAAGGCCAGGCTCCGGCCATCATGAGCGCGATTCGTCATTGCTGCGTCAACCTGCTCGAGAAGGAGGGGTCCTCGCTCAGCATGGCGCACAAACGTCGCAAGGCCGCCTGGGACGACGACTATCGCGCTAAGGTCCTGGCTGCTTGACGATTAATACGCGTTCGCCCTGCACCGGTCTGTCACTGGCCAGCGCCCACGGCGGTTATCTGTCCCGGCCGAGCTTCTTCCGCCGGTTGGCACGGCGTCTCGCGGACGCCAGGGCGGACGGCTGGGTGACGCCATGAGCCTGCAACCCGTCGCCGGTACGCCCGGGCTCTGGACCGATCCCGACTGGTCGCCGGGGCGGGCCGGCACCTTCGCCGTCGTCATCGGCGTGAGCCACTATCCGCACCTGGAGCGTGGCGGCCAGGAGGCCGACGATCTCGGCGAGCCCTGGATTCGCGAGGCGAGACGGCTCGGCCAGCTCACGGTCTCGGCGACCACCGCCTGGCGCTTCTTCCGCTGGCTGCGGGACGACTACCGCTTCCCGGACGCGCCCCTCGCCCAGTGCTGGCTGCTGCTGGCGCCGACGCCGCTCGAACTGGCGCGCGAGCCCAGCCTCGTGGAGCACGTCGCCGAGCCGACCCTGGCGGCCTGCGAGCGGGCACTGAGATCCTGGTCGGCGACCCTGCGGCGCTTGCCGGTCGCCGCCCAGCACGCTTCCCGCGCACTCCTCTTCTTCAGTGGGCACGGACTGCAGGTGCACCACGAGAAGCAACTGCTGCTGCCAGCGGATTATCTGGGCGGCGAGCTGCCGCACTGGGACGATGCGCTCAGCACCAGCAACCTGGTGGCCGGGCTGGATGCGGTGGAGATCCCCGACCGGCTGTTCCTCATCGACGCCTGCCGCAACGATTTCCAGGCGATCCGCGCCAAGCGTCCACAGGGCCGCAGCATCCTGACCGAAGACGAGACCGCGGCGAGCTATGCCGACACCCGTTTGAGCGCGATCCTCTACGCTACGGCCGCCGCGCAACAGGCGTGGAGCCCGGTCGACCCGAGCGAGGGGCCGTCGCTGTTCGGCCAGGCGGTGCTGGAAGGGCTGGCCGGACGCCCGGACATCGAGCTGACCGCGACCGGCGGCGGCTATGGCGTGCAGCTCGGCAAGCTGCACGGTTTCGCGATGGAACGGGTGGCGCAGATCCTCCAGCAGCACGGGGCGAGCGTCAGACAGCCGGTCACGCTCGGCGGTCCGGTCGCGCACGGCCAGGTGACGCTGACCGAGATCCCGGGGTCGGCCCTGGCGGCGGTGCGCCCCGGGCTGCTGACGCCGGCCGTGATCAGCCGCAGACCCGTCGAGGGGCTGAACCTCTCTCTGATGCGCTCGGCGAGCGAGCGCGGGACGGCGCTCGCGGATCTGCTGGCCAGGCGGCTGACCGTCAGCCGCTCCTTGCCGCCCGACGTGGCTGTGCCGCCGCGCGCGGGCGGGCTGGATGGGGCCGGCGAGGCGTTGGACTCGGGGGTGTTCGGCAGCGAGGTCATCACCCGGCTCTGGACCCACGAGGCCCGGGCGCTGGCCCTGTCCTCGCGCACGAAGGCCGAAACGACCGGGCTGCGTCTGGGGCGGGTGGAGCGCGACGACGCGGCCTGGGGCTTCCGGGTTACCCTCGAGGGCGCCGCCGAGCCGCGCGGCTACTGGCTGCAGGTCGGCCAGACCAGCGAGCGCAGCCACGGTCTGCTGCTGCCGTCACTCGGCGAGGCGGTGCGCTACCGGGTCGAGGCCGAGATGGTCGTCGCCCAGGGCGAGGCGCGCTTCGATCGTCTCGAGGCGACCCTCTCGCGCGGCAACCCCGGCCCGCTCGGCGAGGCGGCCAGGCTGTGGGAGCGCTACCGCACCGCCGACGTCGAGAGCGCCATCGGCGGTCTGGATCTCGACGCGCTGCGCGAACAGGTGCTGGAGAAACGCGCCTCCCCGCTGGCCGCGACCGTCGCGGCGCTGGTGCTGCTGCGAGCGAACCGGCTGGACCTCGTCGGCGACTGGCTGGCCAACCTGGCCGACGGGTTCCCGCTGCTGCCGGACGGCGCGGTGCTGCGGGCGGAGCAGTTGATGCGCCAGCGGACCGACCGGGAACAGGCGATCGCTGCGGCTGCCGAATCGCTGTGCCGACTGGACGAGCGCGGGCTGCCCTTCACCAGCGAGGCGATGAGCTACGCGGCCGCTCTTGCCGAGCGTCTGGGGCGGGTCCAGCACCTGCTGCCGGAGGCGCTCCATGGTCGTTTCGAGCGGGTGCGCGCGCGTCTTGCGGAGGCGCTGGTCTACTTCCGCCCGGGCGGACTCTTCACCGCCTACGCCGGGTTCGACACCGCGACGGTCGCGTGGCTGGTTCGCCGATGGGAGCGAGCGAAGTGATCGGCCCTCGGGTCTGGCGGCGGATGAACTCGGATCGCGGATCAGGGATCGCCGCGTTGGCGCGCGTCTGCCGCGGATGGTGGCTGGCGGTGCTCTTGCTGCAACCCCTGGCCGTCCAGGCCGAGGGGCGGGTGCTGCGGGTCATCGGTGACGAGAACTACCCGCCCTATCTCTTCCTCGACGCCGACGGCAAGGAGGATGCTTCCTGGTCGATGTCTGGCGTCTCTGGTCGCGGAAGACCGGGGTGCAGGTCGAGCTGAAGGCGACCAAGTGGGATGAGGCGCAGCGCATCCTGCTGCGCGGCGACGCCGACGTGATCGAGAACATCTTCGAGACCCCGCAGCGCCAGCCGCTGTACGACTTCTCCCGGCCCTACGCCGACCTGCCGGTGGCCATCTACCGCGACGTCTCGATCGGCGGCCTGACCAACCTGGGCTCGCTGCGCGGCTTCCAGGTCGGCGTGATGGAGGGGGACGCATGCATCGAGCGGCTGCAGTCCGCCGGTATCGACACCCTGGTCTACTACGGCAACTACACCAAGCTGATCCAGGGCGCCAAGGCGCAGGACATCAAGGTGTTCTGTCTCGATGAATACCCGGCCAACTTCTATCTCTACCGGCTGGGCGCGCACCGCCAGTTCGTCAAGGCGTTCGCGCTCTATCAGGGTCAGTTCCACCGCGCCGTGCGCAAGGGCGACCTGGAGACCCTGCGTCTGGTCGAGCAGGGCATGGACGCCATCTCGGCGTCCGAGATGGAGACGCTGCGGCGCAAATGGCTGACCCAGCCGGCCGACTACGAGCGCTATGTCCGCTATGCGCTCGAGGCTGCGGCGGCGGTGGCGCTGGTGCTCGCCCTCATGGGGCTCTGGGTCTGGTCGCTGCGTCGTGCCGTGGCGGCGCGCACGGCCGAGCGTCGGCAGGCCGAGCAGGCGCTGGTCGAGCGCGAGCTGCAACTGCGCTCGCTCGGCGACAACCTGCCGCACGGTTTCATCTACCACTACCAGGTCATCCACGGGCGCCCGGCCTTTCGTTACCTCAGCGCCGGCGTGGCGCCCATCCTGGGGTATACGCCGGAGCAGTTGCTCGCCGATGCCGGTCTGGTGTTCGCGCTCGTCTCACCCGAGGCCCGCGCGGAATACGCCGCCGCCGAGGCGGCGAGCGCCGAGTCGCTGTGCGATTTCTCGTGCCTGTTGCCGTTCGATCGGCCGGATGGACAGCGCCGCTGGCTGCTCGCCCGCTCGCGTCCGCGCCGCATCGCGGACGGCGTGGTGTGGGAGGGGGTCGCGCTCGACGTCACCGAGCAGCGCGAGGCCGAGGCGGAACTCGACCGCTATCGGCAGGAACTCGAGTCACTGGTCGCGCAACGCACCGCCGATCTCGAGCAGATCAACGAACAGCTCGCCCATACCCAGTTCGCGATGGACCGTGCCGGCATCGGCATCGCCTGGAACCATGCCGAGACCGGCCAGTTCCTCTATGCCAACGACGAGCTGTGCCGCCAGCTCGGCTACCCGCGCGAGGAACTGCTCCAGCTCACCATCAGCGACGTCAACCCGAGGTTCCCGCCGCAACAGGTGCGCCAGGCGTCGGCCGACCTGCGCACAGGCAGCGGCGTGGCGCGGGTCGAGACCTTGCACCAGCGCAAGGACCGCTCCGTCCACCCGGTCGAGGTCACCGTCTATCTGCACCATGCGGCCGAGGCGGAATGGTTCATCGCCTTCATTGAGGACATCACGGCGCGCAAGGCGGCGGCGGCCGAGCTGATCATGGCCCGCGATGCGGCGGAGGCGGCCAACCGCGCCAAGAGTGCCTTCCTGGCCAACATGAGCCACGAGATCCGCACCCCGCTCAACGCCATCTCGGGGATGGCCTATCTGATCCGCTCCGCCGGGGTGAGCGCGCGGCAGGCCACCTGGCTCGACACCCTGGATAGGTCCACCCGGCACCTGCTCGAGATCATCAGCGCCATCCTCGACCTGTCCAAGATCGAGGCCGGCCGGCTCGCGCTGGAGTCGGTCGCCGTGCGCATCGAGGAGGTGGTGGCCGAGGTCGCGCAGATGATCGCCCCCCAGGCCGAGGCCAAGCAGTTGCGGGTCGCGACCCGCGTCGAGCCGTCGCCGGCGCTGCTGGCGGGCGATCCGACCCGGCTGCAGCAGGCGCTGCTCAATTACGCCGACAACGCGGTGAAGTTTACCAATGAGGGCACGGTGACGCTGCGGGCGCGGGTGCTCGAGCGGGACGCGGAGCGGGTCATGGTGCGTTTCGAGGTGACCGATACCGGGATCGGCATCCAGCCGGAGGTGCTCGGGCGTCTGTTCTCCGACTTCGAGCAGGCCGACAACTCCACCACGCGCGAGTTCGGCGGCACCGGACTGGGTCTGGCCATCACCCGCCGCTTGGCCCAACTGATGGACGGCGAGGCGGGGGCGAGCAGCGTCCCGGGCGTGGGTAGCACCTTCTGGTTCACCGTGCATCTGGGCGTCGCGATCACGTCACTTCCGGAGGTGAGCGACGGGCCGTCCGAGCCGACTTCCTCCCGCTGAGTCCGGCCTATTTCAGCCATTGATGCGCCGATCCAATGAGATCCCTCTGGATCGCGAACATCGCTATCCGACCACCAGGTTGCGCCCCTTTGAGTTGGCGCGATAGAGCGCGCTGTCGGCCTCATTATTGAACCCACCACACATTTTCCCCGACGATAGACCGGTAACATCCCGTCAGAGGCTGGCGGAGCACCCTGTGCAAGGCCGTTCCCGGACTCGTTCCGGCCTCATCTGTTCTCGACCGAGTCAATCCCCGCCGAGATGAGGCGTGCGTTGGCCGCTTTCGGTCGCCTGTGATCAACTTGCGGCGATGAGTCACCGGACCGACGACGCCGACAGTGGCGCCATATAACATCTTCGGGTAGGGGGGCGTCCAGGGACCGGACGCCGGACTGGGCTTGCCTGGGAAGCGTTTGCTCCGAAGAGCGGGTCGTTCGGGAACGAGAAAGAATAAGAAATGGAGGACACGATTTTGAAGCGCGAACTCGTCTTTCGCATCTCGTCTGCGGCCGGTATCCAGCTGCGGACCGTGCAACGCCTCAAGCAAATCGGCATCCTGACCACCAAACGGGGGTTCAAAGAAAGCCCGGACGGCGATCGGTTCATGGTGCTCGAGGTCATGGGCGCCCAGGTCTCCGATGAGGATATCTGGCACCAGGTTTCGGAGATCCAGGGGGTACTCTCTTTGGCCCAGGCCGGTGATCTGGCGCCTGCGAAGCCCCAGCCCACTGCCGAGACATCGATCAAGGCAAAGCAGAAGACACAGCCCGAATTCGTCCCCGAATCCGGTGACGCGGCCATCCGCGACCGGATGCTGATCTTCTCTCTGCTTAGCCGTTATCCGAGGCTCGACGGTCGATTCAACGAGATCCTGACCGCCATCCCACCGGACAGCCGCCGTGAGCGCGCGATCGAGCTGGGTCGGGGGTTCGGCGGCTATCTGGCGCGACAGGTCAAGCCCGACAAGGCTCCGACCAAACTCTCCGATGCGATGACGGACCTGCTGATCCCGGCCCTGTCTCCGATGGCGACGCTACGATTGGACGGCAATGCGTTGCTGATCACCGACAACCGGATCGACTTGAAGGGCAAGGGGCATCGCGAGGAAACCTGCGACTTTCTCAAGGGAACGATCACCGGGCTGCTCGATACCTATGACCTCGCGTCACTCTTCATAGGGCACGAGTGCCGGAACGCATCGCAGGGCGAGAGCTGCGTCTTTTCCTTCCGGCAAAGTCTGGAGGACGCCTAACTGTCCACGGGGCTGGCGGTTCCCTGAATCGGGTCGGCGAACCGGACGATGGTGCGCCTGCGCCCGCCATGCCTTTCAGTGACACCAGCGACGGTAGCAAGACGGGACGCTGTTGTTGGATGATGTCTTATCGATCAATGAGATCGTTCAAGACGAGCGGCTTCTGCGGTGTCGACGGCCTCTTCGGAGCGATTGTTGAAATTGGCGCAATGTGAACAACTGTGAGCAATGGTTTTAACCCAAGCTGACCAGGGGCAAACAATGGACTTTAAGCCATGTCCTCCGAGGGCTCGTGATATCGAGGCGCAGGCGTTGCGTCGCGCGGGTCTTTCTCTCGTTACATTAACGATGGCGCTCATGGTCGCTTGGCTGCTGAGCGGTGCGGCGGCAGTCGCGGGGACAGCCGAATCCACGCCGGCTCAACATCCGCTGCGTCCTCCGGACGTTTCCAGCCCGCGCGCAACCCTGGACAGTCTGCGGCGAAATCTGAACCAGGCCTACAGGCTCGCCGACTCGTCTGATTCGCACACCAAGGACACCGTCGTGTTGCTGCGACGGGCGCTGCGTACCCTGAATCTGAGCGAAGAGCCCGAGAGCATTCGCGACAGCATCGGCATTGAGGCGGCACTGCATCTGAAGGAAATTATCGACCGCATCGAGTTACCGCCGCTCGAACAGATACCAGACAAGGCCGAAGTCAATTCCAGAGCACTGAAAAAGTGGCGCCTGCCGAATACAGAGATCGTCATCGCCCGAGTCGAGGATGGGTCGCATACCGGAGAGTGGCTGTTTTCGCCGGCTACGGTCGACAACGCAGCGGATTTTTACGAGCGCATCGCCCACCTGCCGTATCGCCCAGACGCCACGCCTAGGATTTATGCCGCCTACAGTATGACGCCAGGGCCGGGTCTGAGCCTGAGTTGGAGTCAGAATGTGCCGCGCTGGCTGGGTTGGGAACTGTTCGGGCAGACGCTGTGGCAGTGGTTTGGTGGTTTGCTGGCCGGTGCGCTCGCCGTGGGCTTGATCCTGGTTCTGTATCGTGCTGCTCGGCACGCCGATAAAAGCCGCGCCACCACTCCGCCATCGCGACGCGCGACCATTCTAGCGCTGCTGTTCGCCATCGTGGTGGCGGCTGGGGTCGAGTATTTCTTCGATCAGATTGTCAATTTTACCGGCGGCGTGCTGATCTTCACCAAGGATGCCTTTATCGTCGTCCTGGATGTGCTGATTGGCTGGGTGACCGTGCTGGTGCTGACGCAAATCCCGGAGCTGATTGTCCGTTCCCGCCGTTTGCGGCCGCGCGGCATCGACAGTCAGTTGCTGCGCCTGGGGTTCAAGCTGTTGGCCTTTGTTGCATTGGCCGGGCTTGTCATCGAAGGCGCCGATCGTCTCGGGCTGCCGGCCTACTCGGTGATAACCGGTCTCGGGGTCGGCGGTCTTGCCGTCGCGCTGGCCGCGCGGGAGACACTCGCGAATGTGCTCGGTTCGCTGGCGATCATGCTCGACCGGCCGTTTCGGACTGGCGATTGGATTAAGATCGGCAGTGACGAGGGCACGGTGGAAGACATCGGTTTTCGCAGTACGCGCATCCGTACCTTCTACGATTCTCTGTTGTCGATCCCGAACGCCACCACGGTAAACGCGGTGGTCGACAACATGGGGCAGCGAACTTACAGGCGGGTTTATACCCGGCTCAATATCCGCTACGACACCAAGCCTGCGCAGATCGAAGCCTTTATCGAGGGCATCAAAGGGATCATTCGAGAGCATCCCACGACGCGCAAAGACTACTTCCATGTCGTCCTGCACGATCTGGGTTCGCACAGCCTGGAAATCATGGTTTATTTCTTCTTGCAGGTACCGGATTGGTCAAAGGAGCTGGTGGACCGCCAGCAGGTGCTGGGCGATATCCTGCATCTGGCTGACAGCCTTGGCGTCCAATTTGCCTTTCCGACTCAAACCATTGAGCTTGACCGCTGGCCGGCATCCAGCGCTACGACAAACCAAGAGCCAGCGTTCTCGATGCCACTTCAGTCCTCGGAGTAGAGGCGACAGAACATCGCAGTTCGGGTCATCCGGGCCACGACGTTCAAGTCGTGGCACCGGAATGGTGCGGCGACATTCTGGGCCGGCATGGGATGCCGGTGGTGGTTACGCGATCTTGCTCCGTGTCAGGTATTTGCCCGCGCTGACGCACCCCAGGGGGATGACCACCAGGGTCAGGAGCGTCGAGACCAGCACGCCGAACAGCAGTGAGATGGCCATGCCCTGGAAGATGGGGTCGGTGAGGATGACGCTCGATCCGGCCACCAGGGCCAGCGCCGTGATGAGGATGGGGCGCGTGCGCGCCTTGCAGGCGTTGATGACGGCCTCGGTGACGCTCTGTCCGCGCGCGACCTCCTCGATGGAGAAGTCCACCAGCAGGATGGAGTTGCGCACGATGATGCCGGCCAGGGCGATGAAGCCGATCATGGAGGTGGCGGTGAAGTCGGCGCCGAGCAGCCAGTGGCCGGGCACGATGCCGAGCAGGGTCAGCGGGATCGGGGCCATGATGACGCCGGGCGTGACCAGATTGCCGAACTCGGCGACCACCAGCATGTAGATGAGCACCAGCGCCACACCGAAGGCCAGACCCATGTCGCGGAAGGTCTCGTAGGTCACGGTCCATTCGCCGCCCCACTCGAACCCGGACTGACCGTTGTCGGGCGGCGCGCCGCTGAACAGGGTGCCCGAGAGGGTCACGCCGTCCGGCGTTTCGTAGTCGGCGAGCAGATCCTCGACCTCCATCATGGGATAGAGCGGGGCGCCCAGCTTGCCGACGGCATCGCCGACCACGTATTCGAGCGGACGCAGATCCTTGTGGTAGACGATCGGATCCTGGGGCGTCTTGACGAAGGCGCCGAGCTCGGTGAGCGGTACCGTGTAACCGTTTCCGGCCGGGATCGGCAGGTCGGCCAGACGGGTCAGGTTGGCGCGGATCGCCAGCGGCACCTCGATGGTGATGAAGGTCGGCTCCAGCAGGCTGCCGCGCTTGACGTCACCGACTTTGAAGCCGCCGAGCGCCATGTCGAGGTTGCGGATGACGGTGTCGACAGAGATGCCTAGACGCACCGCCTTGTCGGTGTCGACCTCGAAGCGCAGCATCTCGAAGGGCTCCTGCATGTAGTTGTCGACGTCGGCCAGACTGTCGACCTGCTCGAAGAGACGGGTCATATCGGTCGCGACCTGACGCCGGGTAGCAGCGTCGGGGCCGTAGATCTCGGCGACGACCGATTGCAGCACCGGCGGCCCCGGTGGCATCTCGACCACCGTGATGCGGGCGCCGGCCTCACGTGCCAATGGGGTCAGCAACTCGCGGGCCTGGAGCGCGATCGTGTGGCTGGAGCGCTCGCGCGCGTGCTTGTCGGTGAGCTGGACCTGGACCTCGCCCTGCCAGGGCTTCTGGCGCAGATAGTAGTGCCGCACCATGCCGTTGAAGTCGAACGGCTTGGCGGTGCCGGCATAGGTCTGGATGGCGACCACCTCTGGGATCTCGCGCACCTTCTCGGCCAGCAGCCGGGCGGTGTTGGCGGTCTTGCCGAGCGCCGTGCCCTCGGGCATGTTCAGCACCACGCTGAATTCGGGCTTGTTGTCGTAGGGCATCATCTTGAAGGCGACCGCCTTGGCGTAGAAGAGCCCGCAGGAGAGGAAGAAGGCGCCGATCAGGGCCAGGAGGAATCCATAGCCCAACGGCTTGCGCTCGATCAGCGGTAGCAGCAGACCACGGAAGAAACGTTCCAGCGTCTCGGCGGTCTTGTGCTCGCGGGCCTCGGCCTTCTTCAGCGCAGACAGGCTCGGCTTGATGCGCATCGCCAGCCAGGGCGTGAAGGCGAAGGCGGCGAACAGCGAGAAGACCATGGCGACGGAGCCCAGCGCCGGGATCGGTTCCATGTAGGGTCCCATCAGACCGGAGACGAAGCCCATCGGCAGCAGGGCCGCGACCACCGTGAGCGTGGCGATGATGGTCGGGTTGCCGACCTCGGCGACGGCGGCGACGGCGGTGTCCGTATCCGTCTCGCCCTTCATCAGCCAGCGCCGGTAGATGTTCTCGATCACCACGATGGCGTCGTCGACCAGGATGCCGATCGAGAAGATGAGCGCGAAGAGACTGACCCGGTCGATGGTGTAGCCCAGGATCCAGGCCAGGAAGACCGTCATTAGCAGCACCACCGGGATGACCAGTGTGACCACGATCGCCGGCTTGACCCCGAGCGCCAGCAGCACCAGCAGGGTCACGGCCCCGGTGGCGACGAACAGCTTGAAGATGAGTTCGTTGACCTTGTCGTTGGCGGTCTGACCGTAGTCGCGGGTGACCTCGATGTGGACGTTGTCCGGGATCAACTGACCCTTGAGGTGTTCCACCTTCTCCAGTATGGCGTCGGCCACCGTGACCCCATTGCTGCCTTCCTTCTTGGCCAGGGCGATAGTCACCGCTGGCATGCCGTCGGCTTTCGCGACCCCCGGATAGCTGGGGCCGGTGAAATAGTTGACCTGTTTGCTGTACTCCTCGGGCTCCAGACTGACCTTGGCGACATCGCGCACATAGACGGGCGCGTCCTTGTAGGTGCCGAGCATGAGACGCTCGACGTCGGAGGCGCTCTGCAGGAAGGCGCCGGTGTAGACGGTCAGATGCTGCTCGTTGGACTCGGCGTCGCCGGTGCGCCGCTCGGCGTTGGCGGTGCGGATGGTGTTGGCGATGTGATCCAGGGTCACGCCGAATCCGGCCAGACGCTGGGGCTCGACCTCGACCCTGATCTGTTCATGACGTCCGCCGACCACGAAGCCCTGACCGACGTCTGGGATCTGCGACAGGCTCTGGAGCAGCTTGGCCCCGAGCGCGCGCAGCGCGGCGTCGTCGATCTCGTCGGACCAGAGGGTCAAGGTGACCGCAGGGACGTCATCGATGCCCTTGGGTCGGACCACCGGGGTCAGTGCGCCGGGTGGCAGGACCTGTCGGTTGGCCTGGAGCTTGTCGTGGACCTTGACCAGGGATGGCCCCATCTGCTCGCCGACATCGAACTGGACGGTGATGATGCCCTGTTCGCGCTCGCTCGCCGAATAGACGTGATCGACGCCTGGGATCTCGGAGAGCAGCCGCTCCAACGGTTCTACGGCGAGGCTTCCGACCTGCTCGGTCGAGGCGCCCGGATATTGGACGAAGACGTCGATCATGGGGACCGAGATCTGCGGGTCTTCCTGGCGCGGTGTCGAGAGCAGGCCGAGGATGCCCATGCCGAGCATGGCGAAGAAGAGCAGCGGCGACAGGGGCGAATGGATGAATGCCTTGGCGGTGAGACCGGCCAGGCCGAGCTTGCGTCCGTGTCCGGACGGCGTGGCGATGGTATCGGACATGCGATGTCTCTGGATTCAGGTTGCTGTGGGCGGAATGGATGACGGCGTGACGGTGCCGCGCGCGCTCGCTGAGGGCGAGGCCCGTGAGAGCGTGCGCGCGGCGGCCCGGAGCCGTGGTCGGTGCCGGATCAGAAATCCATGCGCCTCAGTTCTGGGTGGCCTTGGGCGGCTCGATCAGGATGCGCTCGCCGCCCCGAAGACCGGTCAGCACGCTGACGGTGTTTCCGTACTGTTCGCCGAGCCGCAGCAGATGCAGGCGTGGTTGGTCGTTTGCGTCTAGGACATAGACCATCGGCAGTCCGCCGCGATAGAGGACGGCGTCGACTGGGATCACGGGCGGCGATTCCTGCCCACTATCGGGTTGCGGGATCAGCAGTTCGGCGTACATGCCGGCCTTGGCCGGGGCGCCTTCCTGCAGATCGAGCTTGACCCGAACCGTGTGGCGGGTGGGATCGGCCATGGGGAAGACCTGAGCGACGCGGGCCGCGATCACGGTCTGTTTGGGGTCGTCGAGCTTGACGCGGGTGATGAAGCCGGGCTGCAACGGCGCCGAGAGCCGGGTCGGTACATCGGCTTGGAGCTGCAGTTGGTCCATGTTGGCGAAGCTCAGCAGCGGCTGACCGGGCTGGACGGTGTCGCCGGCGTTCACATGCTTGTGGGTGATGTAGCCGTCGAAGGGGGCGATGCTCTTGGTGTCCGCCAGCTTGGCGTCGATCTCGCGCAGCTGTGCCTGGGCGGCGACCAGCGCGCCCTGGGCCTGCTCGATTTGGGTGCCGTACTGGTGCAGGGTGGCGCTGCGTGTGACACCGGTCTCCTGGTTCCCCCCGAAGAAGGGCATGGGCATCATCTGGCTCATCATGTTGCCCTGCTGCGGGGTCGGATCCTCGCGCTCGCGCTGGAACTGAACCTCGGCGTTGCGGTAGGCGGCCTGGGCGTTGGCGATGGCGGCGATGGCGGCCTGGCGCTGGGCGCGCAGCCCGGCCGGATCGAGCGCGGCGAGCACCGCGCCCTTTTTGAAGAAGTCGCCCTCGTTGCCGGCGATGAGATCGACGCCACCTGGCAGCTGGGCGGTGAAGGTGATCTCCTCCAGGGGCACGATGGTTCCGCCGACCGTGGTGTTGCCGCCGAGGTTGCGGCGCTCGACGCGCACCCAGTGTGGCGCGGACGCTGGAGTCTGTTCCGCGACGGGCTGCGGCTCGTCGGCGTTGGTGACGGGCTCCTCGGCGAAGAGGACCCCGGTCAGTAGGGATCCGCCCACCACCAGGGCGAGCGTGGGTTTCAGCAATGGGTGATGCATGATGAGCAGCTTCCTCGTCGGTTCTTATGCATTCGATCGACAGCCAGACGCGGCCTCGGACCCAGCACTGGGGACGTGGCGTCGTGGCCTGGGGCGGGTCGGTTGGGATGGTCGTCGCGCGGCCTGTCGATGAAGGCCAGTAGCGTTTCGGTCCCGAGAACCCGTCGCAAAAGGCGCGTGCCTTGGCGATGTGGGATTATTTTCCCAAGAGTTTCGGTGCACGGGAGGGCGCGAAGGATAGCACAAGCGGTGTGTCGATAACCGCCGTGTCGCCTGGAGTCAATGGGCCTGGCGCTTGGCCGTGTCTATCGCCGAGGCGCGAGCCGCCACCAGGCCTCCAGCGTGCAGGCGACCGACCAGGCTTGGAGCGGTGTACCGCGTGGCGCGTGCGGCGGATCGCCGTCGAAGAGTTCGCCGAGGCTGCCGAGTCCGGCGTCGCTCAGATGATCGGCCAGCGGTTCGAGCAGGGCGAGCGCGCGTTCGGCATCGCCCGTGACCCGATACTGGGCCAGGGCGAAATGTCCGAGCAGCCAGCACCACACGCTTCCCTGATGATAGGCCCCATCCCGTTCACGCACGTTGCCCAGATAGCGGCCTCGGTAGCGCGTATCGTCCGGTGCAAGCGAGCGCAGTCCATAGGGCGTGAGCAGCAGGCGCTCGCAGATCTCGACCACCGTCGATCGTTCGGTTGGGGTCAGGGGTGAGGCCGTCAGGCTGACGGCGAAGACTTGGTTCGGACGCAGACTGGCATCGTCGCCGTTCGGTCCGTCGAGGAGGTCGAGCAGACCTCGTCCATCCGGTCTGACGAAGCGTCGAAAGCCGTTCGCCGCGCGCTCGGCGAGTTCCTGGTATGGCGCGGGGTCGCGACCGAGCCGTTCGGCAAAGCCCCGCATGGCGACCAGCGCGTTGTACCAGAGCGCGTTGACCTCGACCGGTTTGCCGGTTCGGGGCGTCACTACCCAGTCGTCGACCTTGGCGTCCATCCAGGTGAGCTGGAGTCCCGATTCGCCGGCACGGATGAGTCCATCCATTGGGTCCATGCTGATTCCGTGATGCGTTCCCCGACGATAGGCATCGATGATTCCGGCCAGCGTCGGATAGAACTCGACCAGACTCGCTTCGTCGTCGGTCGTCTCGACATAGGCGCGCCAGCCTTCGATATACCAGAGTGCGGCGTCGACGCTGTTGTAGGCGGGCGATTCGCCGGCTCCTGGGAAGCAGTTGGGCAAGAGTCCGCCGTCGATGAAGCGGGCTAAGGTGGCGAGGATGTGTCGAGCGATCGCGTGGCGTCCGGTGGCCAGAGTGAGTCCGGGAAGGGCGATCATGGTGTCGCGGCCCCAGTCACCGAACCAGGGGTAGCCGGCGATGACCGATGTGCCGTCCGCCATATCCTCTATCGGGCGGGCGATGAGGAAGCTGTCGGCGGCGAGGATGAGTTGGCGGATCCAGGGCGGCGCGTCCATCAGCTCCGGGACATTGCGATCGGCCTGCTCCAGGAGCGCGCGGTCGCGCTCCAGATGATTGGCCATCGAGACGTCGAGATCCGTTTTGAGCGGTCTTGGGTGGCGAGAGTGGGTCTCGATCGGCTCGGCTTCGGCGCTGATCCCAACCCAGGTTTCGGGTGCGAGGTCCAGTCGTGCGATTCCGGCGCGCAGGTGTGCGTCGCGGCTCTGCAGTCCACGCTCTTCCTCCAGCGCCAGATGGAAACCGTCGATCCAGGTGGCATCTGGCTCGATAGCGCCGCCCTGGGCGACGAGACGCAGCCGGAAGCCGTCCGCGTACTCTAGGCGCAATGCGCCGTCCTCCGCGACGATCTGGGGCTCGATCGAGTCGGGCTGGCTGACGCAATGGTGATCGCGGCCGTTGACCAGCAGCTCGATGTCGAGTCGGGCGGGAGCGGATGCATCCGGGTCGTTCAGCCGCCAGGCCAGATGGACCCGGTCGGCGTCGCGATCCATCCAGATGCGCTGCTCGATCCGTCGCCTTCCGATGGCATAACGCCATACCGGCATGCGGCCGAGCAGCCTGAAGCCGTCGAGTTGGACATCGCCCTTCGGGGTGACGCGGCCGTCGCTCCAGCGGTTGGTGCCGAGCGGCCAGGCACCCTCGGAGTCCACCAGGGTCGCGTCGGCCTTGGCGAGGACCAGGACGCGTCCGAGTGGCGGATGCAGCACGGCCGTCAGCAGGCCGTGGTAGCCACGGGCCAATGTTCCGGTGAGCGTGCCTCCAGCATAGCCGCCCCGGCCGTTGGTCAGCCACCATTCGCGCCGCTCGGCGGTCTCTGATCGGGAGCAGATATCTCGGTCGAGATGCACGGCCCGAGGCAATATGTCGAGGTTTTTCGTGCTCATGGCGGCGGTCGCAGCAGTACGTTGACGTCCGGCGGCAGGTCGGTCTCGTCGACATAGCCGATGGCGCCGGCTGTCTTGGAGACGAAGCGCAGCACCTCGGCTGGGGTTGCGACCTCGTACGGTGGCGAACCCTTGCCGACATAGCGCCGGACCGTCCAGTAGCCGGTGTACGCGTCCTCGTCCTGATCGAGATAGAGGTGCAGGAAGCGGTCACGCACGGGGTGTCCGGGTGGCAGATTGATGGGTGTGACGTGCGTTCCCTTCAACTCGACGACCCTGCCCGTATAGATGCGCTGGACCGTCGTCGGGTCCAGTGGCGCCAGCCCTGCGTGGCCGATGATGGTCGGGGCCGCCATTGCTGGAAACGCCCAGAGTAGAAGCAGATTGATCGGGATGCGCATCTCGACCCCCTCAGAATGCGAGGCTGTAGGAGAGCGCCAAGACGTTGACCTGACGTCCACCGCTGTCCTCTCCCGCCGGGGCGTCGAGGAAACTGGAGACGCGACCGGTCCGCACCTGCATCCATTCCGCCTTCAGCATGCTGGTTGCCGAGAGTCTGTAGGCGGTTCCGAGTGCTAGGGACTGCTGGTCCAAGGCGCCGAGCAGATCGGCCCTCAGCGTTTGGATCGCGTTGATGTCATCGGCGTTTGGCAGTGATCCGGGAACCCGCTTGGAGTTGGTGAGGCTCCAGGCATCGGTGATCGGTGCCTCCAGCTGGAGTCCGAGCAGCCAGTCCCGGTTGACTGTGCCCCGGTTATCGACGAATCGCTGATAGATGAAGTCCTGGTCCGAGATGGCTCCGCCAAGCGTGGCGAATCCCGAGAACACCGCTTCACCCTGGACCGGCAGGCTGAAGACCAGGCACGGGAGCAGTGCGAGGGCGAGTCGGCTCGGCGTCGCGTCTGTGCCGGGGGGCGAATCGCGTCTCGCGGGGGTGCGCGTGCCGTTCACTCAGTCGTCCGCCAGTTGCGCGGCGATTTCGGCGAATTCGCCTTCCAATGCCTCGAAGGCATCCACCACCTTCGGGTCGAAATGCTCTCCCCGTCCCTCCCGGATGAAACGCGCGGATTCGGCGTGCGAAAAGGGTCTTTTGTAGGGGCGTGTGGAACGGAGCGCGTCATAGACGTCCGCCACCGCCATGAGCCTCGCGGACAGAGGGATGTCTTCTCCGCGCAGACCATCGGGATAGCCGGTTCCGTTCCAACGCTCATGGTGATGGCGGGTGATCTGGGAGGCATAGATCAGCAGTGGATTGTTTCTACCCATGGATTTGCGTGCCCGCTCCAGGATTTCGTCGCCGCGCGTCGTGTGTGTCTGCATGATGGCGAATTCCTCTGGGGTCAGGCGCCCCGGCTTGAGCAAGATGTGGTCCGGGATGGCGATCTTGCCGATGTCGTGCAGTGGTGCGGTCTGGGTGATTTGATCCAGGCTTTTGGGCGTGAGGCTCTCGGCGTGCAGTCCGTTGGTCAGCATCCAGCCGCCGAGACGCCGGACGTATTCCTGTGTGCGCCGAATATGGTTGCCGGTCTCCTCGTCTCGGAACTCGGCCAGCGAGATCATGACATGGATGGAGGCGGCCTGGAGCTGGACCACCTGGTCGACCTGTCGTGCCACCTCCTGCTGCAGCCAGGCGCTTTGGTCTTCCATGAAATCCCGTGAGCGCTTGATTTCAAGATGCGTTTTGACGCGCGCCAGTACGATCGGCGGGGTGATGGGCTTGTGGATGTAGTCGACCGCGCCGACCTCGAAGCCGATCCGTTCGTCGTCGACATCCATGGCGGCGGTGATGAAAATGACGGGGACGCGCGCGGTACGGGGATTGGTCTTGAGTCGTCGGCAAACCTCGAAGCCACTCATCCCCGGCATCATCACATCGCAGAGGATGATGTCCGGTGGTGCGGTGTCGGCCAGGTCGAGCGCGCGCTGGCCGTTGTTGGCCATCTTGACCCGGTAGTCGGACTTGAGGATCTGTGCCAGCAGGCTGAGATTGGCTGGTGTGTCGTCGACGAGCAGGATGGTGGGGCGGTTAAGGCGTGTCGGCGCCATTGTTCAGATTCGTTCCTCGGTGTCTCGCAATGCCTCGGTGTCCAGCGTTTCTAGCAGATGCAGTGCCTTGTCGAAGTCGTAGTGTTCGACGGCCTGCTCAATGCGTTGCAGGGTCGGGAGGGGGATGATGTGTGCGAGTCTGGATGATTGTTGAGACCAGAGGTCGCAGGCCTCGGCGTCGCCTTCGGCCAGCAGCTGGCGCAGATGGTTGATCTGGGCGGTCAACCCCAGTGCTGTTTCGACCGATGGTGTGGTGGTTGGATTCTCGGATGGATGAGCTGCTTCGCTCAGCTCCGCAATCCTCTCGATCAGAGGGGAAAGGATACGGTCGAGCGATTGCAGTTGGGTATAGGTCGCAAGGTCTTGTCGTCTCGACGATTGTTCCAGGTTTTCCGCAGTCGATGCGACTTCGTCCATGCCGAGCGTGTTGGCCAGTCCCTTCAGGGTGTGGGCGTAACGAACCGCTTCTTCCCAGTCGCCACGGTCCAGGAAACGCCCAAGTTCGATTGAGGCATCCTTGAACTGACGATGGAAACCGCTCAGGAGATTCAGATAGAGGCGCCGATCGCCGGATGTGCTGGCCAGTCCCTGGGCATGGTTCAGGCCGGGAATGGGGGGCAGCGCCTGCTGTGCGGAGCGTGAGGAGGAATCCGGGGTCTCCGGCGCATGAAGGGTCCGCGCGTCTGGGCGGTAGCGCGCGAGAATGGCGTAGAGTTCACGCGGATCGAAGGGCTTGGCCAGATAGCCTTGCATGCCGAGCCCCAGTCCGCGTTCGCGCTCCTCCGGCATGGCGTGCGCCGTCATGGCGATGATGGGCAGATCGACGTAGCGCGGATCGGCGCGCAATCGCGTCGTGGTCTGATAGCCATCGAGGACGGGCATCTGCAGGTCCATCAGCACCAGATCGAAATGGTCCGGCGCTTTGGCATCCAGGCATTCGATCGCTTCCATCCCCTGGTCGGCCACCTCGACCTCGATCCCTTGCGTCTGCATCAGTGCGACGGCAAGTTGCTGATTGAGCGGATTGTCCTCAATCAGCAGCACGCGCATGCCTGTCATGGACATCAGTGAGGTCATCGGCAGCCAGATTTCGTCCGGTTCATCGCCGTCGGTGAGCTGTCTCAGCCGCTCGCACAATACGCGAGGCATGACCGGCTTGGTGATGAAGTCGCTGGCGCCCAGCTGTTCGGCGCGTTCGCGTAGACCGCCAAGATCGTAGGCCGAGACGACCAAGGTGAAGCGCGGTGGCGGGATCTGGCGCTCGCTGAGCCTACGCAGCACGTCGCCGCCGTCCATGCCGGGCATCAGCCAGTCGAGGATGAGCAGTTCGTAGGGATCGTCTTGCGACCAGGCGGCCGTGATGCGCTCCAAGGCGCTGGGGCCGTCGACACAGTCGTCGACGCGCTGGATGCCGAGCGATTCCATCAGACCGCGCAAAACGGTTCGGGACTCGGGGTAGTCGTCCACGACAAGGGTGCGTAGGTTCGTGATCGCGGGTAGGTGCGACTGGGGTCTCGTGTCTCCGGGCGCGCGCGCGAAGGTCAGTTCGAACGCGAAGGTCGAGCCTTGGCCCGGTGTGCTGCTGACCTCAATGTGTCCGCCCATCATTTCGATCAGACGCTGCGAGATGACCAATCCCAGTCCGGTGCCTCCGTACTGGCGTGTGGTTGATCCGTCCGCTTGAATGAATTCCCCAAAGACGCGATCCATCTGCTCGCTCGTCATGCCGATACCTGTGTCCTCGACGGCGACATGCAGCGTCACGCCGTCGGCGTCCTCGCTGACCCATTCGAGTGTGAGTCGGACGTGACCCGAGTGGGTGAACTTGACCGCGTTCGACAGGAGGTTGGTCAGAACCTGGCGCAGCCTCAGTGAATCCCCGATCAGTTCGCCGCCCTGTCGGATCGTCCAGAGACCTCGGGCATCGAACAGCAGCTCGATCTGTTTTTCCTGTGCGCGCTGCTGAACCAGCAGCAACGCCTCGCCGATGACCTGTTCGAGCTGTAAGGGACCGAGATCCAACTCCAAGCGCCCGGCCTCGATCTTGGAGGAATCCAGGATATCGTTGAGGATGCCAAGCAGCGATTTGGCCGCTCCTCGGGCCTTGGTCAGATAGTCGCGCTGCTGAGGTGTGAGCGGTGTGCCGAGGGCCAGATAGAGCATGCCGATCACCGCGTTCATGGGGGTGCGGATCTCGTGGCTCATGTTGGCAAGGAATCGGCTTTTGGCCAGCGTTGCCGCCTCGGCGTGCTTTTTGGCCGACTCAAGCGCGTGCTGCACCGCCTCGCGCTGATTGAGATCCGCTGACATCGCGCGCGCCATCTCGTCGAGAATGCGTCCGAGCACCTCCAGCTCCTCGACACCGCCCATGGTCCCGACCCGCGTCTCATAACGACCCTCGGCCAGTTCTCCTGCGACCGAGCGCAGTTGCTGCACGGGGCGCAGCACGTAGCGGTTGAGTCCCAGCAGCCCGATGGCGCTCAGGACGATCATGGCCAGGAAGCCAACCACCGAGGCGATGATCCAGTCTCGCATATGCGATCGGGCGCTGAGCAGCTCGGCGCCGGTGCGCTGGTCGACCAGGGCCATCAGCTCCTCGATCGACTCCGAAAGCTGCAGGCGGCGCCGGTTGTAGGTTCGGCTGTTGATCAGTTCGCGGGCGAAGGTGCGGTTGGGCACGCCGTCCGAGACGAATGCGCGCGTCTTGGGGTCGTAGAGTCCTTGGGTGGCGGCGAAGGCGATTTGCTCGATCTGCTTGAGTGCCTCGTTCGCCGCGAAGACCTGTTCGAGTGCGGTCAGCTCGCGCGCGTTGAATCCGAGCGAGCGCATGCGCTCGCCCATGGATTGGCGACGCCCCTTGTCCGCGACGGCATAGGAGCGATCGCCCGCAATCACCTGCTCCCAATGGATGGCCGGATTCGGCACATCCAGCGCGGGCTTGTCGCCCTCGCGGATGCCCAGGATGTCGTAGTAATAGAGCAAAAAGCGCGATTCGCCCGAATTGGCGTAGAGGCCGACAAGGCGTGCCAGCAGCTCGGATTCCTGGCGCAGCTGTTCGACCAGTCTCAAGGCGTTTTGGCGCTGCTCCTGGGTCTGTTCGAGGCGTGCGTTGGCCTTCCACACCAGCAGACTGACGCTGCCGCTGAGGCCGAGCGCCAGGAGAAAGACGCCGGAAAAAAAGATCGAAAGGCGACTCAATCTCATCGGGCGGTTCCGGCGTACGAACAGGGGGCGCGAGACGGGCTGGGCTCAGCCCATGAGGCCAAGGCGTCGCAGATAGGGATTCAGTGCCTCCAAGAACGCCTCGGGGGTCTCCTCGTGAGGCATATGACCGCATTCCGGGATGACGGCCAGCTCCGCCTGGGGCAGTCGGGCCGCGAGCCGACGGCTCTCTTCCGCTGGGACGGCCCGGTCGTGATCTCCGGTGACGACCAGTGTCGGGATTGCGATTTCCGGCAGTCGCGGGTCGAGGTCGAGCTTGTGGCTGGCGAGGAAGAGCTCGAAGAACGCTTGGCCCCAGGGGCCTTGCATGAAGTCGGCCCGGTAGGCGGCGAGATCCGCCTCGGGGAAGCCTTCGGGCCCGTGCCAGAACTTTTTCAGGGCTGGATCGTAGAGTCGGCCGATGAGAAAGCGCATGAAGCGCCAGAACAGCGGCTTAAGTGCGCGCATGCCCACGAGTACCGGTTTGGGAACCTCGCTCGTCGCATAGCCGCTGAAGATCATGGCGCCGACCAGCACCAGTCCCTCGACCCGCTCCGGGTGGCGCAGCGCGGTGAGGACCGACACCGTTCCTCCGGTCGAGTGACCGATCAGGATGGCCTTCTCGAAACCGAGCGCGGTGATTAGATCCGCGACCAGATCGGCCTGTGATTCGGCGGCGTAGGGCGAGGGGCCCTTGCCGCGCGGAAGCGGGCGTGAGGTGCGGCCGCAGACTGGGCGGTCGAAGGCGACCAGGGTCGCCGTCTCGGCCAAGGGGGCGATGATGTGCCTCCAGGATCTGAGACTGAGAAAGCTGCCGTGCAGCAGCAGGATAAGCCGTGGGCCGGATCCGAGCCGCTTGTAATGGAGCTGGAAGTCGCCAACTTCGACGAAGTGGCTTTCTGCGTTGGCGAATGGGTCGTTCGCTATTGGGGTTTTGTGCATTGGATTCGGGGTGTCTGTCATGGCGTCACGGGCGTCGAGAGTGCGAGGGGCGGACAGTTTACAGGTTTGGACCGAGCGTTCGGCGTGCAACGGTGCGCTGCCACCCGGGAAGTCGCTCAGGAGATCTCACTGTATCCCGGTTGTGTTATTGACCATACCCCCAGTTATTACGGATGCAATTCTCGTAGACGACGTCGTAAACTCGTTGTGGATCTCGCATGGCGCTCTGGCTCAGCACGGCGCCGGTTGCCGCCCCCGCGACGCCACCCGCTCCCCGGTAATCGCGGCGGTAACCGGTATAGGGATAGCCGCCATGATGCCAGTGATAGCGGCGACCCGGCGGGTAGCGCGGCTCCACGTCGTAGGACAGCGCGCTGCCGATGGCGACCCCGGCCGCAATGCCGATCAGCGTATATCCCACCTCGCGGTTGATGTTCGAGCGTCTGGCTTGTTCGGCCAGGCGATAGGCCTGGCCTCGGCACTTGCTATCCAGTTCCCAGGATACCCCGTCGGAACCACCGACCGGGGCCGGATAGCTTGGCATCATAGGGGGCGGTTGCAAGCTGGAGCAACCGGCTACGCTGGCCAAGGTCATTGCTGCGAGCGGCGTCAGGATCAGGATGCGCTGAGAGAGGGATCGGCTCATCGCGGCTGAGACTCCGTGCGGTTGGTTGGCGACGGGTGAGGAGAGGCGACACAAGGTGCAGCCGTCGGTCGGCGTGTCGCATCGCGCTTTTTGCTCCGAAGTATCATGCGCCCAGTCTGCCGTGACGGCAAAGGCGCAGGCTTCGATTTGATCGATCTCAGAATGATTTGCACAGCGGTTCGTCTTTAGGGATGAGGGCCGCGATTCGCTGTTGTTGGACATCATGACAAGGGAGGGTGTCTCGGTATGGATGATAAGACCTCGATAATCGGGGAAGCGCAGACCTTACAGGGTTGGTCCGTCGATCTGCGGGCGATTGCCGAGTCTTCGCTGGAATTGCTTCCCGATGACCTTCGCCTTGATGACATCTTGGATCGGGAAGAGGCGCAGCAATTTCAGGACGCCTTCGCGGCGGCGACCGACGTCGCTTCGATCATCACCTACCCCGATGGTCGGCCCTTTACGCGGCCGAGCAATTTCTGTCGGTTATGCGCTGAGCTCATTCGTAAGTCCGATATCGGTTTCGCCAACTGCATGCGCTCGGATGCGCTGTTTGGTTCTGCCAATGGCGAGGAGCCGATCATTTGGCAGTGTCTGAGCGGTGGGCTGACGGATGCAGGATGTCGCATCATGCTGGGGCAGAGGCATGTCGGAACCTGGTTGATCGGGCAGGTGATCTGTGGGCCCGTCGACGAGGACGAGGCGATGCGTTATGCCGAGACGATCGGAGTGGATGTGACCGAATACAAGGCCGCGCTCGACCAGGTGACTCGGATGTCGCCCGATCGGTTCGAGCGCATTGTCAGGGCACTCACGCTGATTGCTGGGCGGCTTTCGAATGCCGCGCTCAAGAACCTGATCCTGGCGCGTCAGGTGGATCAGCTGAGTATCGCCGAACAGCGGCTGCATCAGTTGGCCCTCAACGATCCGCTCACTGGTCTGCCGAATCGAGCGTTGGCCAACGACCGACTCAGTCAGGCGATCGCCCAGGCACGGCGAGCCAATGCCAGGGCCGCATTGCTGTTCGTGGACCTGGATCAGTTCAAGCAGGTCAATGACACGCGAGGCCATTCGGCCGGCGATGCGCTGCTGTGCGAGGCGGCCGAGCGACTGCGCGCCTGCTGCCGCGCCGGGGATACGGTGGCTCGTTTGGGCGGCGACGAGTTCATGATCCTGCTGCCGATGCAATCGTCTCCCGAGACTTCGGAGTGCATCGCGCGCAAGGTCGTCGAGCGTCTATCCGCGCCATTCAGCGTGGATGGCCATCTTCATCATGTCACGGCCAGTGTCGGTATCGCCCTCTATCCGGACGATGGGCTCAGCGGTGAGCGTTTGCTGTCCTGCGCCGATGTCGCCATGTACCGAGTCAAGGCCGAAGGTCGCAACGGGTTTTTGCGTTTCAGTCCGGACATGAACTCCAGGGCCTTGAGACACGCCAGTCTGGAGGATGGTTTGGGCCTGGCCTTGGAGCGGTGCGAACTCATCCTGGAATACCAGCCCATTCATCGTTTTGGTGCGCGGGCTCCTGTTGGGATCGAGGCATTGCCGCGCTGGAAACATCCGACGCTTGGGATCTGTCTGCCGGGCGAGTTTATTCCGCTTGCGGAAGAGACGGGGGCCATCGTGGCCATCGGGAATTGGGTTCTGGAACAGGCCTGTCTGGAGGCGATGGCTTGGCCGAGTTTGGCGGACGCGCCGTTCGTCTCCGTCAATCTCTCGGTCATCCATCTGAACGACTCGGGTTTTTTCGACGCGCTCGAGGGTATCCTGGATCGAACCCAGCTGCCGCCCGAGCGGCTCTGTCTCGAATTCACCGAGGACATCATGACCGGATCCAAGCACGGTGGTGTCGATTCGATCGAGCGTTTGCGCGCGATGGGCGTTTCGATCGCCATCGATCATTTCGGCGCCGGCAGCGCTGCCTTGAGTCAGCTCAGACATTTGCCGATCAACCTCCTGAAGGTCGATTCGGTTTTCATTCGCGACCTGCCCGAGAGTCCCGTCGATCAGCAACTGGTGAGCGCGATTGCGACCATGGGACGCAATCTCGGGATCCAGGTCGTGGGTCAGTGTGTCGAAACCCAGGCTCAGGCGGACTGTGTCGAATCCTGCGGCTGCGAGTGCCTTCAGGGCTATTGGAAGAGCCGACCGATCGGTGCGACCGATTTGGGGAGCTATCTGCAAGGGTGACCCGAAGGGCTCCATCGGCCTGTCCTGACGCTGGCCTGACAGCACCTTGGGTGCGATGCATGCGTGCATAGGTCACGTCGGCGTTTACCAGACCAATTCGATCAGCGGGTATTCCCAGGACTGGCAACGACAGGCGTCGCGGTACTCGCGTTTGCCGTCGTCGGTTCGGCGTTGCAATAGCGCGAGAACCCGAACCTCTTTGATCTCTTCCGTGCGAGGCAGCCATTCGGCCGATGCCTGTTTCGACAGGCGGGCCACAGGTTTGCCGTGGCGGTCGTGCAGCATCATGTAGGGATGCTCGGCATACGGTTGAAGCCAGTCGCCACTCGCGAGTGCGGTCAGTTGGGCATGGACGGGGGCGTTCTCTGGATGGCGTCCGGCATAGCCGATGTCGATGTCTGCCGGGGATAGCAGTCGATAGCGCCGTCGGATCGTCGACTCGAGGGGCCGCTCGATCGCGACCTGGGTCCTGATGAGCCAGTCCCCGGCGAACAGGCTCGGATCCGGATTGTCTCCGCTTGGAATGCGTCCCAGCGTTAGAGTCGCGCCCGCCCGCGTCATGCCGACATAGAAAAGCCGCCGCTCCGCTTCGCCGATGGCATGGCCGGACCAGTTGCCGTCGGCGATCAGCACATGAGGGAATTCGAGCCCTTTGGCCGCGTGCAGGGTCGAGAGCATCACGCCACTGCCGAGTGAGCGCTCGCGCCGCTGCTCGGCGAGTGTTTCGTAGATGAATTCGGCGATCTGGGCGCCCGGCATGGGGATCCCGCCAGACTCCAGTCGCCAGTCCGCAATCAGCCCGCGCAGAAGACCGTGCCAGGGCGTTGCGCCATCCCGCAGCCAGTCCTCGAGCGTATCGATCGTCAGTCGTGCGCGTGCCTGTTTCTTGAGCCGATCCAGGAACGCGGCGATCTCGCGGATCCGGTGTAGGGGCGGCAGCTCCTGGCGCCACGCGATGGGGATGCCGGCCTCCTCGCAGAGCGCGCGGACGGGGTGCAGCGTTTCGTGGCGGAAGGCCAGGACCGCGAAGTCCGACCAGTCGGCATCGTCGAGCGCGCGCAGATGCTGGATGCGCTCGACCAGCGCGCCGGCCTGGCTTGCGGCGTCCTCCAGTTCCAGCACCTCGACCCGACCGCGTCCGTGCGGGTCGAGCGTCTCCCAGCGTCCGCCGGCCGGATCATGCGTGCGCTGGCGGTCGATGCGGATCGCCTGGTCGGTCTTCATGCGGTCGCGGTTGTGTGCGATCAGCGCGTTGGCGGCGGCGACGATGTGATGGGTCGAGCGGTAATTCTCGACCAGATGGTGGATCTGGGCGTCGTAGTCCTCCTGGAAGCGACGGATGAAGGCGACATCGGTGCCACGGAAGGCATAAATGTTCTGGTCGTCGTCGCCGACCGCGAGCAGGGTCAGTCGTGCGTGTTCCGGGTCCGATCGCCGCGCCGAATCGGTTCGGGTGTCCTGAGACCGTCCGGCGATGGCCGCGACCATGCGGTATTGGGCGGCGTCGATGTCCTGGTACTCGTCGACCAGGATGTGGCGATAACCGGCAAGCAGGCGTTCGCGCAGTCCGTCGGGCTCGATTCCGGGCAGATCGGCATGCCCTTCGAGCAGGGCGATCGCCTCGTCGATCACCTGGCCGAAGTCCATCTGTTGGCCGTTGCCCTGTTCGCGCGTTGCGAAAGAGGCGCCGGTGAGACGCATGGCGAAGCCGTGATAGGTCTGGATGGTGACGCCGCGCGCGTCCTCGCCGGCGAGTGCGGCGAGCCGGCGCCTGAGCTCCAGCGCGGCACTGCGGTTGTAGCAGAGGATGAGGATGGCGCGCGGGTCGACCCGTCTGACCCGCAGCAGATAGGCGCAGCGGTGAACGATGACACGGGTCTTGCCCGATCCGGGGCCGGCCAGCACCAGCCGGTTGCCTTCGTCCGGCGCGGCGACGATCTCGATCTGGTTCGGGTTGTCCAAGCTGTCGACGATGCGCCGGAACGACTCGGCCGTGGTCGCGCGCTCCAGCACCTCGCGCTGGTCGGGGAAGTAGCGCTGGACGAAGGTCTCCTTGTCCAGGGTGAAATAGGCGCTGACGAAGGCGATGGCCTGGTGGATTTTCTTCAGCCCGAGCCGGGCATAGCGGTCCATGACGTGGATCTGGAACACCCGTTCGCTGTAATGGGTCGCGAGCGGTGCATAGTTCCCCTTGGAATAGGGTCGCCCCTTCGACTCCGGCAGGATGCGGATGCTCATGGCCTGGCGGAAGACCGCAATGCCCTGTTGCAGCACGATGGCGCGGTGCTCGTGCAGAAACAGCAGTCCGCGCTCGATGGCGGCGAGCGGATCATTCACGGCACCGGTCATGCTCAGGTCTCGCTTGAGCGCATCGGTCAGCTCGTCCGTGCCGAAACTGACCAGCAGCTCGGCGCTGGGCGAGGCATCGGTGGGCACCTTGTCCAGCAGGGTTTGGAGGACGACCGTCGCCACCGCCTGGCGCCGTTGTGCCGTTTCGTCCAGCTTGGCCCAGGAGCGATGCAGCCGCGCCCGATAGTGGTCGCGGTCCTGCTGGCGAAACTCCAGGCTGGAGTGGCTGCCGGCCAGACCCCGTCCGTCGCGGGCGAGTCCGGCGAGCAGGTTGCGTAGCGTTTCGGGGTTGCTCTCGACCCCCTGATCGCGCAGGCGCTGGTTGAGCTGGCGCAGCGAGAGCGGATACCAATTGCGGTCGTCGGCGTCCGGTGCCTCCTCGCGCAGCGCGGCCAGCATGGCGTGCTCGATCGCGCAGACCCGCTCCAGGGTCGGCATGGACGCCTGGGCGACCTTGTAGCGCAGGAAGGCGCTGAGCTGCGGACCCTGGTGCAGCAGTCCGGCGCTGGCCATGTCGTGCAGGGTACGCATCACGCGCTGACCGGCGGTCTCGCCCTTGTCCCACGGTGGCGGATCGCCCGTCGGTGGGCGGAAGACGGCGAGCAGCGCCAGCTCGTCGGCGGTCAGTCCCTCGTCCGGGTCGCAGTTCATCAGTGCTTCGAGCACGGCGAGCCAGCGTCGTTGCTGTTCGGCCGAGAGCCCGAGTGGGGCGATGCGCTTGCGTGCCTCGTCAAGGTCCTTGACGGCGGGTCGGCCCTGGAAGATGCGGGTGCGGTTCTCGTTGCGCTCGACGAATCCGGCGCGCTCCAGCCAGGCGACCGCGATTTTGACGCGGGTGTCGGCGTTGGTGTCGTCGGCCTCGAACCCGACCCGAAGCTCACCGTCGCGCAAGAGTTCGCCGCTGGTGACCACGATCTGGTCGTCCTTGTCGCGTCGTGCGCGGCGCAGCCCGCGCAGAATCTCGGCGATGTCGGCACGGGTCAGCTCGGAGCGCGATTCCATACCGAACTGTTCCTCGATGTCCTGCTCGTCGTAGAGCAGGATGCAGCGCGCGGGCTGGCGGTCGCGGCCTGCGCGTCCGGCCTCCTGGACATAGTTCTCCAGCGAGCCCGGTATGTCGACATGCACCACCAGGCGGACGTTGTCCTTATCGACCCCCATGCCGAAGGCGTTGGTGGCGCAGATCACCTGTAGCTCGCCGGCGACGAAGGCGTCTTGAATGCGGCGCTTCTCGGGTGCCTGTAGCCCGGCATGGAAGCCCTCGGCGCGCCAGCCCTGGGCCTTGAGGTAGGTGGCCAGATCCTCGACCCGGCGTCGGCGCGCCGCATAGACCACGGCTGCGCCGTCCGCGTCGAGATGCGCTTCCAGCACGGATTGAAGCCGTGCCTCCTTCTCCTGACGACGGGTCAGCAACACCTCGAAGTCGAGGTTGGGGCGTTCCTCCCAGCCCTGGAAGAGGTGCAGCTCGACCCCGAGCTCCTTGTGAAAGTGTTCACGTATCTCCTGGATCACTTCGGTCTTGGCGGTGGCGGTGAAGCAGGCGATCGGTGGCACGGGTACGCCCTGGCGCTTGGCCAGCTCGCGGATGAAACGGGCGGCATAGAGATAGTCGGGACGGAAGTCGTGGCCCCATTTTGAGAAACAATGCGCCTCGTCGAACACCCAGGCACCGATCTCGCGGCTCTCCAGCACCTGACGGAATGAGGCGTTGCGCAGTTGCTCGGGTGAGACATAGAGGATGGCGATGTCGCCGAGACGCACCCGCTCCAGCACGTCGCCACGCTCGGG
This sequence comes from Thiorhodococcus drewsii AZ1, assembly GCF_000224065.1. GTDB lineage: Bacteria > Pseudomonadota > Gammaproteobacteria > Chromatiales > Chromatiaceae > Imhoffiella > Imhoffiella drewsii. The sequence goes on from NZ_AFWT01000037.1 coordinate 29,808, forward strand.
CGGGGTCAGCATGCCGTAGATGGCCGCTGCGCCCGTGGTGCCGGTCTTGGCGGCGAGATTGTCGACCTGGTCCTTCATGAGCGCCTGGAGCGGCGAAATCACCAGGGTCAGGACCCCGCGTCGCTGATGGCGCACCAAGGCCGGCACCTGGAAACAGAGTGATTTTCCGCCCCCGGTCGGCAGGATGGCGAGCTGCGAGCCATCGCCCATGCCGTGGGCGACGATGGCCTCCTGGAGCGAGTTGCCGTCCTCGGTCGCGGGCTGCTCTCTGAAGTGCTCGAAGCCGAAGAAGCGACGGAGCTGGGTGCGCGGGTCGTGGATCTCGCGGCACCAGGCACAGTCGGGCGAGGCGCAGGGGACGTCGCGTAGTGCATGCAGCAGCTCGACCGTCGCGGGGAAGCGATGGCGGACCCAGGGCGGCAGGACCGAGCGGGCGCTCGCGACCTGAAGCCAGGCGGTGGCGTAGGCGACCACCGGTCGCAGTTGTGGATCGGTGAAATATCTCAGGGCCAAGGAACGGGCGACGCTGCTGCAGGTCCGATTCGCCCAGCGTTCTTGCACCCGATCGAGCGCCTTGGGGACGTCGGGCAATTCGGCGCCGAGCGCGCCCAGGATGATCGAGATGCCGCTGCCGCCGCGCGGTGCCGATTCCAGGTCGAGCGCGCCGCGAAAACAGAATCGATAGAGTCCGAGCAGATCGGCGTCGGCCGCCGAGCGTCGGGCCAGCTCCTCCCATTGTTCGGCGAAGATCTGGGCCGCGAGGTGGCAGTCGGCCAGCGGGTCTGACACCGTTGCTCGCACCAGCTTGTAGTCTTTCACCAGACGGTGATAGGGGTTCTCGGGAAAGACCAGAGGTGACAGAAAGAGCGTGTCGACGACCGGGCGGTCGAGCAGCTTGAGTGCGGGCGCGAGCGCGCGCAGTCGGTGGAGATCGTGTCCAAGCAGGTTGTGGCCGAGCGCCAGCTCGGCATCGGCGGCAAAGGCGTCCAGTTCCTGCAGGGCGCGATGCGGATCCGTTCCGACCTGGCGGTAGAAGGTGCGATCAGCCTGGACGGCCCCGATCTTGTGAATCTCGCCGTTCGGTCCCGTTTCCAGGTCGAGCAGCAGACAGCGATTGAGCAGATCCTTGAAACGCGCATCCATTCCAGTGATTATCCATCGCATTTGGCCGCTGGGTCATTACGCGAATCAGGTCATTGAGTCATGGAAAACGTGCAGCAGTTCACGACATCGACATTGCGTACCGCCTGGGCGGCCCAGGCGCGCATGCATCCCCTGACCAGCATCGGCTTGGGCGTCGCCGTGCTGGTCGTCGTGGCGATGCTGCTCTTGAGTGTCTGGCAGGTTCTCATGGGCCAGGCGGATGTCGCGTTGCGTCTGGCCATGTTTGGCGGTTTCGCGGCGTTCGCGACGACGGCGCTGGGGGCTGTACCCGCCGTCGGTCTGCACGGACTGAACCAGCGTCTGGAGGACAGCATGCTCGGCATGGCCGCCGGCATGATGCTGGCCGCCAGTTCCTTCTCGCTCATCTTGCCCGGCCTCGAATCGGGGACGACGCTGACCGGCAGCGATGCACTGGGGGCCGCGACCGTGGTGCTTGGCATGACGCTTGGTGTGCTGCTGATGCTCGGGCTGGATCGATTCACCCCGCACGCGCATGTCCAGACCGGCCCCTGCGGTCCGGCCAGCGATCGGGTGGGGCGGCTGTGGCTGTTCGTCTTCGCCATCGCGCTTCACAACCTGCCCGAGGGTATGGCCATCGGTGTGTCCTTCTCGCAGGGCGACATGGCCGTGGGGCTACCGCTCACCACCGCGATCGCCCTGCAGGACATGCCCGAGGGGCTGGCCGTCGCCATGGCGTTGCGCGCCATCGGTCTGTCGCCCTGGCGCGCGGTGCTGCTCGCCGCCGCGACCGGTCTGATGGAGCCGCTCGGTGCGTTGCTTGGTGTGGGGCTGACCAGCGGGTTGGCGCTGGCCTACCCTGTCGGATTGGGACTTGCCGCCGGAGCCATGATCTTCGTCGTCTCGCATGAGGTGATCCCTGAGACCCATCGCAATGGCCACCAGACCCCGGCCACGCTCGGGCTTATGGTCGGGTTTGCCTTGATGATGGTGCTGGATACGGCCCTGGGGTGAGTCGTCAACCGATGGTGTCGGGTCCGGTCGTGCAGGCACTCGTCGCCCTGCAGTATTGCTGGTCGGGACCATGCCTGGATGACGGCGAATGCGGGGTTCATCTTTCGTTCAGCGTTGAACGCCTATCCTTGACGCCACTACGAAGATGAACCCCATCGGGAGTTGCCGACATGCATATTTTGACCAGAAGTCTCTTGATCGTGACCCTTGGCGCGGCCATTGCCGCCCCGGCGCAGGCGCGTCCGCACAGAGGGGGCGTTTACGATCGCATGGATCATCAGGTGCGTATCATGGAGCGCGGTATCGAATCGGGCGCCTTGACCAAGCGGGAGGTGAAAATCCTGCGTCGGGAGCAATACAAGATTCGCGACTTGGCCAAGGATCTGCGGGCCGAGGGCTATTCTTCGCACAAACGTCGACGCATTTTGGATCGGCGTCTGGACCGGGCCGAGGATCATATCCGCGCTTTCATGCACAACGACGCGCGCCGTTACCGCCAGGATCGGCGTCATGGCCCGTCGTCGCGCCAACGGGACAATGATGGGCACCGTTACTGGTGATCTCGGATCGCCGGCCGGACCGCGAGAGTTCGGTCCGGCTCGGGGATGGACGGATCCATCGAGAGAGCGGAGGGGTCAGAATGGGTTGTAATGGGCGTGTTCGGTGAAGTCCATGTAGCCGGCGCTCACGCCTTGACGCCAACCGGCACCGAAACGAATGGGGGCGATGACGATGTCGCCCGATTGCAGATAGTTCACCCCGACCCCGCCGATCAGGTAGAGACTGCCCTCGACGCCGGGAAAGCGTTGGAACAGCTGTTGCTCGCTGGGTAGGTGATAGATGAGCACAAAGACCTTGGAGACGTTCAATCCCAGGTCCAGCCCGATCGAGGGTCCCTGCCAGAACACCTGGCGCTGGCCGCCATTCTTCATGTTGAGGACGCCCTTGCCATAGCGGACGCCGACGGCGAGCGCTGCTCCGATCTCGTCTCCGGCGATGAAGGCGTTGGGTTCGCCCTGCTCCTCGAAGACCTTCTGGACGACCTTGCCGAGATTCTCCGCGCCCTGGCCGAAGAAGACTTCCAGTTGGGCGAGGATCTCATCGCGCTTATAGGTATCCTCTGCACTGCACGGCTGGACGGCCCAGAACAGGAGCGTCAATAGGACGGCGAGATATCTGGTCATGCGCGGCTCTCCGCTGTCTGTACGGTCCAGGAAATCATGTGGTTTTCGTGTCTTCGTGCTCTTTGTCTTCTGGTGTGCGCGTTCGTTCCTGTTCCACCGTCCTCTCGCGGTTGCGCGCCCGGTCGAGCGCCTTACGTTGCTGTAGATAGAAGCCAAGCACCACGGCGACGATCAGGATGAGCTCAATCGCCTTTCCAGTTCCGGTATCCATGTCGTTTCTCCGGTGAGCGGGTGATGGGGTGAGTCCGGAATGCGGCTCCCAAGGGCTTCCAGGTTTAGACGAGCGCCTCGGTCTCGTCGATCCGTATCCGCCCGGCTCGCAGCAGCGGCTCGATCTCTTCGGGGGTCAGCGGCCAGGCGAAGAGATAGCCCTGGGCGACATTGCAGCCGTGATCGATGAGAAAACGACGTTGGGCTTGCGTTTCAACACCCTCGGCGATGATGTGGATGCCGAGATTCGATCCCAACCCGATGATCGCCTTGACGATGGCGGCACCCTGACTATGCCCGTTGAGTTTGCCATCGATTTCGGTGAGGAAGGAGCGGTCGATCTTGATCGCCTGCATCGGCAGTCGGTTCAGATAGTTCAGCGAGGCGTAGCCGGTCCCGAAATCGTCGATCGAGAGCGTGAAACCGCAGGACCGCAGCTGGGACAGTATGGTGACGGCCTGGTCGATCGAGCGCATGGCGGCACTCTCGGTGATCTCGAATTCCAGTTGTGCCGGGTCGACCTGGCTGGCGGCCATAATGTCTTGGATACGGTGGGTCAGATCTTCCTGGTAGAGCTCGTTCGCCGACAGGTTGACTGCGATGGGTACGATGGGGACGCCCTCGGCTTTCCAGCGCTGAATTTGCTGGCAGGCCTCGCGCAGAACGAGTGGGCCGAGATCGAGGATGAGTCCGGTCGACTCGGCGATCGGAATGAACTGTGAGGGTGAGACCAATCCGCGCTCGGGATGGCGCCAGCGCGCTAGCGCTTCCATGCTGAGGATCTTGCCGGTGGTGATGTCGACTCTGGGTTGGTACTGGAGCACCAATTCGCCGCGTTCGAGTCCGATCCGTAGGGCCTGTTCCAAATGGAACTGCTCCAGGAGGCGCCGGTTCAGCACTGGGGTGAAGAAGCGGTAGAGTCTGCGTCCCTCGCCCTTGGCGATGTGCAGCGCGGCATCTGCGTGACCGATGAGCGCGTCCGTGGTTTGGGCGTCCTCGGGATAGAGCGAGATCCCGGTGCATGCCGTGATGCGCACGGTGTTGGCGCCCAGTTTGATCGGCTCGTCGAGGAGGGCGTTGACCTGTTCGGCCAGTCTGACCGAATCCTGAACCTGGCCTAGATGCCCCGCCAGCAGGAAGAAGTTGTCACCCCCGAAGCGGGCCAGCGTGTCGTCCTCGCCGAGCAGTGTCTGGAGGCGTCGGGCCACCTCGCGCAGCAGACCGTCGCCCGAGGCGTGGCCGAGCGTGTCGTTGATGAACTTGAGTTTGTCGAGGTCGATCGAGAGCAGGGCGAGCCCGTGACCGTTGCGTCGTCCGGCGGCCAGGGCGCGGTCGATCCGCTCGCGCATCAGGGTGCGGTTGGGCAGACCGGTCAGCGGGTCGTAATGGATGAGATAGGCGAGCTGTTCCGTAAGCGTTTTCTTGTCGCTGATGTCCTCGGCCAGCTTGACGAAATGCGAGATGATCCCGTTGTCGTTGCGCAGCGGGGTGATGAGGGCCTGCTCCCAATAGAGTTCGCCCGATTTTTTGCGGTGCTGGAGTTCGCCCTGCCAGCTATTGCCTCGCATCAGCCGGAGCCAGATCTTGCGGATGTACTGAGACGGTGTCGTATCGCTCTTGAGTACATTCAGGTGCTGTCCGCAGATCTCCTGATGGCTGTAGCCGGTGACGTCGCAGAACCGCTGATTGACGTACTCGATGTCTCCGTGTGGGTCGGTGATGAGAACGATGCTGGGACTCTGCTTGACGACCAGCTCCAGGCGCTCGAGTTCGCACGCACGTGCCTTCTGCTCGGTGATGTCGATCAGCCCGCCGTAGAGTCGGGCGACTCGGGGAGCGATGGATTCTTGAATGCACTCGGTGGTGCAGCGGACCCAGAGCAGCGATCCGTCCTTGTGGCGAAGGCGTAGCTCGCAGCTCGATGTCTCTCCGGGCGGGAGCGTGGTGATGTGCGCGTCGAATCGGCCCTGATCCTCGGCAAGGACCAGGAAGCGCCAGCTGCCCCGAGACAGCACCTCGTTGGCGTCGTGTCCGGTGAGGCTCAGGATGGAGTCGGTGATCCATTCGATCCGATGGCCTTGCCCCTCCCTATCCAGACAGGAGTAGGCGACATTGCTCATGATCGAGGTCACCTGGCGGTAGCGGGCCTCGCTAGCGCGCAGTTCCTGTCCGGTCCGTTGGCGTACCAGCAGGTTGGCGATGTTCTCGCCGATCAGGCGTAGCGTTCGGATCTCGTGCGCGTTCCAGGCACGGGGTGAGGTGGCGGCGTTCAGCACAAGCGCCCCCATGACCTGGCCGTCGCCGATCAGAGGGAGGGAGAGACGCGTTTGAACGCGCTGGTGTCGCGAGTGGCCCTCGGTTTCGGGTGGGAGCAGCGCGCTGTCTGGGATATGTACATGGTCTGTGCGATCGATGCGCGCCGACCACCAGGGGAATTCGGTGGCGGGGATGCATGCCTGGCCATGGCTGCATGGCGTGTCGTCTTCAATCCAGGAATGGGTCGGTTCGAAGACGGAGCCTTGCGCCTGGAGTCTGTAGAGATTGCAGCAGTCGGTCTTGAAGAAGCGTCCAACCCGTTTGAGTGCTTGGACGATGACCTCATCGAGCTCCGTCTGGCGGCTGTTGACGAAGAGCGACGAGATGTCCGCCAACAGGCGCTGTGTGTCGAGTTGGGCGATGCGCTCGGTCTGATCGACGATGGTGCAGACGAATTCAGACTCTTTCGATTCCGATCCCGGAAGATGGATCAGCATCAGGTCGGCGATCAGCGTGCCCCGGTCCGCGCCGCGTAGCGAGACCTCGGGGCAGATCGCCTTGCCATTGGCCTGGGCCTTGAGCAGGGCTCTCTCCAAAACCGGGACATGGTGGTCGGTGGCGAGATGGCTGAAGAGTTGCCGGTTCATGGCCAGAAGAGCGTTCGCGGCCGCGTTGGCGTCCGTGATGTGTCCGCACCAGGAGACGAGCAGTGCCGGAAGCGGTAGCTCATAGTAGAGACGGACGAAGCGGGCTAGCGCCAATTCGTTCATCTCATGGCTTTCGCGTAGCGCGTCCTGTTGGACTAGGAGTTCGGCGTGATAGACATGAAGCTCTTCCAGCAGCGTTTGCAGACTGAGGTCGCCCCGGTCGTAGTCGGCGATGGTATCGTCAAACCGGTGGTCGCGCAGAATCTGCCGTGCCTGCTCGCGCAGGCTGCTCAATTCCACCCTGTCTTTCTTGTTCATATCAACATGCCAATCTGCTACTGCAATCCTAAGGGTGCCTGACTCAGGGTCCGATTCTCGCCGACCTGGATCCTCGGGTCATCCGAGGTTTGTCTGTCCCCTCGCGCGGGTCTCTTCGGTACTCCTCATGGTTGCTGGTTTCGGGTCTGTCGCCTTCATTGCGCGGGAATCGGGCATGATTGCGACATGGGCGCGACATCGGCAAGCTTGCGCTCGGGCGGGAGGGGGCGTCCGGTTGGGATGGCGGTGCGCGGGCGCGAGTCGGTGGGCATCGCGAGGGAAGGGACCCTGAACGGTCGCGTGAGGCCGGCTCAACCTGAATCCGTTGCCGTGGTGATGCGGCTTGGTGCTCCCTCGCGCCGAGCCGGATGCTACCGGATGATCGGGTCGGAGAGAAGCGTCGGCTTCACGCGCGTTTCGTCACGATCCCTCTCGATAATGGCGCACGGGCATCGCCGCTGCCCTTCGGATGTCCGGTGCGCTTGACCGCTATCCGTCTCTGATCGGCGCGGCCCTGTTCCAGGACCTTTCGCTCGGCTCGATTGCCCTGGTATGGTCGCCTCGGGCGACGATTCTGCAATCGCCAAGGTCTTTTGGCGGCGCTTTGGTTTAGACTGCCTAAGTTTGCATCCGAGCCCATGTTGGAGGCCCTATTTTATGCACCGCACCAGCGGCATCTTGCTCCATCCGACATCGCTTCCCGGCCCCTACGGAATCGGCGACCTGGGTCCTTCGGCCTACGGCTTCATCGATTTCCTGGTTCGGGCAGGACAGGGGCTGTGGCAAATGCTACCGCTCGGTCCGACCGGTTATCGGGATTCGCCCTATCAGTGCACTTCGGCCTTTGCGGGCAATCCGCTTCTTATCAGTCCGGATCTGTTGGTGCGGGCAGGTTGGCTGAACGACGCTGAGTTGGAGGTGCCCGAGTTCTCGGTCGACCAGGTGGATTTTGGCGGTGTCGGGGCGTGGAAATGGAGGCTTCTGGAACGGGCGATGGACGGCTTCAATGCCCATGCCTCCGAGTTCGATCGCGAGCAGTATCGCCGTTTTTGCGATGAGCATCGTTCCTGGCTCGATGACTATGCGCTCTACCAGGCGCTCAAGACGCACAATGAACAGCGTCCCTGGACCGAGTGGGCGGTGGGATTCAGTCTGCGTGATCCGGAGGTTCTCTCCAAGTGGTCGGGCGATCACGGTGCGGAGCTTGACTTCCAGCGTTTCGTCCAGTTCGTGTTCTACCGTCAGTGGGCGGAGCTACGCGCCTATGCCAGAACGCGCGGTGTTCACCTGATCGGCGATATGCCGATCTTTGTGGCGCACGATTCGAGCGAGGTGTGGACCCATCCCGAATGGTTCGAATTGGACGCCGAGGGTCAGCCCACGGTGATCGCCGGGGTTCCTCCCGACTATTTCAGCAGCACCGGGCAGCGCTGGGGAAATCCGCTCTATCGTTGGTCGGTACTCGCAGACGATCATTATGGATTCTGGGTCGAGCGTGTGCGGCGCGCGCTGGAATTGGTCGACCTGGTTCGGATCGACCACTTCCGAGGGTTTGCGGCCTACTGGGAGATCCCTGCCAGCGAAGAGACCGCGATCAATGGGCATTGGGTGCCCGGACCTGGAATGGATCTCTTCAATGCCCTGCGCGCGAGCTTGGGACAGGATCTGCCGTTGATTGCCGAGGACCTTGGGATCATCACCGAGGACGTCGAGGCGTTGCGGGATCAGCTCGATCTGCCCGGCATGGCCGTGCTGCAGTTCGGTTTCGAGGATCTCGCCGATGGTTGCGGGCGTTCCTCCTTCCTGCCGCACAACCACCGGCGTCAGCTCGCGGTGTACACCGGCACCCATGACAACAACACCTTGCTCGGCTGGTGGGCCGATCGTGACGAGACCACGCGGCACTTCTCGCGGCTTTATCTCGGCGCCGATGGCCGCGAGGCCAATTGGGACTTCATGCGTTCCGCGCTGTCCTCCGTGGCGAATCTGGCCCTGTTCCCGATGCAGGATGTGCTTGGGTTGGGCGCCGAGGCCTGCATGAATCGCCCGGGCACGGAGGAAGGCAACTGGATTTGGCGCTATCGTGAGGAGATGCTCGACGAATCGATGGCGAACCGGCTGCGCGAGCTGTGTCGGCTCTACGGTCGGTGGCCCTATCCCGTAGAGTGAGCCTCAATCTTGTGCGTGGGTCGAGTCATTTTTCCGCCGTGATATAGGCGAGCCAGCCGGCATCCGGTTCTCCAGACTCCACCGGTACGAAATGGCCGTCTGGATCGCCGTCTTCGTCCCAACCCTGCCAATAGACCAGGACCCGCGAGAACCCGGCCTCGCTCAGAAGTTCCCGGATCTCGGGGAGGGTCCATAGGCGCCAGTCGTAGCTGAACGCCCGATCCAGTCTGCTCCCGTCGTCGAATCCGAAGTGGATGTGGCAGACGAGTCTCCCGCTGATGGGATCATAGGTGGCCTGCTCCCAGACATAGTCGAACTCGGGCCCGTCCGGATCCTGGATGCGGCGCTCCTCGGTGAGCCGGCGGAATGAATCGTAACCGCCGTAGGCATCGAGAAAGAAAACGCCCCCCTCTTTCAGCGTCGATCTGACCGAGCGGAAATAGCGCAACAGGGCAGGGCGCTCGCTGAGCAGCCAATAGCTGAAATTCATCGCCAGCACGATGTCCGGTCGGCGCTCGGGTGGTTCGAGGACATTGGTCTGGATGAGTTCGGCGCGAGATCGCTGATCCTCGGCCAGCGTGTCGAGATTGTTTCGGCGTCCCCAGTCGAGCACCTCGCCGTCCAGGTCCAACCCCCAGGCATGATTCGTCTTGCGCCGACGCACCCACTCGCGGCACACCGCGCCGGTTCCACAGAAATCCTCGCGCAACAGATGGGCCGAACGTCCGCGCAGCATCCGAAATGTCTTGTCGATAAAATCGATCTCGGCGGGCGGGTTTTGGACCGATAGTTCATAGAGCCGATGTGGATCGGCGTTGGAGGCTTGATTTTGCATGCCGATCGCTGACGGCTCCGATCGAAAGGACGATTGATGGCGGCCATTATGGAGGGGTTGGCCACCTTACGAAAGAAGAGGGTTTGTCAGCGAACGAAGTATGTTGTATATTTGCGCGCTCTCACCGGACAGGAAGTCTGAAATCGCTAGTTTTCGCCCCCTCCTCGATCGGGCGTCGGCGTTGAGAATGGCACTACACCCCCGGAGAGGTGTCCGAGTGGCTTAAGGAGCACGCCTGGAAAGTGTGTATAGGTTAATAGCCTATCGAGGGTTCGAATCCCTCCCTCTCCGCCATCTATTGGCATCCCCTCGTATTTCCCCTTTGTTGCTTGCTAAAGATCTGCTTGACGCATTCGTGTCAGGTTTTTTCGCGCGCGCATGGTTTCCGCAGTCCGCCGTCGGGTGCGATCAATGGTGAGCTTCCGCCTTTTCGGCGCAGCCAATTGATGCCGCCGAGGATTCGCGGGTTGCTTGCCAATCTGCGCTCCAACGCGAATTTGCCTGGAAAATCGCTCAGGATGATTCCCATGATGATCGTGAGCAGACCCTGTCCAGGGAGCACCAGCATCGCGATTCCCGCTAGAACCAGGATCCAGCCTAGGAGATTCTTGAACGTCAGAACTCCGTAATGGATCAGTGGGTGGACTCGTTTGAGTCGACTCCGGCGGTGCTCGCGGTCGCAGAAATAGTCTTCGGGTATCCGCGCCACGATAAAGGGTAGGGAAGCCAGTGAAGCGAGACAGAGGACCACCGATAGCCCGGCCATCCAGAGGATCTTGGCTTGATGGATCAGCGCCCAGGCGGTGAAGGTGTCGATCATGGTGAAGGGTTTCGGTGTGGCGGTATCCGGAGGATCGGTGAGATCGGGGGCGGCTCGGTCCCCCGGTCTCTTGCGTGTCTTTCTGGGGCGATCAGTTCGCCTGTGCGTGCAACTCGGCGGCCTGAAGGGTGTTTTCCAGCAGGCTGGCGATGGTCATGGGGCCGACGCCGCCTGGGACCGGGGTAATCCAAGAGGCGCGCTCGGCGCAGGCCGCGAAGTCGACGTCTCCGATCAGCTTGCCTTCCGGCGTGCGGTTGATGCCGACATCGATGACGATGGCGCCGTCCTTGACCCAGTCGCCCGGGACGAATTCGGGTCGGCCGACGGCGGCGACCAGAATGTCCGCCGCGCGTGCCTTGTCGGCTAGATCCTTGGTTCGGCTGTGACAGATGGTGACGGTACAGCGCGCGGCGAGGAGTTCCAGCGCCATGGGGCGACCGACGATGTTGGATTGTCCGATGACGACCGCGTCGAGTCCCGCGAGCTCGCGACCGGTGCGCGCGAGCATGGTCATGACGCCCTTGGGCGTGCAGGGTCGCAGCAGTGGCATGCGCAGCACCAGTCGACCGACGTTATAGGGATGGAATCCATCGACGTCCTTGGTCGGTGAGATGCGCTCGGTGACGGCATTCTCGTCCAGATGTGCGGGCAGTGGCAGCTGGACGAGGATGCCGTCGATCGCCGGGTCCGCATTGAGTTGGTCGATCAGCGAGAGCAACGCGTCCTGTGTGACGGTCTCGGGCAGTTCGTGCAGCTCCGAATGGAAGCCGACCTCGGCGCAGGCCTTGCGTTTGTTGCGGACGTAGACCTGAGAGGCTGGATTGGCGCCGACCAGGACCACGGCGAGCCCCGGCGAGCGTTTGCCGCTGGCCAGGAGGGCGTCGACTCGGCTCTTGATGTCTTGGCGGATTTCAGCGGCGATGGATTTGCCGTCGAGAATGGCTGCGTTCATGTTGATCCTGTTTTGCGGAACGAATAGCGCATCATAGCCAGGCGCCGAGTGGGATGAAAACGTGCCGACACCTGGATGCTGCGCCGTAAAGAAAAAATCGATCGTGGGTTGACGGCTGTTGGCCTGTTGCGTATAGTTCGCGCTCTTCGATTCGGGGTTGCTTTGAAACGCGCCGAGTCCGAAGCCGGGGTATAGCGCAGTCTGGTAGCGCGCCTGCTTTGGGAGCAGGATGTCGGGGGTTCGAATCCCTCTACCCCGACCAAACGCCGACCATGAGCGAAATGCGCTTCAGCGTGACGCTGGCGCGGAACCCAGATTCAGCGCTCGTAGCTCAGCTGGATAGAGCAACGGCCTTCTAAGCCGTGGGTCGCAGGTTCGAGTCCTGCCGGGCGCGCCAAAGGCATCGTCTCGACAGCGGACCGGCGAGACGGATCGCTTCGTGATGATGGCACGTCTTACGTGCGATGGATGCAACGAAGACGTTTCGGCGAACGAATGATTACGGTATAATGTGCCGTACAGGGAAGATTAAGAGTTTTATGGTGGGTGTAGCTCAGTTGGTAGAGCGCAGGATTGTGATTCCTGTGGTCGTGGGTTCGATCCCCATCGCCCACCCCATGTGCTGAAAGCGTTGTCCTGATGATGTATTCGGATGGCGTGATTGAAAGATTGGGTCGTTAGCTCAGTTGGTAGAGCAGTGGACTCTTAATCCATCGGTCGTAGGTTCGAATCCTACACGACCCACCAATCTGAAAAAGGGCTTAGCTGCAAGGCTAAGCCCTTTTTGTTTTGCGTGCTCCGTTTACGCTAGGTCGCGCTCTTCGCTGCGAGGAGTTCTTGACGCTCAGGCCTCCTCCTGGCTAATCTGCCGCTGGTCCGGGGATGCCGGAGCAGATCCTGCGATTCCTTAAAGAAAGCATTCTCTATCCTGACTGCCGCCGATACAGGTTCCGCAGATCCATGATGCGGCGATGGCGTCGTTGAACTTCGCCGAGTAGCCAGCGTGTATCCGAAATACTTCGGGCTCAAAGAGCCCAGTTTCTCCATTGCCCCCGATCCTCAATACCTCTATCTGAGCGAGCAGCACAGAGAGGCGCTTGCGCATCTGCTCTACGGAGCGGGCGAGGGCGGCGGGTTTGTGCTGCTGACGGGTGAGGTCGGGACCGGCAAGACGACCGTCTGTCGGGCCTTTCTGGAACAGTTGCCCGACGGCGTCGATGTGGCTCTGATCCTGAACTCGGCCCAGAGCGCCAACGAGCTGCTGTGCAGCATCTGCGATGAGTTTCGTGTTTCGCTGCCCTCGGGGCAGCTGTCGAACAAGGTGCTGGTCGATCGGCTGAACCAGTATCTTTTGGAGGCGCACGGTCGCGGTCATCGTCCGGTGCTCATCATCGACGAGGCGCAGAACCTCCGGCCTCAGGTGATGGAGCAGATCCGCCTTCTAACCAATCTGGAAACGACCAAACAGAAGCTGCTGCAGATCTTTTTGATCGGTCAGCCGGAGCTGCGGCGCATGCTGGAAAGCGACCGTTTGCGTCAGCTCAATCAGCGCATCACCGCCCGGTTTCACCTGAACCCCTTCAGCCTCAAGGAAACCGGCGACTACATTCGTCACCGAGTGGCGGTCGGCGGCGTGGACCGTCCTCTCTTCACGGCTGGCGCCATCCGTCTCATCTACCGCCATTCCGGCGGTATTCCGCGCCTCATCAACATCCTGTGCGATCGTGCGCTGCTGGGCGCCTGTGTGACCCGATCCTCCCAGGTGACGCCGTCGATTACAGCCAAGGCTGCGCGCGAGGTGCATGGCGCATCGGACGCTAAGCCGTCCCTTTCGGTCGGTCGCCTCGCCATGCTGGCCTCGATCTCATTCGTGCTGGCGCTGGGTATCGGTCTGGGAACCTTTTATCTCACCAATGGCGATCCCGAGCACACGCTCGCCTGGATCGAGCGCGAACTCGGGTGGCCTGGTGTCGCGTCTTCGGATTCCATCGCGGTCGAGGAGGTCCCCGCTGTCGAGACGCCGTCGGCGGCGGGGGGGGGAGACTCTGCGGCACCGGAATCTTCTTCCGCGTCCGAGACTGCCGTCGAGGCTGACGTTGGAGTGCCTGGCGCGCCAGTCGCCACGGAGCCGCCCGAGATCCCCCTAGCTGACTTCGCGCCCGATCAATTGGACGCGACCCTCGATCGTCTGTCCCTGAGCGAATCCTGGGCCATGCTGTTGTTGCTGAAACGCTGGGGGATCGAGCTCAATGACTTGGGTGCGGGGGAACCATGCGCGCGCGCGATGCGTTTCGGTTTGAGTTGCCAGCGCGAGACCGGCACGCTCAGTAACGTGCGTTTCTTCGATCTGCCCGCCTTGATGCGGCTCAACGGATCCGGTGCGGGCGAGCGCTTCCTCGTGCTCACCGCGCTGGGTGCGCGGGAGGCGGTGGTCGAGCTTCCCGACGGTCCCCGGCGCATCCCCGTCGAGGGGTTGGAGCGCATCTGGAGCGGCGACTACATCCTGCTCTGGCAGACGCCGCCGGGTGGAACCACGGTCATCAGCTCTGCATCTCCGGGGGACGATGTGCGCTGGTTGCGCGAGCTTCTGGCGCAGGTCCCGGGAATCGAGGTGCCGGATCGCGAGTCGAGCCGCTACGATGCCTCATTGTTAGCGGCGCTGAAGGCATTTCAGTCGTCGAAGGGGCTTCAGCCCGATGGATTGGCTGGGCCGCGAACTCTGATCCAGCTGCATCACGCCGTCGAGATGCCCGGCGTGCCTCGGCTCGATAGGATCGACGCGTCGGGCGCGGTGGAGGTGCCATGAGCTATATCCTAGAGGCGCTCCGGAAATCCCAGCAGGAACGCGAGCTTGGGCAGGTCCCGACCTTGGATTCGAGCGACCTTTTTGCCGAGGACAAGGAGTCGCCTCCGGCCAATCATTGGGGACTGTTGGCGGTCGGGCTCGCTAGCCTCGCGGTGGTCATCGCGCTCTACGCAGCCTTCCGAGCTCCGGTTTCGTCCACAAGTGGTGTGGGCGGGCCTGTGACCGACGGGGTACCGCCAGACGTTGCGCCGGTGGATCTGGGGGCCTTGGGCCGAGGAGGTGTCCAGGATACGGTTCCAGCCAGCTTGGACGATCGAGGGATGGGGTCGTCTTCGGCTCCACTGGTCGAGGCGCCAGGCCCCAGACGTCAGTCGTCGGATATGGTCTCGGGTCCGCCCGTCCGTCCCAATGCGCCGACCGATCGGGAGCGCTCCGAGGCGTTCGATCCCTATGGAACCGATCTCGAAGAGGAGCTGCAGCGCCAACTGGAGGCGGAGTCCGATTTCGATCCCGCACCGATCCCGGCTGAGCGTTCGTCGCGTTCCCAGGTGCCACCCGATCTGGTCCAGGATATCGAGGCGTTTAAGCAGCAGGTCCGTCGCGAGCAGGGGATTCCTCCTCCGTCGACCAAGGGGCGTACCAAGATTCGGATACCGAGCGATCCGACGACCTTGCGTCTGACGGCCATGCAGGCGGCCCAGATCCCCGCCTATCTGATGACCGCACACGTCTACGATAAGGATCCGACCAAGCGTTTCGTGGTGATCAATACGCTCAGGTACCGCGAAGGCGAGCGGACCCGGGAGGGCTTTGGGGTCGAGCGCATCGTTCCAGAAGGCGCGGTCCTCAGTTATCTGGGAAACCCCTTCTTCGTCTCCCGCTGATTTCGATATCTAGGGTTCAAACCCCCGCCTTTCAGGCGGGCAGATTTCATCTTCAGCCCTCTCGCTGCTACGGTTGATCCTGGCCCCTGGAGCAACGAGCGGAGAGAGGATGGATTATCGCTACGGTAGCCACACGGTTTTCCGGATTGAGTACCACTTTGTCTGGGTTACCAAGTATCGCTACAAAGTGCTGAG
>NZ_AFWT01000036.1 GCF_000224065.1 Thiorhodococcus drewsii AZ1
GTTGTAGACCTGAACGTAGCGGGTGATGGTTTGCTCGAGACTCTGTGAAGAATCGAAGCGTGTGGTGGCCAGCACCTCGGCGATGCGCCCATTGAAGCGCTCGACCATGCCATTGGTCTGTGGGGTTCTGGGTTTGGTCAGGCGATGCTCGATGACGTGCTGGGCGCAGACCTGATCGAAGCGATGCTGCCCGGTCGGCGAGCGCTCGCCCGTGGCGCAGAAACGGTCGGTGAACTCTTTTCCGTTGTCGGTGAGGATCTTGGAGAGGGCGAACGGCGCCTTGGCGATCAGGCGCTCGAGAAACCCGCTGGCTGAGGCCGCCGACTTATCGTCGAGGATCTCGACGTAGACCCAGCGAGTGGCACGGTCGATCGCCGCGAAGAGGTATTTTCGGCGGTCTTCATCGGGCATCTGGGGCAGGTACTTGACGTCGACATGGACGAAGCCGGGGGCGTAGTCCTTGAAGGTCTTCACCGGTCGCTTCGCGGTGTCCGCCTCCTGCGGGATCAGGGACTTGAGGTTGGAGACCCCGTGGCGACGCAGGCACCGATCGAGTGCCGAACGCGAGGCCTCGGGGTGGATGAATTCGCGGGTAACCGCCAACAGATCGTCGAGCGGCAGCAACAGCGTTTCACGCAGGGCCACCACGAGGACTTCCTGCTCGGGCGAGAGCGTCGTTGAGAGCCGGTGTGGGCGGTGTGAGGCATCTTCGACCACCGTGCGTCGCCGCCACTTCCTCACCGTCTGGACCGAGAGGTTGTACTGGGCGGCGAGGACCTTGTTCGGCAACGTGGATGCTTGCAACTCGCGACGAACCGCTGGGGTAGTGCGGGCGTTTTTGTGCAGGCGGATTTCCATCGGCAATCAGGCTCCCAGGCTGTGGGCTGTTCCGCGAGCGATGGCTTTGTGGACCATGTGCTCTAGCACCTCGCGGGCTCGGAACAAAGGATAGCTCCGTCGAGGCAGATAATCACACGGGACGTAACATCTATGCCCACGTCGCGATGGTCCGCGATCTCCTGCGCGGCTTCGTACCGGGCGACTGGGTCCAGGGGCTGGATCTCACCACGCTCGAGCGCTGCAGTGGGAGCTATGTCACCGACGACCTGCGCGACCGCGCCGATGACCTGGTCTGGCGTCTGCGCTGGGGATCGGACTGGCTCTATCTCTATCTACTGCTGGAATTCCAGTCCACCGTCGACCCCTGGATGGCGTTACGCATTCAGACGTATATCGGGCTGCTCTACCAGGACCTCATCCGCGCCGATCAGCTGAGCGCCGCCGGGCGTCTGCCCCGGTGTTGCCGATCGTGCTCTACAATGGTGCTCAGAGTTGGAGCGCCGCCGAGACGCTCGAGCCGCTCGAGCCGCTCGAGCCGCTGATCGAGCCAGTACCGCTGGCGCTCGAGGTCTATCGTCCTCGACAAGGGTATCTGTTCCTCGACGAGCAGCGTCTCGCCAAGAGTGCCAAGCTGCCCGTGCGCAATCTCAGCACGGCGCTCTTTCAGCTCGAGGCCAGCCGCAGCTCGGAGGAGGCGATGCGCATCGTGCGCACCCTGATCGACTGGCTCAAAGAGCCCGAGCAGACCGGATTGCGCCGCGCCTTCGCCGTCTGGTTTGGCCGCATCTTCCTCCCCAAACCAGGGCAATCGCATCAAGCTTCTCTAATATTCGAGAAACCTAATATCTTGCTAATTCCTACCCATTTTGCGGCCTTCAGCCCCTTTTCGAACACGTTACAGATACGCTTCAACTGGGTACGGAGTCGCAGTCAGGGTGCCATAAGTGCAGAAGCGTGCTTTCGTTAACCGCCAAGGTGAGCAGGGAGCCTAAATTTTCAGTATTACCAACTGAAAACCGCAAAGTTATCGCTGCAAGCTATATTAGCGAATCTTGATGCGATTGCCCTGCTCCCCAAACGCCTGCCCGGGCTTGAGCTTCCACCCCTAACTGATCTGATCGAGGTCTATGACATGCTCGCCGACAACCTGGAAACCTGGACCGATCAATGGAAACGAGAGGGCCTGGAGCAAGGGCTGGAGCAAGGGCTGGAGCAAGGGCTGGAGCAAGGCCGTGAGGCAGCCCGGCATCTTCTCGTCCGGCTCGTCCGCCGTCGCTTTGGCCCCGCGATTGCCGAGCAGACGGCGCCGCTGCTTGCGCACATCACCGACCTTCAGCAACTCGAGGACCTGGGTGACCAATTGCTCCTTAGCCCAGATGGCGATACCTGGCTGCGCGCGGTGAGCATCGAGCCGTAAGTAACGCTTCAGAAACAACTGAAACAGCTCGTCTTCTAGCCCCCCTCCCCAGCGGGGAGGGGAGGAGGCCGAACCAACCTGTATCGGTTGTTACTGCACCATTCCTAAAGGTGCGGGGCGGGTTAAATACCCCGTCCCGCTGCAAGAAATCGACCGTCCATGCCGGGCGCGACCCTGGAGGCTCATCATGACGCACCTCGCCACCCTCTATCAGACCGACTATGCCCAATGGGCACAGCGCAACGCCGAGCTGCTGCGCGCGCACCGCTTCGATGAGCTTGATATCGAGCATCTGCTGGAGGAGCTGAGCGATATGAGCAAAAGCGACCGGCGCGAATTGCACAGCCGTCTGCTGGCGTTGATCGCCCATCTGCTGAAATGGCAGTACCAGTTGCCCACGCTCGCCGAACGCTGGCGCGAATTCGACGGACGTAGCTGGCGCGCCACCATCGTCGAGCAGCGCGAACAGCTCGCCGATCTGCTGCGGGAATCGCCCGGTCTGAAAGCCACACTCGCAACCGCCATCGCCGCCGCCTATCCAGGCGCGGTGCGTCTCGCGCACAAAGAAACCCGGCTGCCGGCGGATCGCTTCCCCGCCGTCTGTCCCTACAGTAGCGCCCAGATATTTGACGACGACTTCTATCCCGAGGAATAAGGAATGCTGCAATAACAACCGATACAGGTTGAGTCGGCCTTCTCCCCTCTCCCCAACCCTGGCCTGACAGAATCAGGGCTGGGAGCCCTGACTACGCAGGGATGGCCAGCCGCTGGACCGAACGATGATCAAGGCCCGGTACCGAGGCTGCGTTCGAGCCCGGAGCGCAGACTTTGCCCATCCTACAATCCTGTGGCGTCTCGGTGTATCGAGTGGTCGAGCCGCCGTTTCAACAGCCCGCGTAGGGCGGAACGCGATAGCGGTTCCGCCATTTTGCTCGGTATCATGATGGCGGATCGCCCTATCGGGCATCCGCCTACTGGCTGAGGGTTCCTTCTTGGCTTGTTTATAGCTGACTACAATCCTGTGGCGTCTCGGTGTGTCGAGTGGTCGAGCCGTCGTTTCAACAGGACACCAGCTAGATGGCGCACGGCCTGGATCAGTCCGCGCGGTTGGCGCGGATTGAAGGCGATGATCCCGTGGCGCTCGCGACGCTGGGGGGTCCAATCGCGCTTGTAGGCGTCGTCGCCCATGAGGTAGTCGATCTCGGTCACACGATCCTCCTCAATGGCATGACGCATCAGCTCCGCCGTCAACAGAGTACCGACCGAGAGCGCTCGGTAGGCCTCGTCATAGGCGAGCTTGACGATCTGCGCGCGCCCATCCTCGACCATCCAGAGCTGGGCCGCGACCGGGTGCCCCTGGATCCGGACGAGTCCGAGACGTAGCCAGCCGCGTGCCGCGGCAAGCCGACAGAGTTCGGGGATGAACTCTGGATATGGCTCTGGCTGCTTCCAACTCCTGGCATAGACGGCTTGATAGTCGGCAATGGCGGACTCCAGGGAATCGTCCAGTGCCGTCTGGACGACCAGCTCCGCATTGGCTTGACGCTCGAGCTTGCGGCGGGCGCGCCGGAGCGTGTTGCGCACCGCCGAGGGGCGCTCGGCCAAATAGTCAGCAAAGTTTGGCGTCTTGATGGTGGTATACCAGTTGCCGAAGCGAAAGTAGCGCCCCACCAGCCAGCCTGCCCGGCGCAGCGCCGTCACACTGACGGCGAAGAAGGGGCTCTGCGGACAGAGTGGCGCGAGGTCGATGACGGCCGTGGGCGACTGCCTGTCGCGGCGGATGCGGCGCAAGACGTCACGCAATCCCTGGGGATCTGGAGGGCAGCCATCGACCGGGCCAACGATGGGACTGTAGAAGGTTGCCAGGGATTCGACGCGCCACGGCGACGCCGCCAAGCGCATCAACGGCAAATGACAGGCGTGCGGTTGCTCCCGTGGACCCACGGGCAGATTCAGCACCTGGGTATGGCGCGGCAGCGCCGTGCGCTTGAGCAAGGCCAGCCAGTCGGCAGTCAGATGTGGATCGGTCATCGGTCCGCCCTCCCCACCCGCTGAACGCTCATCGCCCCCTTAGAGGCTATCTGACATTGCAATCGCCCGAGCTGTAGGGGCGAATTCATTCGCCCTCCCGCCAGTGCCAAGGGCGACTAAAGTCGCCCCTACGAGGTTTGTCAGACGGCCTCCCAGCACCTCCGACGCAACGGTCGAGCAGCGCGGCCAGTTGGCGGCTACGGGCGCGACGGCTGGCTGCGGCGATGGCCGCCTCGGCCGGAAGGCGCACCTGGGAAGGCTCGGCGACGAAACGGCTGAGCAGATTGGCGATGGCGGCAGCGTCATCGAGTGGGGCGATGGCATCGCCGCCAACAGCCCGCAACGCCTGGGCGGTGTCGCCGGCCGGATCGGTAAGCGCGACGATGGGGCGCCGGCACACCAGGTATTCGTAAAATTTCGCTGGGATCTGCATATTGCAGTTGGCGGCTTGCAGCAACAGCAGGGCATCGGCGGCGGCCATTTCAGCAACGGCTTCGGCATGCCCGATAGGCGGCAGGACTTGGACATTGGCGCTCACGCCTTGGGCTTCAGCCAGGGCCTGCAGCAGGTCGCCGTGCATGGGCGCGCGGAAGCGCAGGACGAGATGCGCCAACCGCTCCGAACACTGCTCTTTGAGATGTCCGAGCGCTTGCATGAGCTGGGTCGGATCGCGCTCGCTCGGGTAAACGATGCCGCTGTGCAGCAGGGTGAGCTTGCCCGGATTGAGCCGATGCTCAGTCCGCTCGGTCGGGAGGGCATCCTCGCAATAACCGTTCTCAATGAGACAGATGCGCTCGCTGACCTCTGGATAACGGTCCTGGTAGAAGCGCACCGCCGAGGGCGTGGTGAAGGTGCTGAAGGCAGCGTGTCGAATGGCTGCACGCTCGACCGCGAGAAAACTGCGCCATTGACGCGGATCCGGCGGGTAACCCTCGTGCGCCATGGGGTCGCGGAAATCGGCGATCCAAGGCAGCCCGCTGAGCCGCGCGAGCGTCCGTCCGATTCGGTGCGCCGTCGCGATGGGATAGGTCGACCAGATGGCATCCGCCGAGTGCCTGCGCAGCAGCGCTAAACCGGCGAGCACGGCCCCAGGCCACCAGGATGCCCAGCGGTCCGGCAGGGCCAGCAGGCGCGGATAGCGTCCGGCGAGCGCGAAGTGCCGCGCGGCATCCCAGGCCGGCGCGTGCACGACCTGAATACCCGAGGGGATGGGCATCTTGCCGCGGCAGGCGTCTGCGCCATGGGCGCGAGGATGGACGCTGAGGACGAGCGGCTTCCAGCCGTGATCCGGAAGATGCTGCGCAAAGCGCAGGCTGCGCTGAAGCCCGCTCCCGCTCGTCAGCGGCGGGAAGTGATAGGCAATCATGAGGAGACGCTTCATCTTTGGGCTGGGCGTCTAGACGAGCACTTCCTGCGGCAGCGGATGGCTCAAGAACCCTGTCGGACTCGCTGTCAGCCCATAGGCCCCGGACTGCAAGATACCGATGAGGTCGCCGACGCGGGCGTGGCCAAGCGGCATGTCGACGGCCAGCCTGTCCAAGGGGGTGCAGAGCGGACCGACCACCGTGGCCGGGGTTTCAGGCTCGGACGAGATCACGCGATTGGCCACCACGACCGGATAGTTCTTACGGATGACCTGGCCGAGGTTCCCCGATGCCGCGAGGTGATGGTGCAGCCCGCCGTCCGTGATGAGAAAGCACTGACCGCGCGAGACCTTGCGCTCGAGGACACGGCAGAGATAGAGGCCTGCCTCGCCCACGATATAGCGACCGAGCTCGATAATGAGCTGCGTCTCCCGCAAGGCCGGAGGCATCGGCATCATGGACTGAGCGAGTCGAGCGCCGACCTCCGCAAGGTCGAGCGGTCGATCACCAGGGAAGTAGGGGATACCGAAGCCCCCCCCTAGGTTGAGCGAATGCAGTGGCCCCGGCACATGCTCGGCCAGTCGTCCGGCGAGCGCCAGGGTATGCTGCTGGGCCTCGGCGATGGCAACGGCACTCAGATTTTGCGAGCCGGCGAAGACGTGCAGCCCCCGGAAGTCCAGTACCTCCCCATCCAGACGCGATAGCAAGATCGGCAGACGCTCGGCGTCGATGCCGAAGGGGCTTGCTCCGCCTCCCATTCGCATCCCGGAGGACTTGAGTTCGAAATCCGGATTGACACGAATCGC
Source organism: Thiorhodococcus drewsii AZ1 (assembly GCF_000224065.1). Taxonomy (GTDB): domain Bacteria; phylum Pseudomonadota; class Gammaproteobacteria; order Chromatiales; family Chromatiaceae; genus Imhoffiella; species Imhoffiella drewsii. Next base: position 6,459 of record NZ_AFWT01000036.1, read on the forward strand.
CACCCGCGGCCGGAGACCGAACCGGGCGCCGACCTGGGCGACAGCAGCGAGCTGGGACTCGGACTCGACGCTGATCTGCACGCCGGCCGCGACGGCCTGCTCGAGTTCCTCGCGTCGCTTACCCGGACCCGCGAAGCTGATCCGCTGGGCCGCCATCCCCGCTTCCAGCGCTAAGGTCAGCTCACCGCCGGATGCCACATCGAAGCCGTCGACGCAGCCGGCCAGGTGCCGCAGAACAGCCGGCATCGGATTCGCCTTAACGGCATAGTGCAGGTGCAGCCCTGCGGGGAGCGCTTGTCGCAATGTTGCAATGCGCTCGCTCATGACAGCACGGTCATAGACATAGAGCGGCGTGCTGCCGACGCGTTCGACCAGCGCGCCAACCCGCTCGCCGCCGACGACGAGCTGATTGGCTTGGACGGCAAAGGCCAGGGGGAAAGGATGCATTTGGCCGCTCAATCGCGCGGGTCCTCGATCAGACGCGGCAACTGAGCACGCAGCTGCGCACGGTCGATCTTGCCGTTGGGACTGCGCGGCAGCGGCCGCAAACGGCAGAGGATGCGCGAAGGAACCATGTAGGCCGGCAGTCTCTCGCGACAGATACCGAGCAATTGCTCGACGATGCCAGGCACTTCGGTCGAGAGGCTGACGACCAAGACCACGACTTGCCCAAGAACCGGGTGCGGCTCCGCAACGGCAGCCGCTTCGGCTACCAGACCGGTGGCGTAGACGACGGACTCCACTTCAGTTGGACTGACTCGGTAGCCCGAGGTCTTGATCATGGCGTCGCGTCGCTCGACGAAGTAGAGATAACCCTCTTCATCGCGTTTGACCATGTCACCCGACCAGACGGCGACCTCAGAAAGGGGCAACTCGCCCGACTGGTTGGGCGCCGGCCTGAAGTGCTCTGCCGTCGCCTGCGGGTCGTTCCAGTAGCCAAGCGCCACGAGCGCCCCCCGGTGCACCAGCTCGCCGATCTCTCCGGGATCACAGGGCGTGCCGTCCGGCCGGACCACCGAAACCTCGGCATTGGGGATCGCCTTGCCGATGGAGCCCGCACGGCGGTCGATCTCCTCCGGCGGCAAGTAGGTTGAGCGAAAGGCCTCTGTGAGACCGTACATCAAGAACGGCCGCACAGGCTGCAGCTTGGCGCGCAATGCCGCCAAGGCGCGCTGAGGCATGACTCCGCCGGAGCTGGTGATGTAGCGCAGGTGCGTCTGGACGGAACTCGGCCACTCGAGTTCGGCGAGCTGAATCCAAAGCGACGGCACGGCGGCGATGCCAGTGACCTGATCGCTCACGGCCGCTCGGATGACGTCGCGAGGAAAGAGGTAGCTCATGAGCACGGCACAGGCACCAACGCGGAAGGCCGTGGTGAGCTGACTGAGGCCATAGTCGAAGCTCAAGGGCAGCACGCAGAGGATTCGGTCTCTTGCATCGTTATCGAGATAGTCGCAGACGCTCTGTGCACCCGCAACCAGATTGCGGTGAGAGAGGACGACGCCCTTGGGCAGCCCGGTACTGCCGGAGGTATATAGGATGGCTGCGGGGTCCGTGTCGATGACCCGATGCGGAGAAACGGCCTGCGTCTCGACATCATCACCCAAGTGCCATGCGATGCACGGCGGACCGCACTCATTATCGCTCTTCTGGGCTTCGCCCACGACGATCACGGCAGCTAAGTCTAGATCCTGCAGGCTGGACCGCAGAGCGGTTAGGCGCGGACCCGTGGTCACCAGGATGGACGCACCACAGTTCTTCAGGATATGCACGACCTGCTCTGCTTTGAGCACCGGATTGATCGGCACGAAGACGCCGCCAGCCGCGGCAACCCCGAAGAGGCTGACGACGGCCTCCGGCGATTTATCGAGGTAGACGCCGACGCGATCGCCACGCCGCAAACCGAGCCCGACTAAACGTGCCGCTGCCGCGCTGATCTCAGCCGCCAAACGCTGGTAGGAATAGTCTCGGCCGCGGAAACGCAGCGCCGGTGCATCTGGACTGCGCTCAGCGGCGAGCAGGATGCTATGGTGGATCAAGGCGTCGATCACGATCTGCAAACACCGGCTTCGATGGCGGAATGAAGCCACTGACAGCGGCAGGGAAAACGATGCTGCGCTTGTCCATGCGACCATCTCGCATTACGGCTCCAAGTTTGCATCATGCTACCCGGATTCTTTCATTTGTGGGCTGTGCCCCAGCGTGCGTTCCTATTAATGAGCATTATCGACCAAGTCAAATTGATCACGATCAACATCCTACAGCTCGGAGAGCGTGGCCGCGACCTCGATGCCAGCTCACCCTTGCTCGGCGCAATTCCTGAGTTGGACTCCATGGCGGTGCTGAATATCATCACCAGCCTCGAGAGTCACTTCGGTCTCTCGATCCCCGACGACGACATCAGTGCCAAGGATTTCGAGACGCTCGGCAGCATCGCAGCACTCGTGGAGCGAATTCATGGATAATGATCAGCTGATCGACATGGAGCCCTTCTTCCTAGAGGATGGCCCGGGCCCACTCTTCTGCATGCGGCTCGGTCCGCGGCAGGGCCGTCCGCGCGCCCAGATCCTCTATCTGCACCCCTTCGCGGAAGAGATGAACAAGTCACGCCGCATGGCGGCGCTCCAGGCTCGACAACTCGCGGCCAAGGGCTACGAGGTCCTGCAAGTGGACCTGACGGGCTGCGGCGACAGCTGGGGCGACTTTGGCGACGCGACCTGGCAGCGTTGGCAGGCAGATGGGATGCTGGCCGCCGACTGGCTGCGCCGACGCGCGCCGAGCGTCCCTTTGGTGCTTTGGGGTCTTCGGCTTGGTGCCTCCTTGGCGGTCGAGATTGGCGAGAACCGGTCCGATGTCGCCGCCCTCTTGCTCTGGCAGCCGGTGACTGACGGTGATCTCTTTCTCAACCAGTTCCTGCGCCTCAAGCAGATGAGCGATATGCTCAGCGAGCGCTCGAGCCGGGCGAGCGTGAAATCCTATCGAGCACAGCTGCTTGAGGGACAGCCGGTCGAGGTCGGCGGCTATCTGCTGTCACCCGAGCTGGCGCTCGGGATCGCCAATCTGCAGCTTAAGGCAGCGAAACCGCGCAAAGCCGTCTGGATTGAACTCATTTCTTCCCCGGATCTCACCGCCAGCGCGGCGAGCCTGGAGACCATCGACCACTGGCGGGGCTGCGGATGCAATGTCGATCTGGAGTCTGTATCTGGCGAGCCCTTTTGGTCAACTCAGGAGATCAGCACCTGCCCGGAACTCATTGAGAAAAACTCTTCCATTATCAAGCGCTTGGCGCAATGATCAGGATGGCGATTGTACGCGTCCCAAGCTGGAACTGACACCATACCTTTACCTACATCTATGCGCCCGGCTCGTGTGCGTCTATGTCCGGAGCCTTCCATCTTCGACTTCTAGGTCCAATCTAGCGACGGAGTTCCGGCTTCGTCATCCGCGAGACGAGGCTCTGCTGCGCGCTTTGATCAGCGCCAAGCGTGATGCCAGAGCGCGAAGCGTTCGGTCTCGTGAAGCAGAGCTTCACCGCTGAGGTCACGAACCTGGAGCTTCGCGACCAGGGAAGCTCCGACTGCATCATCCGCAAGAATATGACACGACTTATGCTACCGATCGTTCCCATGCCCTACGTTGTCGCATAAGACCGTGACGTGCGCCGAGTAGGGAATAACCGATCTGTCCAAGCATGCCCTTGGGAACGAATCGGTGACTCAACCCAATAATAGGAGACAGAGGCTACCGCCACCGATAGAACAAGCCCAGTGAGAAACCGTAGGGCATCAGAATCGATGCCCATGGGCGAGACAATCCTCCAATAAATGGCAACATGCCAAATATACAGGGAATAGCTGATCTTGCCCAGCCAGACGAGAGGCGCGTATGACAGCGCCTTGCGCAATCGGCCAGAATCTTGGCCGAACAGAATGCCGTTCATGGCGATAGCCACGCCCAGGCTTTGCAGCACCAACCCGAAACCATCGCCCGCATGTACTGTCGGGCTAACTACAATTGGCGCCAGGATCAAGGCAATACCAACGCCGATGATTAGAAAACCAAATCGATTAATCTGTGAAAGCCATGTCGGTATTGTGCTTAGCGTAAGCAGTGTCAGAACGACACCGATCAGAATCGACGCTATGCGCGTATCACTGCGAATGTAAACATGTTCCGCAGTCAAAAACAAAGAATCCTTGTTCTGCGCGAACTGCACTAGACCAATTTGCCAGAACGCCGCGAACACAGTAATCAATAGAGTGACAAGAAAACCTCTCCGCCCGAAGCCAAAAAAATAAAGAAGCCAAGGGAAAAATAGGTAAAAGTGCTCTTCGACAGCCAGCGACCATAAATGACCGAACCAGCGGCTTTGATGGATATCAAATAGATGAACCGCATAGTTGTACTGGTAGATCAAAGCCGCAAAGTATTGAACTCCGTCAACCGGAGATCCAACACAAACATCAAACACCATCATCGCCAGCAGATAAGCTAACAATGCCGGCATTAAGCGAAAAATACGCCGGAGATAGAAGCCAATAATTTCCCGGCCACCCAGATGACCGGTAGTCTGACGAAAGATAACTCGCGTAATAATAAATCCACTAATAACAAAAAATATTGTCACTCCCAAATCACCGGGTACTCGATGAGAGTAATTAAAATGAGAGACCAAAACAATGAGAACCGCAACCGCCCGCAAACCGTCGAGATATGGGATATAAACAGCACTGCCGCTTCCTGAACCAAGTGGACGATCAATATCAAAAACAGCCATTAGCTACTCCATATATAGCCATCGGAAGTGATGCTCGCACTGACCCTTTGCTCGACTTTGGCCATTTTTCCTGGCCGGTAGCGACTTTAAGATCGGTGACTTACAAGGTGCTAAAGAATTAGGGAGGGGTCAAGTTCTGGCGCTCGGGCTTCCCGATCCTCTCTAATTTTCCGGTCGCATGATATTTCAGGCAGTTAGCGCCCTGGGAGACTGACAATATGGCCAAAGTCGAGCCTTTGATTTGAGCCTTGTATTTCCGTGCCACAACCGAAAGGGCTTATATGGATATCACCCAGGATGGCAGGGCTGTGAAGGTCACGAAAAGTGTAGGCGCGTAACCGCTTGAGTTACCTGCTGCGCGCTGCCTCGAATCCGGTGCTGACCACCGGCGCACGGCCTGGCGACCTGCGTAAAATACTGATTATAAAAGTTGTATTTTCGCACCTTCAAAGCCCTGCACTCAGGATGGCTATACTTATGATCATAGCTTTACCAACAAATTGGACCGGTTAGCCCGCTCAAGCACTTACAGCGCCGGTTTCCGAACCCGCGAACCGAGCAATCGTTGGCGCCCAGGAGTTGGATCAAGGGCTTGCAGCGCCGAGCACGAATCATACAAGCAGATGTGGGTAAAGGTATGACTTATGATACCTACTCACATGGCCTGCTGACACTATTCAGTCGCAGCTCCGAACGAAGGCAGACACCCGCTCCCGCTCAGCTGCCCGTAGTCGATCGGGCCAAGGTCTGCCCGCGCGCTGCGTGGATGGCCACAGAAATCGACTTCCTCGCCTCCGCCGTCGACATACCTTGCCGCGCCACGGATCTGCTCATCGTGCCGCAGCCGCAAATCGCCGACAATGGCCCCTTGGTACCAATACCCAGAGCCGCAATGGCCCATGATTCGCGCGAGCAGACTGCAGTCCGAAGCAATCAGATTGCCCGACGCTGCCTGTGATCCCCCATTGCGGTTGCGAATGCTGCCATCCATGACATTGTCCTGGATGACAGCGGAGCTACCGGGGAAGCGGATATCGATTCCCCAGTTGGCGATCAAAAGATTGCGATAGACCTGGGTCTCCGCCGCTCGATTCAGGTAGATACCCACATCCGACGGACAACGGGCAATGATGTTGTTGCGAATGATGCCTTGCCGATGCTCGGTCTCGCAGCTCTGATGGCGACAAAATCGCTTCCCTGTCCCGCCACCTCCAAGTGACAGGCCAATCCGGACGTCGCCCGCTGACGGGATCTTCCACTGACAGACGAACAGGTTGCGCTCGAAGACGCCGCCTCTTGAGTTGCCTTTCATGAAGGCACCATAGCTCACGCGGTTGCCCTTCGCCTTGGAGAAATCCGCAATGAAGTTGGCGCTGACGACCCAGCCGTTGGCCGCATTGATATTCAACGGCGTCACGGGATTAGACGCATCCCATTACACAGAACTCTGAGTGTACGATAGCGAACTATTTTTTCTGAGACATGTTGGAGCGCACGATGGGCTGGGCGTCGGAAGAATTGGCCTCGATTGATCTGGGCGACACGCGCCGCAACCGGCGCGCGATTCAGTTGATCGAGCGCTTGGCTGAGCATCCGACGGCGAGTATTCCGGGGGCCTGCAACGGCTGGTCGGAGACGCAGGCGGCCTATCGATTGCTCGGCAGTGAAACCTACGACTGGCTCGACATCCTTGAGCCGCATCGTCAGTGCACGCAGACGCGCATGGCGGCCCATCCGGTGGTGCTGTGTCTGCAGGACACCACGGAGCTGGACTTCAACGGCCAGACGATCAAAGGACTTGGTCCCTTGAGCTATGAGGCCCAGCGCGGGATGTATCTGCACCCAACCTACGCGGTGACGCCCGAGCGCGAACCGTTGGGTGTGCTGGATGCCTGGATGTGGGCGCGCGAGCCGAAAGACGCCGACGGCCAGCGTCCGGGAGCCCCCGAGAGTCTGCGCTGGAAAGAAGGCTGTGAACGGGTCGCGGACCTGGCCGGAGAGTTGCCCGACACCCGCCTGGTCTATGTGGCGGATCGTGAGGCCGACATGCTGGAGCTGATGGTGCGCGCCCGTGATTTGGGCACCCCGGCCGATTGGCTGTTGCGCGCTAAGCATAACCGCGCGTTGCCCGGTGGCGAGGGCAAGAAGCTGTGGGGGAGTGTGCTGGAGAGCGAACCGCTCGGGGAGGTGCGCTTCAACCTGCCGCCAGGACGCGGGCGCACCGCCCGAACGGTGCATCAGGAACTCTATGCCCAGCGGGTGAGCCTTTCGGATCGGCGCCAAGGTTTCCTTGAGGTCACCTGTGTGATCGCCCGTGAAGTGGACGCGCCCAAGGGCGTCAAACCGATTGAATGGCGTCTGTTGACCAACCGCAGCGCCGAGACGCTCGAGGCCGCTGTCGAACTGATCGAATGGTATCGGGCGCGCTGGGAAATCGAGCTGCTGTTCTTGGTCCTCAAGGAAGCCTGTCGTGTCGAGGCCCTGCAACTGGGCACTGTCGAGCGCCTGCAGCGCGCCTTCGCGCTGTTTCTGGTGGTGGGATGGCGCATCGCCCGACTGATGCGCCTGGGGCGCACCGTGCCAGACCTGGATGCCTCGCTGCTGTTCGAACCCGAGGAGTGGCAAGCGGCCTACATCTTGGCCAAAAAGCCCGTGCCCAAGCAGTCTCCACGACTCAACGAGGTGCTGCGCTTGATCGCCCGTCAGGGCGGATTTCTCGGACGCAAGGGCGATGGCGAGCCTGGTGTGAAGACCATTTGGCTCGGACTGCAGCGCATCAGAGACGTGGCAGCCGGGATCAAATACGCCAAAGAATCTCATGACTTATGAAGATGTGTGTAATGAGATGGATTAGACGTCTCTCGGGGACGCGAATTGATGAGCGTATTGTTCTGGACGAGTCCGAGATCCGGGTAGAGGCTGCGCTCGGCAACCTCGATGCCATTGACCTTGAGTGCGGCATTGAAGTCCAGCAGGCGGTTGTTTCGAATCGTCGTCCCAACAGCGGCTCCAACGACATGGAAGGCGTGTTCACAGCGGTCATCGTTCTGGCAGACGCCCCGAATCGTCAAGTTCTCGAACACCCAGTAGGACTGATCGACCAGAAACCCCTCGAGCGTCTCGAGTTCGAGGGTGACATCACCGATCTGCCGTGCCCTGAGATAGATCGGTCGTTTTGGAGTGCCGCCGGAGCCAAGCGCGATACCGCGACCGGAGAGCCGGTAGGTGCCCGGCAGGATCTCGATGACGTCTCCAGCCTTCGCGCCGCGCAGAGCCGACAAGATAGCGGCTTCATCGCCGGCTTGAACGGTTGCCGGGAGGAGTGTCGCGGTCGATTCTCGCGGCCGGCTCTGCAATGGCTCACCCGCCGGACCGTAATCTTGCTCCAAGAATCCGCCCGTGATGACTCCCTGTCGCGGCCAGTCTTCCGGGCCGGGAAAGCTCGGCAGATCGATCGGCCCGGGTGGTCGATATCGGTCAATGAGGCCAACCTCGCGCAGCACCTGAGCAAGCCCCTGGGTCACCTCCGGGTATCTGGTGTGAGCCCGCTCGTAGAGGGCTCGGGCGATCGACCAGGAGACAGCCGAGTCGTTCAGCACGGGAAGCGCCGCCAGGCCAATGAGCAAGCCGGCATGCACGAGGAGACCGCACATCAGGAAATAGCGATACAACAACGTCTTCATCACGGCTCGGCTCCCCGCAGCGCACCTCGGGAGGCCAAGTCTAAGAAGCTTTCATAGGGCAGCGCTGGATAAGACGCCATACCCGCCGCGTCACGACTCTCGAAGCGAAGATTCCCGTCGTCGTAGCCAGTCGGCTCGCGGGCAATGAAGGTGTTGGCGCTGATATCCAGCGAAACCGGCTGATCACCCAAGTGCAGGAACCGATTCGACCCGGCGCGCTCGAGGATGATGAGGTTGTGCTTCAGCGTGAGGCGATGATCCGTTCGGTTCGCCGCACCACCCTCGAGCCCAAAGCCGATTGCCGTGCTGTTGACGGTCTGCGGACCCTGCTCGAGCAGACTGTTCTCGATCAGGAGGGTTCCGCCATTCGAGGCATCGATCAAGCGACTATCGTTTCCGGTTAGGGAGGCGATGACACTCCGCGCAATGGTGGTCGCGCTCGCGCGCGTCTTGATCTCATGCCCCTGGTCCTTGGAGGCAAGGAAGAGGCTATTCTCGATCAACAACCGCCCACCGCCCATGTAGATCGCATGAGCCCTGCCTGCCTTGCCCAACCGCTCGAACCGGCTGTTGCGGATGTGCACCAAACCGGGCTTGCCCCCGGTGAGCAGTCCCTGCTGGGAATCATGGAAGTAGACGTGATCGAGCAAGAGGCCGGTGCCTTCCAGACGGATACAGGCCCCATTGCCGTCGCGGACGCTCACATGACGGCATTCCAGATTGCGGACCTCGACGCCATTGCCGCGAATCAGCATCAACCCCTTGTCCTTCGCGGCTGCGCGCTCCAGAACGACCTCGCCATGACCGACGATCCTGACGAAGTCCGGATCGATGATCAGCGACGTCTGGTAGGTACCCGGACCGATGTCGAGCTGATCGCATGCCTTGAGGTGCGGCAACGCCTCGGCCAGGGATTGAAACGTCTGCGGACCGATGCGTGCCGTATTGGGCTGCGGGGCGAGCGGCCCGGCCGGCACCGGGTCCCAAGCAGGTAAGATGGGCTGGACGTCGTTCCAGGTCAAGGTGTTCAGGGGACTCTCACGAGCCGTGGCGGCGCTCAAGTATACTGTTAGCTCACGAGCGATGAGGGCTCCCAAGACCAGGTGTGCAAATAGGCCCACTGCGACAAAGTAATAGCGGAGGCTGCGCTTTAGCCATTTCCACACTTGGCCAGACCCTCGGACAATGAACTTGCGGTCAATTCTAGCGCAGCCCAGTGCGCGTTGAGACATCAGGCTTACTGACCGGATGCCTGGACCGAGAAGAGGCGTAAGACCGGACATAGCGCCATCGATCACCTAAGGCGCATGGCTGGAGGCCGCCCCGGAGCATGAAACGCTGACCGCCTTGATTGTCCAAGAGCTGGGCGGGGACCGCTCCCACCGGTCTCGAGGAATGCCCGGCGCCGCTGCGGGCTCGCCGATCAGTCCAAACTGGTGTCGTCTCTGTGTACTTGAGTTATCATTGGCTGCGACTGAGGCGTGCGTTGGTGAAGCGATCTAGGGATTCTCCTGCGCGCAGTCATCAACAAGTCAGGGAGATCTGTGCCTCCAAAGCGCTCCGAGCATCGAGCCGCCGCAGGTTGTAAGCGCATGAGCGCCACGGCTTCGCGCGGCTGAAGCCGCACCTACAAGGCGCAGCCACACGTTTTTTATGCCATTGGCTTTCGAGCCTGCACACAAGCTTAGACAGTGCCCATCAATTGTTTGCCGATGCAAGCCATGCCGCCCGAAATTCCCCCTAGCTCCCCCTTTGCAAGCGGGGGAAGTTGTTGATGAACACCCCCTAGTAAAGATGGAGAAATGTCCGAGCTGCAGCAGCTTCAACGTCCGCAAGTCCAAGCGCCATCTGGAGCGGCGCGGACCCGGAGTACATCTCTTCAGGGCGCTGTTTCGCTGCCGCGATTGTGGCAGAAGCTTCGAGGCCGCCGATACTCTGAAGATTCAGCTTACGGTCCTCACGATCGGCATGGTGGCGGTCACTGGCATGGTATCGGCTTGGCTGACCCTGGCTCAGCCCGGTGCCCGCGAGCCAGCAGAATTCGGCGGCGCATCAGAACTACCACTGACAAGCGACTCGGACCGTCGTATCCGCGACGCCAAGGAATCGCAGGATGATTCCCCTGGATCTCGCGCCAAGGCGGAAACGGAAGCGCAGCTGCGTGAAGGCCTGAGTCTCGTCCGCCAAGGCTGGGCGGATGAGAATCAGGAAACCTTGGCAATGGGCGTCTCCTTGATTCGGTCGGCCGCCGACCAACAACTCGTCGATGCCCAGCTACTGCTCGGCTCCCTGCATGAGAAAGGGCGCGGAATGCTTCAGGACTATCCGGCTGCGGCCCAATGGTACGAGCGCGCCGCCCGCCAAGGCGATGCCACCGGCATGGCGCGGCTCGGCAGGATGTATCTGGTGGGCCGCGGCGTCGAAAAGGACCCCGTCGACGCCTACGTCTGGCTGAATCTGGCGGCAGCGCGCGGCAATCAGGATGCAGAGTCGGACAGGGATCGTGTGCGCAAGGTGTTGACGCCATCGGAACTCGCACAGGCGCAGGAACAGGCGCGCCGACGCCATCAAAGCCTGCCGCTCGCGACGCAGCCATCCCGTGAGCCCCCACACGGCTGGTAGTCAAACGCGCCTCAGGAGTTCCCACGAAACGACAGTGCGCAGGACCTCAGCCGATCCGCGCCTGGAAGCTCGCGAACATCAGCAGACTCCAGATGACCGGGCTGAAGTCTCGCATCCCTGATTCGTGCTGGTCCAGAATCCAGCGGAGTTTGGAGCGCTCGAAAAGTCGGCTGTCGAGCATCGCCGAGGACAGCACCAAGCGCCTCGCCTTGCTCCGCAATGGTCCTCTGAGCCAGGCGGCCAGTGGTATCGAGAACCCCTGCTTTCGACGATAGAGGATCTCGGCATCGAGATCCCTGTGCATGGCCTGCTTGAAGATCGCCTTGCCTTCGCCACCCTGCAGCAACATTCGCGGCGGGATACCGCCCACCCACTCGAGCAGCTTGTGATCCAGGATAGGCACGCGCACCTCAAGACTGTGCGCCATGCTCGCCCGATCCACCTTGGTGAGAATATCGCCTGCGAGGTAGGTCTTGAGATCGAGGTACCTTGCCCGCGACAGGGGGTGGGCGGGAGCGCGGTCCGCATGCCGCCTCAGCACGTCCACCGCGCGATAGCCTTGCAAGTCGCACTTGAGCTGGTCGCTCAGCAAGGAATGGCGGAGTTGATCTGGCAAGATGGCCACGCTCTCGAAATAGCCTTCGGTCGAGTCCTTCGACAGGGCTTGAAACGTGGATCGCGCCCGCAAAATACGCGGTGCCCAGTCGGCTTTCGGATAGAGTCTCGCGGCCAGCCCAAAGAGCGGCGAGCGTGCCCAAAGCGGCAGCAGCGCCCTGCCCCGTTCCTCATAGAGATGCCAACGATGGCGACGATATCCCGCGAAGCTCTCGTCACCGCCGTCACCCGATAAGCAGACCGTGACTTGCTGTCGAGCCAGCTCACAGACTCGGTAAGTCGGCATTGCTGAACTGTCCGCGAAGGGCTCGTCATACATGGGGCCGAGAAGGTCGATCAGCTCGAAATCGTCTGGGCTCACCACCTTCTCGTGATGATGCGTGCCGTATCTGACTGCTGTGCGCTGCGCGAAGGCCCGCTCGTCGAAGCGAGGATCAGTCGAGCCAATGGCACAGGTGTTGACCGGATGCTCGGAGATCTGCGCCATCATCGCCACAACCGCGCTCGAGTCGACACCACCCGACAAGAAGGCCCCTAGGGGCACTTCAGCGATCAAGCGGATTCGAACGGCCTCCATCAGACGCTCACGCAACTCGGCCGCAATGGCCTCCGGCGACCCGGAATGCACCTCGTCAAAATGAATGTCCCAATATTCGACGGGTGCCGATAACTCGCGCTGTCCGCGCCGCGCCAACACGTAGTGTCCAGCCGGGACCTTCTTGACCGCCGCGAAGATGCTGCGCGGATCCGCTACATAGCCGAAGGCGAAGAACTCTTCAACGGCACAGGGATCGAGTTCGCGGGAGAGTTCCGGGCACACCAGCAGAGACTTGATCTCCGAGCCGAACAACAAGCGACCATCGGCCAACATGGCATAATGCAGCGGTTTGATGCCAAGCCGATCGCGGGCGAGAAACAGGAGTTGTTGGCGACGATCCCAGAGCGCGATGGCAAACATGCCGCGAAACCTGGACAGACAGGCCTCGCCCCACTCTTCCCAAGCGTGGACGATGACTTCGGTGTCGCAGCGTGTCTTGAAGACATGACCCGCAGCTGTTAGCTCGCTCATGAGCTCGACGAAGTTGTAGATCTCACCGTTGTAGACGACCACGACCGAGCCGTCTTCGTTGTAAAGCGGTTGAGCACCGCCCTCGACGTCGATGATCGCAAGCCGACGGTGCGCCAATCCCACGCCCGGCTCGACATGATGTCCTGATCCGTCCGGACCGCGGTGCTCGAGCGCTGAACTCATTCGCGTCAGCAGAGCTTCGTCGATCCGGCTCGCCTGAAATTGATCAAAGATCCCGCTAATTCCACACATGCTCAAACGGACCTGTCAAAACGAACCCTCTAATCTGCCTCATCGGGCAGGACTCCTTGGTCGTGCGAGCGGGCGCTGGGAAGCTTTCCAGCGGCCCATCCAATCGGGCAGTATGAGGTCTCACCTCGGGGACCTACCATGTGCCTTTTCACAAACGGAAAGGCGACACGGTGTAGGTGTACCCCATGCCTCGGGCCGGTATTTCTGCCAAGCTCCTCGGGGCACGTCCGGTTCTACATCCTATAGGCTTCACTTTGTCGCGCAGGAACATGCATACGCCGCTCCACGTCTGTCACATCATCTACCGTCTGGATTTCGGCGGCCTGGAAAAGCTGCTCGTCGAGATGATCAATCGCATTCCAGAGAATGCACTGCAGCATACGATCATCGTCTTGACCGAATCAACGAGCATCGCAACGCTCATCGACAAGCCAACGCCCATTCACTGCTTGAATAAGTCACGCGGCCAAGACCTCTCTATCTTCCCACAACTCTTCCAGCTGCTGCGACGCATCAAGCCGCAAGTCGTGCACACCTATAATCTCGCGACGCTGGAATGTCAGTGCGTCGCCCGCCTCGCCAATGTGAGAACCCGCATCCACGCCGAGCATGGTCGGGATGCCTCTGATCCAGCGGGCACCAATCGCAAGCATCGGCTGTTGCGGAGACTCGTGGATCCCTGCGTATCCCACTATGTCGGCGTCTCTCGCGACATCGCCGATTGGCTGACGACATACATCGGTCTCTCTCCGTCCAAAGTGAGCGTCATTCGCAATGGCGTCGACACCGCAACCTATCGGCCGGGTCAGGCGCAAAAGCGCTCAGACTTCCGATTCCTCAACGTGGCCCGCCTCGACCCGGTCAAGGATCAGAACACACTCATCAAGGCCTGCCGCATCCTTGCCGCCAAGCACGCGAACTTCCGACTCACCATTGCCGGTGACGGTCCAGCACGCAGTGCCTTGACGAAACAGGTTGACGATGACCGCCTTCAAGATCGGGTCCACTTCGCGGGTCAGGTCGCGAGTCCACTAGAGCTGTATCAGAGCCATGACGTGTTCGTGCTCTCGTCCATCGCCGAGGGCACGCCCATGACGGTCCTCGAGGCGATGGCCTGCGGGCTGCCGGTGATCGCGACCCAGGTCGGAGGCATTCCGGCGCTCGTCACCCCAGGGCACAGCGGTTATCTCGTCCCCGCGCGGGATCCGGTACGGCTCGCGGCCGAGATGGAGCAGTACCTGCTCGCCCCCGACAGCGCACTCGCACACGGACGCCATGCGCGAGCAACGGCCCTCGAGCATCTCGATGCGCACCAAGCCGACCAGGCTTATCTGCAGCTCTACCAGGGATACCGAGACCTTGCTTGACTCGGCTCCTGACTGAGCACCGCCTGAAGATCTTGCGCAAATCGCCTTGCCGAATCACGCGCAGCCGAAACGTCGATATCGACCTCCACGGCAATGATCCATGCGGACTCGTTCAGCCGACGACCGGACGCGAGTGTCCAGGCTTCGAGTAGTTTCGCCTTGGCAGCGCTCGCTGTCTCTCGCCCATTGATCCGATACCAAGACCAGACCAAGAGGCTCTGGCTGTACGACTCCAAGCGCGACTCGATGACCTCGAGATCCGTCGTCTCCGGCAGCGCGACGACTGCGGGTTTCTGCTCCACCACCCGCCAGGCGGAGTCCTTTTCGGGCGCCAAGCGATTCTCCGAGTTGATCAGTTCTCCGCTTCCCGACAGATAGGGTATCCAGTAGAGGACGACCCGATCTGTGCCCAGGGTATAGACACGGCTCATGATCGCCGTGGGCCGCTGAAAGACAGGATTCCAATCTGTGTCTTCCTTGGCGTCCCCGCCCTGCCGCCAGGCCGCAACCTGCGGTGGAAAGGCGAAGTCAGCGAGTGCAGAGGCCGGCACCTTACGCGCAGACAACTCGGAGCCGAGCCACGGGAAACCAATCAAGATCAAGGCCCCGAAGGCAATGATCAGGCCATCTCTCTTGACGGACGACGACAAGAGCGGTCCCGCCGGACGCATCGCCTCGCTTCGAGAGGCTCCCCCCGTGTCACCCCTCTCGACCCAAAGGTAACCAATAGACACCATACAGAGGATGACGAAACCGAAGAAGACCCAGCCGTAGATCAGGTGATCCACGCCCACCGCGAGCTTCATGCCGCTAAAATGTGCGATCAGAACGATCAAATAGGCACGCAGCCCATTGGCTAGGATCGGGAAGACAATGGACAGAGCGATGAAGGCGAGGCGGCGCCAGATCGACTGATAGAGCACATAGGCGATCAAGACACCGAGAAACACCGAGGCGATCAAGTATCGGATGCCGCTACAGGCGCGAACGACCGACCAGTCCCCACTTGGGATGCTGAAGAAGGTTCCCTCAGAGTAGACGGGGAAGCCCGACACACGCAACAATGACACGGTGACGGACGCCGTGAGATCCATCAAGGGACCAACCAGCCAATCACCGAAGGGGACGGCGAAGAAGAGGAAGCCCAGAGGGAAGGCGAGCGCGAGCAGCGCCCGAATACCCAGCACAAGCCACACAAGCATCGGCACCATGGCCACGGCGGCGAATTGCTCAATGACCAGCACATCCGTAAGTCTGGCAAGGAGCCAGCCGAGGCCGAGCAAGAGCACAAGGGGCAGCGCCCGCCAGTCGGAACGATAACAAACACGAGCGAGCCTGTGCCGCTGATGCCAGATCAGGACGCCGACGATCGGCAGTACCAAGAACCCGTGGGTAAAGGTGTCGGAGCGATACCAAATGCCGACGATGCTGACGAAGGTCGGCCATAGAGCCGCCAGCAAGAGGGCGAGCATCAGCAGCAGAACGACGATGTGCAAGCGGCGTGTCACTCAGGCGTCTCGTGCTAGCCGAGGCTGCGCGAAATGAAGGGTCCCAGTAAGCGGCTAACGGGGACCGGGAGCCGCTTCCACAGACCGATGAGCAGGCGGTACTTGGGATTCATGGGGCTGAGATCGGGCAAGGTGCTCGCTTGACAGAGCTGGACCTCGTAGCTGAGCTGCACCGGCTCGAAGCCCCAGTTGCGCTTGAAGTCATAGGAACCGGTGTCGCGCTTGCTCCGACCGAAGTCGAAGACCCGCACGCCGCGCTCGGCCGCCCGCCGCATCAGCTCCCAATACATGAAGTCATTGGCCTTGAGTGCGCGCGCCGCCTGGCCTCCACCGCCATAGTAGGGCAGCACCTCATCACGGAAATAAAAGCTGAGGACACCCGCCACCGGACGGCCATCATGCTCGACGACCAGGCACTCACAGGCTTCGGCGAACACCTCCTTCAGCGTACGGAAATAGCGGTGCGAAAAAACGGGCGTACCTAGATTGCGAACGCTCTCCGCGTAGAGCCGATGGACCCTATCCACCTCCTCGTCGATTCGGCTGACCAGGCCAGCCGCAATCCCCTTGCGCACCATGGCGCGCTGCTTGCGGGGTATTGCGCTCAAGTTCGTCTCCTCGTCCGGATCGATCTGCTTGCGGAAGGTGACATAGAGGTCCTTGGCGGGCCAATCGCGATGGCATGGCTCGCGATAGCGCAGCTCCAGGTAATCGACGCGGAGCACTGCGGCCAGGCGCCGAGCCTCCGCGTCAAGGGCCTCAGCGATCTCGGGCGAATCGGCTAGGCTCCCGCCATAGACACAGAAGGGGGTCGATACCAGCTGTGCGCCGAACAGCCGACTCTTCAAGTGCCCAAGCGGCAGCACACCAATGACGGAACCGTCTTCCGCCTCGGCGAAGAGAAAATGCGTCCTGTGACCAAAGGCCTGCTCCAGTACCTTCTTCCAGCCGGAGAGATGGAAGAAGGTGCCATGCGGATGCGCCTGCACGAAGGCGTCCCAGCGTGCAGCCTCGTCAGTCGTGCACAGGGTGTGAATCTTAGGCAACTGAAGCCTTCGGCAGGAGGGCAGCTGAGGTGCGGGCTTGGGTGGCTCTGTCCGGTGAGTGACCGAAGATTGCTTCAGCGAAGACATCATCCATACGGCTCCAGGCAAAATCCTCAGTCAAGCGACTCAGGCGTGCGAAACACTTGTCGAGGTTGAGATAGTGACGGAAACGACTGCGCGGCGGGAGACCGCTCACTCGAGGCTGATCGGGGTCGATCTCCCAGGGATGGAAGTAGAAGACGGCCGGCGATTGGTCGATGTGATTCAGGCGCCGAATCGCCCAGCGTGACAGGACGTAGGGAAACAGCCTGAAGTAGCCGCCGCCGCCTGCTGGAAGGCGCCGGACTCCTAGCTGAATCGTCGCAATGGGGATCTCGACCAAGGAGGCTTCCGGACCCAAGGGCGCAAAAGGAAAACGCGGCGCTAGAGGATCCCCGTAGTGATCATGGCTGATCGGATAGAGACTGGAGCTGTAGCGATAGCCTTCCTCCTGGAGGATGCCATGCGCCCAGGGAGTCGCCGAACTCATCGAATAACTGGGAGCGCGGTAGCCCGTCACTGGCTGCCCCGTGAGATCTTCGAGCATCCGCTTAGTGCGCGCCACGTCCGCGCGAAATTCGTCCGGAGTCGAGTCTGTAACACGCTTATGCCCGTAGCCGTGGCTGGCGACCTCATGGCCTTGCTCACTGAGGCGCCGCACGAGCGATGGATGCCGCTCGGCGATCCAGCCCAAGACGAAGAAGGTCGCCGTGATGCGGCGCTCGGCGAGAAGAGCGAGGACACGCTCGACATTCGCTTCGACCCGCCGCGGCAGCCGCTCCCAGTCCTCCCGGCGCACATGGCGCTCGAATGCGGATACTTGGAAGTAGTCCTCGACGTCGATCGTCAAAGCATTGTGCACTTGCATCCTCACTGCCTCTCCACTCAGTGTCTCCATCGGGCGTTGGTGAAAACGCCGGCCATTGCGACGGCATTAACTTGTAGGGTGGAACGCGCAGCGGTTCCACCGTCGGCGTTGCGGTTATCGGGCATTGATCATCGGGGCGTCCAGCCTCGTGCATCCTTCTGTCAAAGCGACGTGGGAGCGACGCCCCGCCGCGATAGCGCGACCGTCGCGGCGGGGCGCCGCTCCCACCGGTCATGCGCTTGGACCGGGCCAAACGATGCTCGAGGCCGATTGTCATCGCTGGCGGATCGCCCTGCAGGCATCCGCCCTACCGGCCTAACTGCCTCTCCACTCGCTGCCTCCATCGTGGCGCTATCAGCCGGTCGGGTGGACGAGCGAGAGCGAAGTCCACCAATTCCCGCAGCGGCGTTGGTGGACTGCGCTGCGCTGATCCACCCTACGGGAGACAACTGGCCGAAACGATGATCGAGGCCGCGCCTTGGCAAAGACGACGTCACACCTCGTTACCAGCTCAGCACTAGGCTTGCAGTCACACGATTCTCCGGGCCATCCTCATAGTTGCGGAAGCCATAGTCCATTGACGCGCTCAAATGCTCCGATAGCCTGCGGCTCAATCCAAAATCGAGGGCGTACTCATTGACTGAGGTCGCTTCTCCTGTCGTGTTCTCGCCGGTGTCACGACGCCGATCATTCAATCGCAGGAGCAGGGTAGCACTCATGGCTGATGACAGGTTGCGTGTCACTGAAAAGCGTCCTTCCGCAAACGCTTCATCCTCTTGTGGCAGTTCATAGTCACGAGTTTCGTAGGAAACACCCAGAGTCACCGTGCTACGACGCGTTTGGAGACGATATTCAAGCTCCAAGCGATCCGAAATAAAAGCTGTCTCACTCGGCATCGAGTCTATGCCGAAGACACTTGGATCCGTCCCGAACTCGGGTACGGTCGGCTCACCGAAGGGATCTTCGAAGCTGTAGACATTCTGCTGCAATCGCTGAGACCGAATGGTCTCGATCCCCCTCTCATAGCGGCCGGTCAACTGAGACCGCTTGCTCCGATGACTCACCTCGAAACGCGGTGCCCAGCCATAGTAGTGGTGTTCGAGGGCGGAAAAAAGCCGCGTGCGCACCGTTGGTGTCCAGTCGAGACCAAGCCCCCAGATCGGACCGCTCGTATCTTCCAAAGAGGCGTAGTCATTGTCCTCATAACCGACAGATGTCAGAAATCGCCAGCGCCGATCTACCCTGTACCCCAGATCGCCCTGCAAGCTGGCAAAACGATTGGTGCCTTCACCTTGATACTGCTCTTCCTCATATTCGGCCCTCAACTCGTAAAAGGCCGGCTCCCAGAAGGGTCCGTTCGTGAGTCGAGCATTCGCGACATAGCCTTGACTATCATCGTTGGCTGTATCCGAATAGAAGACACCATTCGTCTCCAGATCAACTTGCAGGTCCGAATAGCGTCCAAAACGCTCTCGGTAGCTGGGTTTGACCCGGTAGGTCCAACTGGTCTGCAGGTTATTCCCGTTGAGACCTACTGTATCGAAGGTGCCGGAGGCGAAGGAATCGATGAGTTCTTGCCGCCCCGTCACAGCAAGGTCTAGGAAGAGGTGGTCTTCATAGAGTTCAGAGACCAGATCCGCTTGCAGCCGATTATCGACACGACTACCGGAATCATCGCTCACCTCGTAGGACACCAACGCCGAATAGGCAATATTGACATCCAGATGGCGGCCATCCGCATTCAAGACGAATCCTGGCACGACCTCCCAGATAAAACCGCCGGACTTGCTACCATTGCTACCATTGCTGGAATTGAGGTTATCGCTGTATGTGAGCTTTGTGCTGAGCTGCTTGGAAAGCTGGATCCTGCTGCCAGATTTGCGCTCCTCACCAACATTGATCGTATCGCGGCGATTCAGAGCGTCGCTGTCATTCGGCTCCATGCCAAGCGCATTCGAACGCTCAAGACTTGCTCCGAATGCCGGGCAGGCAACCATCATCAGCACCCCTGCGGCCAGCATACGCGGCTCGACCGGCAGCCTGAGCAACGCAGAGCGCGGTGTCATAGGGTCCGCCAACGTCATGCGTGTTCCTACGCGCCGCTGGCGGCATCTGCTGCCGATTGATGCCCATAGCCATAACCGTAGCCATAACCGTAGCCGGCGCCAAAACGATTACCGAGACTCGGTCGGTACTTGTTCAGCAAGAGACCAATGATCTTGTCGTCACCGAGACGAGCGAGTGCATCAGCAACGGCGTGCTGCGGTGTCCGCTCAGCCGCAACAACCATGACGATCTGCCCCATCATAGAGGCCAATACAGCGCTCTCACTGGCCATGAGTAACGGCGGAGAATCGAAGATGACCACACGGTCCTGGTAGCGGGTCGAAAACTCCGTCATCAATCGCGCCATTTGCTCGCTGGCTAGGAGTTCGGTCGCGCGATCATGCCATCGCCCGGCCGGTAGCACGCGAAAATTGGGAAGATCAGTCGTGATCAAGACATCGGCAATAGAGTCGATGCTGCCATCGAGAAGATCGAGCAGACCAGCCTCAGCGTCGATTCCCAAACGCTTGGCCGCAGTCGGCCTAGCAACGTCCCCATCCACGAGCAGCACGGTGCGATCCCGTTCCGCAACGATACTCATGGCGAGGTTGATTGCCGAAAAGCTCTTGCCTTCACCCGACACGGCGCTCGTGACCATGATGAGGTTGGCGTTGTCGACAATGTCGGCGCCCTTCTTGTCAACGTTCATCAGCAGCGGCAGCTTAATCAGGCGATTCTCTTCGGCGAGCTGCGAGCGCTTCACATCAGGCGTCAGCAGACCCTCCTCTCGCATCAACTCTAACGCCAAGCGATGCACCGACGAACCCGTGCCCGCTTGCAGCGGTTCCTGCTGGCGCGCCGCTGCGCGGGGCTCATCGCCTGCGGAGACGGCAGCGGACCGCAGTGCTGGAGCAGCCGCTGGTGCTGTCACCGACGCACTCTCATCATCAGAAGCAGCGACACTCTGGCCAAGCGCCTCTCGCGCAGGGTCTAGAGAAACCTTCAAAAGTACGTCCTGAATCGTGCTCATGCGAAAACATTACTCCTTCGGGCGCCAACAACGAATGCGGCCCGCCTTGGACACGCAAGGCTCATACAGACGTACAAGCAAGATTCAGCGCTCATCGACGTCACTCCCTTATATCCATTGCTGCAGAATCGGAATCCCTTCTGCCACAAAGAGAAAACCCACTAGGAGACCGCCAGCTGCCAAGACGAAAGGAATCAGCATCAAACGCTCGTTGCGACGCTCCGCGTACGACTGCACCAATCCGACACTGCCTAAGACTGGAAGACCTGTGCCCGCATAAAGCAAGCGTCGATCATCATACACGGGACGAATCAGATCGAGCACGAGCGCCATTCCAATGCCAGCGCCCAGCGCCAAGACCAGAACGGCTGCCGCCAGAAGGATACGGTTCGGCGCAGATGGACGCAAAGGCGCGAAGGGAGGATCGACGACACGAAACTTGACCCCCTCCGATGTCTTCTCCACCTCCTCGGACAAGCGTGCCGACTCGCGGCGCTCGAGGAGTTCAGCATGCTGGCGCGCGATGGTCTCGTAGTTGCGCATCAACTGTTTCAGCTCTGCCTCGATCTGTGGGATGGTGTCGATTTTCTCTTCCAGGGCTTGGACTCGCTCGCGATAGTCGTCGACCCGCGCTTGCAGAGCAGCGACCTCGGCTTCGGCACCATTGAAGGCGACACGGATACTCCCGTAGACAGTATCGGAGCCCATATTAGCCCCTGCGCTACTGGTCACTCCCGCACTCCGGGCGGAACGCTCGCGCTCCTTGAGTTCTGCAATGCTGCGCCGCAGCTGCATGACATCCGGATGCCGATCCGTGAAGCGCAAGAGCAGATCATCCAGCTTCTGCTGCATCGCGACGATGCGCGGATCACTCCATTCCGAACTCAGAGCCGTATCCGGATCGCTCACGCCCGATATCTCGCTCAACTGCTCAGCCAATTGCTTGCGTCGCCTGACGGCCTCCTGCAGGGCGAGTTCTGCATCTCTGAGCCCGGTCTTGGCGCCCTCGAGGCTCGAGTAATAGCCGCTGTCCTCACCCGGCAGCACGCCAGTATTGTTCCGCTTGAAGTCGGCGAGTAGCTTCTCGGCATTCTCCAGGCGCATCTCGTAGTCCGAGATCTCCTGGTCGAGAAAATCCTGGGCCGTCGTGCTGGCCATCTGGTCGGAGACAAGGGCTTCCTCGATAAAGATAGAGACCAAGGACTCAACCACGCGCTTGGCTCTCTCTGGATCTCGGTCCTCGTAGGAGATGTTGTAGAGAGAAGGATTGGCTCGGTCCCCGCCGATGCGAATGCGGCGTTCGAGATCGTTCAGCAGTGCGTCCTTCGCGCGCTCCGTGTTGATATCGAGATCGAGATCGCTCATGCGCACGATCTTCTCGAGATTGGGACGATTGAGCACCATCTTACTCATGAGCGACACGCGCTCGACCAAATCAGGCTGCACTGTCAGTCCGCGCAGCAGCGGTCGCAAGACGCTATTGGTGTCGACGAAGACGCGCGCGCTCGCACGGTACTCGTCCGGGATCTGCGCGACATAGATCCAGCCGCCCACCGCAACGGCCCAGGCGACCGCCAGCGCAATCCAACGGTGGCGCCAAACGCCCCGCACGTATCGAAAGATCTGAAGTAGTAGCTCGTGCATCGTCAGCTCAGCTAAATCATTTACGGGGCTCGATCAGACGGTGTTGATCATCGGACAGCCAGGGAAAGCGATGTGCGAGCAGCGCCCCGCCGTGATCGCGCACCCGTCGCGGCGGGGCGCCGCTCCCACCGACGACGCGGCTGGGTCAAAGGACGATCGAGGCCGATCAGACTCTCGTCTACCCGAGCCGCAAAGGCAATCGCCAGCGATGTCGCTACAGCCAAGCTTCCGGGATGATGATCACATCCCCCGGCAGGAGGCTCACGTCCTCCTCGAGCCGGCCATCTCGGATGAGGTCATCCAGCTTCACCGAATAGTGCACGCGCTTACCCTCCTGATACCTGACAAGGACCGACTTGTTGCCGGCCGCGTAGTCCGTCAGCCCCCCCACGGCGATCATGAGATCGACCAACGACATATCCTTCTGGAAGGGCACTGCGGCCGGTTTGACGGCCTCTCCAAGAACGCGGATCTGCTGGGTCGGCAGACCGACGAAACCATTGACGATGACAGTCACGATGGGATAGCGCACGAAGGGCGCAAGACCTTTCTCGACCTCACGCGCGAGTTCGGAGGGGGTCTTGCCGCTGGCCTGAATGTTCTCGACCAACGGCGTTGACAGCATCCCGTCCGGCCTGACGGGCACAGTGCTAGACAACTCCTCGAGACCCCAAACGAAGATATTGACCTGGTCGCCCGGGGCAATATGGTAGACGTATCCCTCTTGGACGCTGGCTCCCCTGTCAGCATCGGGCACCGGCGGGTAAGCTTCTCGCTGCCATGCACAGCCAGCTGTCATCACGAGCAAGCCGAGCATGGAAGCTGCGGCTAGTCGACCTTTGTATCCGAAATAAGATCGCACAGTTACTGGGCTCCTTGAATGGTCTCTGTCCTGCGAAGCACTGCGTATTACATACGAACTGATGTTACGCACCGATCATTTAGAAACAATCGTTTAGCAAATGAACACGAAATGTCAGATGGCTGATTTTGTAAGCTAAAGTCTCGTGGTGCTGCGTAACATCAGATACGAAAAGTGAATGGTATCAAAATCACCATGTCGAATGATGGTAGCTTCGCACCCGAATCGATCGACGGCAGACTGACTTAGTCGGCAGCGCCCCGCAGGCCATGTTTATCCAGCAGGCCATAGAGCGTAGGACGCGTGATGCCCAGAAGACGCGCCGTCTGAGCCATATTGCCCCCTGTGCGCCCTAGGGCCTTCAACAAGAGTTGCGCTTCCGCGTCATCCCGCACGTCGCGCAGTGCTGGAAGCTCATCCTTCACCGGCGCATCGAGGCCAAGGTCTTCCGGCGACAGAAGCTTGTCATCGGCCATAATGACACCGCGCTTCATGCGGCCCTCGAGCTCACGAACATTACCGGGCCAGCTGTACTGCTCGATGGCACGCCGCGTATCCTCTCGCAACCCCTTGATGGGTTTGCCATAAGCGCAACAGTAGGTCTCGAGGAACCGATGGGCGAGCTGCAAGGCATCGCCCTCGCGCTCGCGCAACGCCGGCAAGTCGATCGCGATCTCGCTGATGCGGTAATAGAGATCTTCGCGAAATTGCCCCTCTGCGATCCGCGTCTGTAGATTCTGGTGCGTTGCGCAGATGACACGCACGTCAATCTCGATAGACACGCATCCGCCAACCCGCTCGATCACGCGCTCCTGCAAAAATCTCAACAGCTTAGCCTGCAGGGCAAAGGGCAGATCGCCGATCTCGTCGAGGAAGAGTGTGCCTCCGCACGCGTACTCGACCCTGCCGCGCTTCTGCGCTGTTGCGCCGGTGAAGGCGCCTTTCTCATGACCGAAGAGTTCGCTCTCGAGCAGGGTCTCGGGGATCGCCGCACAGTTGATCGCCACGAGCTGGCCGCCGCTTCGTGCACTCTGCTCATGGATGGCGCGCGCGACGAGTTCCTTGCCCGTGCCGCTCTCACCGAGCAAGAGCACGGTCGCGTCCGTGGGTGCAACCTTCTCGACGGCTCGACAGACCTTCAGCATCTGCGGACTGGAGGCCACGATTCCCGGCAGCGGCATGATGGATGCTTTGAAGCGCCGCTGGCGGCTCTCGGTCTCGAGTCTGTAGAGGTCATAGGCCCGCGCGGCGACCAAGTTGAGCGTCTCCGATTGGATCGGCTTGAGATAGAAGTCGTGCGCACCCTGCTCGACGGCCCGGATTGCATGCTCGCGCGCGTCGTTACCGGTGACGACCACCACCTTGATGCTTGGCGAAAGGCGCAGAATCTCGGTCAGGACCGCGAAACCTTCCGTCACACCGCCAGGATCCGGCGGCAGACCCAAGTCCAAGGTCACGACGCTCGGCTGAGCCCGTTTGACCTCGGCGACGGCCTCCTGACGATTGCTCGCGACCAGCACTTCGAAGTCGTCGAAGCACCACTTCAGCTGGCGCTGCAGGCCTGGGTCATCCTCGACCACCAGCAATCGCTTGTCCTTCTTGCTCAATGCATTGACCTCATCCGGTTAGCCAAGACCCTGGCTACAACCCCACAGCATGTCTCGTTGCCACCCAAAGGATGCCGACCATCAATACCGAGATGCCTCGTCAAACAGTCACCAGCGGCAGGCGAATCTGAAACCGACTCCCCTGCTGCGGCTGGCTGTCCACGCTCAGCTCGCCGCCCAGTTGGCGGATGACCTCGCGGCTCTCGAAAGCGCCGATCCCCATCCCGGATAGCCCCTTGGTCGAGTCGAAGGGCCGGAACAGGCGCTCGCGCATGAACTCGGGTGACATACCCACACCATCGTCTTCAATGCTGAGGAGCACATCGCCCCCATCCCGCTGCAGTTCGATACGCACGAGCCCGTCCGGGCACGTCGCCTCTTGCGCATTCTGCACAAGATGCAGCAACACATCACGCAGCCGGTCACGATTAGCGGATAAATGCAGCGTATCTGTTCCCGACGCTGGCCCCTGTACCTGCGGCTCACGCGTCCGGCTAAGCGCAATCACCTCGTCGACCAGATCTTTCAGGGCAACCTCGGCTCGCGGGGCGTCGTCCTCACCTTGGCGCAAACGCAGCATGAGCCGCTGCATCCGCTCGACAGAACTCTCGACCGTTTTGATGACGTCGTCTAAAAACTCTGGATTCTGCCGATGGCGACCGGCATTGGACAGGATCAATGACTGCTGGGCCAGCAGATTCTTGAGGTCGTGCGCCACGTAGGCCGAGGTGCGGTGCACGGCCTCGAACTGACGCGCCCTCGCCAGCGCTTGCTCGGATATCAACAGCGACACATAGCTCGCTGCCTGACAACTCGCGGTCTGCAGCAGGGCACGCTCTTCCCAGCCCAGGTGCCGCCGTGCGAGCGACGCCCCCAGAACGGCGAAGCCACAGAGCCGGCCGCGGAAGCGCAGCGGCAAGATGAGCCAAAGGTCGGAAATCGACAGGATCCAATCAGGCAGCCAGCGCCCGGAGCCCGGATCGGACGTCGTGCGCAGCTCCTGCAAGTCGATGATGTCTTCGGCTTGATCCAGCCTCGTCATCAGTGAATCGGTCTCGGCAAGCGACCGCACGGCCAATGCCTCACTCCCCCAAGAGGCAGCCAAGCCGCAGCCACCATCGTTTTCCTTAACCCACAGCATGCAAGAGCGACTCTCGACCAGCGCGGCCAGCGCCCGCGCAACAGCCAGCGGCGCGTCCTCACCAGGGGCCGCCAGCGCCGCCGTGAACCGGAGCCACTCCTTGCGATAATCGTACTTGAAGCTGAAAAAATGCTGGGCGACCAGCAAACGCAACCGCGCCCGCAAACCGCCTGAGAACAAGAGTGTGAGCAGAACGATCCCGGCCGCGACCAAGAAGGTCGTCTGCAAGAAGACGCCCCACCCTCCCCCGAGCAGACGCACATAGTAGCCGGCGGCGGCCATTGCCATCAGATAGACGCCAGCCGCCAGGAGCGTCGCGGAATGGAAGGCCACGTCGCGTGAGACATGGGCCTCCAGAGACCATGAAGGATTGCGCGCCGCAGAGACGCCGATCAGGGGGACGATCAAGGCACTCACCATGCCGCGCGCCGCCCAGAAGGTCGGTTCCAGACGATGGAGCAAGAGCGCATCCGACCAGACGAAGAGGTCGAACGCGAAGACCACACCCAGCCCCAAACAGAGATGCTTGATCTCCCAGCGCCGATCCGCCCTGCGGTTGCGGTAGACCTGCTCGACCAGCAGAAGACCGAAGATCGACTGCAGCAGCCAGGCGACCCAGAGCCCTTCTTGCACCATGGGCGCCGGAATGCCAACCCAGCCGAGCATCAGTATGAGACCGGGCAGCACGATGGCCGCGACGGTCAGTCCTAGCCAAAGATGCGCCCCGGAGGATCCGCCTGCGGGACGGGTCGACACGCCAGGCAGGGCACTGACGAGCAGCAACAGCCATCCGCCATTGCGAACCAGCTCGGAAACCACGAGCAGCCAACCTGGCGTGGCCAGATCCGCGGCGCGCGCCAAGCCCACGAGCGCCCAGGCCAGCGCGGCCGCGGCGGCAATCACCGCGATCAAACCCTTGAGGCGCCCACGCCATGCCGTTCCCAGGAGCACGGTCAGCACCAGGAAGGCAAGGCTCGCGAGAAGATAGCTGACGAGCGCGATCACGCTATGCTGGATGGAGCCGCCCGCATCTTGAACAGCCCCTCACTCAGCGGCCTCGGGGCGCCGCCCCGCGTGAGCGCCGCCAACACCTCCGCCCCCAGCGGCCCCCACCACCACACCGGGCGCCCCCGGCACAGGCGCGGCAGCTGTCGGCAAGGCCGCCCGCGCCTCCAGGCTCACGGCCGACGACGGCCCGATTCCAAGCCTGGAGCCGAGCAGCCTCCAGAGCCCCGGATCGGCAACATAGAGGCCAGCGGCCAAGAGCACGAGTGAAAGGACCAGTGCCGAGAGACCGGCAAGACGAACCCGCCATGGATGCTTTTCGGACGCGCCCGGGGCCGGGTCGGCGGGGGTTGCATCGGCGAGCTGGACTAACGGAGGCGGAACCGGGGGAGGTGCAGCCATGTCGACTGAAGCCGCGCGCTGCGTGGACGCGGCAGACGGCTGGGCGGCGCGTCCTGCCTCCTTTGGGCCGCCGGTTGACGCATTCGCGTCCGCTGACGGATCCGATCCATCCGATTCGCTCCGCTGGACACGCGCCGCGACAGGCTCACGCGGTGCCCCGACATCGGGCTTATCCGCAGACGGACCGGGAGAGGCGTGACTCGACACCCCAGCGGCAGCCATCCCAAGAGGCTCGGGCGCGCTCGCTGCCGACGTCGGCGTCAACCTCAGATCACCCGGCTCGGAGCTCGGCAGGTCGGATGCCGCCAGCCCAGAAAGCGGGTCACTCAGCAGCGCTGCACTGATGTCTCGCAGCCGAGCGTCGTTGCTCCAATCAGGCAGCGTGAGCGCCTCGTCCCTCAGCTCAGCCATCACCAGCTCCGCATCTTCGAGCCGGACTTCAGGCTCGCCAGTGACGATGCCGCGCAGCAGCAAACGGCTGCACATGAGATTTATAAGCCGCGGGATCCCGCCGCTGTAGGCGTAGACAACACCCAGCACTCCCGGAGCAAAAGAGGGCTGGCCGGTCCAGCCCGCCCCCAGCAGACGGTGCGCGACGTAACGCATCGTCTCGCTCGGAAAAAGCGGCTCGAGATGCCAGGCAGCAACGATTCTTTGATGGACTTGCTCCATCTCCGGGCGGCGAATTCGCTCACGCAGCTGCTCTTGACCCAACAGCAGGATCTGTAGCAGGGGTCTCCCAGCGTGCTCCAGATTCGTCAACAGCCGCAGCTCCTCCAAGGCGCTCACGGCCAAGTCCTGGGCCTCGTCGATCACCAAGATCGCGCGCTGGCCCGCGTCGCTGAGGCCTTCCAGACAACGCATGATCTCCTGCAGCACCAGGGCCTTGCTGGGCGCGTTCGCGGTCACACCGAGGTTGTAAGCCACCATGCGCAGGAGATCCTCGGCCTCCAGCTGAGTGCTCACCAGCACGATGGCCTTCAGCTTTGTGCGGTCGATCCTGGACCTGAGGTCATTGACCAGCGTCGTCTTCCCTGTCCCGGGCTTACCCGTGATCATGACGATGCCATCGCCACGGACCAGCGCGTAATCGATGTAGTCCCGCGCCTTCACGAAATGGTCGTGCGGGAAAGACTCCGAATGGTCGGGGCTAAGCGGGAAGGGATCCGCGCGCAGTCCGTAGAAGCTCTTGATCATCCGTTCCTCCGATCGCACTTCGGCGCAGCAGCGCTCCGTTTAGGCACGGCGAGCATCGTGCTCTGCCCGTTCAGCAGGAATCAATACCCTATTCGCCCGGATAAACTTCATCCTGACCTGGCGTGCATCGTGAGCAAAGTCGAAGCCGACTCGGTCACACACAACCTCGCAAGCCTACCACCCGCTATCGAAAAGGGCCAAGACCGCTCGGCGCTCGGGCCGCGATGGCACGTTGATCAGGGCAGTCGCGAGGCCCAGAAACCGTGACAGGCCCGTCTTGACCCGATCGACGACAGGCGTCCGCCGTAGTCGGCGGCAGAGCAAGCAAGGAAGTGCCCATCAACAACTTCCCCCTTTCGCAAAGGGGGTCATGGGGATTTCCGGCGGCATCGCTCGGGGCTCGATCGTCCTCTGGCCAAAGCGCGTGGCCGGTCGGAGCGGCGCCCCGCCGCGAGCTGTGCGCGATCGCGGCGGGGCGCCGCTCCCACCTGGCTTTGCCTGTCCGGTTGTCATCCCGCGCAGGGTGCAATCGCCCCAGCGTATTGCGCCGCATGCTTGGGATCGAAGTTCTTGGAAATCATCCAAGCAGGGAAACACTTGATGGACCATGACTAAGATCAATGGCCGAGAGCGCCAAAGAAGCTGTCAGCCCTAACAGCTGACTGCCACTTTCCGCCACGGCTGCCAGACGCAAGGCTCCTTATGCCGGTTGCTCGGTACACGTTGACGTCACCCTCATCGTGGAAGCATCATTCTGGAACGGGCAACAAACCCCGCGCAGCGATCGCCAAGAGATCTGCCGCCACAGCACGAGAGGCTGTGACCCTTGATGCGGGTTAAGGCGAACTCCGCAAATGACCTTATCCAAAAGGCGCGAGTCGGCAGGATGGGCAAAGTCCACACTCGGGGCTTGAGCGTCACCGCAGCGCTGGACGGACGTGCCAATCCTGCAAAGCGCTGCGCTGGAATGATGGGCACGCCCTTGACCCTCGGCACTCCGAATCAAGCGCATCACCAGGGCTTTGCCCATCCTTACGGGATCGGAACTGCGGATATATTGTTTGCCGGCAATCGCCTATAAAGAAGAGTCTATGCTGGATGGCCTGTACTTTGCTTGCAGTGCACAGAGTGCCGACGAAGAGGTTGACGCGGAGTGTTCTTGCACGCTGATCCCTTAGCGGATGACACTTGAACCTAGGACTAAGTCATTGAAGACAAGCGACAGGAGAGGACGACTCAATGGAGAATCAGGAAACGGCTCAAATGCAAGATCTCAGCGCCGAAGAGCGCATGAGGCACTATCAAAAAGCACTCGAGACCTGCCGCGCTCCAGCCTGCTTTCGCGAAGAGGTCCTGCAGAATGTCTACCGCAGCCTGATCGACGAGTACCGAGCACAAGCTCAAAGGAGCGACTGACCTAGAGACTGTCTGGAAACCATCTTCGAGGCATCGATAGGAGGGTTGTACAAGGGGCGACTTCAGTCGCCCCGAGTTTCCAGGCAGAGCTTCTAACAGCGTCAGCGTCATCGCGCAACCGACGTCAGAAACAGCGTCGGCGCCAGGCAAGACTCACTGCGCTCGCAGGCGCGCCAATAAGGACTCCGCCGCGGCGCGCTCCGCAAAGCCCTGATCCAGCGCGAGGGCCGTCTGCAGCGCCTTGATCGCTTGGTCCGGCGCCCCGGCACGCGCGAGGATGCTCGCCTTGTGGAAGAGGATGCTGGCATTCTCCGGCGCCTTCTGGTGCGCCTCCTCCACCAAGCGCTGCGCCTCCGCCAGTTGCCCCTGCTCGCCGAGCAGCACCGCCAGGGTGTCGGCGATATCCGCCGAGTCCGGCGAGATGGCATGCGCCTGCCGGCCGTACTCCAGGGCCTTGTCCGGCTGCTCCTCTCTGAGCAGCCAGGCCAGATTGTTCAGCGCGATCGGATTGGCGCCGCCCAGAGCGAGCGAGCGCTCATAGTGCTCGGCCGCCTCCTTCTGCTTGCCGACATTCATATAGAGCATCCCGACCTCGAAATGCACCAGGCCGTCGTTCGGATGCTTGTCCAGCCAGGCCGTCATGTCGCGCCAGGCGCCCTCAATGTCTTGGGATTTCACCTTGACGCGCGCCATCCACAGCAGACTCACAGAGCTTGGTGACTGCTTGAACAACTTGCCGTAGATCTCACCCGCGCGCCCGAGGTCATCTTGAGCCTCCGCAAGATTACCCTCCAGCACCATCACGTCCTGACTGTCGGCGCCGACGATGCGCTTGAGCGCGTCGATCCGCGCCTCGGCCTCGTCGACGGCCTTCTTGAGGATGGCGAGGCGCGCGAGCCCGTTGAGTGCCGCGACCGAGTCCGGCTGCAAGCGCAGTGCCCGCTCGAGGGCACGCTCCGCGCCCGCCTCGTCGCCCAGCCCCGCCTGGGCGCCCGCCAAGGCCACCAGGATTTGCGGGTCGTCGGGACGCAGGCGCTCGAGCTGGCGCAGCGTCTTGGCCGCCGCCTCATAGCGCTCCAGCTTCAGCTGCGCCTCGGCCTCCAGGCCCAGCAGCCCGGGGTCGTCCCCATGGATCGTCCGGGCCTCATCGAGCAGGCTCAGCGCGCGTGCCGCATTGTCCTGCCGCAGCCAGTAGGCCGCCAAATAGAGTCGCGGCGTCAGGAGCAGTGGATTACCTTGCACGGCTTGGTTCAAAGACGCCTGCGCCGCGAGCGGGTCATCGCGCAACAGGGCCAGCCGTGCCAGCCCGACGAGCAGGTCGACATCCACCGGGTGCCGCTCCAGGCTGGCCTCATAGAGGCGCTGGGCCTCATCCAGATCACCCTGGGTGATGGCAATCTCCGCCAAGCCTCGGGTCGCCGCCGGGCTGCCCGGCTCAAGGGCCAGGGCGCGACCGAAGGACTGTGCCGCCAGCTCGGTCTGGCCCTCGCGCTGATAGAGGGTGCCAAGCAGCAGATGCACGCCGGGCGCATTCGGCTGGCGGTCACGCAGCGCCTGCGCCGCTTCCAGCGCACGCTGCGGGTTGCCGTCGCGCACATAGCCGAGGATCAGCTGTTCGGCCGCGCCCTGCAGCCCCAGATCGATAGCCAAGGCCTTGCCTGTGCCGCCCAGCAATTCCTGGAACGCCTGATTAGCGGCCGTCAGGTTGCCGCGCAGGTCGGCGATCTGGGCCTCGATCAAGAGCACCTCGCGGTCGGACGCGCCCAGGCGCTCGCGCAAGCCACGCAGACCACGCTCGGCCGCCGCGATATCCTTCCGCGCGACCGCCAGCTTGGTCAGCCCGAGCCGCGCCGGCAGGTACTCGGGATCCAGGTCGAGCGCCTTCTCCAGGCTCGCATTCGCCTCATCAAGCTTGCCCAGCTCGGCGCTCGCGCTGGCAAGGCTGACCAGCAGCCCCGGCTCTTCGTTGACGGCGTCGCCCAGCCGCAGCAGGGTCGCGCGCGCGGCGCCATAGTCGGCCAGCGCGAGCTGGGCGCTGGCCGTCAGGCGGAGCGCGCCCGGCTTGGCGGCCGCGTCGTCGTCCAGCAAGGCCAGCAGCCGCAGCGTCTGGGCCGGGCTACCCAGGCGCAGCTCCTGGGCGCCGACCTCCAGGATGGCATCCACCGCCTTGGGACCGCTCGCCAAGGCCTGCTCGACATAGCCGCGTGCCGCCTCGCCATCACCCATCGCCAAGGCAATGCGCGCCAGCTGGGCCAGCCGGGCGTCGGACTCGGGATGGTAGGCGAGACTGGATTCAAGGACATGGCGCGCGCGCTCGAGATCCCCCGTCTGCGCGGCCAGCTCGGCCACGCCGACCGCCGCGGCCAGTCTGCCGGGGTCCTTGTCCAGCGCGGCATTGAAATCCTGCAGGGCGGCGTCGGATTCTCCGCGCGCCAGGCTCACCAGCCCTGTCAGGGCAAGCGCCGCGGGTCCGTCAGACGACTCCTTGCGATAGGCATCGGCCAGTGATCCGGCCTCTTCCAGATCCCCCGCGCGCAGTGCTTTCAGAACGCCCTGAGCGGACGCGGTCTGCAACGCGGGATCCTCCGTCAGAGCCGCCTTGAGCTGGTCGAGACCGGCCGCATTCGAGCCTTGGGCCAGCAGCGCGGCGCCGGCCCTGACCGCCTCGGCGGGCGAGCTGATGATCGCCTGCCGGACTTGACGCAGCACGGCCAAGCCCTCGTCACGCTTGCCCTGCATCATCAGGGCACTGGCGAGCAGGTCCATGGAGGCCGCGTCGTTCGGCAGCTGCGCCAAGAGCTGACGCGCCAGCGCCTCCGCCTCCTCCAGCTCACCGAGCTGAAGCAGCGTCATGCCCAGCATGCGGCGCGTGGTGATTTCGTCCGGCCGCGCCGAGACGGCGCGCTCTAGGTAGATGCGCGCCATCGCCGGCTCGCCGAGTGCCAGCTGATTGCTTCCGGCCAGGGCCAGGGAGGCCCCTTCGGCGGGCAACTTGCCGAGCGCGGCATCCAAGTAAGAGCGGGCGGAACGATAGTCCTGCCGGAGATAGGCGAGCAGGCCATCCGCGTAATCGAGCTGGGGCGATTCCTTGAGCTTGGCGCGCAAGGCTTTCAGGTCTTCTTCGGCAGCGTCTAGGCTGCCGGCCTGCAGGCGCACGAGGGCGCGCGTCAGCTGGGCGCGAAGAGACTGAGCAGGATCGGCCATAGCTTTCGTGAGGGCCGACTCAGCCGCGTCCAGCTGTCCGGAGCTGCGTTCGATCGCAGCCATCAGAAGCCAGCCATCCGCTCGGTCGGGAGCATCTTCCAAGACGGACTTGACTCTCTCGCGAGCCTCGGTGAAGCGACCAAGCTCTGACTCCACATGGGCCATCGCAAGTCGACCTTCGTTCGATGCAGCATCCAGAGCTAGGGCCGAAGCCGCCTTCTCCTCAGCCGCTAAAATTCTTTCACGGGCAAGCAACGACTCTGCTTGCGTAGCCAGCACGGATGCTCGCACGACAGGAGAAAGATCGTTCCCCACCGCGAGCGCGTCGAGCTTCTCGTATACGCCTTCACCCAGCAAAGCTGTGGCAAGATCCCTAAGCAAGTCCGAATTCGAGATGCCAAGCTGCTGTGCTCGCTCGAGTTCGCGCGTGGCCGACACATAATTACCCTGACGAAGGAAAGCGCGACCGAGCAGCCAGCGAGCGGCTGGATCATCCGGCGCAATCTGAAGCGCGCTCTTAAAATTGATCACTGCAACGCTCAGATCGCCGTGATCCAAAGCGCGTCGCCCCTCGGATAGGTATTGCTCGAACGAATGCGATTCGCTACAGCCAACCAGAGGTCCTGCACTTAACAGAATAATCAGGAAGGTAGTCGCTATTGATCTATGCGTCATACGGACGGTCCGGGAATAGTCGAAACCCACTAGGAGGTCGCTTGCCATGAAGCAAGATCATACCAGGGCCAGTAACAAAAAAGGAAAAGAGCCAGATCCTGGTGAATCTGACTCTTCCGGAACACTAGAGAACCAACGTAAGGGACCGTCCACTAACTATTTCCCGATTTATTCGGCCTGATGGTGTAGTTTAGATTGGGGCAGAGGCGTCGCCGTCGCATGTTCAGTGCCGCCATGTCTTGCAAGCTGATTTTGATCCCTTTGGCGTACACCGTCGTATCGAGGATGGCTTTGATCTGTAGTCGCGTCGTAGTGGTTGTGCCACGGATGAGTGCCAGCATGGTGTCGAGCGAACGCAGCGGATGGCCGGCCCAATTGCGGCTGATCTGACTGAACAGGCGATGTTCGATGGGGTTCCATTTGGAGGCGCCGCTGGGGTAATGGCAGACGGTGACGCTCAGGCCGATCTCGTTGGCGAGACGTTGGAGTTCACGCTTCCACAGACGCGGACGATATCCATTGCAGCCGCCCGCGTCGGCCTCGATCAGCAGATGGTCAGCATGCGGATAGCGTGCGCGCCCCAGTTGCTCCCACCAGTGGCGAATCGAGGTGACGGCGAACGCGGCGGTGGTGGCAGAGGTCCCGACGTTGACCAATGCCTCGTTGGCTTGCGCATCATAGACGCCATAGGGTGTCGCTCGGCAGAGGGCGTCGCTGGGAAAATCATAGGTATTGACGATATCGGCGTGTCGACAATACCGTGAGCCGGCATTTTTGAACGCCCCGATCAGCTCGGATTTCTTGGCGTCCACGCTGATGACCGGCTGGCCGTGGCGCTGAAACTGCCCCTTGAGGCGCTGGATGAACCGGTATTGCTGATCGCGCTGCGGGTGGGGGTTGCCGATCAGTCGTTTGACGTTGGTCTTGAGCGAATAGCCCAGCGGCTTGAGCAGACGCCCGACGGTGGTGGCACAGCCTCGCCCCAGACGCTCGGCCAGGGATCGCAAGCTGCTACGGGTGTATTGGGTACGCCCTTGCGGATCCCCGCCGGTTTCCGGCTCGACCAGCGCCAGCAGATCGGCCTCAAGGCGCGGATCCTTTTTTCAAAGGGGGACGTCCCCCGCCAACGCGACGCACTCGGTCACGTGGGCAGTCCGACAATCCCGCCGCAACGTCCAGGCGCCCTTGGCGCACGGTTTTCGTATCTAGCCCTGTTACCTCAGATACCCACTTCGTCCCGCCGTGACCAACAACCTCCGACAACAGAGCCGCCACCCAGCGGCGGTGCTTCTCGTTGAGCTGATCAAAGACCACCTTGACATGCCCTTCTACGGCTTCCGGAATCACGACCTCAACCGCTGCCATCCCGCACCCTCGGATATCACTTCATGATCGACCAAGCATACCGACTACGATGAAATCGGGAAACAGTTGATGGACACTTCCTAAATATAGCCACCCGGTCTGATATCCATACAGGCCCCTTCGGTGAATCCCTGGAAACACTGGCTAGAATCAAGGGGCCAGTACGAGTATCATGCAGAATGGCTATAGCATCAAGCGGCTACGGTTATGTCATCTACCTTTCGGCGGCGCCACCTGGCGAACAGCAGCGCTGAAAGCAACCCAGCCCCCAGTAGCGCGAGTACGCCCGGCTCTGGAACTACAGAACTGCCGGCGACAACGGCGAAGATGCCGAAATTAGGCATGATGGAACCACCAGTTAGCGAAAACGTCAAATTAGCGGGAAGATGAAATGACGCTACGCCGGACAGGACTTCGCCGGTAATCGTATCAATAGTCAGCCAATCGGAAGCCGTAGGCGTCGAAATCGTGAGAATACCCCCATTAAGAGCGGCAGTAACGTCTTGTCCATTAACCTGTGGGTTTGGCATACTCGGCGACACGGATATAGCAAGATCGACGCCGGGGGTAAAGGTGATACCCCCAATCATTATCTCACCGGCATATACATTCTGCGCAAAGCCTAGCAATATCGAGACGATGAGAAAAGCACGCTTAAGCATAAGAACCACCCTAGAGGTTGAACAAAGAACACACCACTTTCCAACATATTGGCGAAAACTTGCCGCAGGTTGCAAGGCACTATAGAGGGAATTCGCTAGTGTGTTCGCCAAAAATCACAACATTTCAGTAGCAGCCTTGCCACACAAGTTACATCAAGCACAGAATGCGCCAACTTAAGAAAACCGGCGATAGCATGAGTCCTACTTGCGGTTCCCCACAGAAATCCAAAGCTAAGATATCAAGCACACAGACGCCTAAAAAAGCGAAGAAAATGCCTGCATAATGCACCATCTAACGAGAAACGCAGTCCGCAACGTGGAGGCTGAGACTGCCAAACTTCAACTTGCAAACAGCAGATGTCGAGCCGAGAACCGAGACCACTGGCATTGAGCGATATCGACCAAGTGGTCGATGTGTAAAATCAATCGACACAATGACGCCTCGAGCAGAGCAGAGCAGAGCAGAGCAGAGCAGAGCAGAGCAGCAGTATAGCGGCCCACTTTCGCAGTGGCATCCATCGAGGTCTGTGAACACATGCCACCCATTTCGCACGTCCCGATACCCTGGTCCCCGCCAGGCCCGACCACCCAAACCAACTCGATCAGCCAGTGGCTCCTGGAGCCGCATCCCACGAGTCTTACCCTGATCGTAAGCAGCACCCTTGGCATCCTCCAGGCAAGCGCCAAGCTGAACGATCTGCTCCGGATCAGCGGACCGGAGCTACACAACTGCCCCTGCTGCCACCTCGACGCCACGCCGGCCATGGTGTGCCGGCACCGGACTCTCTTCCGCGATCTCGAACCCTACAGCGAAACCCTCCTCATGCGCCTCGGAGACGGCGAGCCGCAGCCCGTGCGCGTCATCGGCTTCCCGATCATCGAGCCAGACGGCCGCATCCTGCTCGCGGAGACCATCCGACCCTTGGGGCCATTGCGCCAAGCGCCGCGACTCGTCGGCCAATCGGCCACCTTCCAGCGCCACCTCCAGGAGCTGCGCCAGGCCGCCGCCACCGAGGCCTCCGTGCTCCTGCACGGCGAGACGGGCTCCGGCAAGGAGCTGGCCGCCGAGCTGCTGCACCAGCAGTCGCCGCGCGCGGACGGCCCCTTCATCGTGGTCGACTGCACCGTGCTCAGCGAGGACCTCTTCGAGAGCGAACTCTTCGGACACGTCAAGGGCGCCTTCACCGGCGCGACCAGCCACAAGACGGGGCTCATGGAGCTGGCCGACAAGGGCACCCTCTTCCTCGACGAGATCGGCGAGCTGCCGCTCTCGCAGCAGCCCAAGCTGCTGCGCGCGCTGGAGACCGGCACCTTCCGCCCGGTCGGCGCCACCAAGACCCGCAGGGCCAAGGTCCGGGTCATCAGCGCGACACACCAGGATCTGCCTGCGCTCATCCAGCGCGGCGCCTTCCGGCAAGACCTCTACTATCGGCTCGCCGTGCTGCCCATCGGCATCCCCGCCCTGCGCGAGCGACGCGAGGACATCCCGGCCATGACGGAGCATATCTTGCAGCAGATTGCAGCCGAGCGCCCGCGCGCCTATCGGCTGGGCAAAGAGGCGATGCGCAAGCTCTTGGGCTACAGCTACCCCGGAAACATCCGCGAGCTGCGCAACCTCCTGCAGCTCGCCACGGCGCTGAGCCCCGAGGGCGAGATCCCGGCCGAGGTCATTCGGATCCCCACCCATGCACCGGCCGCCGCTGCCCCGGAATGCGGTGTAAAGCTAACCGACAGTGCCGCAACCGCAGGCTTGGGCCTCTCGCCCATCGAGCTTGCCGAGCGCCAGTACATTCTGGACCTGCTGCGCGAGTATCACGGCAGCCGCAGGGGGCTCGCCGAGCGTATGGGCATCAGCGAGCGGACGCTTTACCGCAAACTCAAGCGCTATGCGCTCAATGTCCCAAATGGCTGAACTAGAGAGACCCATCGACACCCTCATCACGGCCCACCCGGGCGGTCTGCTCGGCTGGAGTCAGGCGGTCTGCTCCGCGCCGATAGGCGAACTGACGCCGCCGGGCGACATCCGCGCCTTGATTCGCGACAACGACGATCTGCCGCCGCTGCCCGAGATCACCAAGCGCCTGCAAGCCTTCCAGCACGACCCGAACGCCAGTGCCGCGGGCCTGGCCGAGATCGTCATGCTCGATCCCATGGTCGCCGGCCAGATCCTCCGCTGGGCCAACGCCGCCTACTACGGTCTGCCTACGCCGGTCGTCGAGTTGCGCGACGCTATCACCCGGGTGCTCGGCTTCAAGCGCGCACTCAGCCAGGCGCTCGCCCTGAGCGCCCTGGCCCCGCTGCGTACCCCCGAGACCGGCCCCATCGGGCGCGACCACGTCTGGCGGCACGGGCTCCTCAGCGGTCGGCTCCTCGAGGCCCTTGCCGCCGAGCTTCCGGGCACGCTCCAAGTCTCCGCCGACTGGCTGCAGCTCGCCGGTCTGATGCACAACATCGGGCACCTGCTGCTCGGGCACCTGCTGCCCAGGCAGCACGCGCTGGTCAGCCTGGTCCTGACCCAGAATCCGACCATCCCGCTGACCAGCCTCGAGCGCTTCGCCATCGGGGTCGAGCACACCCAGCTCGGCGCCTGGCTGCTGGAGGTCTGGGGACTCCCCGAGCCACTGCGCACACTGGTTCGACATCATCACAATCCGGCCTACCAGGGCCGCGACGAGACGCTGGTCCTGCTGCTGTGCCTCGCCGACGCCCTGCTCGCCGAGACTCCGCCTGGGATTGGCGCACCCATGAACGCGAACCAACTCACCGCACTTCAGCAACGTCTCAACCTCAGTGCAGAGCGGTGTCAAGACACTTTACAGGCCGTCCTCTCCTCCGAGCAGGATTCCGACCCGAAGTGACAGGGCGAGCGCGTATTAACGCTAGATCTGACATGATGTTGCGGTCCCTTGTTCGCCAATCGCCTTGAGGAGCCTCGCGTGTCTGCCAGCCTGATCGAGCATTTTGCCAGTCTTGAAGATCCCCGTGTTGAGCGTAACAAGCTGTATCCGCTTGAAGACATTCTGGTGTTGACTGTCTGCGGGGTACTGAGCGGGGCGGACGGCTGGGAAGCGATCGAGCAGTTTGGAGAGGTGAAGTTGGAGTGGCTGCGTCGCTTTTGTCGGTTCGAGAACGGGATTCCGTCGCATGATTGCATTGCCAACGTGATCTCACGGCTCAATCCTAAGCGGTTTGAAGACTGCTTCATCCGTTGGACGCAGGCCGTCACTGGGACCACGCAGGGCGAGGTGATTGCGGTGGACGGCAAGACGGCCCGAGGCTCGCGCGACCGACGCCGGGGGCGTGCGGCGCTACACATGGTCAGTGCTTGGGCCGTATCGAATCGTTTGGTGCTTGGGCAAGAAGCCACGGCGGAGAAATCCAATGAGATCACGGCAATTCCCGAGTTGCTTGAACTCTTGGCGCTCCAGGGCTGTATCGTCACGATCGATGCAATGGGCTGTCAGCGTGCCATCGCCGAGCAGATCCGTTCGTTCCCAGGGCGGGGATTATGTGCTTGGGCTCAAAGACAACCAGAGCACGCTGCAAGAGCC
Source organism: Thiorhodococcus drewsii AZ1 (assembly GCF_000224065.1). GTDB lineage: Bacteria > Pseudomonadota > Gammaproteobacteria > Chromatiales > Chromatiaceae > Imhoffiella > Imhoffiella drewsii. Next base: position 46,112 of record NZ_AFWT01000036.1, read on the forward strand.
TGTCGAGGATTTCTTCACCACCGCCGTTGCGGGCC
>NZ_AFWT01000035.1 GCF_000224065.1 Thiorhodococcus drewsii AZ1
TTGCATCGATCGTGACGATACAGCCCTTGAGCGCCAAGAGTTCAAGCAACTCGGGAATTGCCGTGATCTCATTGGATTTCTCCGCCGTAGCTTCTTGCCCCAGCACCAAACGGTTCGATACGGCCCAAGCACTGACCATGTGCAGCGCCGCACGTCCCCGGCGTCGGTCGCGCGAGCCTCGGACCGTCTTGCCGTCCACCGCAATCACCTCGCCTTCTGTCACCCCGGTGACGGTCTGCGTCCAATCGATGAAGCAGTCTTCAAACCGCTTGGGATTGAGCCGTGAGATCACGTTGGCAATGCGATCATGCGACGGAATCCCGTTCTCGAACGGACAAAAGCGACGCAGCCACTCCAGCTTCGCCTCTCCAAACTGCTCGATCGCCTCCCAGCCGTCCGCCCCGCTCAGCACCCCACAGACCGTCAACAGCAGAATTTCTTTAAGAGGATACAGCTTGTTACGCTCAATACGGGGATCTTCAAGGCTGGCAAAATGCTCGATCAGGCTGGCAGACACGCGAGGCTCCTCAAGGCGATTGGCTAACAGGGTGCCGCAACATCATGTCAAATCTAGCGTTAATACGCGCTCGCCCTGGCGTCTTGGCCTTGGCCTCGTCGGTCTCCGCCTGCTGCTGCGCGCACGCCAACGACAGGCTCATGGCCTGGCTGATCGCATGCTGCACATGAAAGAGATCGGTGGAATGATGGGCGTCGAGATCGCGCTGGACATGCGCCAACAGCCCCTTGGCTTCATCGCTGGTGCCCTGCACGACGGTGTCTGACGTTCAGCCCTTCGAGCCCGTGAGCGAGCGCGTGCGTCCAGGCCGCCGCCGAGCGCGTCTCGGCCACCTGCTCGACCAAGATCAAGCCCGAGACCGGCTCGATGGCCACCAGGCGCATCCCATCCTTCCAGGTTTCGTCTTCGGCAATGCTCAAGCGGCGATGCGGCATGGTGGCGGCCAGTTGCGTCCGCTGTTCGCGCGCGCAGGTAACGATGTGCTGCTCCAGTTGCGCATGGAATGCCTGCCTGCTGCGAGCCATAGGAGGCCGCGATGAGCTCCGACAGGCCGCTGAGCTCGAGGAACTCATCGACCACGCGGATACCCGCGCCACCGATCTCGGTGATGCGCCAGTGCGCGGCCACCAGGATCCGGCGCAGCCACACCACGCCCTCGGGCGTCTCGCTGAAGGCGAGCAACACCGCCGGAGCACCGCGCCCCTTGGCTTCGTTCCAGTAACGCAGCGTGCTGCGGGGCACACCGGCTCCGGCCGCCGCAGCGCGTTGACTCTGTCCGTCATTGCGTGCCTGCGCCACCGCGCCGAGACACGCGGCTCGATGACGCCGATCATGCAGTGGCGTCGGATGTCTGAGTGTGCAGTAGAGTTAATCGCGGCAGGGGCATCAGGCAACGGCGTTTCCCTCGGTCAGTTTGCACTGCCAAGGGTACGCCTCCCCGTCGCTCCTGCCACGCCCTCATCGGTCTCAATCACCTACCCAGATGCTCAGCCTTGGACCAATCGATGACCAAGCCCCCCTAGAAGTGTCGTTTTCAGGCTGGTGGCGGTTAAGATGCGACGGCGCGTCAACTGTGAGATTGCTGTGTAACCGGTGTGCTGTTGGGTTAACCTGTTGATTTATTTGTTTTGGTGGTCTTGGGCGACTTGTTTGTGGTGTTTATGTTGAATGAAATCGGTGCATTGGCAAGGTTGACGAAACCAAGGGTGCCGAGTAGTCTTTGAAATAGTCCGTTGGCTAGATGCGACAATGGTTAAAAACAACATGAAGCGTCGGTCTGCGGATCCTTGCAATAATCGGCGTCGCTCAGCCGGGCATGGCGTTGGCGACTGCGTCCGAGTGGTGTACTCTTAGGCGGGCTTTTAAGAGATCGAATCGCTCACGCACCCTCAGCATACCTCGCAGCATTTATCCCACTCAACGGAGTTTTTGACCATGGCAAGACCAGCAACTTATGGAACCTTGGAGCAGGTCCTCGAAATCTACGCCGGCGTCTGGGGCGCCGCCGCTGATGCCGAGGGCGCGGACTACTGGACCAACCTCATCGACAATGAGGGATGGACCTACGACGACGTTGCCGACAGCTTCTTCGATCAGGCGCGCGTTCAGAGCTCCTATCAGGACGGCTCGGGCGATTCGCTGACCGGCGATGCCTTCCTGGCCGCGCTCTATGTCAACATCTTCAAGGTCGATACGCCCGATACCGAAGGCTTTACCTACTGGCAGGGTGTCATGTCCGAGATGGGCATCACCGATTACAACAGCGAAGGCGTTGGCAGTCTGGCGATGCAGATGATTGACGGCATGTGGGCGAACGAGGCCACTGTCGATACCACTCAGATGCTCTATCAGAACTGGGTCGAGGCCAGCGTCGACTTCTATAATGAGCAGGTTGCGGATGGGCTTACCCCCTTCAGCCAGCTGTCTGCTGCGGACCAGAACGCATTTTTGGCTGCCGCCGGAGCCTTGGTCGACGGGCTTGATGCAACCTCTACTCAAGCGGACATTGATGAGGCCGTTGCTGCATCGATTGGCGCTATTTCGCCGCTTTCTTTCGAATTTTCTCAGGATGCAGATGTTGGTTTGGCTAACGAGGGTACGACTGTCACCTATACCGTGACCGCCTCCAAGGCTGTCGATGCCGATACCACCTTCACCTATACCCTGAGCAGCACCGACCCCAACGTTACACCTTCCGATTTCAGCACCGCGACGGTCGGCACCGTCACCATCCTGGCTGGTGAAACCACCGGCACCTTCGAGATTGGCATTGCCAACGATGATCTCGCCGAGTTGCCCGAGACCTTTAGCATCACCCTCTCCGGTGCCGACACGACCGAGGTCATCAATACGACCATCGTGGATGGTGCGGTCGTTTCGGGTACCGCGCTTACGCTCGGGCAGGATACCTTGATTGGTGATGACCAAGACAACCTGTTCACCGCACCGGTCGTTCAGAATGTTGTGGGTGCTTTGGCGAACACCTTGGAGACTGGGGATGTCATCAATGGCGAAGGTGGTCGAGATACCCTCATTGCCGACTTGACCACCACGGGCTCATCTTCGGTCCCCTCCGGGCCTGCGATTTCGGCGACGACGAATGGCGTAGAGGTTGTGCATCTGCGCGCCCAATATCCGCAGGATGATGGTGAGGTCAATCTTTCTACCATTGATGCCGAGAAGATGCTCGGGGTTCAGGAATGGTGGACTGACAATAGTCGGGCCGATATCCAGGTTGAGGACATTCGCTCCTTACCGGAACAGACCACCTTCGGCATGACCGAGACCGATCCTGGCGTGAGCTTTTCGGCCTACTTCGATCCGGCACAGGTTGCGGATGACCGCTTGACCGCTATCGATTCCAGCCTGACGCTGCGCTTGGAGGATGCCGCCACTCCTGGGTCGCTGGAGAATTTCCCGGTCGACGGCGTTTCCTTCACCTTCAATGGCGAGACCTACACTCTGGCCTTGGATTTGGGCGAGGGCGCTGCGCGCACCTATGATGCATTGCTTGATGCGGTTAACGCCGGGCTCGCAGCCGATGAGGCGCTTGCTGGGCTGACGGCCACGTTGAACCCCGACAATAGCCTGACCATCACGGATTCCGAGGGTGGTACTTTTGCGGCGCTGGGGTATAGCTGGATCAACGACATCGTTCCTCCGTCCGGTACGTTGAATTGGGATTTGGTTGTTGGCGCACCCATTCAGGATGAATCGCCGGTTGAAACCTCCGTCGTGCTCGACTCCGTTGGCCGCACCTCGCAGGGCGGTAGCTTGGATATCGGATCGATGGGCGATGGCGGCGTAGCCGTGTTTGATGTCGCTGTCGATGGCTCGAGTTGGTTGACCTCCATGGAGTCCCGCAGCGATCTTGGTGGTGGTGATCGCAATCTGGAGACGGTCAATCTGACGAGTACCGGAGCGAATGGTGACCTCTCGGTCGGCTCCACGATCGAAGATGAGACCGGCGAACTCGACGGTCGTGTCGAGAACGGTTTGACGGATGTTCGCACCGTCGATACTACTGCCTTCCTCGGTGACTCGCTCAATCTGGGTATCGTTCTGACGGGGAACTCCGTCGGTCGCTATCTCAACGAGGCGACTGAAGAGGTACCGTTTACCTATACAGGTAGCGCGGGCAATGATAACTTCACCATCTCGGTCGATAATGGCCTCTCCGGCGATCCGGATTTCGCGATCGACGTGAATCTTGGCGCGGGTGACGATCGCCTGAACCTTGATCTGCCGGTTGCCAGCAGCGCATCCGTCGATGGTGGTGAAGGGGATAACATCATCGCCGTTTCGGGTAGCCACGGCGTGGGTAGTACGACCTTCGAAGGCTTTGCCAACTTCCAGACCTATGAGGTCGAGGGTACTGGCTACAACAGAATAAATACCAACGGCGATACTCAGTTCGAGTTCGACGCCACAGACCATGACTTCGCTAGCATGGCCGGTGTGACCTCTGTCGTGATCGCGACGGACGGTGTGTCAAACGTTGTTAAAGGTGTTCTTGGTGTTAATAACACTACTGGTGCGGACATTGCGTCGTATGGTGGTGACAATACCACTCTGATTAATGTCGCAAGTGGAACCGGTATCACTGTCTCGGGCAAGAACCAGACGCTGGGCGACAAGAGCGACAACCCCCAGTACTTCGGAGATCTGCAGGTCCAAGGGGCGGATGGCACGACCCTGGATGTCGATCTGGATAACACGGCGCGTGTTGGTGGCCGCTTGATCGTCGACTCCTTGCAGATCGAAGATCAGCCGCCTGCGCCTTCCGCTAATCCGAGTGCGGTGACGACCCTCAATCTGACCTCTGGTGGTCAGCGTGATAGCAGCGACGTGGTGAAGGACCTCCAGGCCGAGCGTGTCACGACCTTGAACCTGGACGGCACTCAGGATCTGGGTATTCGTGTGACTGACCTGGCATCCACTCCGGTGGTTAGTGGCGATTCCCCGGCAATGAATGTCAGCGCGTCCGCCCTGACTGGCGATCTGAATCTGGGTATGGATGCAACCTTGCTGGATAACGAGGATGAAGATGTTCTCGTTGGTACGGCAGGCACGGATGATTGGCTGATGCTCTATAACGGTGTCGATACCAACGCCGATATTTCTGGGTTCGAGATGATCCAGTTCGGTATGCGTGGCGGTCCTGTATCGAACCACGTGAAAGATGCAATCGAGGGTGGAAACACGTTGCTCGGTGCTCAGGGCACATTCGATGCCACCAACGTTGACGATGTCGCGAAGTACGTGATCGCCCGTGTCGATGGGGATTTGACCCTTGAAGGTCTTTCTGGCGAGGTCAACGTCGATCTCGGCGATGCTACGGGTGGGAATGGTCAGTACCTGGCTGGGGGGGCTGTTCCGACGTTCAACTTCGTGGCGACAGGGACTTCCGACACCCTCAACCTCAATGCCGTCGATACCTTGGACGCGGGCAACTTTGCCTCTTCAGCGATCGGTGGTCTTGACGGGACGGCGGCCGGCATTATCAATGTCGAGGGCTTCCAAACCGTCAACGTCGACCTCGACTTCAGTGAGCTCACCCAATTCGACATCAATGCCGCAAACGATGAGGCGGGCGATCCGAATGGAATCTTGCACGCGCTTCTGGCGACCGATGATGCGGCGCGTACTCTGACCTTGAGTGGCGGCAATGCCTCCGATTTGGTCGATGTCAAATTGGAACTGGAGTCTGAACTCAATACCAGTCTGACCACGGTCGATTTCCGGAACTTCGATGGTGAAGTGCTGGATGCGACTTGGGATTCCACTGAGGGAAGCAATGCTGATGTCTATGTGAACAGCTATAGCTTCAAATTTGACCTAGGCGGTGATAACGCTCTCTATTCCGTCCCGCTTGGTGCTGCTGCTGGGGGTGATGTCTCTGAAGTGCAGACGTTGAATTTCGCCGGTTTCGGTGACTTGGCTGTCGGTGAGTCGTTGTCGATCACCTTCGCGGGTAGCCTCTATACCTACACCAATGAGACCGATGCGGCGATTGCGGCGGCTGCCCTGAATGCCACAATCATTGCCGATGCTGCAAATTCGCCGAGTGGCTTCGCGATTGCTGCTGGTGGTGGTGGCGTTGTTCAGCTGACGGCATCGGCGGCGCTGCCTGGTGATATGCCGAATGCGGTTGTTGGTGCGAGCGACGCCGCGAACACCCCTGTGGTTCCGATTACGACAACTGCTGGCGCTCAATTAACAGGCGATCCTGCATACGATATCGTGACGACTCTGTCTGATTTCGTGACCAACTTCATCTTTACGGAAGATGCGAATGAGGCTGGGGTGGTCTGGCAGATCGACGGCTTCCAGGCCTTCGATGTTCAGGGTAATGTCAACTTGGGTAATGCCTCCATCATCGATCTTCAGGCGTTGGGTGTCGATAGCGCGACAGATATCGATATTCAAGATGCTGCCACGTGGTGGAGTTCCTTGTCTGCTGCGGAGCAGGCTGAATATGATTTGGCGGCCAATCCGCTTTTGGACGACGCCGGCAACGCTGTCGTAACCTCGAACACTGGTGCGGACTTCACAATCCTTCTGACGGGTGTTAATTGGAACGACCTGAGCGATGAGAACTTCGCAGGCATTGCTTAAGCGGGGTGCTTGACTAGTTAGCTCGTGCTAGACACCGGGGCCACATCCTAGGATGTGGCCCCGGCTTATTTGGGGGATGCATGGACCGTGAAATGAAGCCTTTAGATCGTAAGCGCCATCGCGCCTTGCGGTTATCGCACAATCAATCCTATCAATTCGTCTCCAGTCGATTGCTGGTGACCTTGGTCGCTGCGGAGGTTGCACATGCTGCGCGTGAGTACCCTGTGGTATTCCCGGTTGGTGATGACCCTATGCCGATGGCGCTTCTGGGCGTTAAGGCGGGTGAAAATCTTCATGTGAATGGGCAAGGCCAGTGGTTGGGTCGCTACATACCTGCCGTGATTCGTAGCTATCCGTTTCAATTGATGATGTCTGAAGCGGAGGGCTCAGGCGTAGACTCAACGGTGCGCGCCGGGATCTTGATCGATGAGTCTGCTCCTCATCTAAGCGACCAGACTGGCGAGCCCTTATTTACCGAGACCGGAGATCCATCGCCCGTGCTGTTGCGGGTCCAGAAGGTGTTGGTCGCCTTGGAGCAGGATCGACGCCGCACCGTTGATCTCGTCTCGAAGCTCATCGGGGCTGGGCTATTGGTTGAGCGAGATCTTACGGTTCGTCCGGCGGGAGATGCGGGCGCGTATCAAATTACGGGTGTGCGTGTTGTGGATAAATCCAGGCTCAAGCAGCTTCCCTCGACTGAGCTTCAGGATTTGATGCAGTCGGGAGCATTGGATTTGCTTTATGCACATCTTTTGTCTCTGACCAATCTGAAGGATGGATGGATGGCAAAGCAATTGGCGATTACAGCTACGGCCGAAAATCCTGATGTGATGAGTGACATTCTCGGATCTGATACGATCAGTTTTGATTTCCTTTAAAGTTACTGACTTTCTCAGTTTGTCGTCGTCCTCAAACACTGAATGAAAGCGAGATTTGGTGTGCTCACTGAAAGGTGTGATGGCGGGGAGGTTGTGCCCGTATTTATCTTTGATGTCGGCTAGGGTGCCGAGCCCAGAAAGTCCGGGGTATCTTTGTGGTATTCTCCCCTTAAGCAAGCTAAATGACGGCTCGTCTGAGTCCTCGAATGTGGCGGAATTCTCCCATTTGAGATATTGCAAATCCGGAGGTTGCTGTCTGTGTTGTCAGCATTTAGTGGGAAACGCGTGCTGTTGCTGCAAGGTCCGATGGGGCTCTTTTTCTGGCGGCTGAGACAGGATTTGCAGGACGCGGGGGCTCAAGTTCTTAAGATCAATCTCTGTCCAGGGGATCGGCTTTTTTATCCCAGTCATGCAACTGCGTTTCGCGGTACTCTTGATGTATGGCCCGATTTTCTCGATAATTTCATTATTGAGCATGACGTTGACATCATTATGCTCTTTGGCGACTGTCGTCATTACCACATCGGCGTGCCGGAGATCGCTCGCAGGCGCCAGGCTCAAGTCTATGTGTTTGAGGAAGGCTACATTCGGCCGGATTTCATCACTGTCGAGCGCGGCGGTACCAATAATTTCTCCTCCCTTCCTCGGGACCCCGATGTCTATCGGGCTCAAATCCCGCATACGATCACGCGGACCAATCCGCTGCCAGTCAAGCATGCCTTTTCGCGCGCGGCCCTTTTTGCGATCCTTTACGCGCTTGCGAATGCATTGCTCGGGTGGCGCTACCCACATTATCGGCATCATCGCTCGCTTGAGCCGCTGAGCCAGGCCTTCTACTGGATTCGCTCCTGGGTGCGCAAAATCTGGTTTCGCCATCGTGAGGCGGGATTGGCCCGCACACTGTTCGGCCCGCTCTCGGGCCGGTTCTTTCTGGTGCCTCTGCAGACGCATAACGATGCTCAGATCAGCGTCCATTCCGATTACGACTCGATAGAGGAGTTCATCGGTGATGTGTTGTGTTCTTTCGCGCGACAGGCTGCGCCGGATGTGCATCTGGTGTTCAAACACCATCCCCTCGATCGCGGCTACCGCGATTACGGCCGTGTTTTGAAAGACATGACGCTAGCGTTCGGTCTGGAAGGACGCGTGCACTATGTCCATGATGTGCACCTTCCGACCCTGCTTGATAAGGCGCTGGGGACGATCGTCATCAACAGTACGGTGGGTCTGTCATCGCTGCTGCATGACACCCCGGTGTGTGTCATGGGGGATCCCGTCTATCACATGCCTGGATTGACCTTTCATGGGCGTTTGGATGATTTCTGGTCGGCCCCTGGTAAAATCGACCGTGAGCTCTACTTGAATTTCCGCGCCTGGCTGCTGGCCTGGAATCAGGCCAACGGCAATTTTTATCGGCGTCTTAGTGCAGTATCCAACCGAACAGGTATGGTTTGGCCGCCGAGTTTGGGGTTGATAACTGCGTCGCAGCCGCAGCCGCAGCCGCAGCCGGCAGAACCTGTTTATCAGGCGGCTTCTTTGTGTCAGGTCAGCCCAATCGAGTTGCGTGTCGCCCAGGCCGGTACGGATTGACTAGCGAGGTTGATTGGCTGGAGTCGGCTCTTTCGTTGCCGATTTCTTTCTGCCAATGGTTTGAGCGTGTAATTCCTTTCTGAGTACTAAGTTGACGACATGCTGCTCGCGCTTGTTGGCGCGCTTGCAATGGTCCTGTTGAAACAGGTCTGCGAAACGGATGACGAAGCGCGCCCAGCGCTTGTTGTTGCGTTCGCGCCAGGCGTGCGATGAGATGGATTCCCAGGAACAGCCGTTGAACACCGAGGCGTTGACGAAATGGTCTAGCGCCCTGACGCCAGCGCGCGCGCGCGCGATGCGTCCGGTTAATCCGTAGAAGGCGAGCAAGGCGAGCCCGAAAAGGGCTAAGGGGAGCAGGATCAGCGATAATGCGAGGCCCGTAAAAAATTCTTTCATCGATCGATTCCGCAGCAACCCCCCCTAAGAGAGGGGCATCCTCTGATGTGCGCAAGGCACGAAATTTGGTTGCGAGATGATAATCCTGACTGACGCGAGAGGCGAATTCCGCTTGGTGAATTTTAGTGACAATCGATTGTGGCTGCGGGGATGTTGAGCCTTCGCGATCTGGTTCGCTAACGTGGTTGCTGTTAAGATGCGGTTCCCCAAGGCATGGGATGGCGTTGATTTCAGGTATTTGATGTTTCGACGGTTAAGGAAATCGATGTCAGTTTTTGAGCACGGGAATCAGTCATTGCTTGTCCATGTCGGCTTGCTCGGAACCCGTGTTCTCTTGCGTTCAGTTTTCGCCAGAGTATCCTTGTGTTTCTGTGTCGCACTGCTTTCGGGATGCGCTCATTGGCCTCCCAGTTGGACGCGCGACCTATCCGGTGGTACCAACGCTGCCGAGACCCTCAGCTTTCAAGAATTACTGACTCGCGAACCAGCCAATACGTTAGTTGTGCTTCCCAGTAGTCCCTGGGGGACCAATATTCGAGTCTTGTTGCATGAGACGTACGCAGCAGCCAGCGGGCGGAATTGTCGCCAGCTGACGATCGATCCCGATGCGAATGCCACTCCCGCGTTGGCTTGCCAAGACCCCGATGACCCGACGGTTTGGGTGCCGGTGCGTCTTTTGCAGATTGGAGGACGGCCGCTCTTGAGCGTTGGTGACGAGGCCACGCCTGTTTGGAGTGGATCTAGATGAAGTCTCTGGTTTGCGCGGGCATCTTGTGCCGCCTGCTGATTCTGTCTTGCTCTGTCTGGATGCTGACGGTCTGGGCGCCGACCGTGGGTGCCCAGGGCATCAATGCTCAGGTTGATGTTCCTCTTGATCAGCGTGTTCAAAACCCGCTATCAAACATGAGTTCCTCGGTTTTGCTTGGTCCATCGAGAGTCGATGATATCGAGCCGTTTGGAGCCAGTCTGTTCGCGGGTGGCTTCAGGTCCAAGCTGACATCCGATCTGAACCCTGGCTATATCATCATGCCAGGCGATCAGGTGACGGTGCGTGCCTGGGGTGCTCTTGAGGTCGACTTGGTGCTGACTGTCGATACGCAAGGAAATATCTTCATCCCCGATGTGGGGCCGGTGCAGGTGAAGGACGTCAGCGCGGCCGATCTGAACGCTCGCGTAACCAAGGCGATCAAGTCGATCTATACCGACAACGTTTCGGTGTATACGAATCTACAGGGTGTGCAGCCTGTTGCTGTCTTCGTCACGGGTTTCGTCAAGAAACCCGGACGCTATTCGGGCACGCCGAGCGATTCGGTGCTGAATTTCCTCGACCAGGCGGGCGGTATCGACATGGCCTCGGGTAGTTTTCGCGACGTGCGGGTGTTGCGCGATCATCGCCTTATCGCACAGGTCGACCTCTATCCCTTCTTACTTGACGGCAGCCTGCCAAGACCGCAATTCGCGGATGGCGACACCATCGTGGTCGGGCGTCAAGGTCCGATGGTGACCGTATCGGGCGATGTTGCCCAACCGCATCGCTATGAGTTGACGGAGACGACTCAGTCGGTCGCCGATCTGATGCAATGGATTCAATTGCGGCCTGGTGTCTCACGTGTGCTTGTAACTGGTGTGCGCGATGTCGGTCCCTTCTCGTCCTATATCTCGATCGACGATCTAGCCTCTCATTGGCTGCAGTCCGGAGACGAGTTGTTCTTCTCCGTGGATCAGCATCAGGAAACCATCGTGGTTCAGTTGGAAGGTAGCTTCAAAGGGCCTTCGCGCTTTACCGTGCCTCGCAACGCGCAGTTGATGGAATTGCTCGATAGTATTCCGGTCGATCCAAAACTCTCGGATGTTTCGAGTGTTTCCATTAGGCGCAAAAGTGTAGCGCAGCGCCAGCGCGAATCCCTCAATGAAAGCCTGAAACGACTCGAAACTGCGTATCTGGGGGCATCCTCGTCGACGGTCGATGAAAGCAAGATTCGGGTCGAAGAGGCCAAGTTGATTCAGGATTTTGTAAAGCGTGCTCGGGAGCTAGAGCCTACGGGTCGCTTGGTGGTAGCTGAGGGTGGGAGGGTTCGGAATACCAGCCTACAAGACGGGGATGTCATCACTATCCCAAATCGGTCTGATTCGATTTTCGTGAGCGGTGAGGTGCTGGTGCCGCAAGCGATGGTCTATAAAAGCGGACAGGATGCCGATGAATACATCCACCGTGCGGGAGGATTCACTGATCGGGCCAATACTCGAAAAGTTCTCTTGGCTCGCCAAAGTGGCGAGGTGGTCTCCGCCAGTGATGCGGCTTTGCTTCCGGGCGACGAGATTCTGGTGTTGCCCGAGATTCCGAGCAAGAATCTCGAGTTGGTTAAGACTTTGTCGCAGATCCTCTATCAGATTGCGGTTGCAACCAAGGTGGCCTTGGATCTCTGAATTGGGCTTGTTATGACGGATGGGGTTCGCTCGCACTGGCAAGTCACCTGGAGCGTTTGGCACGCGCTTTTCATGCGCGAGGTATTGGCGCGCACTATGGGTGATCGATTGGGGTGGTTCTGGATGCTAGGCGAGCCGGTTGCCTTTATCGCCGTGATGGTTGGTATTCGCAGCGTGCTTGGTCGTGCGCGATTGATTTCTGGCGCAGAATACATCCCTTGGTTGATCGTCGGCATCATCGCCTTTTTCCTCTTCCGCGAAGGCATGACGCGGTCATTGAAAGCGATCGAGGCCAACCAAGCGCTGTTCGCCTACCGTCAAGTCAAGCCGATCGATCCGGTGTTGGTACGTACCGTCATGGAAGGTGTGCTCAAGACGATCGTCTTTATGATCCTAATCGCTATTGCCAGCTTGCTTGGCGAGGATGTGCTGCCGGGGGATCCGCTAGGCGCTATGTTTATTTGGGTGTCGATGTGGTTGCTGGGATTGGGTGCCGGCTTGATCCTCTCTGTCGCGGCACGTTTGGTGCCGGATATCGAGCACGTCATTGGTGTGATGATGTTGCCGATGTTCATCCTGTCCGGGGCTATTTTTCCTCTACATAATGTGCCGCACGAGATCCTGCAGTATCTGCTCTACAATCCGGTATTGCACGGACTTGAGCTCTTACGGTCGGATTTTTTCCCCGGTTACAAAACCTATCAGGGCGTGAGTCTCGGCTATCTCTGGTCTTGGATTCTGGTCATGCTCGCGCTCGGCTTGGCTTTGCATGTGCGTTTCGCCGCGCGATTGAAGGCACAATGATCGAAATCGAGAACGTCTACAAGCGCTATCACACCCGTAACCACCAATCGACCGATTGGGTGTTGCGTGGCGTGAACTTCCATCTCCCGAAAGGTAAGAGTCTAGGGGTGATCGGAGGCAATGGTGCGGGTAAATCGACCCTGTTACGTCTGATTGGCGGAATGGACTATCCTGATCGTGGACGTGTCGTGCGCCGCTGTCGGGTTTCATGGCCGATCGGTCTGGCGGGCGGGTTTCAAGGCACCATGACGGGCCGTCAGAACGTCAAGTTCGTTGCCCGTATTCATGGCAATGCCAAGCGGATCGAGGAAGTGATCGATTCAGTGCAACGCTTCGCTCAGATCGGCAAGGCATTCGACGAGCCGATCAAGACCTATTCCAGCGGGATGCGCAGTCGATTGGCCTTCGGCCTATCCCTGGCATTCGACTTCGATCTCTATCTGTCCGATGAGGCGACGGCGACCGGTGATGCCTCATTCAAGGCGAAGGCCAAGCAGGCTTTCAACGAGCGTGTCGGCAAGGCCAGCATCATCATGGTATCGCACAGCGAGGGGATTCTGCGCGATCTCTGCCAGGCGGGTCTGTGGCTGCGTAACGGTGAAGGAGTTTGGTTCGACGATATCGCCGATGCGCTCAAGGCCTATGGTGACAGTGTCAAGGCGGCTCCAGATGCCAATCCGCCACTCAAGAAGGCCGGTTAGCGAATGAAGATACTGCGTGCCTATCCCACATGGTGGTTGATTTTGGGCGCCATTGTTGGTGCGATTTTTTACTGGTCTTTCATGGCGACCGATCGCTATGTTTCGCGCGCGCACGTCGTCTTACTGAGTGCGCAGATTACTCAGCCGCGTGTCGGTCTCTCGGCGATTCTTTCGGGAACCTCGAACAACGATCTGCTGATGTTGCGTGATTATCTTCTTTCCACGGATATGCTTACTCGGCTCGATGCGGAATTGCATTTGCGCGCGCACTATTCGAATGAGCATATCGATTGGATTTCGCGGCTTTCGTCATCCGATGTGCCGACCGAAGATTTTTATCGTTATTTCCTGCGGCGTGTCTCGGTCGAATTGGATGAATACGCGCAGGTGCTGCGTGTTAGCGCCCAGGCTTACGATCCGGAAACCGCGCGGCAGATTGTGACTCTGATGCTGAAATTCGGAGAGGAGCACATGAATGCCATGGGGCATCGTCTCGCCGAGGAGCAGGTGCGTTTCATCGAGTTGCAGGTCGAAGCTGTTCGTGCCCGTATGGTCGAAGCGAGCGATCGCATGTTGACCTATCAGAATAATCACGGTTTGGTTTCCCCGACGGATACGGTCGAGAGTATCAGTGCGGTAGTCTCTGGGTTGGAGAGCGAGTTGGCCAAGCTCGAAGCACGTAAAGGTGCGATCAGCGTTTCGCAGAGTGAACGCTCACCGGAGATGATGCGACTCAACAGTGATATTCGCGGGATGCGCGAGCAGATCGCGATCGAGCGGGCACGTTTGGCGCGCGCCTCTGGCGGTGCGCTCAATCGCTTGTCTGCGGATTATGAGTTGCTGCGTTTGCAGGTTCAATTCACGAAGGAGTTGTATTCGAGTTCTCTGGCTGCACTCGAAAACACGCGTGTCGAGGCGGTGCGTGCATTGAAACAGGTCTCGGTGCTACAGGCGCCGACCGAGCCTGAATATCCGACGGAGCCGCGAAGGCTTTACAACATCACGGTGTTTGCCATCTTGGCCTTGCTGTCCGGTCTCATCGTGCAACTCCTGCTCGCCATCATTCGCGATCACAAGGATTGATCGGCGGTTCCGTTTTTGTGCTCCAGGCAAGCTGCTCGTGAAGTTTTCATCTTGGCAAGAAAAACTGTCAATCTGATGATCTTGCTTCGACTATGCCCGGTTTGTCTGGGAGCGTGCTTCTGCTATCCAGCCCAAAATGGGTCTGAGAATCCGACGCCATCTGGTGAGTTCTCCCTGGCATGCGCTCTGTTCCTTCCACATCAGTAATTCGTCCAAGGCGCGTTCGGGCGTGGTGTAGCGGTTCGTGATACGGCTGACATAAGTCGGATACAGCAAGAGCGTTCCAGCGACCAGCATGTCGATGTTCAGCACGCGGGTTCTGCGCGCGAGCGGCTCGCGGTCCAATGTCAGCCCCCATCCTGAATAGAAGGGCTGACCATGGCAGACGACCCTTTTATCACGCAAAAGCGCTTCAAATCCGGCCAGGGAGGTCAAGACATGCACCTCGTTGACCTGATTCAGGAGCGTCGCCATGGATGCCTGCGTCACGAGGTCGTCGCACCAGTCATGCGAGAGGCGCTCGTTTTCGCCTCCCGCGCGCAAGCCTGCCAAGACATCGGGGTGAGGTTTGTAGATGACGTAGGCATCCGGGTTTTCGTGTCTGACACGCCGCAACAGATCCATGTTGCGGCGGATACCGGGTGTCGCCAATCGGAGCGAGGCATCCGTTTCCACTTGACCCGCGACCAGGATGATCCGCTTCGCGCCGCTTGGAGGTTGCCAGTCGGAAGTGCCGACATTGTATTTCGTCAGCCCCGATTCGACGATCTTCTCTCGCAGCTTGCGGGCTCTCGATAGCAGGGCCGGGTCGAAATCCCTGTTCTGAAGGATGACCTCCAGGTCCGATGGGCGACTTGCGTCATAATAGAGACCGCGCGAGTCCACCACCCACGACAGCGGTTGGACCAGATCGGCCCCAAGTCCGACCGACCGCAGAAAGCCATCCTCCAGACGCAAGGTTTTCTGTCCGGCTGGAGAGGATCTCAAACCCCAGACGGCCAAGGTTTCACCGGGCAAGGCCTGGTCGATCTGGCGGCCAAATCCGAGTTCGCTGCCTTGCAGGAAGCGTTTCACCAACGGCCGCTTCCAGGGAGAGAAGTCGATCGCTTGAATCGGCTCCGCGAAGCGTTCGCGCAACTGGCGTTGCAAGCCCATCCAGTCGAGCACGCGTTCCACCTCACAGCGTTGGTTGGTCTCTGGATCCAGATAGCGCGGACAGGCGATCAGTGCCGCGTGGATCAGTTGCTCCAATGTGATGACCGAGCGCCGCTCTGGAGCGGGCTGTTCGTCCTGGGTCAGGCCCCAACCGGCATAGAACGGCATCCCGAAGGTTCGTACTTGGCGCCCCCAGATGAGCGCCTCGAAACCCAGTTGCGAGGTGACCGTATAGACAGTCTCAACCTGCTCCAGCACGGAGACGGGGTGGATGTCTCGCGTCAGTAGATGGACGCGATCGATCTTGCTCAGTGCCTGGGGGTCGAAATGGCCGCGTTTGCGGCCTGCATAGACATCCGGGTGAATCTTCACCAGAATCGTTGCGCCCGGGTTCTCGTCGAGCGCAGCGACAAGCATCCGCTGGAAGCTTGCAGGTTCGGCCAAACCGAGTTGGATCGCCGGATCGCCGAATGTCTGATCTGCCACCAGCACGGCAGGGCAGGGCAGCGGTAAACATTCCTCCGGCAGATGGTTGTACTTGGAGACGCGCGCATTGCACCAAGCCGAGCGCAGGCTCCGTGCACGTGCCAGTTCGGTATCGGACAATGCCTGTGGGATCAGAGACTCTAAGCGAGAGGGCTGGGTCGCGTCGTAATAGATGCCCAGATCATCGACGATCAGCGATAGGGGTGGATCCTGGTTTCCGAGTCCGACGGAACGGAGAAAGCCGTCTTCCAGTGCGATATAGGGTAGGCCGTGCCTGTGAGCGTAGTTTCGTGCGCGACGCGAGGTCGATTTCAATCCCCATCCCGCAATGGCGGTTAGGTCGGGATGGGCGCGGAGTGGGTTTAGGGAGGTAATGGGTTCTCCCAGGAATGTTTCCAGCGCTGGGATCCTCTGGATTCCGCGCGAAAGGATTCCGATCATCAAGAACCTCTATGCAATGGGAGGCAGGCGCTTCGTTTCAGGGTATTCTGATCGCGAAACCGCATGCAGCCGTTAGGTTGGTGAGTACCCTCGAGTTCCAGATGCCGAATCATCCCGATCAACCGCTCGTTTATCTGATTGATGAGCGAGCCAATCCCTCGACCGATTATTTCGTGCTGCCCGTCTTGAGGGCCAACGGATATCGGATCGTTCGTTGCGGTTTTCGGCCAATTCCGGATCCGAATCAACTCGATGGTGCCATGGTTGTCTTCGTGCGCTATGTACCCAAACATTGGGCGAGGCTGATCGAGCGGGTTCGCCCGAGGTTGGCAGATCTGATCTTTTTCATGGACGATGACCTGTTCGATGGCAATGCCGCGCGTGGCCTTCCCTGGCGCTATCGCTTCAAACTCGCGCGGTTGGCGACTTGGCGCCGAGGATGGCTGCGCGAGCAGGAGGCTCGGCTTTGGGTGTCCACGTCCTACCTTCAGCGCAAATACGCGACCTGGCAACCGACTCTGGTGTCGCCCTTGCCATTGGTGGCGTCTGGTATCAATGACATCATCCGCGTCTTCTATCACGGGAGCGCCTCGCACGCCGCGGAGATTCGATGGCTGTATCCAGTCATTGAGGCTGCCATTGGAGCCGAATCTAGATTGGTCTTCGAGATCATCGGCGGGAACGATGTGCATCGGCTATATCGGCGCCTGCCTCGAACCAGCGTCGTGCATCCCATGTCCTGGCCCGCCTATCAGGCGTTCATCGCCATGCCGGGACGACATATCGGTCTGGCACCCCTGCTCGATCGACCTTTCAATCACGCTCGTTCCTGCACTAAATTCTTCGATATCACCCGGTCTGGTGCCGTAGGGATCTATGCGCCCGGAGCGGTGTGCAGCGAAACGGTCGAGCATGCGGTGGATGGCTGGGTCGCTTCGATGGATCAACAGTCCTGGATCGAGACCATTCTGAAACTGGCCCATGATGAGTCATTGCGTCAAACGTTGCTCGCTGGAGCGATACGCAAGCAGACATCGGTCAAAGCCATGGGCGTGTGACCGATGGCATGTGGCTCAGTGAGAAATCCGGTCGTTGATAGCTCAGGTTTTGGTTGTAAAAGGGGTCGTGTTGCATGACGTGTCCCCAGCGTTTGCGCATATAGGCGAGTTCGCGTGCCGCCCGTTTTACCTTTTTCGGATTCTCTCCTTTCCCGCGCGAGACCGATTCGTGATGATACAACTCGGCATGCGGAGTCCAGATCACCCGCCGGCCAGACTCGCGGACGCGCAGGCAATAGTCGACATCGTTGAACGCCACTGGAAGATTGCGTTCGTCGAGCCCTCCGAGATCGAGATATAGGTTACGCCACGTCATGAGGCAGGCGGCGGTAACCGCCGACAGATCCTGAGCCAGGATTGCGCGATCGCCATATCCGGGCTCTTCGCGTTCGAGAAAGGCATGCAGGTGATGCGCGCATCCGCCAGGACCGACGGTGTCGCCCGCATGCTGGATTCGCCCGTCACTGTAATAGAGCTTGGCACCGACTACACCGACGCCGGATTGGATGAGGTGACCGAGCAATACCTCGATCCAGTCTGGCGTAATGACCTCGGTGTCGTTGTTCAACAGACAGATCGCCTCGCCAGTGGCATGTCGCGCGGCCAGATTGTTGAGCGCCGAAAAATTGAAAGGACGATCGTCGCGCAGTACACGGATCCTAGGCGTTCCCCTGTTCGCAGTGAATGCGGAAGTGCGTCGATCCTCGTCGGTGCATGAGCGGCCAAGCCTATCGAGGTAGGCGAGTGTTTCGCTTTCCACGCTGCCATTGTCGATCAGCAGGATTTCGAGGTTCCGGTATGTGGTGCGCGTCAGAATGCTTTCGATACACCGGCGCAGATAGTCCAGTGTGTCGCGAGTCGGGATCAGCAGGCTGACGCGTGGCTGATGGTTCGACAGCGCATAGTGAACCCGGAAGTGTCGACGCGGGGTCTGTTCGACGCGTGCTTCGACGCCGAGTCGATCGAGATGTGCTTGTACAGGATTGGCGTGAACGGAATACTCGTCCTGTGCGTTTCTCTGGATTGTGCTGTGCTGCATCTTCGGAAAATGCCACAGAGGCGCGGCGAGATGTCGAATCTCTTCGCCTTTCAATCGCTCGGTAACGCGCAGCAACAGATCGTGGGAGTCCATGTTCTTTAGATGCGCTGGTTCTTCGCTGTCTAATGCATCCTTCAGAACGGCGCCATGGAACGCGGTTGCCAGTCCAATGTAATCGGTGGAGCGCAGTAGTTCGGGTGACCAATCCGGTTTGAAGCAGGGATCCCCATGTGATCCATCGGATTGGATGTCATCGTGGTCGCAATAGATGAGGCGCGCCTTGGGGGTGGATCTGATCTCGTGTGCCAGCCAATAGAGTGCATGCTCGGATAAGAGCGTTCCTGGCTTCAGAATCAGCGTCCAATTGGCTTCATTGATGCTGCTGGTGATCTCGAAATCAGGATAGAGTTGGCGCTCTAATGATTCCAGGGTTTGGGGCAGCATGGCGTCGCTGTCGGTGCTGGAATTCGGAATCAGAATGTCGAATGTCGGTCTGTTGCGCCAGCTGCGAATCAGCCATCGAATACGGCGACGGTCGGATTCCTTCAGACGGCCAAACAGGTCGAACCATTGTTCATAGAACAGCGATGGGGCATAGAAGCGTGTATTTCCGGCCAGCCGATAGGCCTTCTTTAGATCTAGGAGCGGGGTGATGGCTCTCAGTCCAAGCGTCTGGCGTTGTTGTCGCGAGAGCTTGGAATAGACGGGGAGAACGCGTCGCCAGCGATAGGCGATACGTTCGAGTCGCGACACCGGTCGGACGGTCCACTCATGCAGCTCGCACTCACCGATGGAGTTCATTGGTTGAAGTCTCAGGTGACGCGTATTCGGGGGAAGCCGAATCAGCTCCAACAATGTGCCCTTGAGTGAAATGGGCAGATCATAGGTGTAGCTGGCGCCCGTCTCGGTTTCCGCGATCAGTCGCGCTGAAAAATCACGTCCTCGACGCAGCAGGCGCCCGCGCAGCAGCACCCATTCAGAAGGAAGGCTGCCGGGCCAGGTCAATTCGATCCAGGCCGGCGTGTCGACGACCTTCCAGACTTTTGTGCCGGAGCGAAAGACATTGGCTCCCTTGGCTTCGTGCAAACGGATGCCTGAGGGCGCGGAACGCTCGGTCATGGTTTGCTGGCGGGCGCTTGCCAGACTTGCGTGCCCAGACATTGTCCGCTCGGTACGGCAACGCACTGGATGCAGTCATTGGGCGCCAAGGGTGTATCGAGATGGAAGTCGAAACCGACGCATCCCTGACGTGGAGCGCCGAGGTTGCGCAAACCGGGCCTCTGAGTCGTGGCGCTGACGGTTGCAACGGGCACCTCATTGATATCCAGCCGCACCATTACGGGGGTTCTCTGGCGCGTGAAAGCGAATCCGGAAATCGTCTTGGCCTTGACCGCTTGGATGGCGCCATGAACGAAGGCGTGACCTGATGCCTGGGCCGTGAGACGTGCCTTGAGCAGGCTTGCGATGCGTTCCACCAAGACGCTGTCTGAGCGGTTGGTTTCCAGAATCCGGCGTTCGATCTCCGGATCGAGTCGATAATTCGCAACCTCGGCCTTGCGGGGATTGATGTTGAGCGTCAATACCGAAAACCCAGTCTCGAAGGTCTGGTTGAGCAAGGCCAGGCTTTCTTCATAACGATCCGTGAGGCCGATGAAGCCGATGGCCTCAAGTGGAACGCCCGCGAGCAATCGACTCTGTCTGTTTTGATTTCCCGGGTGAGCGACGAATGCCTCCAGGGTGTCTTTATAGCCGAACCGACGGCGGTGATGCTCGAAATGCGAGATGACCTGATCCACCGGGTGGCGCACGAAACTAAGGGTGTTGAGGATGGAAACCAGCGGCGCATAGCGGCCAATCGGTACATGACCACAGATCAGTCGGCACCCGGTCTGCTCGAACTGGCTGGCGAGCTGAAAGAAATCTTCCTGATCGTAAGACCAGGTACGTATCAGCGGCGTGGTGTCTGTGTCGAGTCCATAATCGCATTGAATGGCCTCCTTGCCGAAATATTCGACGGCGGCCTTGCGAAAGCTGGTCCCGGCCGTTTTGGGGATGTGCACGAACAGCAAGGTGTGTGGGAGAGGGGAGAGGATGTCTTCAGCCCTGCGGGCGAGCGGTAGCGGCGGGATGTGCGGGGCGGTCGGGTCGCCATTGGGACACATCTTGCCCTGTGCGGGAAAGGGGCGTTGCCCTGGATGGGCCGGCAGATAGAGATCGCTCGGTCGTCGAGCCTGCTCATGCCAGAGTCTGGCGGCCTCCTGATAGTCTTTGTGCATCCCTGAAAAGACCGATTTCAGGTTCGTTTCGGCTCGCTGCGTCAGTGAGTTGGGGGCGTGCCGTGCGAACGATAGCGGCAGCCCTGGATAGACCTCGCGGATCGAATCGGCACCATAGGCGTGGATGATGCGATAGTAGTATTCGGTATCGGCATTTACGGTGACTCGATCCCAGAATCCCAACTCCTCAAAGACGGTGCGGCGAAATAGTAGCGAAGAGACATTGCGGTGGACCCACCCCATCCAGCCGGAGGGTGTGCTCCATTGTCCGAATCGCATATCGGTCGTCGTGCGCACCCAATGGGAGACCGTTGCGACCAGATCGGGCGAGTCGAGCAAGGCCGTGACCTGCGACTCGATCTTGCGTGGGTGAGACCAGTCGTCGCTATCGTGCGTCGTGATGAAGGCGCCGCGTGCCGCTGACAATCCGAGATTGCGTGCGGCGTAGGAGCCCTGGTTGCTGGTTTGGCGCAATAGACGAAAGCGTGAATCGCGTATGGCGAATGCCTCGGCCAAGGCGGCCGTGTCATCGGAGGAATGATCGTCCACCACGATGATTTCCAGTGCCGGCCAGGTCTGTCGCGCCAGGCTCTCCAAGGCGGTTGCGAGCGTGTTGGCGGCATTCCAGACAGGAACGATCACCGACACCAATGGAGCAGCCAATTTCAGTGGTTGCTGTCTGTTGGTTGCAATGGGTGCACAGTCGATGCCGTCCAGCGTCAATCCCTCGGGTGCCTGAGTGTGATCCGAGGATACTCGGACCGGCTCCAGGTCTCGCGCCAGATAGGGGCGATTGATCCAGGCCAGTCGCTGTTGAGTCGTTGATGCCGCTTCATTCTGTGGTTCCTGGGCCAGCATCAGATTCGACTGCAAGAGACACAGATCCGGGTGATTCGGATGTTGCTGGAGCAGGTCGTCCAGAAGGCACTGGGCTGTCTCCAGGGCGCCCGTGCGTATCTCCGCGTCGATGTCCAGCAGGCGTGGTGCCAGGTGTCCGGGCACGGGCTGTGCCAGAGCGCGATAGCGTCTCAATACGCGCGCGACCGCGTGCCAGTCTCCTCGCCAGGCATACCAGCGCCCGAGCGACCAGGCGGCACAAGCGATCTCCTGATCACTGATTCCCGGGGTCTCCAACTGTTTTTCAAGCGCGGGCAGTGCGGTCGCCTCCGCCCCGGCCCAGAGCTGATCGTTCAATAGGGCCGACTTTAATGCCTGCGGCAGTCGCGCCTCGCCGTAACCGTGACGCAAAAAATGCAGCAAGGGATTCATGCCCGCCGCCTTCACGTCGGGGTATCGGGTCAGATACCAGGCGGAGTCGAACGATTCGCTCGGGCGCCTTCCCTCAAGGCCGCCGTAGAGCAAATAATGCAGCGCAGGATGCTTGGCCCACTGAGGATGCCTGGCGACATCGGAATAGCGCGCGAGATAGTAAGCCGCGTCGAAGTAAGGACTTAGCGCGAGCAATGCGGCATCCCGACGAGACTTCGCGCGTTTTCGCGCTCGACGCCACCAACGTGGGGTCAAGGTGAGGCGCTGGGGCAACGAGGATGTCTTGGCGCGAGATCCCTGCATGGAATTTTGAGTGTGTGGCTGCCTGAAAGGAGGCGCATGTTAGCATAGGCAGTGATGTCGTCATTTTTGAGGATTGAGCCTGTCGATGGATAGTCTTTTCATTACAACCGGTTATGCTGGAAGCGGCTGGGATTTGGCACTTTTCGCCTGTTCGCTGGATGCCTATGAAGGCGTTGACGCCGACCAGCTGTCCAGCTGGCGTGATCAAATGGCGGCGCGCTCGAGTTGCGGTCAGGCGCTAGAATTGCGGTCAGAGATCGATCCGGATGCCTCTATGCTTGAGGTTCTGGACCAATGGTTGTCGCGTCAAGATTACTCCCGACCCTTGATTCTCGCCGATGAACGCGATTTCTGGCTGCTCGATGTCTGGGCCGCCCGTTGTCCGCAAGCTCGCTTCCTGCTGTTTTACACGGCTCCCGAAACCGCGCTGATTCAGGCACTCTTACGTGGCGATCAACCCGATGACTTCCTGTCTGGTTGGCGTATGGCGGCACGCCATCTGATCGGTTTTCAGCGTCGTTATCGTCGTCGCGCCCTATTGTTGGATGCAGACTCCGCGCGCCTTGACCCTCAAGGGATGGTCGAGGCTGTTCGAGGTTTGGGACTGGAGTTGAGCCTCTTCGATCGCGAGTCGTCCGCCCCCTCAGTGGAGTTGCCTCTCGAACGCATGTTGGTGCGACGCTGGTTGGACATGCAGCCAGATTTGCCTCTCTTGCAAGCGGAGCTCGAAGCGCACGCGCTACCGCTCGCCGATCGTCCTCCACAGCCCGATCCGGATCCGTCCCAACTCGTGGAGCACTATCTGCGCGAACGTGCGCAACGCTCGGCCGAACGTGACGTTCAGGAACGTCTGATTGCCGAGAAGGAGGAGGGGCTGGCCCAGGCGCGGGAGCGTCTGAGCACGCTGGAAGCTGACTATAAAGATAGCAAGGAGGAAAACGAGCTGCTGCTGTTGCAGTTACATCAAGTCCAAGAGGAGCTAGAAAGTCAGTTCCTTTCGGCAAAGGAGCAGGAAGCGTCCTTGATACAGGCGCGCGACGAGCAGGCGCGCCGGGTAGCAGAGAGAGACAGCGAGTTGTCTCAGGCGCGGGGGCGTCTGAGCATGCTGGAAGCAGACCACAAGGACATCAAGGAGGAAAACGAGCTGTTGTTGTTGCAATTGCATCAAGTTCAAGAAGAGCTAGAGCAATATTTCCTGAAGTATCAGGCATTGGTGCCGGAGTCGTCCGATCCGACCGGTTCCTCGCCGCCAGAGCGGTCCGCCGTCATGCCTCCTCGCGCCGCAACAAGGCGCTCAGTCCGTCGTCCGCGTCCCCCTGCGCTTAAATTCCGTGGGCTGTTTGCAAAAAATCGCAAGGAGCGCAAGCGCTTGGAACGTTATATCGCGATCATCAAGGAATCTCGGCTTTTCGATGAGGAATGGTATCTGCGCCAATATCCCGATGTCGCCGAGGCAGGCTTCGATCCCGTCGAGCACTACGTGTGCCACGGTGTTGCCGATCGACGCAATCCATCCTCCTGGTTCGATACCCATTTTTACATGACCAGACACCCGGATGTGGCAGGCTCGATCATGAATCCACTGGTCCACTACCATCGTTTCGGTCAGGCCGAAAATCGCCAAACTCGCCCTGGTTGGAACGGATAATGGATTCCTGTCGACACTGGAGTCTCGAAAGCCCGATTCGGATTCTCGTTCTGTCTGAGATCCGCACGAGATGTCAACCTCAGATCGCGTCAAATTTGTTATGACTATCAATACACTCATCCATCTGGGCGCGGGTCCTTGTCAGGAGCTAGAGGCCCATCTGGCGCTGGATCCTAAGCGATTGATCCTGGTCGAGGCCGATCCGCGTCAAGCCGAGAAGCTGACCGCTCTTATTCAGGATGACGACCACGTCAGTGTGCGTAATCTGGCCATTGCCGCGACCTCGGGGTCTGTCACCTTTCATCGCTACAATCTGCCCGATGCCGGCAGTTTGCACCAAGCGACGCGCTTGCAAGCGCTCTTTCCAGGTCTCCGGTTTCAGCAAACATTAACCATGGAGGCACAGGATCCCTGTGCCTTCGTCGATTCGCTGGAGCTGAATCCAGACGCCGAGCATCTGCTCATCGTCGATCTTCCCGGGGAAGAATTGGCCGTGCTGCAGGCGTTGCATGAAGGCTCGCGACTTCACGGCTTCCGTCATCTGCAATTGCACTGTGGGCATGAGCCTCTGTATGCCAGCGGCGAAGGCGCTGGCGCGATCTTGGATTGGCTGTCTGGGCAAGGCTTCGACGTGGTTGCATGCGACGAGAGCCGTGATCCCGATAGGCCCTGCTGGACCCTGAGACTCAATCCACTCAAGTTGGACTGCCTGCGTTTTCAAGAGCGAATACAAACTCTCGAGCTCGACAAGCACGCCCTAGTGGAGGCGCGCGACGAGCAGGCCCGGCTCGCCGCCGAGCGCCAGCAACAGATCGAGACGCTAACCGCCGAAAAGGACGCGCTCGCCAAGTCCAAGGCGACGCTTACAACCGCGCGCGATGAGCAGATGAAACTCGCCGCCGAGAGCCAGCAGCGGATTGAGGCGCTAACCGCCGAGAAGGACGCGTTCGCCAAGGACAAAGCCGCACTGACAACCGCATGCGACGAGCAGGCCCGGCTCGCCGCCGAGCGCCAACAGCGACTCGAGGAGCTAACTGCCGAGAAAGATGCGCTCGCTAAGAACGAGGCGGCGTTTACAATCGCACGCGACGAGCAGGCGAAGCTTGCCGCCGAGCGCCAGCAACGGATCGAGGCGCTGAGTGCGGAAAAGGCCGCGCTCGCCCAGGAAAAGACGGCCCTGGCATCCGCCCGCGACGAGCAAGCCAAGCTGGCCGTCAACGCCAAGGCTGAAGCCGAAAAGCAGGCCAAACTCGCCGCCGAGCGTGCAGATCAGCTTGCCCAGCGCGATGAAGCCTATTCCGCCCTGCGGCGTGACAACGCCCTCGCGCTGCGCATACAGATGCTTCGCGAATCAGACCTGAGAGATCTCCAGCAGCGTTACGCCGAGGTCATTGAGAAAAAAGACAAGCAAGAGATCCTACTCAAGCAGCTCACAGAGCGGCTGACCCTTGCCTCCAGTTACTTGAATCAGCTCGAGCATCATTCGAACGGCAACGCCCGCACACCTGAAGAACTCACCGAGCGCACAGCCAAAGACACCGAGTTCGCCCCATCCCTTGAGCCGCAACAGCCATCCCAAAGCCAAGCCGGCTGTAGCGAGTGGCCATTGGGGAAATTGCCATGAGCCCGCGCAGTGCCGAGCCCTTCCGCGAGGTCATTGACAGCGCCCTTGATCTCCTGCGCGACTATGCCGGCGAAACGGCCTCCGACTCCAAGGCCCTCGCACAGCCGCTCCCGAGCCTGCTCGAGCAATGTCAGCAGCTGTTGGCCGAGGCCGAGGTGCATCAGGATCCACCACCGGTGCGCACCGTTCATCATCTCGCCTGCACAGGCGGCACCCTCATCAGTCGCTGCATTGCCGCGCAGCCCAACACGCACCTACTGAGCGAGGTCGACCCGCTGAGTCCCTTCGTTCCCGGCGGCTTTCTCCCGACTGACCTCATCGGCCTCAGCCGCTTCAGCTCGCGCCCGGCCGGCACCGAGACCCAGATTCAGCTCTTCCTCGTCGGCCTCGGAGTGCTCTATGGAGAAGCCCTGCGCCAAGGCCAGCAGCTCATCCTGCGTGACTACAGTCACGGTCAGTTCAACTTCAGCGATGCCGTCCCCGAGCGGCCCTCATTGCGCGAGATCGTCAGCCGAGCCCACCCGGTGCAATCCCTCGTCACCGTGCGTCACCCGCTCGACTCCTACCTCAGTCTGCAAGATACCGGTTGGGTGCAACACTTCACTCCGTCTACCCTGGACGAATACGCGCAGCGTTACCATCAATTCCTCGACACCTATCAGGACTGCGAGGTCATCCGCTACGAAGACTTCGTCGCCGACCCAGCCACCCTCATGCAGCGCATCTGTGACATCCTGATGCTTCGCTATAGCCCTGACTTTGCCGACACCTTCTCCGCGATCTCGCTCTCTGGCGACAGCGGTCGTCGCGGCGATCTCATCAGTCCACGCCCGTGCCGCGCCCATCCACCCACGATCGAGCAGGACGCGCGCGACTCCGAGCCCTTCATGACCCTGCTTGCCCGGCTCGAATACAGCCTGGCGGAAACAGGAACCAGATAGAGCGCGAGGTGGAGGTGGAGATTCGTCATCATGGCGTCGTCGATGGGGTCACTGGCTCCTGCCATGAGTTGGTGCTCGTGGTCCCTTCCTCGTGCATATCCTCCCAATGGGAGACGGCTTCTATCTTGACGCTGGGGAGCGATCGGTACCTATCGATTCACAAGGGTGTCGAATTCAGATACAATTTTTCTCCTTCGAGCCACGGCTCGGCCATCGGCCAAGCAGGCAGGCAACCTGCTTGCTGATGTAGACATTAAACAGGAAGTTTTAGTGTGTCCGAAGCCCTCAGCTCGCTCCAGCAAGGTAATGCTGCCCTACGCGTTGGTCAGTGCGCCCAAGCCGTGCGCCACTACGCACTTGGTCTGCAGACCCGGCATCTCCAACGCGATGGCCGCAGCCATTCCCTTGGCCCCATCGGCAACCAACTTGCCTACAATCTTCTGCTCGCGCGCAAACGCTACCGCCATCAGCGCCAAGCTGCTGGTGTGCTGCGTGTTGCTGTCGCTAGCTGGTCGCTATCGGGAAACCCCGCTGGGCGCGCCCACACCCTTGCCAGTCTCTACCAAGACCTAGCGCAACACTCCAGCCAGACCAGCTCGGCGTCCCCCAAAGCGCCCATCCGCCGAGCGCTCCGCGAGCCTCTGCAAGGAGCCTGTGTGCGCATTGAGAGCGTCGCTCTCATCGGCAGCTATTTTGCCCGCCTCGGCCACCAGCTCTGGGCGCCGATCCGCGACACCGCTCTCCCCGTGCACAGCATCCTCATCGAAGACGACGCCCAGTTCATGGCCCAAGCCATCAATCTGGTCAGCGTCCACCCCTTCGACTTGGTCCATCTGTCCAAGCCGCGCATGCCCAACATTCTCTTCGGCTTGCTCTACAAGCTCCTTTGGGACGCACGCGTGCTGGTCGATATTGATGACGACGAGCTCGCCTTCGTGCGCGGCGAGCCCCTGCTGGCCAATGAGTCGCCCGATGATTCCAGCCCTGGACCGAGCAATCATCCGCCCGAGCTGGCCCTGACGCACTGGCTGCAGCGCTACAATGGCCTCCCGCTCTGTCAAGATCTGCCTGGGCGCCCATGGACAGAGTTCGCCATGAGCCTGATCCACGCCTTCGACGGCGTTAGCGTCGCCAACCGCGCCTTGCAACAGTGTCACGGCGGCCAGATTATCCGCCATGCCCGCGATCCGCTCCAATTCCAGCCTGTCGGCCAGTCATCGGCCCAGCGCCGGGCCTGGGCGCGGACGCATTGGCAGATCGCCGCCGAGCAACAGGTGGTGCTTTTCCTCGGCACCCCGCGTTGGCACAAAGGCTTGCTCGAGACCGCCCAAGCTCTGGTCAGTCTGAACCGGTCCAGCCCGCAGCCGTCGGGCCTGCTCTACCTTATCGTCGGGACCTTCCCGCCCGGCACCGAAGCCCTCAAACAGGCCCTCGAAGCCCTGCACGCCAGCGGCGCGCTCGCCATTCGCCTGCTCGACGACCAACCTTTCGCCAAGATCGCCGACCTGCTCGCCGCCGCCGATCTCGCCGTCCTGCTGCAAGACCCGGACTCCGCCGCCGCCCGCGACCAGACTCCCGCCAAACTCAGCGACGCCCTCGCCATGGGTCTCACCGTGCTCGCCGAACCTACCCCCGGCCTGGCCGATCTCGCCGAGCAGGGCGCCTTCATCCCGGTCACCCGCGAAACGTTGCCGGCGCAACTCGCCGCAGCTCTCGCGCGCCTGCGCGGCACCTGCTCCAGCGTTGCGCAGGTGCCACCCGGTCCGCATCCGGTCTTCACCCGCGAGCTGAGTCTAGAGGTCAACCGCGAGCGCCTGCGCGCCCTGCTGCCGTCGTCGCCTCGTCGCCCCTTGCGGCGATCCTTACAGCGCCCTTTAGAGCGTTTAGCCGCGATTTCCAGTCTCGGCCCACTGTCGCGCACCCTGCTCAGCAGCGAGTCCGCCGCCCGCGACGGTGTCAGCATCATCATCCTTAGCCTGTGCGGCGCCGATCTGCTCGAGCGCCTGTTCAGCAGCTTCTTCGCCATCAACAGTCACCAGCCGGTGGAACTAATCATCGTCGATCACGGCGACCCAAACGACGCCGCCGACCATACCGCCGCTGTTATCGCCCGGCACCAGGCAGAGGCCGACCTCTGGCACCTGCCGCGCGGGCGTAACTACAGCTTCAGTGACTCCTGCAATCTGGCTGCCGCGCTCGCCCGCTACTCCAACCTGCTGTTCCTGAACAACGACATCGTTTACACCAGTGATGCGCTACCCGCCGCTGTGCAACGGCTCAAAGACCCCAGCATCGGCGCTGTTGGCATCCGACTCGACGACGACTCCGCGAGCCTGCCCCTAGGCCAGATGCCGAGTGTGCAGCACTTAGGCATCGAATTTGTCTGGAACGAAAACCGTGGCTATCATCAGCCGCAGCAGATCTGCGCCGCGAGCGCCCACCCAATGCCCGTCGACTCAGGCAGCGAGCAGTCCGCCGTCACCGGCGCCTTTCTGCTCTGCCGTAAGGCCGATTTCGACCAGCTTGGCGGCTTCAGCACCGATTACGACTACGGACTGGAAGATATCGATTTCTGCCTGCGTCTGCGCCGTGATCTTGGCAAGGTGAGTTGGTGCCTGACTGGGCTCAGCCTGCAGCATGGGCACATGATCACCCGGCGGCGGGATAAGGCCGTTACCGCCGAGCGCATCCAGCGCAACCACGCGCACTTCAAACAGGTTTGGAGTAACCACGCTCGCAGTTTGGCCCAGACGCAAGTTCAGGTTCATGTCCAAGCACAGCAACAGCGAAGCGCGCCTGAGCCCGCCAGGCTCAACATCCTCTTCGTGCTCAACGGCCCTCTCGACAGCAACAGTGGCTACCACATCCAGCTCCATGCTCGCGACCTGCGCGCGCGCGGTGCTGACACTCTCTGTCTCGTTCAGGACAAACACGTCACCAGGGATCGACCCGACGGCCTGCGCCAACAGGCTTTCAGCGACGCCCTGCGCGCCAACCCGCTGCACCTCTTCGCAGATGGTCGTGGCCCCGACGTCATCCACGCCTGGACCCCGCGTGAGAACGTCCGCCGCTGCGTCCAGGCACTGCGCCAGCGCCATCCCTGCGCCCTGGTTATCCACATGGAAGACAATGAGCAGCACCTCACCGAGGTTGCCCTCGACCAGCCCTACGCGCAACTCGCCGAATGCCCGCTTGCCGAACTCGACCAGCGTATCCCTGGCCACTGCTACCACCCCCGGCGCGGCGCCGATTTCCTGCGCCAAGCGCAAGGACTTACACTGATCATCGATAGTCTGGCCCACTTCAACCTCGCCCAGCGGCCCATCTGCGTCATAGGCGTCCCGATCGACGAGCGACTGTTTTACCCACGTCCGCGCAATCTCACTCTGCGCCGCGCTCAAGGCATTGCCGACGACGACTGTGTCCTCGCTTATACCGGCAACCTCCATCACGCCAACCGTGATGAGATCACCGAACTCTACCGCGCCCTCAAGCGGCTCAATCGCCACGGTCGCCCAACTCACTTGCTGCGTACCGGGCGCGACCCCGAGGCCGACGCCCCGGTCATCGACCCTGACCTTTGTGCGCACATCCACCACCTCGGCTGGGTGCCACGCCAACAGCTGCCCGAAGTGCTGGCCGCCGCCGACATCCTAGTGCAGCCCGGCCGCGCGGGTTCTTTCAACGACCAGCGCATCCCTAGCAAGTTGCCCGAATACTTCGCCATGGGACGACCGGTGATCCTGCCGCGCAGCAATCTTGGTCTGCGCGCCTGCCACGGCGAGCACGCCTGGGTGTTAGAATCGGCCGACGCCGCAAACATCGCCGAAGCCGTCCAAGCGATTTTGGCCGACTCCAAGCGCACCGCTGCGCTTGCCGAAGGGGCAGGGCAGTTTCGTCGGCAGTACCTACAACCAAACCCAGAGGCCCTGTTTGGCTTCCTCTGTGAACAAGTGACCGCTGCGGCCAGCTTTCACCGTAACGCTGGCCAGGCAACGTCCATCCAGTCTCCGGTTGCGGCAGTCGGATGAACACCGCCGCACCTCGCACAAAGTACAACGGAGCAACATTCTGATGCCCAAAAAGGCTCTCATCACCGGCATCACCGGCCAAGACGGCAGCTACCTCGCGGAATTCCTGCTCGAGAAAGGCTACGAAGTTCACGGCATCAAGCGCCGCGCCTCGTCATTTAACACCCAGCGCGTCGATCACATCTACGAAGACCCGCACCAGCACGACCAGCAGTTCGTCCTGCACTACGGCGACCTCACCGACACCTCCAACCTCACGCGCATCATCCAACAGGTGCAGCCCGATGAGGTCTACAATCTCGGCGCCCAATCCCACGTTGCCGTCAGCTTCGAGGCCCCCGAATACACCGCCGACGTCGATGCCATCGGCACCCTGCGCCTGCTCGAGGCGATCCGCTTCCTCGGTCTCACCGACAAGACCCGCTTCTACCAGGCCTCCACCTCCGAGCTCTTCGGCCAGGTCCAAGAAGTCCCGCAGCGCGAGACCACCCCCTTCTACCCGCGCAGCCCCTACGCCGCCGCCAAGCTCTACGCCTACTGGATCACCGTCAACTACCGCGAAGCCTATGGGATGTACGCATGCAACGGCATCCTCTTCAACCACGAGAGCCCACGCCGCGGCGAGACCTTCGTTACCCGCAAGATTACCCGCGCCCTGGCCAACATCGCCCTTGGTCTGGAGCAGTGCCTCTATCTTGGCAATATGGATGCGCTGCGCGACTGGGGCCATGCCAAAGACTATGTGCGCATGCAATGGCTGATGCTGCAACAGGAGCAGCCGGAAGACTTTGTCATCGCCACCGGCAAGCAATACTCGGTGCGCCAATTCGTTGAATGGACCGCCGCCGAGCTTGGTATCAGCCTCGAATTCCAAGGCGAAGGCATCAACGAACAAGGCTTCGTCACCGCGATCGCCGACTCAGAGATCGCCCCCGCGCTCAAGGTCGGTGACAGCATCGTCTGCGTCGACCCGCGCTACTTCCGCCCCGCTGAGGTCGAGACCCTGCTCGGCGATCCGACCCTTGCACGCAAGCGTCTCGGCTGGGTGCCCGAGATCACCGTTCAAGAGATGGTCGCCGAGATGGTCGCCGAGGATCTCAACAGCGCGCGGCGCTTCGCCCTGCTCAAGGCGCATGGGCATCGCATCCCGATTGCGAGGGAGGACGGGCGATGAGTATCGAAGTGCTCTATGAGCAGGACATCCATGCCTGGGCTCGGCAAACAGCCGAGCTGCTGAAACAAGGTCGCTTTCAAGAGCTTGATGTCGAACACTTAATCGAGGAGTTGGACGCCATGGCTCGGCGCGATCGGCAAGAGCTCATTAGCCGGCTCAAAATTCTGTTAGCGCACCTGCTGAAGTGGGCTTATCAGCCAACCCATCGAAGTATCTCCTGGCGCGGCTCCATCCTGGAGCAGCGGTTACGGATTCGCGATCTACTGGCCGACTGTCCAAGCTTGCAGCCATTTTTGGCGCAGGCCGTCGAGCGGGCTTACTCAGATGGCGTCACACTTGCTGTGAAAGAAACCGGGTTGTCGAGAGGCGAGTTTCCAGACCAGCACCCTTATGAACTGGATGTCTTGCTTAATGATGACTGGTTTCCGGAGCGAGAACAATGATTCCACTCGCCGCTCGAACGCGTTGCACCGACCCGATCAGGACAGCTTTTGAGGATGCGCCATGAGCCAGCCCACCATCTTCCTCGCCGGCCATCACGGCATGGTCGGCAGCGCCATCGCCCGCCAACTGCAAGCCAAGGGCGAGATCGAGTTGCTCACCGCCAGCCGCACTGAACTCGATTTGCTCAACCAGCAGGCCGTCAACGCCTTCTTCCAACAGCACCAGATCGACCAAGTCATCATCGCCGCCGCCAAGGTCGGCGGCATCCAGGCCAACAACAGTCTGCCGGCCGAGTTCATCTACCAAAACCTGATGATCGAGGCCAACCTCATCCAGGCCGCGCATCAGGCCGACATCCAACAACTGCTGTTCCTCGGTTCCTCCTGCATCTACCCGCGCGAAGCCCCGCAGCCGATGGCCGAGGACGCGCTTCTGACCGGCCCGCTCGAACCCACCAACGAGCCCTACGCCATCGCTAAGATCGCCGGCATCAAGCTCTGCGAGAGCTACAATCGCCAATACGGGCGCGACTACCGCAGCGTGATGCCGACCAACCTCTATGGTCCCGGCGACAACTTCCATCCCGAGCACAGCCACGTCATCCCGGCGCTGCTCAGACGTTTTCATGAAGCCACCCAAGCAAACGCCCCCGAAGTCGTCATCTGGGGCAGCGGTACCCCGAAGCGCGAGTTCCTGCATGTCGACGATATGGCCGCTGCTTGTTTGCATGTGCTGAATCTCGACCTCGCGACCTATCAGGCCAGCACCCAGCCGATGTGCTCGCATATCAACGTCGGCACCGGGGTGGATGTGACCATTCGCGAGCTGGCCGAGACCATCGCTCGGGTGATCGGTTATCGGGGCGCGCTGCGGTTTGATCCGAGCAAGCCGGATGGGCCGCTGCGGAAGTTATTGGATGTCTCGCGGCTGCATGCGCTGGGTTGGCGGGCGGCGTATGGGCTGGAGGAGGGGTTGCGGCAGACGTATGGGTGGTTTTGTGGGCATTTGGGGAAGTTTCGGCGGTGAGTTGATAACCACTTTATTGATGTTTGATTACACCTGATTATGAAATCCACAAAGTCAACAGCATTGCATCGTTACTACGATAGCAGATCTCTTCCGGCTGCAGTTTTTGATGTTGGGGTTAACAGTCAGACTGCAGAACTCATCGCGCTTTTTCCGAAGATTAAGCATTATCTGTTCGAGCCCGATGATACTCATCTGCCTGCGATTGAAAAGAACTACAGTTCAATTGATTACACCTTACATCGCGTTGCCCTTTCAGATGAGGAAAATCAAGGTTTTCTCGTGAAACGCAGTCTTCATAAGAATGGTGTCGCAACACATTCTTCGCTTAAAGCAGAACCAGAAGCTGTTGATGGTAAAGATACCGTTAGCTGTGAGGAGTTTAACTCCTGCCGGTTCGATTCCATGGGTATCAGTGTTCCGAATAACTCACTTCTGAAGATCGATACAGATGGGAGCGATCTACCGGTTATCAAGGGCTTTGGTAGCTTTCTCAAGAACTTCGAAGTCGTGATCTGTGAGGCGATTACAGCGAAAATCGCGCCCACGGCTGCCTACCTTCAGGCTAACGGTTTTCTATTAACTGATATCTGTGATCGTGTTTACTATGGCAGCGCACTTTATCAAGTTGATCTTTTCTTCGTGCGTCTTGAACGCGTCGATGAAAATTATAAGCCCAACATTAAATCCGGATTTCGCCGTGATCTTTGGCGACCAGTTGACTGATTTGTTTTCAAAATATTTATGTCACGGAACTCTTAAGAAAAAATTTACCATTAAAATGCAGATAATTGGATAACGCGATGAAGTCATTGGCTCTTGAATTTATAGAGATAAGAAAACTTACCGATGCTGGCGAGCAATCATCGGCGCTTAATAAATTAAAAGCGCTACAGTCCAGATTAGCGAGTGACCGAGATCGTGCCATCGCCTCAGGTCTATCTAAACGAGCACTCAATCGTAGTGCCGAAGGGACCAAAGACAAGACTACGATTCAGCGCCAGGGTAAAGAACACGAGCGTTTTTTTATTGTCATCCCTGTGAAGAATGGTGAAGTAGCAATAGAGCGGACATTAAAATCTATCTTTCGCCTTAAGGCCGTAGCACCAATCACCATTCATGTTCAGGACGGTTTGTCATCTGATGGCACCGTTAAAGTAGTCAAAGGGTTGACGAAGACGGCTGCCCAGAAAGGAATATCGTTGACAATTGCGTCTGAGCAAGATCGATCAATGTACGAGGCCATCGTCAAAGGCGTCGAAAGACTGAATCCACCTAATACATCCTGGCTTACCTGGATCAATGCGGGCGATATTCTCGAGGAAAATGCAATCGATTGCATCTTGCGCACCCAGGAGGTTAATGACTGGCACAACATTAACTGGATCTGCGGTTGCAAAAGTATTGAAAATATGGAGGGGCGGCTTGTTCGCTTTGAACTTCCGATTAACTCTAAATTTTTAAGCGCTGGGATATGCGATGGCAACCATTTTCACTACCACCAGCAGGAAGGTACCTTTTTTCGAGCTGAACTGTTTCGATCCGTGCCGAGCGCCGAATTTGCATCCTTCAGATTGGCTGGCGATTACTTTCTTTGGTGGAAACTAGCGAAGACTGGTAAGACGCTCTACGTCCATGACGAAGCCTTCGGAACCTTCGTGCAGAGTCCTGATCAGCTCTCACGCAGAGAGCAAGCAACATATAACAAAGAAATCGAAAAAAATCTGAGTGAAGATGAACGTAAACGAGCGTTTCAACGCTTTATAGATCGTCCAACAGAGGTGGTTTCTGTAAAGAGCAGTGGACATGTGCGGCGATACCTTGTGACGATCGCGAAGAAAATGCATACCAGATTCTTCTCGGTCGCGGATTTCGAGCGAGCAGTATCGGAGCGTTCAATTGATTGTGCGATTGAGAATGGTTCTGTCTGGTTAGACCCTTATTATCTACAAGGTGACACGACTTACAAGGTTCCATCTAAGGCTCCAGCCAAAAAACATCCTTTCGGGATTATTCTATTCACGCACACTCGGCACGATGCCTTGCGCTTGGTTTTGCGCAGCTTAAAAGAACAAAACGCGACGAATGTAACAACCGTTTGGATTGATGGCGCGCAAGGCAAGGAGAAGACGCGACTAGAAACGGAAGAATCCGAGCGCATTGCCCATGAATACGGTGTGTCAGCCGTAAAGCGAATCAAAGGAAATTATGGGTTTCGTAAAACGATGCTGCATGGCTTAGCGTATATGACACAGAAATACGATAGCTTTCTTATTTTGGAGGACGATTGTTTTCCAACAAGAAAAGCTGTCGAGACATTTCGTTCAATGCTAAATTCAATCGCTAACGATGAACGTGTTTTTTCAATCTATGGCCATCATTTCCAGGTACCAGAAGAAGGCGAACAGTTTCCACGTTTTCAGGGCTGGGGCTGGGGCACGACGAGTAAAAAACTAACACCCTATCTGCATCGCTTAGTCGATCTTTACTCGTTGCTTGAAGACGATTACCTAAAAGTCGTCAAGCGCATCGCTACGCCAGAGGTGCTGGCACGTATCGAAATTACACCGCCACGCCAGCCATCGCATACTTTTTTCAAATTTTTTGCTTGGGATGAGACCCTAGCACTCTTGACGGGGGCGGACGGGTTATTACATGCAAAAACACCTGAGCAAACGATCCATAATTTTGGAATGGGAAAAACATCAACACATTTTGGCGATTTTGATTTGTTTCGTAATCCGCCATTTAATTTGATTACTATTGACGAAGCTTGGAACAAGTTCTGAGTTCATTATATTTAGGAACGATTCACTAACAAATGGTGCATTTGAATGGATGAGTTTGCTCAAACTCCATTGGCGTCGACAACATAGTTCCATGCTCCGAGCGCCTCATCATGACGAATGAATTGGTCTTTGATGGCGCGAAAGGTCTCGGAGCACTTGCGCCCCGCCTCATACACGCGATCAAGGAGGCAGGCCGTCACGCGCAGTCCGGTGTCGGTGGTGGTGCGCTCCACCGCCTTGAGCACCGTCTCAGGGGTATCGAGGATCTGTCCGCGCAGGCTGTGCTCGACCTGACTGGACAGGCGATGCTCGATGGGATGCCATTTCGAGGTGTATGGCGGGTAGTGGGCGATGCGCAAACGCATGCCGAGGCGCCGACTGAGGGCGATCAGGTCTTCCTTGAAGCGCCAGGAGCGCGCGGCATTGGTCCCGCCGGCATCAAAGGTCAAGAATACCTCCGTGGCCGTCGGATAGCAGGCGTGGAACTGCTGCTCCCAGGCCAAGGCTATAGCATCGCAGACGAAGTCGCTGGTCTCGCGCGAGTTGCCGAGGGTGAGGAAGCCGACATTATCGACCGGGTCGTAGACGCCATGCGGCACCACCACACCGGTGGCCAGGTGCGGATAATCGTGATCGTAGACCGGTTGCGCCGCCGTGCCATAGCACGTCCACGTCCCTGGGCGATGCAGAAACCCCAGACGCTCCTTGTGCTTGGTGTCGACGCAGATCACAGGAGCCCGTCGTGCCTGTCGCTCGCGGCGCTGC
Organism: Thiorhodococcus drewsii AZ1; assembly: GCF_000224065.1. Lineage (GTDB taxonomy): Bacteria > Pseudomonadota > Gammaproteobacteria > Chromatiales > Chromatiaceae > Imhoffiella > Imhoffiella drewsii. Next base: position 36,983 of record NZ_AFWT01000035.1, read on the forward strand.
TGGGCGATGAGCTGAAACTGTTGATCGCGTTCTTGGGGATCGACGTGGCCAGCGATCAAGGTCTTGTGCAGCGCCCGTCGCCGATAGCCCGCCCAGTCCATCAGGCGTGCGGCCGTTTGGCGGCTGATCTCATACCCCCAATCCAGCAACGCCTTGGCCAGGCCCGCAGGCGTGAGGTGGGTCCAATAGACCTCAGAATCGGTCGGACTCCCTGCGGTGTGCACGTCGAGCACGCAGGCGGCCGCGTGTTCGAGCCCCGGCTGGCGTTTGGTGACCTTGGAGCGCCCGCCGCCGCGACGACGAGTGCGCCCCGTCCCGCTGGGAGGCGTCGGCGAATCGGAGTCATCCGCTCCCATCACCTCGAGTTCACGAATCCCGCTATAGATCGTCCGTCGACTCATGCCCAGCATCCAGGCAGGCGATGTAGGCGATGCCGCCATGGCCAATTTTCAGCGCTTCCACCGCCGCATAGCGGCGACGGTGGTCTTCGGGCAGCGAGCGGCATACAGGCGCATCGTCTATTCGTGTTCTTCGTCGTAGCCGGGCAACGGATTCATGGTGCTCTGTCGGGTGCAAGATCGGCGCAAGCAGACCATTCGCTCTGCGTGAGCGGAAGAGTGTAGATGTCCGCTAGCAAACTTCATAGGCGCTCAGCGCAACGTATACTTTGTTTCTCACTCGTTACTTACACATCGTAATCACTGTGGCGATATTACATCGTGATCCAGATGCCGAATGGCATATCTAAGACATTAAACTAGGAGAATGTGTGCAATGCGATATTGTTTCCATCATATTCCGAAAACCGCTGGCTCTGCGGTCAGAAATGAATTGCTGCGTCAACATTTTACATTAATTGATGACTATAGGACTGATATTCCTCAATTAAAAAAAGGGCGTGATTCGTTGGGTTTTGGACCTCTGCGCGATCTCAGGGCACTTAGCCAAAAAGAAATCCTCTGTGGACATTGGGAGGGTTTGCTGCTTGGCGACGAGCGGTATACAATTCAAAACCGTTATCCAGGTTTATTTAATAGGCAAGATTTTTTTGTATTTACTTATCTTCGTGAACCGCTTGAATTGAGTTTCTCGATGTATTTTTTTGGAATCCGTCGAAAAAAAGGGGGGGGGTTCAACGATTTAAAGAAATTAAAACAAAGTGTTTTGAAAAATAAAAATTATATTTCTATGATGCTAAACATTAGAAAGATAAGTGACATTCAAACAGTTCTTGATCGCTATGCTTTTATAGGTCTTTCTGAAAGATATTCAGAAAGTGCGGTCCGTTTAGGATCTTTCCTTGAATGTAAGTTTTTAATCAAGGAAAATTTTACAAATAAATCAGAGCGCCATAAAGAGAATGTCATGGAATTGCTTAATGATAAAGAGTTTCTTCAATGCCATCGAGACGATAATTTAGATTATGATATTTATCTCGAAGCGGTAAAGCGTTTCGATTCGTGCAGTCAGGCTTCTGTGTAAATTCGTTCGTTGATAGAATCAGGTATCATGAACCTCAAAGTATATGCAGGCTTTAAGACCAAACCACATGAACAGAAACGACTATTCGTTGCAGACCCCTCACTTGACGATTTGAGAGGACATCATTACGGGCTATCAGTCACGATCGCGGACGCTGGAACGGAGGCAGGGTACGAGGTTGCTATCCTGACAAACAAGCGAGGGAAGCAGGCCTTATCCAAGAACGCTCATTACCGATTCCTTCCGCTTTTTTCTGCTTCAATCTATTTTGTCGATGAAATAAAGGGGCAAAAAGAACCAGGAGATTATTTCTATTCCGAATTTCTGCAGTTTCTCCGTGAGGAGCATGTAGCTTCCGATGATGTCGTTTTGTTTCACACAGCTATTGGCGAGGTCTATGCAGGATTGCTTCTGCTAATCAATCGGCTAAATCAGAAAGAAGTAAAAACGCTTCCCGAGATACATTTATGCACACCCTACAATGAAGATCTCATGCCAGGTAATCTTCGAGGGCGTGATTTATGCAAAACAATATCCATGATATCAAGCCAGTGTGCATTGAAAGACGGAAAAGTGTATTTTTGGGTGGAAAATAAGTCACTGGTGAATCATTACGCTGTTCGGACAAGTGTCAACCATGTTCCGCTGCATATCCCTCTTCGTTGCCGTTTGTCAGTCGAAAGGGTTGTCCGCGCTGATCTGTCGGAAAAGCCGATTGTGTCTTACCTTGGTGCTGCCCGCGAGGAGAAAGGTTTTCTAAAAGTTGTCGAGTTGTTACGGGCTTATCGTGACAGCTTGTATCATGTCAAAAAAGCGAAAGCCAATATTCAGTTTTTTATTCACTGTGTACCACAAAAGGTCGGGTATACTCCGTCGATAAGAAACGCAATTAACGAACTAGAAGCATTAAAAGCCGATTTGGATATTGTCTTATGGAATGAACCATTAGCGGAAGCCGAATACCACGCTAAAATGGAGGAAAGTGCTGCGATATTTTTGTTATATGACGAGCGGTATCGCGTTCGGGGTAGTGGCATACTGGCTGAAGCACTGACGATGGGTTGTCGGATTATCGCAACTCCAGATAGCGTTTGCGCCCTGTATGCTGATCGGAATATCGATTGCGTCTCATCAGACATGAGCGTAAAAATACAATATCTTTTTGATATGACGAATGTATTCGATGAAACGAGGCAACAACAGTTAGTCGAGCGAACAAAAGAAAATCGCCACCTACACGATCCGCGCGGTTACCTGCGACGTATTGAGGCGCGGCAAAAATACCAGCATTCACAAGGATCTTTCTATGCTATTTTGCATGCGATAGGTGGTTATCACCACCGAATGATTGCCCTCGACGGGATTGATTCACTCGAAGCTTTTAAGATATGAATCCATATACTAATTTACCGAAAACCTCTTTTTGGAGTGCCGCTGTTGCGAAGTCGGCAACAACTGTACCGCAAAATTTATATAAAAAGAAATGGTCAATCGACAAAAAGGATCAAATTGCGACGGCTGGTAGCTGTTTTGCTCAGCATATTGGGCGCCATCTCCGAGAAAATGCTTACCGCGTTATGGATGTCGAGCCCCCCCCTCAAGGGCTGCTGATAACCGATCAAAAACGCTTTGGTTTCTCAATATATTCAGCACGATATGGTAATATTTATACTGTGCGGCAATTGTTGCAGCTGGCAAAAGAGGCATTTAGTGAATGGCTGCCGGGAGAAATTGTTTGGGAGGGAAAAAACGGTCGTTATTATGATGCATTTCGCCCGGGAGTCGAGCCCGACGGATTGGGATCTCCAGAAGAGGTTTTAGCGCATCGTGCGTACCATCTTGGTCGAGTCCGGGAATTGTTTGAGAAAATGGATCTTTTCATATTCACGCTTGGATTAACCGAAGCATGGATGCACAAGGAAAGCGGCACGGTGTTTCCTACTGCGCCAGGCACAATCGCTGGAACATTTGACCCGTCTCGGTATAAATTTAAGAACTTTTTATTTGAGGAAGTTCGGCATGATTTTAATACGTTTAAAAAAATTATTCATGAAAAGCAGATTAAAAAGAATAAATGTAAATTTATTTTGACTGTCAGTCCTGTTCCACTTACAGCGACGGCATCCGATAAACATGTGATGCTAGCTACGACGTATTCAAAGTCGGTACTGAGAGCGGTGGCAGGTCAATTATCAATGCACCAACACGATATCGATTATTTCCCATCTTATGAGATTGTTTCTAATCCTTGGTCAGATTATCAATTTTTTGAGGAAAATTTGCGTTCAGTTAGAGAGAGTGGGGTCAATGCTGTCATGCAAGCTTTTTTTTTGGAGCACGAAGGTCTCGTTAACAATGAAAATTTGCTGCTAAGATCTTCCTCATCGGAAAAAGTATCCGAACCTGATGAAGATTTTGAAAATCTCGTTTGTGAAGAAGCGATATTAGATGCGTTCAGCAGGTGAGATGATGAATATTTTACTTGTGGGAAATTCGCAACTCGCCTGTTTAAAGAAAGCTTACGACGTTCAGCCAGAAATTCTTGGTCAATTTGGTGATATATCTTTTTATGTTACACCGGGTGGTACAGGTCCGTATTTAACTGTAAACAATGGCTTGCTTGAGTTGATAAAGGAGGGAATAAACCCAAAATTCCCACCCCGCGCTTACCCTGAAAACACCCCATCTATTCCATTAGACAATTATGATTTGATTGTTGTTAGTGCTTTGGGTTACATTGATGGTGGATTTTATTATCCTAGCCCAGCAACTAGGCAAGGCATTATTTTTGATTTTTGTCCGAAACCTAACGCTATAACAAGCAGATATATTTCAGTTCCATGCTATAAAAAAATAATTGAAGGGACTTTGTTGAGTCAGCCTGGAATTAAGTTCTTGATGATTTTAAGAAAATATTTTTGTAAAGATATTCTGGTTCAGCCATTTCCTCTGCCGTCAAAAGATATACAAAATCACCCAGAATGGCCGCTTAACAGCATGTACGAAGACGTGCTTGGCGCGCATAAATTTTTTTGTCAAGAGAGAGATTTATTTATGAAAAATTTTTGCGAAAAACATAATATGACGCTTCTGTCTTACCCACTTGGTATTGGGCGCGAGGACTATTTTTCGCCTCCGGATCTCATGGGTGCCTCGGATGGATTGCACCCTACTGAAAGATATGGTGAGCTGGTACTTAGGCAGATAGCGAATGCTGTTGCATTGCAGGGTGTTCCTTCTGAATGAAAGTGACTTAACATCGATTAACAAGAGGAATTTGGAATGAGAGCCGCCTATGTTGGTTATAATAAGCTACTTAATAACCTTAAAGATTTGGGGTTTAAACCAGAAACCGTTATTGATGCGGGCGTTGCAAATGGTACGCCTTGGTTGTACGAGGAATTCCCTGCTGCATATTTTTACTTATTTGAACCGGTACCATCATTTGAAAAACGAATCTCCGAAATACTAAAGTCGATAAAAGGAGAGCATATACAATTGGCTCTCGGCTCAAAAGAAGAAATTGCCGAGTTTTATATTCCTAAAGATGAAGGTTTGCATCAAATATCGACTTTCTGCTTTACGGAAAAAACTGTTCCAAAAGACACAAAATACGAAGTAGGGGTTACGACACTAGACTCTTTTTTTTTAAATAAAGAAATAACATATCCTATCTTGTTAAAAACTGATGTTCAGGGATATGATCTCGATGTAGCAAAAGGAGCGGAGAGATTGCTTAAGGAGATTGATATTGTTATTACGGAAGTTCCCGTTTACGGACCTTGGGGAGGTGGAGCAGAGCTTAAAGATTACATCGATTATTACTATGCGCATGACTTTATTTTGTATGACTTAGTTCAGCCGTTGAGAAGGCCGGATGATGATCGTTTGCATTCCATTGATTTGTGCTTTGCCAATGCAAAGCTTCCTCTTGCTGCTAGGGAATTGTATACCAGCGGAAAGAAAGCTATTAGAGAGTCGCTAGCATATTACAAGTCGATTTCAGATAAGCAAAAATCGAAAAATTAAATGGCTTAAAATTTGGCGGACGACTCTTTAGCAAAAAATCACAAGAGGCAACCCATGCGCATCATTATCCTAGGCGGCGATGGCTTCTGCGGCTGGCCAACCGCCCTCCATCTCTCCGATCTCGGCCATGACATCACCATCGTCGATGACCTTTCCCGCCGAAAAATCGATGTCGAACTCGAATGTGAGTCCCTGACCCCCATTCGCCCGCTCAGCCAGCGCTTGCACACCTGGCGCGACCTGAGCGGCAAAAAGATCGCCTTCCAGCGCATCAATGTCGCACGCAACTACCAGCGCCTGCTCGATCTGCTCAACGACTGGAAACCCCACGCGGTGGTGCACTTCGCCGAGCAACGCGCCGCGCCCTATTCGATGAAGACCAGTTGGCATAAGCGCTACACCGTCGATAACAACCTCAACGCCACCAACAACCTGCTCGCGGCCATTGTCGAAAGCGGCCAGGATATCCATGTGGTGCACCTCGGCACCATGGGCGTCTACGGCTACGGCACCGCCGGGATGAAGATCCCCGAAGGTTATCTGCCGATCAAGGTGCAGACCGACGAGGGCAACCTGATCGACACCGAGATCCTGTATCCGACCAATCCCGGCAGCGTCTATCACCTGACCAAGTCGCAGGATCAACTCTTCTTCTTCTACTACAACAAAAACGACGCAGTGCGCGTCACCGACCTGCACCAAGGCATTGTCTGGGGCACCCAAACGGCGCAGACCAAGCGTGACGAGCGTTTGATCAATCGCTTCGATTACGACGGCGACTATGGCACCGTGCTCAATCGCTTCCTGATGCAGGCGGCGGTTCAGTATCCGCTCACCGTGCATGGCACCGGCGGCCAAACCCGCGCCTTCATCCATATCCAAGATACCGTGCGCTGCGTGCAGTTAGCGATCGATAATCCGCCCAACCCCGGCGACAAGGTGCACATCTACAACCAGATGACCGAGACCCATCGTGTGCGTGATCTGGCCAAGATGGTCGCGGATCGGACCGGCGTGACGATCGATCATGTGCCCAACCCGCGCAAGGAAGACGACGAGAACGAGCTTCACGTCACCAACAAGCGCTTCCTAAATCTCGGCCTGGAGCCCATCACCCTGAGCGAGGGCTTGATGGAAGAGGTCACCGAGATTGCGCACAAGTACGCGGATCGCTGCGACCATTCCCGCATTCCCTGTGTCTCGGCCTGGAATCATGATCGCTTCGAGGCGGTGAACGCGCGCTATCACCTTGATGAACACGGGCAAGTCGACGCCGGAGATTGACCCATGCCCGTCGTGCGTGGCGCCCTGGGGGGCGAAACCGGCGCAGGCCGCGAGATGCCTGCGCACCCGACGCTGGACAGCGCGCGGGCGATGATCCGCCAAGCCCATCAGGACGCGGCGGGTCGTTTGCTGCTGACCACCTCCGGCGGCGAGACCTCGGCGCTGATGCCGCATCTGGTGGCCTCGGTGATCGGCAAGGACTTTCCGCTGGTCTTTGTCGATCACGGCTTCTATTGCCGCGCGACCTACGCCATGGTCGAGTACTTTCGCGCGCAAGCCTTCGACCTGCGCATCTATCGCAGTCATCCAGCGCCAGGCGACATCGAACGCCACTACGCGGGCTGGCGCGATCCCGCCTCCCCGCACTTCTCCCTGGTGGTGCGCAAGATCAAGCACGAGCCGCTCAACCGCGCCTTTGCCGAACTGAAACCGCGCATGTGGTTACGCGGCATCATGCGCCACGAGACCCCGGAGCGCCAAGCCGCCGCGCCGATCCAGTTCAAGAACGGGGTCTACCAGGTGCATCCCATTCTCGACTGGCAGAAGGCCGATGCGCTGGACTACCTTGAGCTCCACGGCTTGCCGATCAACGCCGACCATTGGGACCCGACCAAGGGACGCGATCAACGCGGCGAATGTTTAATCGGCGACTACTGCGGCGTGCAGCACAGCGCCACATCAACGCCTGAGCCGGAGGGCTAAGCCATGAGTGCCTGGAAACGCCTGAGCGAGATCGTCCGCATCGACTCCGACTGGGTGCGGGTGATTGGCGAGCGCTGGTTGTGCGATCAGGGCCGCGAGCTGGAGTACTGGCGGGTCGAGAAGGTGGATTCGGTCATCGTTCTGCCCGTTCAGGTCGGGCGCCTGATCTGCGTGCGCCCCACCTTCCGCCCCGGCATCCAGCGCGAAACGCTCGATTTCCCCGGCGGCCGCCTGTCCGCCGGTAAGCGCCCCGAGGACATGGCGCCCTTGCTGCTGGAGCGCGAACTCGGCGTACCCCACACCGCCATTCACCAGGTCAGCGCGATCAACCAGCAGCCCTGGATGATCAACAGCGCTTTCTCCAACCAGGGGCTTTGGGGGATCGTCGCCACCCTCGACCCCGCCTACCCCATCGCACCCCAGCACATCGGTCAAACCGCCCCGGCCACTGTTGAGGGGGTGCAAGCGCTGCTGGAGGCGCTCGATTGCCTGCAATGCCGGGCGGTGCTGTTGGAGTGGGCGCGGCAGCGGCTGAGAGGCTCGGACTTGTCTGTCATCTGACTGGACGTGGCGGACAGGTTGCCGGAAACTAGCCGCACCATGACTGATCCTCACGCACCCACGCTCGCCCAGGCTCGCATGCACTGGCAACAGCACAACTGGTCAACTCTGAGCCAGATTGATGTCAATGCGATTAGCTCGGCTGAGCACCGCGCCAAGCTCGCCCTCTGCGCAGCCGTCGGCCTGGCCCAGCAGCAGCAAGCGACCGACGCTATGCAGGCCCTGGAGCGCGCCCTCGACTGGGGGATCGCGCCCGAGATCACCGCCTATCTCGCTTCCCGCGGGGTGTTGAGCGCGCTGCAACGGCCCTTGGCAACGCGCCTCAATCCAGACCCGCTGCGGCAGGCCACTCGGTTGCGCCGTTCCATGGCCAGCGGCGCCTGGCCAGACAACGCCAACAGCGACTGGTGGCTGCGCGAATCCAGCCCCACTCCCACGTCCGCCAAAGCGTCAACCGCCAAGCCGAAAACGCCCGAGGACTATCGCGACAGCCCGCGCTTCTCCGCCGAGGCCTATGCCGAGTACGCCGCGCTGAGCCAGCAGACAGGCGCTGCGCACTTCCAACTGATTGACACCAAGTCCTTGCCGCGCTCCGGCCTGCATTACCTCAAGCAGACCCTGGAGCGCTTGCTGCCGGGGCATTTCTCCTTCTGCGAGTGGTATCAAGAGCCCGGCTGCTGCAAGCGCATGCCCTGCGCGCTGACTGCCTATGCCGAAGCTGCCCAGCAGCCGCCGCAGGCCAAGCTGCGGTTGCTCAAGTCGCACGACTTCGACCTGGATGACCCCGCCTATCCGCTCACCCCGCACATCCGCCGCCTGATCCTGATCCGCGACCCGCTGTTTGTGCTGACCTCCTGGTTCGAGCTGGAGCAGATGCAACAGCACTATCAGGTCTTGGAGGCGCACGGGATCAGCATGAAAAAGGTCAACCTGCTGCACGAGCCCGAGGTCACCCGCCAGGCGCTGCGCCTGATCGACGCCGCCTACCGGCCCATCGACCGGCAGGCGCTGCGTCAGTGGCTACAACAATGCCAAGCCTACATCAGCGGCTTCCTCCGCCGCTGGGCGGTGCCGGCGCTCGAGCACTCCGAACTCGGTTGGCGCCTGCTGCGGTATGAAGACATCAACGCCTACCTCAGCGAGCTGCTCAGCCCGCTGCAAGCGCACCTCAGCGCCGACGCCCAAGCCAACGTTGAGCGCTTTCTGCGCGACAGCGCCGGGCGCTTCAAACCGCGCAGCGATCCGTTGACCTTGAAGTCGATCAGGATCAGTGAGGATGTGCGGCGTTATGCCGGGTTGTTCGAAGAGACCGCGCGGGCGCTCACGGATAACTCTGATTATCAGATCATTCAGAATGTCATCACCCAGGGCAGGAGCCGAACTCCATGAAGGGCGAAGCCGGTGGCGCCTGGGATGCCACCACCCACGCTGACCTGTAGTACGGACCGAACCTAAACGATGGGCTCGCGAGGTTCATCGCAGAGCAGCTGCGGCCTGCAGACTTTCTGGAATTTGGATGTGGCCTTGGGGCGATGGCGAACTGTCTCGCAGGGATGCTTCCGCTTCGGCCTTCGTACGGTATTGAGCCAGAGGTTCTCGCGCACCTTGACGGCGCTCGCAACGTTCGTCTACTGAACATCGATATCTTTGAGACCGTCGTGCCCTCGGTCTTGGACCGGTACTTCGATCTAGTTTTTACCATTGAGGTGGCAGAGCACATTCCGCGCGATCGCCACGAAGCCCTGTTCGACTTCCTGGTGGCGCGCGCTGCGCGCTGGATCCTGTTCTCCGGCGCGCGGCCGGGCCAAGGTGGTCATGGTCATATTGCCGAACGTGAAGAGATGGACTGGCGGCGCGAGTTCACCGATCGCGGTTGCCGTTTTGACCCGGCGCTGACGGCACTGGCGCGTAATCGGTGCAACCTGCGGAACATCAACCATCGGCAGAATGGTAAGCGTCCGGCCAATTACATCTATCCCGCCCAGAATCGAGTCTGCAAGATGAAATTCCATTCCATCACGACAGGAGTTTCAGCATGGCAGATCGACGGCGCACACGCGAGCAGTGGCAATCCATTGTTGAAGGCTGGCCAAAGAGTGGCCTGACCCAGGCGCAGTATTGCGCCCAGCAGGGCATCTCGGTGACGAGCTTCCATCGGTGGCGCGAGCAAGTGCGTCAGGACGCGGATCCTGGTGATCAGGAAACACGCCAGGGCGAAGGTGGGTCGGTTCGCTGGGTGCCTGTCGAGCTGCACGCGATTCCCGAGCCAGTGGCGGGTCCAGCATTGACCCTGGTTCTGGCCAATGGCTTGCGCCTGGAGGTCGGTGCCGACTTCGAACCCAGGACGCTGCGCCGGGTCTTGGCGGTGCTCCAGGAGCCTCTGGCGGCATGATCAGGCTCGGGGGACAGACGCAAGTCTATTTGGCCGCCGGGGCGACGTAAGCGTCCGGCCAATTACATCTATCCCGCCCAGAATCGAGTCTGCAAGATGAAATTCCATTCCATCACGACAGGAGTTTCAGCATGGCAGATCGACGGCGCACACGCGAGCAGTGGCAATCCATTGTTGAAGGCTGGCCAAAGAGTGGCCTGACCCAGGCGCAGTATTGCGCCCAGCAGGGCATCTCGGTGACGAGCTTCCATCGGTGGCGCGAGCAAGTGCGTCAGGACGCGGATCCTGGTGATCAGGAAACACGCCAGGGCGAAGGTGGGTCGGTTCGCTGGGTGCCTGTCGAGCTGCACGAGGTTCCCGCGCCGGTGGCGGGTCCAGCATTGACCCTGGTTCTGGCCAATGGCTTGCGCCTGGAGGTCGGTGCCGACTTCGAACCCAGGACGCTGCGCCGGGTCTTGGCGGTGCTCCAGGAGCCCCTGGCGGCATGATCAGGCTCGGGGGACAGACGCAAGTCTATTTGGCCGCCGGGGCGACCGACATGCGCAAGCAGATCGACGGGCTGGCGGCCCTGGTGGTCGATGTGCTCGAGGCCGACCCCTTCTCGAGCCAGGTGTTCGTGTTCTACAATCGCGGGCGCGACAAGCTCAAGATCCTGGTGTGGCAGCACAACGGCTTCTGGCTGTGGTACCGGCGCCTTGAGCGCGAGCGCTTCTGGTGGCCGATGTCGGCGAGCGAAGGGCCGGTCAAGCTGTCGGCGCGTGAATTCCAGTGGTTGCTCGATGGGCTGGATCCGACCCGGGTTCAGGCGCATAAACGCGCCGATTTCGACCTCGTCTAGCGTTCGTAAGTCGCCGATTTGACAAGGGAATCTGGTATAATGCCGGGCATGTCCAGCACCGCTCAACCCCTCCCCGACGCCCCCGCCGAACTGCGTGCGATCATCGCCCAGTTGACCGAGCAATTGGCCGAGGCGGAGCGTGAACGCGGGGCTCAGGAGCAGCGCATCGCGCAGTTGCTCGAGACCATCGAGCTGCTCAAGCGCAAGCGTTTCGGACGCAGCGCCGATCAGGTCCCCGACAGCCAGCTGCGCCTGTTCGACGCAACCGAGCTCGAGGCACTCATCGGCGAACTCGAGGCCGAGCTGCCTGCGCCCGCCGCGCCGGACACCGCCAAGGACAAGGAGACGCCGACCAAGCGCCAACCCGTGCGCCGTCCCCTGCCAAGCCATCTACCTCGTGTCGAGCGTCTGCTCGATCTTGGCGAGGACGAGAAGGCCGCAATGGGGGAGGACTGGAGCTTCATCGGCTATGACACCTCCGAGCAATTGGCCATCCTGCCGCGCCAGACCTATGTCATCGTCTACAAGCGCGCCAAGTACGTCGCGCGGACGCAGGACGTCCCGGGGGCCGAGGTCGGGGTCAAGATCGCCCCGCGTCCCGAACAGATCATCCCCAAGTCGATCGCCCACGCCTCACTGCTGGCGGGGATCGTCACCGCCAAGTTCGTCGATGCCCTGCCGCTGTATCGCCAGGAAAAGATCTTCGAGCGTGAGGGCATCGACCTGAGCCGCCAGACCATGGCCGGGCTGCTGATCCAGCTCAACGCACCGCTCACCCCGATCGCCGCTGCGCTCAAGGCCCTGCTGCGCCAGGGCGCGGTGGTCCACGTCGACGAAACCCCCGTTCAGGTGCTCCGCGAGCCCGGGCGCGACAACACCCAAACCTCCTACATGTGGGTGTTCTGCGGCGGGCCGCCCGGACAGCCGGTGCGCTGGTTCGCCTATGCCGACAGCCGCGCCGCCTGCGTGCCCAAGGGCGTTTTGCTCGAGACCCCAGCCCAGGCCGGCGGGACGGATCCACCGCCAGCCTTCTATCTGCAATCCGATGGCTACAGTGCCTACGGCGTCGTGGCCAATGCCCCCGAGGTGATCGGCCATGCCGGCTGCTGGACCCATGTGCGGCGCAAATTCGTCGACGCCGCCAGTGGGCGCAACAGCGCCGCCGCCCAGCAGATGCTCGCCTACATCGGCCAGCTCTATGCCGTCGAGAAACGCCTGCGCGCGGCCACGCCCGCCGAGCGCCATACCGCGCGCCTGCAACAGAGCCGCCCCATCCTCGACGCCATCAAGACCTGGCTCGAGGCTACCGTCACCCGCACCCCGCCCAAGGGGCTGCTCGGCAAGGCGGTGCACTACGCGCTCGGCCAGTGGCCGATCCTCACGACCTTCCTCGAAGACGGTCGCCTCGCCATCGACAACAACAGCGCCGAGAACGCCATCCGGCCCTTCGTCATCGGACGCAAGAACTGGCTGTTCGCTGGCAGTCCCAAGGGCGCCGAGACCAGCGCCTTGCTCTACAGCCTGATCGAGACGGCCAAGGCCAACGCCCTCGAGCCCTGGGCCTACCTCAACCATCTCTTCGAATACCTACCTTCGGCCAAGACCCCAGAGGCCATCGCGGCACTGTTGCCGCACAATCTGACAATGGACGACATCAAGCCGCTTGGGTCAATCCTGTAATTCCCCGGACGCTTACGTTGCGCCGCCTGGCCCCACCCTGGCCGGGAGGTGCCCAATGAAGACCTTGTCACACTCCCTTGAAGACTATCTGGCCTTACGCCGCGCGCTCGGGTTCAAGATGAATGACGCGCAGCGCTTACTTTCGCGCTTCCTGGTCTTTCTCGAACAGCAGGGCAGCGCGCACATCACCAGCGAGCTGGCGCTGCAGTGGGCGACGCAGTCGCCGACGACCTCGCCCGCCGAAGGGGCTCGGCGCTTGACGCTGGTCCGGGGCTTCGCCCGGTTTCGTGCGGCCATCGATCCCCAGACCCAGATTCCCGCTATCGGGCTGCTGAGTGCTCGCCCACCCTCAGTGTCAGGATAAGTGTCACCTGCCCCTGCTATCTTTCTTAACACATCTGGGGGCGTGAGGAACTGAGTGATGAGTGGGTATTCCGAAGAACGCCGAGCGGCAATC
>NZ_AFWT01000034.1 GCF_000224065.1 Thiorhodococcus drewsii AZ1
TGACACCAACGTGGCCAGGGCGCCCTGGCAACAGGTCTTTGATGCGCTCCCATTGGTCATCGCGCAGGGCATGGCGGCGTTGTGCGATCTCGGCTCTCCTCAATGTTTCGATCATGATGGACGAGAATCATGGCACGATCGAGGAATTGATGACACGCCCTAGGCCGATCTCGCGCATAACATCCGCGACTGCCTGGGCATCGTCGAACAGGCCGCTCTTCATCGTCCGCCGAACCAGGGGCAGAATACGCCCCTTGATCTCGACCCTGACCGCATCGTCGCAATCGCGTTCAAGACCGACCATCGGCCCCAACAGGTTGGTCGCGCTCGATCGCACGACGCTGCGGATCGGCAGAAATCGGCGCAACTCCGCCACCAGTTCGACGGCATTCACCGGTTTGGTCAGCATTCCATCCAATGGAGCGATACCCTCGAGACGCCCGGACAAGGCGACCGACGCCGTCACGGCAACGATGGGTATCCCGGATGTCTCCGGCATGCTGCGGAGTGATTCGCCGACCTGGTACCCATCCATACCGGGCATCAGAATATCCATGAGGATCAGGTCGGGCGGATCCGAGCGGCACAGATCCAACGCCTGCTCGCCATTGGACGCCTCGACCACGGTCAGCCCCAGATCCTGGAGCATCTCCCGAATCAGCTGACGATTGGAATCGATGTCGTCGACCACCATCACCCTGGCCGACTCGAATTCGACGACCTCCGTCACGCCCGCCGGCTGAGCGAAGACCAGTGCGCAAGGCTCGACGACCTGAACGCGCTCCAAGACGATCGCGAAGATTGAACCCACCCCCATTTCACTCTCGAGCCCGATCTCGCCCCCCATCATCTCCACCAGCTTGCGGGAGATTGTCAGCCCCAGGCCCGTTCCGCCATAGCGCCGATTGCTCTGCCCCTCCTGCTGCTCGAAGCTGCCGAAGATGGTCTGGCGCTGGTGCTCCGGGATGCCGATCCCGGTATCCCGGATCTCGATTCGCAATCGGATCCGAGACGGATCGCGCTCGACGCCCTCGCCTCGAACGGCGATCGCGATCGAGCCCCGATGCGTGAACTTGATCGCATTGCCAACGAGATTGAAGAGAACCTGGCGCATGCGCATCTCATCGAGCAGAACGCAGGACGGCACCTCACCCGCAATATCGAGTCGGATCGACAATCCATTGACTCGCGCCTTGGGCTCGAAGATCGAGCAGACGTCCTCGAACATCCGACGGATCAGCATGGGCTCAGGCTGCAGGCGCAGTTTGCCCGCCTCCACTTTGGAAAGATCGAGGATGTCGTCGATGAGGCGAAGGAGTGTCCGGCCGCCGGACTCGATGGATTCCAGATAGCTTTTCTGCTGGGCGTCGACCTCGGTGCGCTCCAGAAGCTCGGCGAACCCGATCACGGCATTGAGCGGGGTGCGGATCTCGTGGCTCATGTTGGCGAGAAACTCGCTCTTTGCGCGGCTGGCCGCCTCGGCCGCCTCCTTCGCCAGGCTCAGCTCCTCCTCCTTCTGCTTGCGATCCGTGATGTTCTCGAACACGGTCGCGAACTGGCCGGGAGAAGGCGAGAAGGCCGAGACATGGAAGTGCTTGTGGGCCGGCTCGAAATAGAGCTCCAGCCCGGTCGGCTCGCCGCTCTCGACCACCTGAGAATAGACGTCCAGCAATGGCGGCGGACGGCTGCCATAGACCTCCGAGGCCAGACGACCGATCACATTGGCGCATGCGTATCCGGTATGCGTCTCGTACATGGGATTGACGTCCAGGATCCGGTAGTCGATCGCCGCGCCATCCTCACCATGGACCATCTCGTGTAGGGCAACGCCTTCGATCATGTTCTCGAACAGACCGCGGAACCGCTCCTCGCTCTGACGCAGCCGCGCCTCGGCGTTCTTCAGATCGGTGATGTCGTGGCTCATCACCACGATGGCCCTGACCGCGCCTTCCTCGTCGAAATCCGGAACATAGTGCACGTTGATCCAGCGCGTTTCGCCGTTCCGCTCGAAGGTGTTGACATAGGATGCCTGCCGGCCCTGTCGGACCTCGGCGATGAAGGGCTCGGCGTAGGCGAAGGCCGCCTCGCCGATGATCTCCCGGACATGCCGCCCGACGATCTGCTCGCGCCGCCGGCCGAAGGTCAGCTCGAAGCGCCGGTTCACGAAGAGGTATTGCAGGGTATCCAGCGCGACATAGGCGATGTGGGCGGGAGAGGTATCCGTCACCAGCCGCAGCTGATGCTCGCTGTTGCGCATCGCCTGCTCGGCGCGCTTGAGCCGGGTCAGGTCCTGGACGGTGCCCTGGACCTTGACCACCCGCTTGCCCGAGAAGACGGGCCTGGCCCTGGCGAAGGCGTAGTTGTAGTCGCCGCCGGGCTTGAGATGTCTGAGTTCCATCTCGTAGGCATCGCCCGCGATCGCCCCCTGAATCCGGTCGCGAAAGCGTGCGCGGTCCTCCGGGTGAAGGCATTCGATATAGCCCTCCAGGCTCGGCGGCTCGCTCGCCCCGTCCCGGCCGGCGATCCGGAATACCTCTTCGGACCAGCGAAAGCGCTGGGACGAGACATCCAACTCCCAGCTTCCGAGCCCGGCGATGCGCTGCGTCTCGCCGAGCACCTCGATCGCGTGCTCCGCCTTCTGCTTGGCCGCGATGAGCGCATTGTGATCCGCTTCGAGCTTGTCGGTGAAGCGATTGAACCGCCGCACCAACTCGCCCAGTTCGTCCTCGCTCTGCTGAACCAGGCGCCTGGTGAAGTCGGGCTTGCCCTCGGCGATCTCGGTGAGCGATCTCAGCAGCCCCTTGATGGAGCGCTTGGTCGCGAGCGACAGCGTGATCGAGACATAGAGCATGAGCGCAATCGACAGACCGCCCAGCAGAATGCCCGATACGAGTAGGGTCTGACTCCGAGCGGCTGTCCGCTCGAAGACGCCGAGCAGTTTGGCCTGCTGCTCGTCGGCGAAATCCGAGAAGCTCGCCCGGACGACCCCGCGCGCCCCCGTCATCACCAGCGTCAGATGTTCGATCTGCTCGATCTTATCCAGATCGCGGATCAACAGGCGGGACAGCTCCATACCGGAGTCGAAATACCGCGCGAAGTCCTGGCGCATCTGTCCCGAGAGGAATCGCGGCTCGTTCGGCAGCAAGACCCGGAGTCGAGCGAGATTCTGCTCGATGGTCTCGCGGGTGACGGTCGCGTTCTCGAGCCAGGCCGGTTCCCGCGCGCCGACGGCATCCTCGAAGGTCTTGGCAACGGCATCGAGCAGAATGCGATTCTCGTTCGCGAGCTGCATCACCGGAAACAGCCGTCGCTGGATCTCCAGCGATTGCTGCCGACTCTGCTGGAGATGCAAATAGGTGTAGCCGAGAAAGGCCGTGAACAGCATCACCGCGATCACGGGCGTAATCAGCATCTTGCTGAAGATGGAGAAGCGTGGACGCATCAAGCTCGATCGAATGGCATATCTATTTGATGATTCTCAGCACCTTGACCGAATCGTCGACGGCGTCCCTTGGAAGATAGGCGATGGCCCCGGGATTGGCCGTCACGTAATGGAGCAAATCCTCGGCTGAGCGGAACTGCTTCGGCGGGTGACCGTTGCCGGTAAAGATCATGGTCGCCCAGTATTTTCTGAGCTCGATGTCCTTTTTGCCGGAGACCTTCCGGTAGAAGCCGACCTTGTCCGGACCGGAGGACAGCTCGACCGGATGGGCCACCTCGCCGGTCGGCAACCGCTTGGTCTTGGAGAGGAAGATGCGTGACAGCTCGGCATCGCTGATACCGTCAAGCCGACTCTCGGAATTGACGATCACGGCCAGCTCCACTTGCGCCAAGGCAATGCTGGCGAAAAGCAGACCGAATGCGAGCATGAGCCGACGCATCAGAACATCCAGTCCAGGAGGAGCGAGACGGCATTGTGGGAGCCCTCTTCCCCCGTCTGATTCAGACTCAGTCGGTTGGTGCCAGCACCGACCTCGACATGATCGAATTGCAGCTTGAGCGCCAGACCGGGGCGAAAGTCGTAACGCACACCGAACGAATAGATCTCGTCGGTGATGCTGGATCGATCCGCCCCACCCCTCGGCATGCCGGTCCGCGGCCCGGGCAACTGCGGCCCGGGCACATCGCTGAACCTCTTGTAGCTATAGAGCAGATAGGGCGTGAACTCGCCGAATGGACGGGCGATGGAGGCATAGAAGACCTTTTCGTCGGGCTGAACGCGGTCGACGAGCCCCTTTCCGTAACCTCCCTCGTGCACGAAATCGCCAAGCCGAACCTGCCATTCGGCGCTCCACATACGGACACCCGCGCTGCCTCGATCGACGGGCGTCGGCCTGACACCGATGGTGGTCAGCTCGGTGGTCAGCTCGGTATAGGCGACCTGTAACCAGCCTCGGCTGTCCTCCAGCCTGAGCGACAGGATCTTGATATCGTCGCTTTCGAGCTCGTCATGGACCCCGTCGCCACGGATCGGCGAGTCGTTGCGTGATCGCCCGAAGGTCGCCTGCAGCCCCAGATCGAGCGGCCCGACACACCTCTCGTACTCGATCTGCGCGCCCAGGACATTCTCGTAACCCCCGACACCGTAGAAGACCAGGGGTGGACGCGCATAGGTGCGCGCATAGCCGACGTAGGCGAGTTCGCTGCTTCTGAAATTGGGAAAACGGAACTTGCCGACGCGCGCAGAGATACCGAGAGGCGCCTCGTAGGTGAGATAGGCCCAGTCGAGATCGCCGTCCCAAGCGTCGGCCCCCATGTAATGGACCAGGCCCTGGGCCGTGATCGAGAGCGTTTCTGACAGCTGATAGCGCCCCTGCAGACCGGCCACGTCGTTGACGGCGAAATTAAACTCGGCCTTGCCGACACCGGTCGTTTGCTCCGGACTCTGCCGAAACTGCAACCTATCGCTATCGTTGGTCGAAACGCCGATCGTCCCGAAACCGTTGATTCGAAAGGAGTCGGAGAGCTCATAGGACTGAGCCCCCGTGGACAGCATCGAGACCAAACACCCAAGAGCGACCAAGGCCCTGTGTTTCACGTCAAGCTCCCCGGTGCCGCTCCACGCATCGATCTCACAGACAGATCGCAACCTGTTGATTGGCCTAAAGCCAATAGAAAGGAAAGGATTCAGGCCGGCAACCCTAAAGCGCCAGGAATCCGCACGTCAAGCCGCATCGACCTCCAAATGCCCCTCCAGAGAGAATCACTGAATGTGGACTCCAAGGGCACGATCAGACGCGCGTCTTTTGACCGATAACCGTAGGCCTCAGGACAATCCGCTCAGGCAGACCACGAACAGGATCCAGAAACATGACCCAGCCCCAAGACGCCCCTCGCCCCACGCTCACCAGCATCCGGGAAGCGAGTCCCGGCAGCTTCATCTTCGTGCGTCCGCTCGCACTGCCGCCCGCCTTCTGCGAAGCGGTGATCGAGCGCTTCGAGGCCAACCCAGAGCAGCAGGTCGCCGGTCGGATCGGCCAGCTACGCGCCGAAAACGCCAGCATCAAGCGCACCCGCGATCTGGTGGTGAGCAACAAAGAGGACTGGAAGGACGTCGACCAGATGTTCTTCCGCTCGCTGGCCGCCGCGATCCGCGAGTTCCGCGAGGCATACCCCTATTTCAAAGGGCCCTTCAAGGATGAAGGCTATCAGGTCCAGCGCTATCTGCCAGGCGATTACTACCACTGGCACATCGACAGCGGCAGCCACGAGATGAGCCAGCGCCAGTTGGTCGCACTCTGGTATCTCAACGACGTCCCCGGCCCCGGCGGCGAGACCGAATTCCTCCACCAAGGCATCAGCGTCCGTCCCGAATGCGGCACGCTGGTGCTCTTCCCGCCCTTCTGGACCCACGAACACCGCGCCGCCACCGTGCGCGAAGGCGCCAAATACATCGCCACCACCTGGGTCGTCTTCGCCTGAGGACGCAGAAAACGACCTGTCGCCCGGATGGAGCGCGTGCGAAATCCGGGTACAACCAGCCGAGCTGCTGGTCGCACGCCTTCACCAAAACAGGATCAAGGAACCAGGGACACGATGGACAACTTCACGCCGTCAGACCTCAAGACCATCCTGCATTCAAAGCGGGCCAACCTCTTGTCGGCGCCACCGAGCCATCAACCATTTACGCCTGATGCTAGGCAATGACCTACTTCAAAACCCACCAAAACATTGCGCCGAGGATCTATTCATGCCGCCCTACTTCGCGCACACCAATCCTAGCCACCCAGCGGATCCAGCGTTTTGGGAGCGACTGATTACCGATTCGGTCGATACTGGACATCTCGAAAAGGTGTCAGACCTCGCATCTGGCTATGCTGGCGAGATGATTCCTCCGGACGAGGCGGCATTGCGAGACCTTGCCATCGTCTCCGCCCGGCTACTCGGGTTGTGGCACGATCTCGGCAAGTTCTCGGATGAGTTTCAAAACTATCTGTCAAACAGTGCAGCCAGCGAAGACGATTCACACACCATCGAGTCGAGCGGCAAAGTGGACCACTCGACCGCTGGAGCGCAACACGCGGCCCAGGCATTGCCTGGTATAGGCATTCTGCTGGCCTATGCGATTGCCGGCCATCATGCCGGCCTACCCGACGCGATCGACCAGACCCGATCCTGCCTTCAAGCCCGTTTGAGCAAAGATGTTCCTGACTGGGCACCCTCTGTTCCAGAGCCTTTACTGAGCATCCCACCGATACCGGCCAAGGCACTTCCCGCCGACCTCGGTTCTGGAAAAGCGTGCCCGTTCTCGATCGCGTTCTTCACCCGCATGATTTTCTCCTGCCTGACGGATGCAGACTTCCTGGCAACCGAGTCATTCATGGCACCCGAGCGCACCTCGGCCCGGCCGCATGTTCCACTCGGAATCATTGACCGAATGGACAGACACCTCACCGATTGGCTCGCGCAACACTTCAGCACACCAACCACATCCGTCCAGCATGCACGCCACAAAGTCCTCACCGCCTGCATGGAAAAAGCAGAGCAGCCACCGGGGCTCTATTCACTCACGGTACCAACCGGGGGTGGTAAGACCCTCTCATCGCTGGCATTCGCCTTACGCCACGCGGCCCGCCATGGGCTGCGCCGAGTAATCTATGCCATTCCCTTTACCAGCATCATCGAACAAAACGCGGATGTCTTTCGCGATGTCTTTGCCGATCTAGGCGAAGAGGTCGTGCTGGAGCATCACTCCAATTTCGATCCCGATCAGGAAACGGTGAACTCCCGCCTCGCCAGCGAAAATTGGGATGCCCCGCTGGTCGTCACCACCAATGTCCAGTTGTTCGAATCGCTCTTCGCCAACCGCACCTCTCGATGCCGCAAGCTACACCGCATCGCCCGATCAGTAATCGTGTTGGACGAAGCCCAAACCCTTCCGGTGTCGTTGCTCGCCCCCTGCCTGCGCGCCTTGAGGGAATTGGTCGGTCACTACGGATGCACCCTGGTGCTCTGCACGGCGACCCAGCCCGCTCTCGTATTTCGGCCCGGCGAATTCGAGATCGGGCTGCCTCAGCTAACCGAAATCGTGCCCGACCCACTAGCGCTCTACGCCAACCTGAAGCGGGTCGAAGTGCGTCACGCTGGCAAGCTGAGCTTGGCAGATCTTGGAAACCGCCTGACAGAAACCAGACAGGTGCTCGTCATCGTCAACACGCGTCGCCATGCCGCTGACCTGTATCAGGCGCTCGTGGCGGAGGCCGGCGACGATGGTCACTATCATCTAAGCGCTGCCATGTGCTCACAGCACCGCAGCGAACGACTGGTGGAGATTCGCGCGCATCTGCGCAATGACGAACCATGCCGAGTGGTCTCGACCCAACTGATCGAGGCGGGTGTAGACGTCGATTTCCCGGTCGTCTACCGGGCGATAGGCGGGATCGACGCCATCGCTCAAGCAGCTGGCCGCTGCAACCGCGAGGGTCGAAGCACACTCGGTGTCACCTGGGTGTTCGAGCCTGACGAAACGGAGCACCCGATTCCACGCGGACATCTGCGCCGTACTGCGGATGCCGCCCGCGAGATCCTGTCATTGCACGACGACATCCTGGCGCTCGACGCAATCGAAGCCTATTTCAGGCTGCATTACTGGCAGCATCAAGACCAATGGGACAAGCAAGAGATCCTGGCCTCTTTCAACTGGGGTCATCGCGAACTCCCCTTTCTGTTCGATTTCGCAACCGTTGCCAAGCGTTTTCAGTTCATCGCGGACACGCAAAAGACTGTCATCGTCCCATGGGGAGAAACTAGCCAGACGCTCATCGAACAACTGCGTTTTACTCACCGGATGCGCTTACCGCCCCCGGCGGGAATCGCACGACGGCTTCAACGCTACAGCGTGACGATTCCGCAATTCGAGTGGAAAAATGCTCTAGCGTGGGGGATTATCGAGCTGCTGCACGGGCGGTTCGCGGTACTGGTCAGCCCGGAATTGCATTACGACCAGAACACGGGCCTCTGCCTGACGAGGGATGGCGTCTACGATCCGGAACAGCTCATCGTCGCTTGAGCTATTTGGGATGGCGGGTGGACGCCGCTTGGCTGACAGCCCATTCAGGAGCGAACGCATGAGCCATGGAGTACGGATGCTGGTCTGGGGCGATGCAGCCTGCTGGACCCGACCCGAGATGAAAGCGGAACGTGTCTCCTACGACGTTATGACACCGTCCGGCGCGCGTGGCGTGCTCGAAGCCATCTACTGGAAACCCCAGATCCGCTGGGTCATCGACCGCATCCACGTTCTCTCACCGATCCGCTTCACGAATATTCGACGCAACGAGGTCGCCGTAGCCGGCGATTCGGGACATAAGGTGCCAGCTGGAAAAATCTCAGCTGCGATGCAGGGAAGCCCAGCGCCGCTGTGCGTCTATGCCGACGAAACCCAAAACCGCCAGCAACGCGCCTCGCTGATCCTCCAGAATGTGCGTTACGGCATCGAAGCACATTTCGAACTGCTCGATGCACGAGAACGCGACGGCACTATCCCCACCGACCCAGCAGCCAAACATCTCGATCAGTTCAATCGCCGTCTGCGCAAAGGTGCCTGCTATCACCGCCCCTACCTCGGCTGCCGCGAGTTCGCCGCCCATTTCGGCCCGGTCGAGAGCGATTTCCCACCTA
Organism: Thiorhodococcus drewsii AZ1; assembly: GCF_000224065.1. Classification (GTDB taxonomy): domain Bacteria; phylum Pseudomonadota; class Gammaproteobacteria; order Chromatiales; family Chromatiaceae; genus Imhoffiella; species Imhoffiella drewsii. The sequence continues at coordinate 9,121 of NZ_AFWT01000034.1, forward strand.
GCCCTGAAAGCCTGCGCGGTGAACGCGACCTCGGCTTCATGCTCCACGACATCGACTTCGCCGACGGCATGACACCCCGTTTCTTCCGCGCCCGCATGGTCGATGGGGTGATCGACGTGCAAGCCTGCCTCGAAGCCACCATGGAGATGCTGGGATCATGATCCTGCAATCGCTGCATGCACTCTATGATCGATTGGTCGAGGATCCAGCCTACAAAGTCGCGCCATCTGGCTACAGCTTGCAGAAGATCAGTTTCGAGATCGTCCTGGCTTTGGATGGCGCCCTGATTCAGATCGACGATGTACGCGATCACAGCGGTAAGAAGCCAATCCCCATACAGCGCTTGGTCCCAGGCCAAAGCAAGTCGTCAGGCTCTGGACTAAATCCCTGTTTCCTCTGGGACAACGCAGCCTACTTGCTCGGATACAAGGCCGACGATCCCAACCTTTCCGCAGACAAGCGCAACCATCTAAGGGCGCGCGCCGAGAAATCACAAGCCGCGTTTCGAGATCGACATCTGCAAGTCGAGCAAAACATCGAGGATCCCGGTTTCTCAGCAATATGCCGTTTTATCGAGCAATGGCACCCCAAGCACTGTCGCGAACATCCAATACTCGCTGAGCTTGGAATCGGTTTCGGGGTCTTCCGGATTCAAGGCGAAACCTGCTACGTACATCAGCGCAGAAAAATCAGTGCCTGGTGGCAAGGACAGCAGCAACAGAATAACGCCGACGATTCGCAGCACGGAATGTGTCTGATTACAGGAATGATGGAACCATTGGCCCAACTCCATGAGCCAGCCATCAAAGGGATCTCTGGCGCTCAAAGCTCAGGCGCGAAAATCGTTTCATTCAACTGCGACGCCTTCTCGTCATACGGGAAGGACAAAAGCTGGAATTCGCCCGTCTCAGAGAGTGCAGCCTTCAAATATTGCACCGCACTCAATAGCATCCTGAGCGGCCCCAAAAGCGACAAACACCGGCTACACATCGGCGACACCACCGCAGTTTTTTGGACCGAGCAGCCAACCCTGATAGAGGATTTGCTCGCCAATTTGCTCGGCGGCGACTTACCGGAATCTACCCAGGACGCGAGCGCATTAGCTCGGATCAAAGCGTTGCTGCATGCCCTACGAGAAGGCTCGGCAGGAAATTTGAGCAACCTGGGCGATGATCCAGAAACCCCTTTCTATCTCCTTGGCCTTGCCCCAAATGCCGCTCGCCTCTCCGTGCGCTTCTGGCATGTTTCGACCCTGCGTGAGCTGTTCGACCGCCTGCATTCGCACTACGAGGCACTGCGCATCGTGCCCCAATTCGGCAAGGACGCGAAACATCCAGAGCGCGAATTCCCGCCCATTTGGATGCTACTGAACGAGACGGCCCGCGAGTCGAAAGACGTTCCACCACTGCTCGGCGGCGCACTGATGCGCGCCATCATGACCGGCAGCGCATATCCAAACGCACTCGCCTCGGCCGTGATCGGGCGCATTCGCGCCGATCGCGAGATCAACTATTACCGTGCAGCCATCCTCAAGGCATGGCTGACGCGCCTGCCACGACAACGACAAGGAGAGATCCCCGTGAGCCTGGACCCCGACAAGCCCGAACCCGCCTACCGGCTCGGCCGACTCTTCGCCGTACTCGAAAAGACCCAGCAAGACGCCTTGGGCAGCATCAACGCCACCATCCGCGACCGTTTCTACAGTGCCGCCTCGGCCACTCCTGGCGTCGTATTTCCACGCTTGCTTCGCACCTATCAGCACCATCTCGGCAAGCTCAACCCAGGAGCCAAGATCAACCGCGAGCGCTTGGTCCAGGACATCGTGGCTGGACTCGCGGCGATGCCGACCCATTTGGGCCTCCAGGACCAGGGATTGTTCGCGATCGGCTACTACCACCAGCGCAAGGATCTCTTCACTGGCCGCACGACCAAGAACCAAACCGCTCCCGCGACCCAACGGACCAACCCTGATTAAGGACAAGCCGCCATGCAACACCGTTACGACTTCATCTACTTCTTCGATGTCCGGGACGGCAACCCGAATGGCGATCCGGATGCAGGCAACCTCCCCAGAGTCGATCCCGAAACCGGCCACGGACTGGTGACGGACGTTTGCATCAAGCGCAAGATCCGCAATTTCGTGGCGTTGTCATACGACTACACCCGACCGAACGATATCTACGTGCGCGAAAAGGCCGTGCTGGGCCAGTCCCATGTCGAAGCCTTCAAGGCGCTGGGATTCAACCTGGGCGAAACCGTCAGCAGGCCGGTGCCAGATAGCATGCAAGAGGCGCTGGAAGAGCTGGATCTTCCCGACGGGCTATCGCTCGACGTGAACGAAGACGGAGAAAACATCCTGACGCTTGCCCTGGACGTGGACAAGAAGTTGGTTCAAACATGGCTCAAGGAGGTCAAGCCAAGCACCGAGATCAAAAAGCTCCTCTCAGAGATGCTCAAGGGATCCAAGGGACGCAAACCTACCGCCGAGGAAACCGAAAAAGGGCGTGAGTGGATGTGCGCAAACTTCTTCGATATCCGCACCTTTGGCGCGGTCCTCAGCCTGAAATCGGCCCCGAATTGCGGCCAAGTCAGAGGTCCAGTCCAACTGACCTTCGCTCGAAGTATCGACCCGATTGTCTCATCCGAGCATGCGATCACCCGCGTTGCCGTTGCGACTGAAGCCGAGTCAGCGAAACAGCACGGCGACAACCGCACCATGGGCCGCAAATTCACGGTGCCTTATGGGCTCTATCGGGCGCACGGATTCATCAGTGCCCCGTTCGCGGAAAAAACAGGCTTCACCGATGCAGACCTCGATCTGTTATGGAAGGCACTGAGCCAACTGTTCGATCAAGATCGATCGGCTGCGCGCGGGGAGATGTCGGCACGGGCATTACTCGTATTCAAACACCAGGATCGGCTTGGCAACGCCCCGGCTCACCAGTTGTTCGACCGGATCGAGGTTGCTCGCCGGAATGGCGACGGACCAGCACGCGCGTTTTCCGACTACGAAATCACACTCGATGGCGAGCCATTGGAGCGCCGTCTATCGCTAGACAAACCGCTAGATCTTGGCAAAGGAGTCACACTGACTCGCATGATCTGAGACAAGCGGGAATGTTCAGCGACCGAGCAGGTAAGCGAAGATGGCTGACAGCGATGACAACTTGCTCCCACTTTCGGCATTGCAGCACTTGCTCTACTGCGAACGTCAATGCGCGCTCATCCATCTTGAGCAGGTCTGGGAAGAGAATCGCCTGACTGCCGAGGGAGCGATCTTGCACGAGCGGGCGCACGATGGACCAGATGAGCACCGAGCAGGCGTACACATCACTCGTGGCCTCGCCGTCCATTCGCTCGCTCTGCAACTCTCGGGGCAATGCGATGTGGTCGAATTCCATCTGCGCGAAGGCACCAGCCTTCCGCGCGGCGCGAAAGCATTGCCACGCGATGTCATCGCATCGGTCATCCCGATCGAATACAAGCGCGGCCGGCCCAAAAGCCATCACGCCGATGAGGTACAACTGTGCGCACAGGCATTGTGCCTGGAAGAGATGCTGGACTGTCACATTGACTTCGGCCATCTCTACTACGGCCAGAAACGTCGACGCACCGAAATCGAATTCGACGAAAAAATCCGGACCCTAACCCACCAAACAGCAACTCGCCTGCATGCTCTCATCGCATCCGGTCGGACTCCACCACCCAGCTACGACAAAGCAAAATGCGACGACTGCTCCCTGATCGAAATCTGCATGCCCAGGATGGACCGGCGTCGCATGGGGGCCGCGCGCTGGCTCTCGGACGCCTTGACCCAGAGCCTGAAGGAGTGATCAATGAGGCAGCATCTCAACACCCTTTTCGTCACACTCGAAGGGTCTTGGCTGAGCAAGGATGGCGCCGCTATCGAGGTGCGTCACGAAGGCAAAACGCAGTTGCGAGTCCCCCTTCACAACTTGGATGGCATCTTGTGTCTAGGCTGGAACATCAGTGCTTCAGCCCAGTTGATGGCCGCCTGCGCGGAGGCCGGAGTCACCCTTTCTTTTTGTAACCCGAACGGGCGCTTTTTGGCCGCAGCGGTCGGCTTCACTTCGGGGAACGTCCTGCTGCGCCGTGAACAATACCGACGTGCAGACGACCCAGTCGGCGCCTTGAAAATCGCCAAGAACTGCATCACAGCCAAGATCGCCAACGCTCGAACCTCTCTGCTGCGCGCCAAGCGCGATCGCCCTGAGGCAGAAGGAAATGACGCACTCAAGCAGGCGACTGAAGAACTCGCTCGAAGACTGCGCACGGCTCAGACCTGCACTGACCTGGAGAGCCTGCTTGGAATTGAGGGAAACGCCGCAGTCAGCTATTTCAATGTCTTTCCCCATCTGCTGACCGTCAAAGATCCAGAGCTGACCATGCATGGTCGTTCACGCCGACCACCACTCGATCCAGTCAACGCGCTTCTATCATTCTTATACTCACTGCTCGCCCATGACTGCCGCTCAGCTCTTGAGGCAACCGGGCTGGATGCAGCCGTTGGCTTCCTCCACCAAGATCGTCCAGGGCGCCCATCGTTGGCGTTAGATCTTATGGAAGAGTTTCGACCTTTTCTGGCAGACCGAGTCGCACTCGCACTACTGAATCGACAGCAGATCACCGCTCGTGACTTCGAGTACAAGGAAAACGGCGCCGTCTTGCTGCGCGATGAGCCACGCAAACGCGTTCTCGTCGCGTGGCAGGAGCGCAAGAAGGAAGAAATCACCCATCCCTTTCTTCAAGAAAAAGTATCCGTAGGACTTCTGGTGCATTTGCAGGCACGCCTTCTCGCCCGCCATCTACGCAGCGACCTAGATGCATATCCAGCATTCGTCTGGCGTTAGCCGAGATCAAAATCATGTATGTACTGGTCACCTACGATGTCTCCACCGCGACGGAAGGCGGTACAAGACGGTTGCGGCGAGTTGCAAAAACCTGCCTCGATTTCGGTCAACGGGTCCAGAATTCAGTCTTCGAGTGCAAAGTCGATCCCGCACAGCTAGTCATCCTGAAAAGTCGACTTCTCGACATCGTCGACCTGGAGACCGATAGCCTGAGGTTCTATAACCTTGGCTCGAACTGGCACCCCAGAGTCGAGCACTTTGGAGCCAAACCCAGTTTCGACATTGAAGGTCCTTTGATCGTATGAGTCGGCCAACGCGACCCCTAAGCGATCGTCTAAACACCGCCCCCTCGCGAAAACGCTTAACCTTTGAAAAACAAATCATTTATTCACTAAAACGCCCAATGGATGCAGGCACGAATGCTGTTCGGCAAAGGTTCGCGCAGCACCATCAGTTTATTTTTGAGAAAGAACGGGTTAGGGTCCTGCGGTCGCCCCTCGTGCAGGGGCGCGGATTGAAACCCTTCCACGGTTTGACGCTCGCGGCAGTATGCGGTCGCCCCTCGTGCAGGGGCGCGGATTGAAACTCTTCTCATGGTCGCGCGTGATCTTCTTGGTGAAGGTCGCCCCTCGTGCAGGGGCGCGGATTGAAACACTTGGGCAAGGTATTGAGTGCGAGCCTTCAGCAGGTCGCCCCTCGTGCAGGGGCGCGGATTGAAACCATTTTTCTTTCCTCGCAGATTTGAAACGGACCTGTCGCCCCTCGTGCAGGGGCGCGGATTGAAACCCCGGCGGTTGGCTGATCGTCTCCCACGCGGCTGGTCGCCCCTCGTGCAGGGGCGCGGATTGAAACAGACTGTAACGGCCTTCGGCGTCCTGGCGAATGGTCGCCCCTCGTGCAGGGGCGCGGATTGAAACACCGACGAACAGCTCCAGGCGTTGGCCGCGCACGTCGCCCCTCGTGCAGGGGCGCGGATTGAAACATCAAGCTCAAGGCGTTGGGCTTGGATCCCTCGGTCGCCCCTCGTGCAGGGGCGCGGATTGAAACAGGAGTATTGGATTGAGAGATGCGAATCATGGATGTCGCCCCTCGTGCAGGGGCGCGGATTGAAACCGGTATAAAAATTCGCGATGATCGCCGAGGAGCGTCGCCCCTCGTGCAGGGGCGCGGATTGAAACTTGGCGCCAATGATCCTGCGGCGCCATCCGCCTGTCGCCCCTCGTGCAGGGGCGCGGATTGAAACAGGCGTGGCTGACCAAGTCGGTCATGAAGCTGGGCGTCGCCCCTCGTGCAGGGGCGCGGATTGAAACCAGCCCATCGCTTTGGTGCCGCCGTAGATGGCGGTCGCCCCTCGTGCAGGGGCGCGGATTGAAACTCGACGCCGCCGATGATGAACGCGGGATGCGTCGTCGCCCCTCGTGCAGGGGCGCGGATTGAAACGACACAGAGGCCGCCGAGGCGCCTTACGTCCAGTCGCCCCTCGTGCAGGGGCGCGGATTGAAACCCGGCCGCCGACCACGACGACGGCCCGGACGCGTCGCCCCTCGTGCAGGGGCGCGGATTGAAACAACCCGGCGGTGCTGACCACTAGCCCCTCAGATAGTCGCCCCTCGTGCAGGGGCGCGGATTGAAACAAGAACGTTGCCGCTTCTGGGTTCTGGCCTTCGGGTCGCCCCTCGTGCAGGGGCGCGGATTGAAACCTGAGCTGCCTGTCCGGCAGTGAAGGCTGGTCGAGCGTCGCCCCTCACGCAGGGGCGCGGATTAAAACAGGCTCTGACGAACAGGCAAATCGAGAATCGGGCATGCAGCGCGAGGCGCGAAGGATTCGCACCTATACAGCAGAGCCAATTGCGGCCGGATAGTGGCCACACGCCTGCACTCCATCGCCTCGAATCGCTTCCCTTCCATCACAAAAAACAGGGAAGCGATTCACAAACACTCACCTACGCCCGCTCGTCCTTTGGCACATGATCGGTGGCTTCCGGCCCGACGTAGATCTGGCGCGGGCGGGCGATCTTGTTGCCTTGGGTCTGCGACTGCTCCCACCAGTGGGCGATCCAGCCGGGCAGACGTCCGATCGAGAACATGACGGTGAACATGTTGGTCGGGATGCCGATGGCGCGCATGATGATGCCGCTGTAGAAGTCGACGTTGGGATAGAGCTTGCGATCGACGAAATAGGGGTCTTCCAGGGCGATCTCTTCAAGCTTGCGGGCGATGTCGAGCAACGGATCCTTGACGCCGAGGATCGGCAGCAGACGTTCGGCGACCTTGCCTAGCATTCTGGCGCGCGGGTCGAAGTTCTTGTAGACCCGGTGACCGAAGCCCATCAGGCGCACCTTGCTGTCGCGGTCCTTGGCCAACCGCACGTAGTCCTCGGGGCTGATCCGGCCCTTGTGGATCTGCTCCAGCATGTCCAGAACGGCGACGTTGGCCCCACCGTGCAGCGGTCCCCAGAGCGCGCAGACGCCGGCCGCGCAGGAGGCGAAGAGGTTGGCCTGACTGGAGCCGACCATGCGCACCGTGGAGGTGGAGCAGTTCTGCTCGTGATCGGCGTGCAGCAGCAGGATGAGGTTGATGGCGTCGCGCACCTCGGGCGCGCATTCATGCTCGGCATAGGGCTGCGAGAACAGCATATGCAGGAAGTTCGGCACGTAGCGCAACGACGGATCGGGGTAGATATAGGGCTGGCCGACCGAGTGACGGTAGGCGTAGGCCGCGATCGTGCGAATCTTGCTGATGAGACCGGCGGCGGCGGCACGGAAGTGATCCTCGCCTTCCAGCTCGAAATACTCGGGGTGGAAACAGGACAGGGCGTTGATCATGGCCGAGAGGATGGCCATGGGCGGCGCCGAGCGCGGGAAGCCCTCGAAGTGGTGCTTCATGCTCTCGTCGAGGTTGGCATTCGCGGTCAGCTGCGCCGAAAAGAGCCGGTATTCCTCGGGGCTCGGCAGATGGCCGAAAATCAGCAGCCAGGCGACCTCGACGAAGTTGGGCGCCTGCTCGAACTGCTCGATGGGGATCCCACGATAGCGCAGGATCCCCTGCTCTCCATCGATAAAGGTGATGGCGCTCTGACAACTGCCGGTATTGCCATAGCCAGGGTCGAGTGTGATGTGCCCGGTACGCGCTCGCAGATCCTGGATGTCGATGGCACGCTCGCCCTCGGTGCCTTCATGTACGGGGAATTGGTATTGCTGGCCATCCAGGATCAGGATCGCGTCGTCGGACATGGCTAGATCTCCGCCACCACTTTGTCGTAAAAGCCCAGAAAATCGTCGGGGGTCGCGCCCTCGCGCCACTCGATCGCGCTGCGCGGGTGCTGGTTGAGCTGCCCGGTGATGTTGTAGGGAATGGACGGTCCCCAGTCGAGTTCCTTGCGCAGCGGCATGATGTGGTTCTGGATGACCTCGATCAGCGGGCGCATCTCGAACTTGGGATTGCGCAGGAAGCCGAGCAGCAATTCGGTGTGGCAGTTGCCGGCACCGCGTCCAAAGCCGAACAGGGTCGCATCCACTCGATTGCAGCCGAGGATGATGGCCTCGATGGTGTTGGCGAAGGCGAGCTGGAGATTGTTGTGGGCGTGGATGCCGATCTCCTTGCCGGTGCCTTCAAGTGCGCCTGCGTATTTGCGGTAGAGCCGGTCGATCTGTTCGCGGTAGAGATAGCCGAAGCTGTCGACGATGACCATGGTGGTGGCCGGCGTCGGGGCGATCGCATCCAGCACCGTATCGATCTCTTCCTCGGTGATGTTGGAGACGGCCATGAGATTGGCGGTGGTCTCGTAGCCGAGTTCATGGGCGTGGCGGATCATGTCCACCGCCTCGGACACCTGATGGGCGTAGAAGGCGACGCGGATCATCGACAGCGGACTCTCGGCCGCCGGCACGATCTGGGTCTCCCAGTCGCTCTTTCCTGCGTCGGCCATGGCGGCGAGCTTGAGCCCGGTCTTCTCGGGGTCGTGATCGCCGACCACGCGGCGCAGATCGGCCTCGTCGCAGTGACGCCAGGGGCCGAACTTGTCTTTCGGGAAGGTCTTCGGAGAGTTCTTGTAGCCGATCTCCATATAGTCGATGCCCGCGTCGACGCAGGCACGATAGACCGCGCCCACGAACGCGTCGCTGAATTGATGGGCGTTCACCAGGCCCCCGTCCCGCACGGTGCAATCAAGCACCTTGAGTTCGGGCCGAAAGGTGATCCAGGGGGCTTTGTCGGACATGGGCGACTCTCCGAGAAGACTATTGATCGATTCGCCATTTTGAGCCAAAGGCATTGTCCGAGCAAATACCTATGTCGATTGGCGGGCGCAGAAAGGCTCCGCCGTGTCAACGCCTGGAATTTACCGGGCGAAATCGGGCGAAATCCAGGGTATCGGGCGCGGGCAATCGCCCAAAAGCACCTCCAAGATCGAGTGAAACAGGCGGTCCAGAGCGGCATCCATCGGACATGCCTCCAGAGGGCGCGAGCGGGCACCCTGCCGATCAACTGGGGAATCCATCGCAACCGATCCGACACGACCTGGCAACTCAACCGTCCACAGACCGCCATGAAGCCGTCACGGCACGGGAATAAGCTGGGACGATTTCGCCAACCAGTCGCGACGCGCTTGGATAAGCCTCGCGAGGAGCCCTCCCTGAATATGCCAGCGACCATCAGCACGCCAGTGGCCAAAACCAAACCGACGCTCGCCGATCGGATCGATCAGCAGGTCTTCAATGCCATCTATTCGCGAGCGCTGGTCTACAACACCTGCTGGGAGGATCCGGCGGTCGACCGGCTCGCCCTGGATCTGACCGCAGACGACACCCTACTGGTGATCACCAGCGCCGGCTGCAACGTACTGGACTACGCCCTGACCGGCCCACGGCGCATCCACGCGATCGATGCCAATCCGCGTCAGAATGCCCTGCTGGAACTCAAGCTGGCCGGCATCCGGCAACTGGAGCATGCCGATTTCTTCGCCGTCTTCGGGCACGGCTATCACCCGGAGTTCCGCGACCTCTATTTCGATGCGCTGCGCCAGGAGCTGTCGCCCCAGGCGGTCGCCTTCTGGGATCGACGCGCGGCCTGGTTCGGCAACCCCAACGGCAGCTTCTATTTTCATGGGCTTTCCGGCATCGTGGCGCGCGTCTTCCACGGCTATCTGAAGGTGCGCCCGCGCCTGGCCCGGAGCGTGCGGGAGCTTTTCGAGACCGACTCGCTCGACGATCAGCGCCATATCTACGACACGCGCGTGCAGCCGCTCATCTGGACCCCGAGCGTCAACTGGACCCTGTCGCGTCAGCTCACCATGAGCATGCTCGGCGTGCCCCATCCCCAGCGCAAGGAGGTCCAGGCCCAGCATTCGCTCGGCGTCGCCGGCTTCGTGCGCGACTCCATCGAATACGTCTTCCGCCAGCTGCCCATCTCGACCAACTATTTCTGGTCGGTCTATCTGCGTGGGCGCTATACGGAGAGCTGCTGCCCCGAATATCTCAAGCCCGAGAATTTCGCGGCGCTCAAGGGCGGACTGGTCGAGCGCATCAGCATCCATACCTCCACCGTGACCGAGTTCCTGCGCGGCACGGACGAGTCCATTTCCAAGTTCGTGCTGCTCGACCATATGGACTGGATGAGTTCCTACTACCCGGAGGCACTGGAGGAGGAATGGGCCGCCATCCTCGACCGGGCGCGCAGCGACGCGCGCATCATCTTCCGCAGCGCCCACGCCGCGCCCAGCTATCTGGACCGCATCGAGCTGGGCCCACAGCGCACCCGTCTGACCGAGCGACTGGCGTTCCATCCCGAGCTGGCGCAGCGCCTGACCATGCTCGACCGGGTCCATACCTACGCCGGCTTCCACATCGCAGACGTGCGCGCATGATCGCGAACGACGCCCGCATTCTGCTGCGACTGCTGCTCGGCCAGCCCAAGCGCGGCTCGCACGCCGAACGGCTGCAGGCCTTCTACGCCCCCCAGGCGCGCGATTACGACCGCTTCCGCGAGCGCCTGCTGCAGGGCCGCGAGGCGCTGCTGCGACGCTTGGATCCGGCTCCCGGCGCGCGGGTGCTGGAGCTGGGCGGAGGCACCGGAAGCAATCTGATGTACTTCGGATCGCGGCTGGCCGAACTCTCCAGCGTCGAGCTGGTGGATCTCTGTCCCGCGCTCCTGGAACAGGCGCGCGCGCGCACCAGAAACATGGCGAACGTGCGCGTGATCGAGGCCGACGCCACCCGCTATCGACCCGAGACACCGCCGGACTGCGTCTATTTCTCCTACGCGCTGACCATGATCCCGGACTGGCGCGCAGCCATCCTCAACGCCATCGAGATGCTGCCTCCGGGCGGGCGTCTGGGTGTGGTGGACTTCTACGTCTCGGATACAGCAGGCGGTCCGGGAAATGTGCGGCACGGACGCCTCGCACGCCTCTTCTGGCCGCGCTGGTTCGCCCACGACGGCGTGCGCCCGACTCCCGAGCACCTGCGGCTGTTGCGCGAACTGCTCCCCAACCACCAGTTGCAGGAACAGCTAGCGCCCGTCCCCTACCTGCCCGGCATGCGGGTGCCCTACTACGTCTTCGTCGGACACAAGGACGGCGCAGCGTCTTGAGTCACTGACAGCTACCAGCTACCAGCTACCAGCTACCAGCTACCAGCTACCAGCTACCAGCTACCAGCTACCAGCTACCAGCTACCAGCTACCAGCTACCAGCTACCAGGACTTCGAGCGCCTGAGATGCGAATAAATTCGCACCGACGTAAAGCAGAGCTTCCAGGCGGCGTCACCAAGCAAAGCTTGGTGACGAGGGAGGCTGACAGCTGGCGACTGGCGACTGGCGGCTGGCAGCTACAATCAAAGCGCATCCGGGTCGGCGATCAGGGCCATGCGCACCAGTTCGGCGAGCGATTCGGCGCGCATCTTCTCCATGACACGGGCGCGGTGGGCCTCGACGGTCTTGGAGCTGACACCGAGGGCGGCGGCGATCTCCTTGTTCGATTTGCCGTCGGTCACCATGGCCATGACCTCGTGCTCGCGCGGAGTGAGCTCGGCGAGACGCATCAGGATCTCGGCCCTGGTCGAGCGACTGGCGCGGGTCTTCTGATCGAAGTCCAGCGCGCCCCGGATGCTGCGCAGCAGATCCTCGTCGTGAAAGGGTTTTTCGATGAAATCGACGGCACCGGCCTTCATCGCCTTCACCGCCATCGCCACGTCGCCATGACCGGTGATGAGGATGACCGGCAGGCGGTAGCCCTCGCGCGCCAGATAGGCCTGGAGTTCGAGTCCGGTCATGCCGGGCATGCGCACGTCGAGCAATAGACAGCCCGCCCGACCGGGATAATAGGTGGCAAGAAAGGCGTCGGCGGAGTCGTAGGTCTGAACCGACATGCCTGTCGATTCGATCAGCCACTGGAGCGAGGTCCGCATGGCTTGGTCGTCGTCCACGACGAATACGGTTGCATCGGTAGTCATTGTCATCCGGGTCGTCTTGCTTAGGGTTCCAGCGATTCGATCGTATCGGCTTCCGCATCCTTGGCGTCGAGCGAGAGCGGTAGGGTCAAATGGAAGGTCGAACCATGTCCCAACTCGGACTCGGCCCAGATCCGACCGTCGTGATTCTCGACGATGGTCTGGCTGATCGCCAAGCCCATCCCCATCCCGCTCTCCTTGGAGGTCACGAAGGCGTCGAAAAGAATGGGCAGGCGATCGGGCGCGATGCCCGGCCCGCTGTCCTCCACCAAGACCTCGGCCAAGTCGGCCTCCATGCGGGTCAGGATCCGTAGATGGCGCTCGGACTCGGGACGCTCCTCCAGGGCATCGAGCGCGTTTCCGACCAGGTTCAGCAGCACCTGCTCGACCTGAACCAGATCGACCCGCACCGGGATCGCCTCGGCGTCGAGGTCGAGCTGGATCTGGACACCGATCCGACTGGTCTCGAATTCGAGAAAGGAGCAGACCTCGCGCACCAGATGGTTGAGGTCGGCCTGGGTCCGGATCGGCGGCTGCTTGCCGACCAGGGCGCGCAAACGGCGAATGATCTCGCTCGCCCGCTTGGCCTGGGCAGTGATCTGGCCCATCGCCCCGATCAGCTCATCGGCCTGACCGGCACCGCCCTGAAGCCGACGGGTACAGCCGTTGGCGTAATTGACAATGGCGGAGAGCGGCTGGTTCAACTCATGGGCCATGCCGGTCGCCACCTCACCCATGGTGCTGAGACGGCAGACATGGACAAGCTCGGCCTGGTGCTGGCGCGACTCCTGCTCGGCGCGACGCACGGCCGTGATGTCGCGGGCATAGATGTTGACGTAGCCGAGATCGCGGATCGGTGCAAAGAGCAGCGAATAGACCTGCCCCGAGAGATCCAGCTCGCGCTCCAGCGGCAGGCCGGTCTCGAGCGCCTGCGCCACCTCGCGCGCCCAGTCGTCGGTCAGATACTCGCCCGGATCGGCGCCCCAGGCGATCAGCAGCGGTCGGCTTGCGTTGTTGGCGTAGACGATCAGTCCCTCCGCGCTCACCCTCAGAATGGGGTTGGGGCTCTCGCTGGCGAAGCGGGCCAGACTCTTGATCTCTTGCTCGGCGCGCTTGCGGCTACTGATGTCATGGATGTAGAGGGTATGGAAATGCTCGTCTTCCAACTCGATCGGCGCGATCGAGATCTCGACCGGCACCTCGCTGTGATCGGCGCGCAGCGCGATGAGTTCACCCCGGCCTAAAGGCTCGCGATGCAGATGACGCGAGCGATCGAGCAAACGCTTGAAGGCCGCCTGAGCGACATCGGGCAGGAAACGATCGGCAAATACGGCACCGATCGCAAAGGTCCGAGCCAGCGCAAACAGTCGCTCGGCGGCCGGATTGAACTCGATCACCTTGCCGTAACGATCCAGGGTGACGATGGCATCGAGCGACGCCTCCATCACGGCCGCCTTGAGTGCCTCGCTCTCGCGCATCTCGGCCTGGTGGCGCTGGCTCATCTCCTCGCGCGCCGCCATCACCAGCTGGGTGAAGTGCTGGATCCATTCCTCCAGCAAAACCAGCTGGTTACCTCCACGCTTGAAGCCGGGCTCGGGGATACCGAGCGCGCGCTGGGCGAAGCGGGTCATGCGCTTGAGCACCTTGTTCAGGCGCGAGGAGACCAGATAGATAACGCCGGTAAACACGACCACGAACACGGCGGCGGCAAAGAACCGCTGACGTCGCTCGAAGATGCGCACGTGACGCGACATCTTCTCCACGCTGGCATGAGGCACGAAGGTCGCGAACAGCAAGTTGGAGTCCGAGCCCTCGTATTCGGGTAGCGACTGCGAGGTGATGACATAGGTGTCGATCCAGTCGGCCAGGGTGGTGCCGGGCGGGAGCGTGGTCGAATCCACGCTGGCGACGATGCGCTGATCGTCGCTGTCGACCAGCGCCACCGCCGCGCGCCCCAGGTCGAGCCCGCGCTGCGAGGCGCCGATAAAGGCGTCGTTGACCGGCACCAACACCACCAGATAGCCCATGTCGTATCCGCCGGCGTCCTCCACCGCGTCGCTCGCGAGCAGATAGAGACGATCGTCGAAACGGTCGATCACGGCGCGAACATCGCGCTCGTCGAGATATTGGGTCGGAACCTGGGTGGCAATCTCCTTCGGAACCGGCTCGGCGGTCGGCTGAAAGATCTCGCGCACCCGGCCCTGAACATCGGTCAGCAGCACCTGGCTCGGCGCGGTGAGTGCGTCGCGCTCGAAAAAATCGGGTAGCCACAGCGGACGAAAGTCCTTATAGATGACGGGCGTCACCGCCTCGTCGCGCGACCAGAACAGGGGCTCCAAGTATTCGGAGAGCTTGCGGTGATTGGCGAGCAGACGCGTGGTGGCCGCATAACTCGACAGATAGCGGTCGAAACGGATGAGGCTCTCGCGCGCCCGCAGGTCGAGCTGGGCCTCCAGTTCCTGGCCGAAGATCTTGTCGACCTGCTTGCTCTGGATCTGATCCAGCACGGTCCAGATGGCCGTCCCGGCGGCGAGACCGACACAGATTGCGATCCAGGGCATAGGCACCCGTCGCAAAAGCCGGAACAGAAATGGTTTAATAGTGATTCGAATCAAAATAGCCGCTTCCGCCTGAAGCTAACTCCCTAATCAACCGATCGACTATGAGCAACATGGAATTCGACCTTTCCCAAGCCAATAAACCTTCCCTCCCGAGACGACTGGGTGCGTTCCTGTACGACATCGTGCTGCTGTTGGGCGTGCTGATGCTGGCCAACGCCGTCGTCGTCATCCCCTACGAGGTCATCACCGGGCACCATATCTACGAGGAGGCCCTGCCGCTCCTGCTCCTGCGTCTCTATCTGCTGGCCGTGATCGGCGCATTTTACGTCTACTTCTGGACCCACGGCGGCCAGACGCTGGGCATGCGCGCCTGGCGGATTCGGGTGGTCGGAGACAAGGGCTCCAACCTGGGTCTCGGTACCGCCATCGTGCGCTTCGCCTGGTCGATCGTCAGCTTCGTGCCCGCCGGTCTGGGCCTCTGGTGGAGCCTGTTTGATCGCGATGGCTTGGCCTGGCACGACCGCAAGTCCCACACCCAGCTCGTGATGTTGGAAAAATCCGCCTAACGTCCCCTCGTCCCCAAGCGCTCCGTTTGGGGACTCAGCCCGCAGACCCTCTTTTCCAAAACAAGGACAGGACGGAACGACCCTCACCCCACGCGCCGCAAGAGCAGCAGCGCGCCCGAGATGAAGAGCAAGGGCGGCGCGATGGCCGCCAGAAAGGGATTCATTCCGAACAGCAGGGACAGATAGGCAAAGGTCCGGCTCACCAGGTAGTAGAAAATCCCGACCATGATACCGACGAAGATCCGCCGCCCCATGCCGGTACTGCGCGAAGACCCCAGCAGCAGCGGAATGGCGATCAGGATCATCGATAGCGTCAGGACCGGATGCAGCACCTTATTCCAGAAGGCCACCTCGTAGGAGCCAGCATCCTGCTTGTTGACCGACATGAAGCGGATGTACGTGTAAAGCCCCCAGACCGGCAAGGCGTTCGGATCCGCCACCACCACCTTGAGCAGCCCTGGATCCAGCATCGAGTCCCAGCCCGCCTTCGGAATACGCTCGACCTCGACTCCGGCGGAGCTGACCCGACTGCGGGCAATGTTCTCCAGAATCCAGCCCCCATCCCGATAGCGCGCGCCCTCGGCGTGGGTCGCGACGAGCGTGCCCTTGGCTGCATCGATGCGATAGATGGAGATGTCGCTCAGACGCGTTCCCGAACGGATCTCGCGGATGTTGACGTAGGAGCCCTTATCGACCGCCCAGAAGCCGTCTGGCGTGCGCTGGGCCACATCGCCCGAAAGGGCCTGACGGCGTAGCTCGATCCCGCGCTGCTCCGCCACCGGGGCGACCACCTCGCCGAGCACCACGGCGAAAACGGCCAACAGCACGCCACCGAGCATGGACGCCCGCACGACCTGCGACACCGACATCCCTGCCGCCCGCATGGCCACCAGCTCGGAGCGACTCGCCAGCGTCCCGAGTCCGATCAAGGCGCCGATCAGGGTCGCGATCGGAAAGATGAGATAGGCGTAGCGCGGCAGGCTCAACAGCATGAACAGCAGCGCGTCGACCAGGGTATAGCGTTCCACGCCGATCGAGTCGACCTCATCGGCGAGGATGAAGACGCCCAACAGCGGCAGCAGGACACCCAGCGTCAGCAGGGTCCCGCCGATCACGGCCCAGGCAAGATAACGATCGAGGATTCTCACTTCGACCTATAGGCATCATTATCGGTAGACTAAATATTCGATATCCTAACATTTGTTCGAGCCGACCAGAGCAGACTCGTCCGCCTCGCCAGATACCCGCCAGGAGCCCCCGATGGAATTCAAGATCAAGACAGGCGAACTCGCCACGCTGAAGACCCCATGCCTCGTCCTCGGGGTCTTCGAGAAGAGCAAGCTAACCGGCGTAGCGGAAGACATCGACGCCAAGAGCGGCAATCGGATTGCCGACATCCTCAAGAAGGGCGACATGGATGGCGAGGTCGGCAAGACCCTCATGCTCTACGACCTGCCGGAGATCTCCGCCGATCGGGTGCTGCTGCTGGGCCTCGGAAAGAAGAAGGGCTTCGACCGCACCGCATTCCGCAAGGCGCTGGCCGCCCTCTTCCCTCAGCTGCAACAGAGCCGTGCCAGAGATGCGGTGCTCGCGCTACCGGATCCGCTGCCGACCGACACCTACACCAGCGTGCGCGATGTCGTGCTCACCGCCGAGGACAAGGCCTACCGCTACACCCGCACCAAGGACGACAAGCAACCGCTCAAGACACCGCTCAAACGCCTGACCCTCTGGGTACCCAAGAAACAGGAAATCGCCCCGGCCGAACTGGCCGCGCGACATGGCTCGGCCATGGCCTCCGGAATCTCTCTGGCCAAGGAATTGGGCAATCTGCCGGGCAACATCTGCACACCGAGCTATCTGGCCGACACCGCGCGCGACCTCGCGAACCGCTTCAAGGAGCTGCAGGTCGAGGTGCTCGAAGAGGAACAGATGGCCTCGCTCGGCATGGGCGCGCTGCTGTCGGTCTCGCGCGGCAGTCGCCAGCCGGCCAAGCTGATCTGCATGCACTACCGGGGCGGCAAGTCGGGCGACAAGCCGATCGTCCTGGTCGGCAAGGGGCTGACCTTCGACGCTGGTGGCATCTCGCTCAAGCCCGCCGCCGAGATGGACGAGATGAAATACGACATGTGCGGCGGTGCCAGCGTCTTCGGTGCCATGCAAGCCGCCTGCGAGCTGGAGCTGCCGATCAACCTGATCGGCGTGGTCCCCTCCTCCGAGAACCTGCCCGACGGCGACGCCAACAAGCCGGGCGACATCGTCACCAGCATGTCCGGTCAGACCATCGAGATCCTCAACACCGACGCCGAGGGCCGTCTCATCCTCTGCGACGCGCTCACCTATTGCGAGCGCTTCGAGCCCGGGATCGTCATCGACCTGGCCACCCTCACCGGCGCCTGCGTGGTCGCGCTCGGCAAGCACGCCGCCGGACTCTTCACCCAGGACGACAAGCTCGCCGCCGAGATCCTGACCGCTGGCGAAACGGCCGGCGACCGCGCCTGGCGCATGCCGCTGTGGGACGACTATCAATCCCAGCTCGACAGCAATTTCGCCGACATGGCCAACGTCGGCAGCCGCGACGGCGGCGCCATCACCGCCGCCTGCTTCCTCTCGCGTTTCACCAAGAAATACCGCTGGGCACATCTGGACATCGCCGGCATCACCTGGCTGACCGGCAAGGAAAAGGGTGGCACCGGACGCCCGGTCGCGCTCTTGACTCAGTTGCTGTTGGATCGCGCCTAAACAGGGATCCTCGCCGCACCACCTCCGAATCAAGCGTAGATCGCATGAGGTGGTGACGGCGAGCGCGCAGGCTGGAAGGCCCGACGGCCGAGTGCTAGAGTCGCCGCCACTCTGCGCTCACTTGCCACAATGCGGCCGTCATGCCCAATCGCTCGTGAAGGCGCTCGTCATCGAAGGGAAGCATTGATGCATTCGGCCCCCGATATCCATCCAGAACCGCCGCTGGTCATCGACCTCGACGGCACCCTCCTGTGCTCCGATCTGCTACTGGAAACTGGACTGGCGTTCGTCCGCGCGCATCCAGCTCGACTCCCGCGCGTCCTGCTCTGGCTCACACACGACAAGACCAGACTCAAACAGGCGTTGGCCCAGGCGACGCATCTCGACGTCAGTCGCCTGCCGTTCGATCTGGAAGTCATCGAACTCATCGAGGCCGAGCGCCGCAAGGGACGCCATATCGTCCTCTCCACCACCAGCCATCGCACGCTGGCAGAGCGCGTCGCCGATCACCTGCAGCTGTTCGATGAGATCATCGCCAGCGATGCCGATCGCAATCTCTCGGCGGAGCACAAGAAAGAGGTGCTCGTCCAGCGCTTCGGCGAAGGCGGATTCGACTATGCCGGCAACACCCATGAGGATCTGCCTGTCTGGAGGGCGGCACGGCTGTCCTATGTCGTGAACCCCGAGCACAGGCTCGAACGGCTCGCGCGCCAGCTCGACAATGTTGCGGCCGTCATGCGCTCCAACCGACCGGCACTAGGCGACTGGGCGAAGGCACTGCGGCTCCATCAATGGGCGAAAAATCTGCTGATCTTCGTGCCGCTGCTCGCCGCACACCGACTGACCGAGATCGCACTGGTCGGCCAAGGGCTTCTGGCCTTCCTGCTCTTCGGGCTCTGTGCCTCCAGCGTCTATCTGCTCAATGACCTGCTGGACCTGGGCGACGACCGGCATCATGCCACCAAGCGTCACCGCCCCTTCGCCGCCGGACGCCTCTCGATCCGCTCGGGGCTGATCGCCATTCCAGCGCTGCTGCTGACCGCCTTCGCGGGCGCACTCTGGTTCCTGCCCTGGGCGTTCGCCGCCGTGCTGGCGGCCTACTATGCGCTCACCCTGGCCTACTCGCTGGCGCTCAAGCGCCGGATGGTGATCGATATCATCGCACTCGCCTCACTCTATACGCTGCGCATCATCGCCGGCAGTGCTGCGCTCGCGATCCCCTTGTCCTTTTGGGTGCTGGCATTCTCGATGTTCATGTTCCTGAGCCTGGCGATCGTCAAACGCTATGCCGAACTGCGCCAGGCACGCGAGAAGGGCCACGCCGAGAAGGCCCGAGGACGCGGCTATTATCCGAGCGATTTGGAGATGCTCGCCTCGCTCGGCGGCTCCTCGGGCTATGTCGCCGTCATGGTGCTGGCGCTCTATATCAACGACCTGAGCACCACCGCACTCTACCGCCACCCCGAGGTCATCTGGCTCGCCTGTCCGCTCCTGCTGCTCTGGATCACACGGGTGTGGATGCTCACCCATCGCGGACAGATGCACGACGACCCGGTCGTATTCGCCATCCGCGACCGGACGAGCCTGGTCATCGGCGCCCTCTTCGGGCTCATCTTCTGGATCGCGACATGAGCGCACCGCAACTGCTGTCCTGGGGTCAATATCCGCCGTTCCCCCAGACGCCCCATCCCTGTCATTGGCGCGAAATGCTTCCCGAGACGCTGGATGCGCTCGTCCGCGCGCATGGCTCGACACTGCCCTTCGGCAACGGCCGCAGCTACGGCGACAGTTGCCTGGCCGCCAGCGACCGGGTCATGCATCTGCGCCACCTCGATCGATTCATCCAGGCGAACTGGACGACGGGCATTCTAACCGCCGAGGCCGGCGTCACACTCCAGGAGATCCTGGCGCTCGCCATCCCGCACGGCTGGTTCCTATCCGTCACGCCCGGCACCCAACTCATCACGCTCGGTGGCGCGATCGCCAACGACGTCCACGGCAAGAACCATCATGTGCGCGGCACCTTCGGGCGTCACGTCCGACGCTTCGGCTTGCTGCGCTCGCAGGAGGGGCGGCTGGTCTGCTCGCCCCAGGACAACGCCGAACTGTTCGCGGCTACCATCGGCGGGCTCGGTCTCACGGGCCTCATCGAATGGGCCGAGATCCAACTGCTGCCGATCCGTTCCAGCCAGATCGACGGCCAGGTCGAGCGTTTCGAGACCCTGGCCGAATTCTTCACGCTCTCCGACGAGCTCGACCGTCGGCATGAATATGGCGTGGCCTGGATCGACTGCGCCGCCTCCGGGCGAACCACCGGACGCGGCGTCTATATGGCGGGCGATTTCGCTACCGAAGGGGCACTCGAAGTCGCCGATCCAGCCCGCCTCGGGATCCCACTGACACCGCCCATCTCGCTGATCAACGGACTGTCGCTGCGTGCCTTCAACGCAGTCTACTGGCGCAAGCATCCGCGCACCCGCCAAGCCCAGCGTCTCGGTTATGCCCCCTTCTTCTATCCACTCGATGGTATTCATCAGTGGAACCGTCTTTACGGACCCAAGGGATTCCAGCAGTACCAATGCCTGATCCCCCATGGCGAGGCAGAGCCGGCCATCCATGCATTGCTCAGCGCGATCGCCGCCTCGGGAACCGGCTCCTTTCTCGCCGTGCTCAAGCGCTGCGGCACGATCGCCTCTCCGGGATTGCTGTCCTTCCCGGCGCCGGGCACCACGCTGGCGCTGGACTTTCCTCAGTCCGAACGGCTCGACACCTACCTGTTCCCACGACTCGATGCCATCGTGCGCGAGGCCGGGGGGCGACTCTATCCAGCCAAGGATGCGCACATGCGCGGCGAGGATTTCCGCCACGGCTATCCAGCCTGGGAACGACTCGAAGCACTGCGCGATCCAGCGCTCAACTCCCGCTTCTGGACACGAGTGACCACATGAAACGTATCCTCATCATCGGCGCCACCTCGGCCATCGCGACCGCCTGCGCGCGCGCCTGGGCCAGCCAGGGCGCATCCTTCTTTCTCGTCGCGCGTCATCCAGACAGGCTGACGCAGACCGCCGCCGACCTGAGTGCCCGAGGCGCGGGCGCCAGCCACACGCATGCGCTGGATGTAACCCAGATCGACGCCCATCCAGCCATGCTCGCGGCCTGCATAGATGCACTCGGCACGATCGACATCGTGCTGATCGCACACGGCACCCTACCCGACCAGACCGCCTGCGAGCGGGATGCGGCGCTGGCCGTGAAGGAATTCAGTCTCAACGCCACCGCGACCATTGCCCTGCTGACGCTCCTCGCCAACCAACTGGAACAACAACGCGGCGGAACGCTCGCGGTGATCACCTCGGTCGCGGGTGATCGGGGACGCCCATCGAACTATCTCTACGGCAGCGCCAAGGCGGCGGTATCGACCTTCTGCGAGGGTCTGCGAGCGCGGCTGTTCAAGGCAGGGGCGCATCTGATCGATATCCGTCCCGGCTTCGTCGCAACCCCCATGACCCAGGGACTCCCCTTGCCCGCGCCGCTGGTCGCCCAGCCGGACGTGGTCGCCAAGCGCATACTGAGCGGCATCGAACGTCGGAGGGACGTGCTCTATGCGCCCGGCTTCTGGACCTGGATCATGCTCATCATCCGCTCCATTCCTGGCGCCATCTTCAAGCGACTGTCGCTGTGACGCCAGACACCGATCGCGCCATCGCGCCGCCCTCAAGCGAGCCATTCCTGTCCGGCTGGCGTTACCGGGCGGTCATCTATTCGGTCGTGCTCTCGGCGTTGGGCTATCTGGGCGCCTCACTGTGGGGCGGCTGGCATGAAGTGACGGCGGCAGTGGGTCAGATCGGCTTCATCGGCATCCTCATCGCCCTGTCGCTGTCGCTGCTGAACTACGGTCTGCGATTCCTGCGCTGGCAGACCTACCTCAACATCATGGGGCACGCGGTCCCCTGGCGCCCCAGTTTGCGTATCTACCTCGCCGGCTTCGCCCTGACCACCACACCCGGCAAGGCCGGCGAGGCACTGCGCGGCCTGCTTCTCAAACGCTGGAACGTGCCCTATCCGCACAGCTTCGCCGCCTTCTTCAGCGAGCGCCTCTCGGATCTGCTCGCAGTCGTGCTGCTCACCTTGTTTGGATTGACGCTCTATCCGGATGCCTGGCCCATCATCGGACTCGGCACGGCCGGCGTGGCGCTGGGGTTGCTGATCCTGTCGAACCAAGCATTACTGCACCGATTGGAAGCAGGATTGAGCGGCGATTCCAAGCTCGCCAACCTACTGCGCCACCTCTTCCAGATCGCGCACCAGGCACGTCGCTGTCATCAGCCAAGACTGCTGGCCGGCGCAATGCTGTTGAGCCTCATCGCCTGGGCATCCGAAGCCGTGGCCTTTTTCCTGATCCTACGGTGGATGGAAATGGACGTCTCGCTCGCATTCGCAATCTTCGTCTATGCCCTGTCGATGCTGGCTGGAGCGTTAAGCTTCATGCCCGGCGGATTGGGCGGCGCGGAGGGCGTCATGATCGGTCTACTGCTTTGGCAAGGAATGGATAACTCGGATGCCGTTGCGGCAACCCTGGTGATCAGGGTGGCGACACTCTGGTTCGCTGTTTTTCTGGGATTTTTGATGTTATCGATACGATTTCGCGACAGTCGCGATGAGCAAACCGGGAACGGCGAAAACAGTACGCGCTCACAGCTCAACAACACAAAAACATCCGGCAATGAATGCCGTAAAACAGATTAAAACAGCAAATCGAAAAGTGCTAAACCTGACTCAAGAAGACCTAAAGATATTCGGCCACCTATTCCTGATATTTTTCGTTTCATATGCCTACGAAATCACAAATTTCAATATATCGATCGATGACGAGATACTGGCGTACCAATCAGCATCTAAATTTGTCGACTTAGGCCGCTGGCTGTTCCCGCTGATAAGGGAAAGCTTTTGGCCTCAGGTCATCACGCCACTCGGACCATACATCCTATTCGGACTCTGCATCGCACTTGGTTATTTATACATCCTGAGAGCCTTCGGCATTTTTAGACCCGCACTCTTTCATTATTCTGCATTTGCCGCATTCATCCTCTTTCCAATCTGGCCAGCCCAGCTCGAATTCAACGCAAACGTCATCCCATTGGGCGTCGCGACATTAGCCATTTCGACTTCAATCCTACTGGCTTCACGCCCCATCGACACGTCATTCAGCAAAGGCGTTTGGCACATCATCGCGCCGGCCGCCCTTATTTCCATCGCAGCAGGCGCATATCAAAGCGCGGTGCTGATATATCCAGTCATCATAACCGGAGTCTTCCTCCAGAACAGACTGAAACCAACATTCAGTCCTGCGACGAAAAACACCAGACACGTCATCGCGGCCACGAGCATTTTGCTATTGGGATGCATTATTTATCTCGCGATCGCCGCGATCGCAATGAAAATATACGGCATACCCCCATCGCCATATGGCAGCAGCTTCGTCAATATAAAAACTTTATTTTCAGCCCCTCAAAATGCCCTATCAGGCATGATGCAAAACCTATGGAACGTTTACTTCGCTTGGTGGAAACCGTTCGGCACCGCATCCTACGCAATACCTACAACCATATTAACAGGAGCGGCTATTGCACTGTATGCCGCCAGAGACTCCCGACAAAAAATTTTATGGGTTTTATTAGGAGTTACCTTAATTCTTGCATCGCCCGCAGCATTTTGCTTGCTATCAGGGCATGAGCTTCCACTCCGCACTCTACTCGGGGCGCCTTTCGCCCTATTGGTTCTACTGCTCCTCTTCTATCACTCGACAAATTCGGACACCACGCGAAAAGCCGCCTTAGCCGCCGCACTATTGATTGCATTGGAGGGACTATACATCCAATCGATCCACCAAGCGCGATCCGCCCTCGCACAAAAACACGACATGCTACTCGCATCCGCCATCAATACGGACATACTTCGCACCCCTAACCTCCCAAAGCGAGGACCGATAACCATCGATTTCAGCGGCGCCAAGAAATTCGAAAGCGTCTATCCCGCATTACCGACAACCACGGCGGGCGCCTCGTTCTTCGAGTGGGACGGGGGAAACCCCTATCGAATGGTCAAATACATGAACCTTATCGGATACCATCGTTATATTGCAGTCGATCAGGAAACTCGCGCCCGGATAGCGCCACACTACTCGACGATGCCGGAATGGCCTTTGGAAGGATCCATCAAGGTCGTTGATGGCGTCGTCTTGATCAAAATCTCAGACCAGTAGCAGCTCGCTCCTCATTGTTCTCCTGGACCGCTTCACGTTCGACCAGCCCTCAGAACACCCAAGCGATCAGCAGGGTGAGGATGAGAAAGAAAGAGAAAAACGATCCCAGCATGAACTGGATCTCGCCGAGCAGACCGTCGCCCGCGACCAGCGCAAAGAGCACGAACAGCCCGACGGTGACGCCAAAGCCCCAGGGAACGGCGGCCTTCAGCCCCATGCCCTCGTCGAGCGTCGCCACGACCGGCGCCGCCGCCGGCAGAACCAGCAGGATCAGCGCCGCCAGCAGCAGCACGACCACCAGCAGAAGGATCCCGAACAGCTTGAGGTCACTGCGATTGTCGCTTCTCATGGCGTTCGGCCTGTCATTCAACCGTTGACCAGATCACGGATCCGGCCCGGATTGGGCAAACCGCGCACCACCAGCTCGGGATCGTCGCCGGCGGTGAAGATCTCGACATCGCCCGCGTTGACGATGCGCTGAAACAGGCTCTGACTCACCCGGACGCTGCGCACCGACCCCATGCCGATCTCGGTGTACTGCTTGCTCAACAGACCATGGGTCCAGATGAGCTCTTCGTCGGTGATGACCAAACGATCAGAGCGGGTGGTCACCCAGGAAACAAGAAGCTTCAGGGTCGCGATGGCGAAGACGGCAATCCCGGCAATTTGCACCATTTTTGAATCGAACTGGCCGGTGAACTGGGGGGGTATGAACTGAACGCCCAACACCGCAACCAACAGTCCTCCCGCGATCAGCAGCAAGGTGATCAGGGTTGAGAAGGGACGGGTCCGTAAGAGCGAGGGGTGCGCGTCATAGTTGGGCTCGGACATCGATATCTCCGTTGAAATCATGAAAAACGGGAATGGCTTGAGGGCTGCGCGCCGTCCACCGGCAGATTCAGGCGACGAAGAACGCTCGCTGAGGCTGGGGATACTAGCAGCAGGCACGACACCGAGAAAGCAACCGGCAAGACGCGGGGCCCGGCTATAATCGGCCCCCATGAAAACCCAATCGCTCCTGCAACTCTCGCCCGGTCCCATCCGCTCCCGACTGTTGCGCGACCTCATCCTACTGGTCGCCTTCACCGTCGGTCTGCTGGTCATGATCAACGTGCTGCTGATCGACGATATCAAGCACGATCTAGCCGGAACCCGAATCGACAACGCGACCGCCATGGTTCGCGACGAGGTCCGCAACCTGCTGCTGCCGGTCCAACAACAGCTGCTCATCGTGCGCGACGGACTGGCTGGCGCCAACCTCGAACCGACCGATGAGCAGGATCTCACAGAACGTCTGGTCCCGACGCTCGCTCACATTCCGCAGATCGCCGGCACCGTCGACGCCTCGGCGGACGGACAGGAATATTTTCTGCGTCGCGATGGCGACGGCTGGCTGACCCGAGTACGCCAAAAGGGCGATCGGAGTCAGTCGCACCTCTCGCACTGGAACGCCAACCTGCTGCGCAAGGACCAGCAGGCCGATCGCTTCAACGAAGATCCGCGCACCCGCCCCTGGTTCAACCAGGCCCTGGCACATCCGGACCGGGTCGTCTGGAGTCCGCCCTACGTCTTCGCCTCGCTCAGGGTACCCGGCGTAACCGCCTCGATCGCCTGGAAGCAGGGCAAACAGATGCGGGTCACGGCCTTCGACGTCACGCTACAGACCATCGTCAAGGCGATCGACCGTCTCGACATCACCCCCGAGGGACAGGGCTTCCTCTTCAGCGGCAGCGGCGGAGTCTTCATTCCACCGCCTCCAGACGAGCGCTCATCCTCCAGTGATCGCCACGGCGAGGGCTTCTTTTCGGCCCTGTCACGACTCGGCGGCCCGCTCCAGTTCGATGCCGTGGCCGCCTGGAAGGCGGCGGGCCAGCCGACGCAGGATCTGATCCGCTTTCACAGCGGCGGCGAGGACTGGTGGGGCGGATTCCGTCCGCTCACCAGCGACCTGGAAGGCGTCTGGATCGGCGTCACCGTGCCCGTGTCGGCCACCATCACCATCTTGCAGAACCGCTGGCACATCATCCTGCTGACCGCGCTCGGCATCCTCGCCGCCAGCCTCAGCCTGGCAATGCTGGTCGTGCGCCGGTACAGCCGCCAGCTGCGCGATCTGCCCAAGCTCACGATCAACCGCCGGCATCCCGACCAGGATCTCCGCGAACTGATCGCCTCGGGCGAGGGCCCGCATCTGGAATTCAAATCCACCATGCGGATGAACCTGCACAACAAGACACCAGGCAAAGAGATCGAGCTTGCATGGCTCAAGGGCGTTGCTGCCTTCCTCAATACCGAGGGTGGCATCCTGCTGATCGGCGTCGCCGACGACGGCACGCCGCTCGGGCTGGAGGCCGATAAGTTCGAGAACGAGGACAAGTGCCAACTGCACTTCAAGAACCTGCTCAATCAGCATCTGGGCGCCGAGTACGCCCATTCCGTTCGCTTCTTCCTGCTCGACTTCGAGGGACTGCGGATCGGCGCAGTGGAATGCGAGCGTGCCGACGCACCCGCGATCCTGCGCGACGACAAGAAGCGCGAACTCTTCATCATCCGTAACGGCCCATCGAACATCGAGCTCCCCCTCAGCCGCGCGCTCAAATATATCCGCAGCCGTTTCTGACACGCCTCTCGACTGAGGTAGTCGGCGCGACCGCCCCGGTTCGCGCGGCCGGACCCGGACCGGTCACCTGACGTCCGGCACCAGGTGACACTGCCTCGCTGGCTGGGAGACAATGTCGGGAAGACCCCGTGCGGCCCAGGCCGCTGGGGTCTCGAGAGACAGGATAGGAAATCTCGCTGCACGGCCCCCATAAAGGTTTGCACGCCCTGGGGAGCAACCAGGACGGTCCATGCAGCACCAGCAGAGACGCGCCCCCTTGAACGACACCACTCGATCCGGCACCGACGCCACCCCCACCGAATCCAACCACCCAAACGCGATCCGCCTTCGCGGCGTACGCCAGAACAACCTCAAGAATCTTGATCTCGACCTGCCGCTCGGCCAGCTGATCGTCGTTACCGGCGTCTCGGGCTCGGGCAAGTCCTCGCTCGCCTTCGACACGCTCTACGCCGAGGGACAACGCCGCTACGTCGAAACCTTCTCGGCCTATGCCCGGCAATTCCTCGACCGCATGGACCGGCCGGCCGCAGACCGTATCGAGGGCATCCCGCCCGCCATCGCCATCGACCAGACCAATCCGGTGCGCACCTCACGCTCGACCGTGGGGACCATGACCGAGCTGAACGACCATCTCAAGCTGCTGTTCGCCCGTGGCGCCCGACTCTTCTGCGAGGGATGCGGACAGGAGGTGAGACGGGACTCGCCCGAATCGGTCTGGAATGCACTGAGCGCCGATCCGGCTTTCGCCGAGCAACGCGTCCTCATCGTCTTCCCGGTCCAGGTTCCGGCCTCGCTCGGACTCGACCAGGTCAAGGAGATGCTGGCCCAGCAGGGATATGTGCGACTGCTGCACGAGGAGGCCGAGCGGATCGAGGTGATCCAGGACCG
Organism: Thiorhodococcus drewsii AZ1; assembly: GCF_000224065.1. Classification (GTDB taxonomy): domain Bacteria; phylum Pseudomonadota; class Gammaproteobacteria; order Chromatiales; family Chromatiaceae; genus Imhoffiella; species Imhoffiella drewsii. Next base: position 37,077 of record NZ_AFWT01000034.1, read on the forward strand.
TCTACGGCTCACGCCCGAGAACCTCAGCCGTGCACTCGAGGCCATCGAGACCGCACTGACCAAGGGGCACGGCCGGCTGCTGGTCTATCCGCTGGACGAACGCAAGGAAGCCGGGGTACCCAGGCGTTTCTCGTCCGACCTCCAGTGTCCTGACTGCGACATCCAATACCGCGACCCGGCACCCAATCTCTTTTCCTTCAATTCACCCTTCGGCGCCTGCGAGACCTGTCACGGATTCGGACGCACCATCGGCATCGACTGGTCGCTGGTGATCCCGGATCCGTCCAAATCCCTGATCGAAGGGACCATCAAGCCCATCCAGTCCGACAGCTACTCAGAGGTTCAGGAGGACCTGATGCGCTTCGCCAAGCAGCGCGGACTGCCCAGCGACATCCCCTGGCACGACCTGAGCGCCGCCGACCGCGACTGGATCATCAAGGGCGAAGGCGAATGGGAGACGGGGGTCTGGTACGGACTGCGCCGCTTCTTCGACTGGCTGGAGGGACGCAGCTACAAGATGCATGTGCGGGTACTGCTGTCGCGCTATCGCAGCTACGACGCCTGCCCAAGCTGTCAGGGCGCCCGACTGCGCGACGAGGCGCTGGACTGGCGCATCGGCTCGGCCGAGCTGGCCGATCAGGTCCTGCCCGCATCCGAGCGTTTCCGCCACGCCCGCACCGGCATGAACCCAGTCGTCTGGGATGCGCTGCCCGGACTCGCCATCCATGACCTCATGCGACTGCCGATCGCCCGCTGCCGCGACTTCTTCGAGTCGCTGCGTCTCGATGGCCCGCTCGATCAGGCGCTCGATCTGCTGCTCACCGAGATCCGCGCCCGCTTGCGCTATCTGTGCGAGGTCGGGCTCGGCTATCTGACGCTCGACCGCCAGTCGCGCACGCTCTCGGGCGGCGAGGTGCAACGCATCAACCTGACGACGGCGCTGGGCACTTCACTGGTCAACAGCCTGTTCGTGCTCGACGAGCCCAGCATCGGACTGCATCCGCGCGACATGGACCGGGTGACTCAGGTCCTGCACCGTCTGCGCGATCGGGGCAACTCGCTGGTGGTGGTCGAACACGATCCCCAGGTGATGCTGGCCGCCGACCGTATCATCGACATCGGACCTGGGCCGGGCGAGCATGGCGGAAACATCGTGTTCCAAGGATCGCCCTCGGCCCTGCTCGACGCCCGCGATTCATTGACCGCCGACTATCTCGCCGGACGCCGCCAGGTCGCCGAGCTGCGTCCGGCACGCGAACCCTCGGATACCGACTGCTGGCTGCATGTGCGCGGCGCCCGCGCCCACAACCTCAAGGGCATCGACGTCGCCATCCCGCTCGACCGACTGGTGGTGGTCACCGGGGTCTCAGGCTCGGGCAAGTCGACCCTGGTGCAGGAGGTGCTCTACAAGGCGCTGTGCCAGCTCAAGGCCCATCCCGAGGGAGCGCCGGGCGAGCACGACGCCATTGAGGGCGATGCCGCCATCACCGACGTGCTGCTGCTCGACCAGTCCAGCATCGGGCGCACCTCGCGTTCCAATCCGGCCAGCTATGTCGGCGCCTTCGAGGTGCTGCGCAAGCGCTTCGCCGCCCAGCCCGCAGCCCGAGAGCGCGGCTACACCGCCGGCACCTTCAGCTTCAACAGCGGCAACGGACGCTGTCCCACCTGCGGCGGCAACGGCTACGAGCACCTGGAGATGCAGTTCCTGGCCGACGTCTATCTGCGCTGCCCGGACTGCAACGGACGCCGCTATCGCGACGCTGTGCTGGAGATCCAGGTGCCGAGCGCGACCGACCCCAGCCGCGCCTGCTCCATCGCCGAGGTGCTGGAAATGACCACCACCGAGGCGCTCGATTTCTTCGCCGGGGACCGCGACCTGCAGCGCGTGCTGGAACCGCTACAGGCGGTCGGACTCGGCTATCTACGGCTCGGCCAGCCGGTGCCGACACTCTCGGGCGGCGAGGCGCAGCGGCTCAAGCTGGCCGGACATCTCGCCAAGTCGGCACGACGCAAGGCCGGTGACGGCGGATTGCTGTTCCTGCTCGACGAGCCCACCACCGGACTGCATTTCGCCGACATCGCCGTGCTGCTGCAGGCCTTCCGTCATCTGATCGATCAGGGACACTCGCTGCTGGTCATCGAGCACAACCTCGACGTCATCGCCGCCGCCGATTGGCTGATCGACCTGGGGCCGGAGGGCGGCGACGGCGGCGGCGACCTGGTCTGTGCGGGCACGCCCGATCTGGTGGCCGCCCATCCGTCGAGCCATACCGGACGCGCCCTGCGCTCGGCGCAGCGTCAGCAGGAACCCGCCATCGCCGAGGCATCGGGCACGACCTATCGCAAGACGGATCCCGCCGTCGCTCGGGCACGGGCGCTCGCCATTCCCGAGAATGCCATCTCCATTCGTCACGCACGCGAGCACAACCTGAAGGACCTGACGCTTTCCATCCCACGCGGACGGCTCACCGTCATCACGGGCGTTTCGGGCAGCGGCAAGAGCACGCTTGCCTTCGATATCCTCTTCAACGAGGGCCAGCGGCGTTATCTGGAATCGCTCAACGCCTATGCGCGCCAGTTCGTCCAGCCAGCAGCGCGCGCCGACGTCGACGCGATCTTCGGCATCCCACCGACGGTCGCGATCGAGCAGCGCACCAGCCGTGGCGGAGCCAAGAGCACGGTGGCCACGCTCACCGAGATCCATCACTATCTGCGCCTGCTCTACGTCAAATTGGGCATCCAGCACTGTCCGAACTGCGGCGTTCCGATCGAACCCATGAGCCGCGACGCCATCCTGAATCGTCTGCAACGCGAGCAGGCCGGCCAGCGGATCGCCCTCATGGCGCCCATGGTGGTCGCCCGCAAGGGCCTCTACAAGGAACTCGCCGCCTGGGCGGCCGGCAAGGGCTGGGACCGTCTGCGGGTGGATGGTGCCCCCGTCCCAACCGACGACTGGCCAAGACTCGACCGCTTCCGCGAACATTCCATCGATCTCCCCCTGGGCGAGATCCTACTGACGTCATCCGCCGAGCCCGAGTTGCGCGCCCTGCTCGATCAGGCGCTGGATCTGGGCAAGGGCCAGGTCCGCGCGGTCAGGGTCGAGAACGGCGTTTGGGGCGACGAGACGCCCTACTCCACCGAGCGCGCCTGCCCCTCCTGCGGACGGGCCTTCCCCGAGCCGGATCCGCGCCTATTCAGCTACAACTCGCCTCACGGCTGGTGCCCCGCCTGTCTCGGCACCGGCCAGGTACTGGCCGGCTTCGACGCCGAACAGAGCGGCGAGGAAGGTCAGTGGCTGGATTCCGGCACCGCCGATTCGCGTCCCTGCCCCGCCTGCTCGGGCGCGCGACTCAAGCCCGAGGCACTGGCGGTCCGTTTTCGCGAACGCTCGATCGCCGAGCTGTCCGCACTCACCATCGACGACGCCGCCGACCAGCTCGCCAGGCTGGAGCTGGACGCGCGCGAGTCGGCCATCGCCCAGGATCTGATCGCCGAGGTCCGCGACCGACTGGCCTTTCTGCGCGAGGTCGGTCTCGGCTATCTCTCGCTCGATCGCGGCGCGCCTACGCTCTCGGGCGGCGAGGCCCAGCGCATCCGGCTCGCCGCCCAGCTCGGCTCCAATCTGCAGGGCGTCTGCTACATCCTCGACGAGCCGACCATCGGACTGCATCCACGCGACAACCGTCTGCTACTCGACACGCTCGGTCGGTTGGAGGGCAAGGGCAACACACTGGTGGTGGTCGAACACGACGAGGAAACCATCCGCCGCGCCGAGCACGTCATCGACCTGGGACCCGGCGCCGGAACGCGCGGCGGCGAGATCATCGCGCAAGGCACGGCCGAGGAGCTGATCGCCAACCCAGACTCCATCACCGGACGCTTCCTCGGACGTCCGCACGGACGCTCACGGCCGCCGCGTCCAGTGGACAAGACGACCGACTGGCTGACCATCGAAGGCGCGCAGCGCAACAACCTGAAGGGTCTGGAGGCCCGTCTGCCGCTCGGGCGTCTGGTGTGCGTGACCGGCGTCTCGGGCTCGGGCAAATCGACCCTGGTGCGCGAGGTGCTGGTCGGCACCCTGACCCAGCTTCTGAGCAACCAACGCACGGCCAAGGGCCGCGCCCGCAAGGCCGAGCTGGTCGGCTGCCGAGGTATCACCGGATGGCAGCGGCTGACTCGGATTCTGGAGGTCGATCAGACCCCGATCGGCAAGACGCCGCGCTCCTGCCCGGCGACCTACGTCGGGTTCTGGGACGCTATCAGAAGGCTCTTCGCCGCCACCCAGGAGGCCCGTATCCGAGGCTGGGGACCGGCGCGATTTTCGTTCAACACGGCGGACGGACGCTGCCCGGTCTGCGAGGGCCAGGGCGTCCAGAAACTGGAGATGAGCTTCCTGCCCGATGTGCGCATGACCTGCGATCACTGCGGCGGCAGCCGTTTCGATCGCGAGACGCGCGAGGTCCGCTACCAGGGGCTCGACATCGGCCAGGTCCTGGATCTGGAGATCGAACGCGCGGCCGAGGTGTTCACCGCACACCGCACCATTCGCCATCCGCTGACGCTGCTCCAGGACGTGGGGCTCGGCTATCTGACGCTCGGCCAGCCGAGCCCGACCCTCTCGGGCGGCGAGGCCCAGCGCATCAAGCTGGTCACCGAACTGGCCAAGGCACGCCCGAACGCCGAAGGCACGACCAACCGCCCGACACTCTATGTCCTCGACGAACCGACCGTGGGTCTGCACATGGCAGACGTGGCGCGATTGGTCGAGGTGCTGCACCGTCTGGTCGATGCCGGTCATTCGGTCCTGGTGATCGAGCACAACCTCGACCTGATCGCCGAGGCCGACTGGGTGCTGGACATGGGCCCCGAAGGCGGCGACGCCGGAGGACTCATCGTCGCCCAGGGCACACCGGAGGAGATTGCGACGGCGGATGATCTACCGACCGCACTGGCACTGAGGCGTCATCTCGACGGCTGAACGCCGCTGAAGCGCCGACGCCGGGGCACCACACTCCGATCGGATCAGACCGACCGACGTGGGACGGTCCCAGGACCTCGAGATCGGCTCCGCCCGCGCAGCGACAAACCGGGGTCTACCACGTGACATAAATCCACAATCCGCTTATAGACTCTGCGTTGACCAAGACGGCACAATCCAGCCCGAATAATCGGCGTTTGGTGTAAGGACGCGACAATCGCGACGGTAGGCGGACAGCCCACCGAACACACTGACCGATGCCATTGAGTGCGAGACGACCAGGAACACCGCCATGCACACTGCCGCGACCCTCCGACATCGAACGTCCACCAAAAACGCAAAGACGCTGCGCTACGACAAAATCCTTCTGCTGATCCTGCTCGCCCACCTGCCGGTCACCATCTTCCTGGTACCCATCGGCTATGGCACGAGCGATTTCGCGCTCTCCGCCTCGCTCATGGTCGGCACCCTGACCGTCGCCGCCTATCTGCTGCTGCGCGGCACGCCATCGTTCGGACTGGTCTCGGCCATCCTGCTCATGGCCTTATCGGCCATCATGATCCAGTCCGAGCTGGGACGGATCGAGATGCACTTCCACATCTTCTGCGCCCTGGCGATCCTGCTCATCTATCGCAACTGGGTGTACATCCTGGTCGCGGTCGCCCTCATCAGCGTACACCACCTCGGATTCACCGCCTTGCAGCTGAACGGAACGACGGTCAGCGGCATGCCGATCATGCTCTTCAATGACGGCTGTTCCTGGAGCCTTACCGCCCTGCATGTCACCTTCATCGCCGTCGAGGGCCTGGTGCTGATCGCCTACGCGATCCTGATGCGCCGCGACGAGCAGGTGGCCGACATGCTGATGGGCGCGATCTCTGTCCTGGACGACAAGAGAGACCTAACCCTTCAGATTATCGACGAGGACAAATCACCCATACTCGGCGCCTTCAACGACACCCTTCGCAAGTTCGCCATCCTCACTCGAAACGTCTCGAATGCCGCCGACGAGATCCGCTCGGTATCCAAGCAACTGGGACACATTGCCCGAACCGCAGAGGAGGACATCTCGGAGCAGCACGCCCAAACCAAGCAGGCCGCAAGAGCCATCGGCGAGATGTCCAAGCGCATTGAGGCGGTCGCCGCCAACACCCGATCGGCGGCGGATGTCGCCGATGCCGCCAACCTCCGCGCCTTCGAAGGGCAGGACAGATTCAACCGCGCCGTGCGCTCCACCGCCGAGCTACAGCAGATCATGGTGGAGGCCTACAACTCGATTCGGCTACTGAAAAGCAACGCCGAGCGCATCGGCTTGGTCGTAGACGTGATCAGAGGCATCTCCGAGCAGACCAATCTAGTCGCGCTCAATGCCGCAATCGAGTCGGCGCGTGCAGGCGAGCATGGACGCGGGTTCACCCTGGTCGCGGACGAGGTCAGAGAACTGGCGCAACACACCCAGGACTCCACCAAGGAGATCCAGGCGATGATCCAAAAGATCCAAACCGACATCGAGAATTCCGTCGCCCAAACGGATTACGGGCACCAGAAAAGCACGGCGACCTCAACGGAGATTCTCCAGGCGGGGCTCGCGCTCAACGAGATCCTGGAGTCCGTTTCACAGATCAGCATCATGAACGACCAGGTCGCCCAGGCGGTAGATCAACAGAGCAAGGTGGTCGAGAGCATCGACAGCAGTATCCGCAACATCGCCACCCACAACGCCAACGTGATCGAAAAGTCGAAAACCAACCTCTCCTCGGCCTCGACGCTACAGAAGGTATCCAAGACGCTCGATCGAATGGCGACGACCTACCGCCATTGACAGGATACGCAAGCGCATCCGCCAACGCCGGGCCACTCAGGTCGCACCTGGGAACTCCCCGGATGCGATCCATCAAAGGCAGGGAGCCGTTCGGACGTCACACTGCAAACGCTTGACCTGATCCGTTGTGGAAAGGGAACGCTCAAAACTCAAACCGATAACAAGGAGCACACTCGATGAAAATGACCCGTCACTCGCTCGCGCTTGCCCTGCTGACGACCAGCGGAACCCTGCTTGCCGCCGACCCGGCCATGGATCCCGATATCGCCGAGGCCAAGGGCATCGTGAAACAATTCGCCACCCGCCTGCAGGGCGAATTGCAGTCCGCCATGCAACAAGGGGGACCGATCAAGGCCATCAGTGTCTGCAAGGAGCGTGCACCCGCCATCGCATCCAGCCTCGCCCACAGCAGCGGCTGGGAGGTCGGTCGTACCAGCCTCAAGGTACGCAACACCACCCAAAATACACCCGACGACTGGGAGCGCGCGGTGCTCACGACCTTCGAGGAGCGCAAAGCGGCGGGCGAATCGGTCAAAACCATGGCCTATTCCGAGATCGTCGACACCGAACAGGGCCAGCGCTTTCGATTCATGAAGGCAATCCCAACCCAGGAGGTCTGCCTGGCCTGTCACGGCAGCAACCTCTCGCCCGAGGTGACGGCCGCACTGGACAAGAATTATCCTGAGGACCAGGCACGCGGCTACGCCCCGGGCGACGTTCGCGGCGCCTTTACGCTTTCTAAGCCGCTCATCAACTTAGCCCTATCCAACCTGCATCTCGAGTGAGTCCAATGGCAGAACAACGCTTCGACATCGCCTTCGACGGCCGCATGATCCCCGGTGCGGACCCGGTGCTGGCCCGCAAACGCCTGCAGTCGCTCTTCAAACTCGACGAGGCGGGTATCGACCGTCTCTTCAGCGGCAAGCCGGTCTTCATCAAGCGCGATGTCGATGCGCCAACCGCGAATCAATTCGAAAAGGTCTTCAACCAATTGGGAGCGATCCTGCGGTTGATCCCGATCGAAGCGGACGACGAGGAGAGCCAAGACCCGGCACCCTCATCGTCCGCCGAGACCGACAGCCAGCTCTCGCTGGCCCCGCAGGACGGCTTTCTCGAAGAGCCCCCCACGGTTAAGATGCCCGACCTCGACCTCAGCCATCTCAGCCTGGTACAGGGTTCGGACTGGAGCCTCGAAGACTGCGAGGCGCCTCCATCGGCGGTCCAAACGCCGGACACGAGCCATCTCTCGCTCACCGAGATCGAACCCGAACCGGACACCAAAGACAGCGGCGACTAAAGCGGTACTCATGACCACAGACTTCGATCACATCGTCATCGGCGCCGGCATCAGCGGGCTCGGCGCCGCCCATTTTTCCGCGAAACGCGGCCACTCCACCCTGGTGCTGGAGTCCAGCGACCGTGTTGGCGGCTGCATCAACAGCCAGCGCTTCGACGAACTCGGCGGCTTCTGGACCGAGGGCGGCGGCCATACCTGCTTCAACAGCTACGGCAACATGCTCTCCATACTCGACGACCTGGGCCTGACACCAAGGGTCGAGGAGAAGCTCAAGGTCGGCTACAAGCTCTGGAAGGACGGCAAGCGGCGCTCGATCCTGTCCGCGCTGCATTTCTTCGAGGCCGCGCGCTCCATCCCGCGTCTCTTCTCCGCCCCCAAAGACGGACGCAGCGTCGCCGATTACTACGGCCAGGTGCTCGGCCGGCGCAACTATCGCGACCTGCTGCGCTACGCCTTCCAGGCCGTCATCTGCCAACCTGCCGACGACTATCCGGCCGAGGCGCTGTTCCGGCGCAAGCCGCGCCGCAAGGAGGTCATCAAGGCGTTCACCTTCGCCAAAGGCATCTCCACCGTCCCCGAAGCCATCGCCGCCCAGGACGCCATTGAGGTCCGCACCGGCCAGCGTATCGCCCGTATCACGACCGACGCCGAGGGCTTTCTAGTGCACGACGAGGACGGCAGCCAGGTACGCGCCCGCTTCCTGACCCTGGCCGTGCCGCCGGACGTCGCCACCGCGCTCATGCCGAGCGGCTTCGAGACGGTGCGTGACACCATCTCGGGCATCGGCATGTCCGAGATCGAGACCCTGATCCTAGCCTTCCGTAACGAGGACGTGCCACTCAAGCCCATCGCCGGCCTGATCGCCATCGAGGACGCCTTCTACTCGGCGGTCTCGCGCGACTTCAAGCCGGACGACTATCGCGGCTTCGCGTTCCACTTCAAGCCCGGCATGCTCGATTCCGAGACCCAGGTGACGCGCGCCTGCACCGCGCTCGGGGTCGACCCGAAGCACATCGCCGCCCAGACACGCGTCCACAACCGCCTGCCGGCGCTGCGCAGCGGCCATTTCGATCTGGTGAAGCGACTCGACGCGACACTCGCCGGAACCCGGCTCGCCGTGACCGGCAACTGGTTCCTCGGAGTCTCGATGGAAGACGCGCTGACCCGCAGCCGCAGCGAATCGGACCGACTCTTCGGCGCCTGACTCCAACCGCATCCAAGGATAAACAGCATGCGCAAGACACTCGCCGCACTGACCCTGGTCTGCCTGACCGGATCCGCCGCCGCCGAAGAGATCGGCAGCGTCTCGACCAAATTCAAACTGATGGGGCCCAACGACAAGATCGTCGTCGAGGTCTTTCAGGACGAAGACCTGCCCGGCATCGCCTGCTATCTGAGCCGCGCCAAGACTGGTGGCGTCTCCGGTGCAGTTGGCATGGCCGAGGATACCTCCGACGCCTCGCTCGAATGCGTCCAGATCGGCCCGGTCCAGCTCACGGACGACATCCGCTCCGGCAAGCACGACGGCGAACAGGTGTTCAAGAAACGCACCTCGCTCATCACCAAGACCCTTCAGGTCGTGCGCTTCTACGACGCGCCGCGCAACGCCGTCGTCTATCTGACCTACAGCGACCGCATCATCGAAGGTTCGCCCAAGAACAGCGTCTCCGCCGTGGCCATTCAGCCCTGGCCGAGCGCACCGGCGCCAGCCAAATCCAAGTGATCCCGCTCTATCGATAGAACCGCAAAGGCGCAAAGGGCGCGAAGCATCACTCGAGTCTGTCCGTTCCGAGAGACCGCGACATCGATCTCGGGTCGCCAAAAACCCTTCGCGCCTTCGCGGTTCAACCCTCCCCGATCCGACCGCAACATCGCCGCGATGACCGGCAGGGGCGAAGCCGGTACTATTCGCGCCTCGCGGATCCCGATCCGCGCCTCCAAACCATACAGAGACGACAAGATGAGCAAGATCCATTTCATCGGCGGAGAGAAAGGCGGCGTCGGCAAATCGGTGCTCGCGCGCGTCCTGGCGCAGTATCACATCGACAGGGACCTGCCCTTCGCGGCCTTCGACACCGATCGCTCCCACGGCGCCCTGCTTCGCTTCTATGCCGATTTCAGCAATCCGATCCTGCTCGAAGACGCCGAAAGTGCCGACCGCCTGATGGAGTCCGCACTCGAAACCGAGCGCAATGTCTTGGTGGATCTGGCCGCGCAGACCTCGGCACCGCTACATCGCTGGATCGACCAGGCCGATCTCCTTGAACTGGCAAGCGAGGAAGACATTCCGATCGTCTTCTGGCATGTGATCGACGATGGCGCCGACGGTATCGCCCTGCTCGACAACCTACTCGACCGCTACGGCGAGCGTGCCGCCTACGTCGTCGTCCGCAATCAGGGACGCGGCAAGAACTTCTCTGCCTACGAGGCATCCGAGGCTCGCGCCAAGGCCGAGGAGATGGGGGCGTATCAGATCGACCTGCCCGAACTGCACGCCGGCTCCATGCACAAGATCGATCACGGCGGCATCAGTCTCTGGGCCGCGATCAACAACAAAGAAGCCGGGCTCGGGCTCATGGACCGCCAACGGGTCAAGGTCTGGATCAAGCGCGCCTACCAACAGCTTGACACTCTGAATGAGGCACTGCTGGCTCCAGCGGAAGACTGACCGTCGAACGCAACGCGGGCAGCACGGGGAACCGCAAAGGATTACGACGTATCGGGCAGGCCGTGGCGCTCATCCACACAGCAATGCAGCGGATGTAACGCGCCTTGGTCGTTCTTAGCAATCGGCGCACCTTTGCGGTTCTCATGGCCGCCTTTCGAATCAGCGATCCATCGCTCCCCGAGAAACGACGACCGGTGGTGCGCTACGCAGGGTCTGGAGCACCACGCAGTAGCGCTCCGTCACAGCGGCAACCTTGTCGAGCGTCTCCTCGTCGGCATCCGCATCCAACTCGAAACGCATGCGGATCTCGCGAAAACCGACCGAAGCGTCCTTGGCGAGCCCGAGCGTCCCGCGAAAATCCAGATCGCCCTCGGCCAATACCCGCCCGGAACGCAGCGTGACCCCAAAGGCCGTGGCGACGGCCTGCAAGGTGACGCCAGCGCAAGCGGCAAGGGCCTGCAACAGCATGTCACCGGAACACGCCTGGCTCCCACTGCCGCCGGTCGCCGGATGCAACCCCGCCTCGACCAGCGCCCGACCGGTATCGACCGAGCAGGCGAGGTTCTCGCCGAGCCGCCCCTCTGCCTTGAGCGTGACGATCGCCGACTCGGGATCCTCTCGATATCGCTCCTTCAACGGTGCCTGGAGCGCGCGCAACTCATCGGAATGCATCATCCACCCTCGCTATCTCATTGTTGTTGACAGACAGGAGGGATGCGGGCAAAACCCGGACGATCAACGCCCGGCCGTTGCCAGGATCAGCCGCGCAGCCCCAGATCCACAGACCGACCCCAATGAATTGAGAGCTGCCCAGCAGCCAATCACAAGCCGGCCAGCAGTTCCTCGACGACCTGTTGCACCTGCTCGTTGTCGAAGTTGCAGCCGGAATCGCGCTTGATCACGATCCGCAATCTGTTGATGACGTCCTCGGTCAGAATCGCCCTGATAACGTTCTCGCGGGCCAGCGCGTTGACTTCGTTCCAATGCTGCTCAAGCAGACGTTTGCGGGCCAGTCCGTACCTGGAGATCAGGGCAAGTCTGGCGCAATCATCAAGACTGATATCAGGCTGCAGATCCACGGAGAACACCAGATTCGCTTCCACCTTATCGTGGGCCGATATGTGGTAGACCTGCCAGGTCGTTAGATTGGTCAGAAAGGCCCAACGAATGCCGGAATAGGCACCGTAGGACGTGGCCTGAAAGATGTGTTTGTCACGCAACGACATTCCGGCCCGCTTGGCCTCACCAACCATCAGGTCTTCGGAATCGACCGATAGGACATAATCGGCCTTCCGACCTTGAATGCGCTGCTCGGCCTTAACCTCATCCATGCTGTATCCGAAAGCCTCCATCAGCATCCTGTCGATCACCATCCTGGTGTTGCTTTCGTTGCACTGGCTTTCCGTAGCAGCCTGGATCAGCGGCATGAGAGACCTGAGCGCCTTCTGTAGCTCGGCCGCACGCTCCATAAGCGCCTGCTGGCGCGTTTTTCTGCGCTTCAGTGTCGGCGTCTGGACCTGAACTTCATCCTGATCGTTTTCTTCCGCATGGTCTTCGCCGTCGCCCGAGGAATCCACGTTCACCCCGAACGCAACAGCAAGCGCCTCCAGACCGCCGTTGTAGCCATGGCCAACGGCCCGGAACTTCCAGATGCCATGATATCGATACAGCTCCCCGAGGATCAGCGCGAGCTCGTCGTTCGATTCCTGTAGATCGTATCGTGCGAAGCAGTCGCCAACAGGATCGACGAGTCGGATATACACCTGGTTCAACATCCCGAAGCTCGGGCGCTCGCCACCCCGCCCAAGGTCGAGCGTGATGCTAATCACGATCTTGGCGACATCATCGGGGACGACCGTCAAATCGACAGCAAACGCTCTGCGATCCTCGCCGTTGTTGGGCTCGGCGTTAAGCATGAGGCACTCAGATTCAGCCACGGGCTGGTTATAGAACACGAAGTCCGCGTCGCACCGAACCCGATCGCTCGCGCTCAACAGAAACGCGCTGGCGTCGATCTCACAGGGTGCGTCCGCATCCCAACCAACACCCACGAGAACTTGTTCACGATCGATTTGAACATTCGCGCCTCGCACCAACACATCCGTCATCTCAGCTTTCCTCGTCGTCGCTCACAAACGGCTTACCGCCCCCCTCTGTCAGGATAGATGCCGCCTCCCACCCGGGAGATGATGTGCAACCTTGGGGGTATTTGGATGCTGCCGGATTCGCGCTGGCGGCATCCCTGACAGAGTGACAGACCATGAGTACAAGCTATTCGCCTGAGCTGAAAGCCAACCTGATTGCCAAGATGCTGCCGCCGCAGAGCGTGCCGGTGCGCGATCTGGCGCGCGAGACGCAGATTCCCAAGGACACCCTCTACAGCTGGCGCTCACGCGCCCTGAAGGCGCGCCAAGGCACCCAGGAGCGTCCCAGCAGCGGATCGGGCGAACGCAGCAGTGGCGAGAAGTTCGCCATCGTGCTGGAGACGGCGACCCTTGATGACACGCAACTGAGCGCCTATTGCCGCCGTCAGGGGCTCTATGTCCACGAGATTATGGCCTGGCGCAGCGCCTGCGAGCAGGCCAATGCCGCCGGATCCGCGCCCGTGGATCGCACCAAGGCGCGTGCCGACCAGCAGCGTCTCAAGGCGCTCGAGCAGGAACTCTTGCGCAAGGAGAAGGCGCTCGCCGAGGCGGCGGCCCTGCTGGTGCTCCAAAAAAAAGTCCGCCACTGGCTGGGCGACGCGGACGCCTGATCGACGTGGAGCAGCGACGCGCCGTGAGCACCTGGATCGAGGAGGCCTGCGCCGCCGGAGCGCGCCTGAAACCCGCCTGCGAGGTCGTGGGGCTGTCGGTACGCACCCTGCAGCGCTGGCGTGGCGAGGACGGCATCCAGGCCGATGCCCGCGCGGCGGCGGCCCAGGGGCGCACCCTGGCCAATCGCCTCAGCGACGCCGAGCGTTCCACGATCCTTGGGGTCTGCAACG